>NZ_LT629762.1:2705000-3305000 GCF_900105155.1 Pseudomonas prosekii
AAGTTCTCGATCAGAATGTCTGACTTCGCCGCCAGCTCACGCACCAACTTCTGCCCTTCAGGACGAGTGAAATCGATGGTTACCGATTGTTTGTTGCGATTGGCCGACAAGTAATAGGCGGCCTCGCTGGTGTTCTCGCCATAGGCGTCTTTCAGAAAAGGTGGCCCCCAGGCGCGCGTGTCGTCGCCATTGCCCGGGCGCTCGACCTTGATTACTTCGGCGCCGAGGTCGGCGAGGATCTGCCCGGACCATGGCCCGGCCAGCACCCGCGATAAATCCAGTACCCGTAGATGCGAAAGCGCGCCCATGGCCGTTCTCCTGTTAATAGAACGCCTGGATGCCGGTCTGCGCGCGACCAAGGATCAGCGCGTGCACGTCGTGCGTACCTTCGTAGGTATTCACCACTTCCAGATTGACCAGATGACGAGCGACGCCGAATTCATCGGAGATGCCGTTACCGCCCAGCATGTCGCGAGCCATGCGCGCGATGTCCAGGGACTTGCCGCAGGAGTTGCGTTTCATCATCGAAGTGATTTCGACCGCCGCAGTGCCCTCATCCTTCATACGGCCGAGACGCAGGCAGCCTTGCAGCGCCATGGTGATTTCGGTCTGCATGTCGGCCAGTTTCTTCTGGATCAGTTGAGTGGCCGCCAGCGGCCGACCGAACTGTTGACGATCCAATGTGTATTGGCGCGCGGTGTGCCAGCAGAATTCGGCAGCACCCAGTGCGCCCCACGAGATGCCATAACGCGCGGAATTGAGGCACGTGAACGGGCCTTTCAGACCGCGCACATCCGGGAAGATGTTCTCTTCAGGGACAAACACGTTGTCCATGACGATTTCGCCAGTGATCGATGCGCGCAAACCAACCTTGCCGTGAATCGCCGGAGCGCTCAGGCCTTTCCAGCCTTTCTCCAACACGAAACCACGGATATCGCCGGCATCGTCCTTGCCCCAGACCACGAACACATCGGCGATCGGGCTGTTGGTGATCCACATTTTGCTGCCGGTCAGGCTGTAGCCGCCGTCGACTTTGCGCGCTCGAGTAATCATCGCGCCCGGGTCGGAGCCGTGGTTCGGCTCTGTCAGACCGAAGCAACCGATCCACTCGCCGGAAGCCAGTTTCGGCAGATACTTCTGTTTTTGCGCTTCGGTGCCGAATTCGTTGATGGGCACCATGACCAGCGAAGATTGCACGCTCATCATCGAACGATAACCGGAGTCGACGCGCTCGACTTCACGGGCAATCAAGCCGTAGCTGACGTAGTTCAGGCCGCTGCCACCGTATTCCTCGGGAATGGTCGCGCCCAGCAGGCCCACATCACCCATCTCGCGGAAAATTGCGATGTCGGTCTTTTCATGGCGGAAAGCTTCGAGCACACGCGGCGCGAGCTTCTGCTGAGCGAATTGCTCGGCGGTGTCGCGAATCATGCGTTCTTCTTCGGTGAGCTGTTGATCCAGCAGCAGTGGATCGATCCAGTTGAAGCTAGCTTTACCGGCCATGAGTGAGTCCTCTCGAATCGGGTCAAATAACGTGGACTGATCCTAGGCCCGGCTCAGCATTCCGGCAAACGAGGATTTTGCATACTGTTGTGCTAATTTCTCACTCCGAAACATCGCGAAAGCTCATTAATGCGATGTATGAGTGAGGTTCAGGTACATGCGCAGGAAAATCCCCAGCACCACGGCGCTGATCAGCTTCGAAGCGGCCGCACGCCACGAGAGCTTTACCAAGGCTGCGCAGGAACTTTCCCTCACCCAAGGGGCGATTTGCCGACAGATCGCCAGCCTTGAGGACTTCCTCAGCGTCGAACTGTTCCGACGCTCGCGGCGCGGGGTAAAACTGACCGAAGCGGGACTTTCCTACAGCCGCCGCGTCGCCACGCAACTGGATGCCGTGGAGCGCGACACCTTGTCGGTCATGGGCCAGCAAGGCGCCAACGTTATCGAGTTGGCGGTAGTGCCAACCTTCGGCACTCAATGGCTGCTGCCACGGCTCAAGGATTTTCAGCAGCAACACCCGGAAGTGACGGTCAATCTGACCAACCGCACCCGGCCTTTCCTGTTCGCCGACACTGAGTTCGACGCGGCGATTTATTTCGGTGACGCCGATTGGTCGGGTACTGAATCCCACAGGCTGATGGGCGAAAATCCGATGCCGGTGTGCAGCCCCGCCCTACTGGGGAAGAAGACTCTTCTGACACCCAGCGAAATCGCTGAACTGCCACTGTTGCAACAAACCACCCGGCCCTACGCCTGGCGCCAGTGGTTCAACTCGCAAAACCTCAACATCCCCCGCGACATGACAGGTCCGCGTTACGAGCTATTCTCCATGCTTGCGCAAGCGGCCATGCATGACATGGGCATCGCGCTGATTCCGCCATTCCTGATTCAGCGTGAGCTGGCCGAGAAACGCCTGGTGATTGCCAACCCGCAGGCCCTGTCGAGCATCAAGGCGTATTACCTGATGATTCCCGAGCGAAAGGTCGAATCCGCTTCTTTAAGGGCTTTTCGCGACTGGCTGGTAAATCAGGCACACGGCTACAGCCTCGAAGGATAAAGGCTATCGCCAATTAGCTGACCCCGTAGTCAGTAAAATCAAAACCCTACAGATATAAGTATTTGTCGCATATTCATAGACTGTACTTGCAAGCAGTACAAACGTCCCACAAGCGCCTGTGGACGTGGCTTTCAGCCTCTATTGGCCAGCAATGCCAGCTCATTCACCGCGCCAATGTGTAAATTCTTTAATTTCGACCAGAATCCTTACAGGGCACAGCCTGCAAGGGATTGCGCCGGTCAGTTGCGACATTCGGTCACGGGGTGACTTGTAGTTAATTTTCCGTCACCCGTCATAATCCCTTGATGGGCACAAAGTTCGCCTGCAAAATGCCGCGCCCCGCCCTGATTTGGCGGGATCGTGCTGATCGGCCGCCCCAGTCGCACCATCCGAAGTGCCTGGGTTTACTCAATAAGATCACGCAGGAGATTTGACGTGCACATTGGTGTTCCTCTCGAAACCCAAACGGGTGAAACACGGGTTGCTGCAACCCCGGAAACCATCAAGAAACTGATCGGCCAGGGTCATAAGGTCACTGTGCAGAGCGGCGCCGGCGTTAAAGCCAGTGTTGTCGACAGTGCTTATGAAGCGGCAGGCGCAACCATTGGCAGCGCCAACGATGCGTTTGGTGCCGAGCTGATTCTCAAGGTGGTCGCCCCCAGCGACAGCGAGCTGGCGCTGATCAAGAGCGGCACCGTTGTGGTGGGCATGCTCAATCCGTTCAGCAATGAAACCATCGCCAAACTGGCTGAATGCGGAATCACCGCGTTTGCTCTGGAAGCCGCGCCGCGCACCTCCCGCGCACAAAGTCTGGATGTGCTGTCGTCGCAAGCGAACATCGCCGGTTACAAAGCCGTGTTGCTCGCCGCGCACCACTATCCGCGCTTCATGCCGATGCTGATGACTGCTGCGGGCACCGTGAAAGCGGCGCGCGTGCTGATTCTCGGCGCCGGTGTTGCCGGTTTGCAGGCGATCGCTACAGCGAAACGCCTGGGTGCGGTGATCGAAGCGTCGGACGTGCGTCCGGCCGTGAAGGAGCAGATCGAATCCCTCGGCGCCAAGTTCGTCGACGTGCCTTACGAGACCGATGAAGAGCGCGAATGCGCGGTCGGTGTCGGCGGTTATGCGCGGCCGATGCCGGCGAGCTGGATGCAGCGTCAGGCCCTGGCCGTGCACGAACGCGCCAAGCAGGCTGACATCGTCATCACCACCGCGCTGATCCCCGGCCGCAAGGCGCCGACGCTGCTGAGCGCGGACACCGTGGCGCAGATGAAACCCGGTTCAGTGGTGATCGACCTCGCGGCGGCTCAGGGCGGCAACTGCCCGCTGACCGTGGCCGATCAGGTGGTCGTCGAAAATGGCGTGACCATTTGCGGCCCGACCAACCTCGCCGGTGCAGTCGCCGCAGATGCTTCGGCGCTGTACGCCCGTAACTTGCTGGACTTCCTCAAGCTGGTTTTCAACAAGGAAGGCCAGTTTGAAGTAAACCTCGAAGACGACATCGTCGCTGCGTGCCTGATGTGCCGCGACGGCCAAGTCATCCGCAAAAACGCCTAAGCAGGGATTCAGACGATGGAAGAGCTTATCTCCCCCGGTATCTACAACCTGATCATCTTCGTGCTGGCGATTTATGTCGGTTATCACGTGGTCTGGAACGTTACACCTGCGCTGCATACGCCACTGATGGCGGTGACCAATGCCATTTCGGCGATCGTCATCGTCGGCGCCATGCTGGCCGCCGCTTTGACCGTGACGCCACTGGGCAAAACCATGGGCACCCTGGCGGTGGCGCTGGCGGCGGTCAACGTCTTCGGTGGCTTTCTGGTCACCCGCAGAATGCTTGAGATGTTCAAGAAAAAAGCCCCGAAAGTCGTAAAAGAAGAGGCGCCCAAGTAATGAGCATGAACCTTGTCACGACGCTCTACTTGATCGCGTCGATCTGCTTTATCCAGGCCCTCAAAGGCCTGTCGCACCCGACTACCTCGCGGCGCGGCAACGTCTACGGCATGCTCGGCATGGCGCTGGCGATCCTCACCACCGTCGGCCTCATCTATAAGCTCGGCGCGGAGCTGGCTACGGCCGGCATCGGTTATGTCATCGTTGGTTTGCTGGTCGGCGGCACCGCCGGCTCGATCATGGCCAAACGCGTTGAAATGACCAAGATGCCGGAACTGGTCGCTTTCATGCACAGCATGATCGGCATGGCTGCGGTGTTCATCGCCATTGCTGCGGTTGTCGAGCCGCAATCGCTGGGCATCGTCAAACAGTTGGGCGACGCGATTCCGGCGGGCAACCGTCTGGAGCTGTTCCTCGGCGCAGCCATCGGTGCGATCACCTTCTCCGGTTCGGTCATCGCTTTCGGCAAGCTCTCGGGCAAGTACAAGTTTCGTCTGTTCCAGGGCGCGCCCGTACAGTTCGGCGGTCAGCACAAACTGAACCTGGTGCTGGGCCTGGCGACATTGGCGCTTGGCATCACCTTCATGCTTACCGGCAACCTCAGCGCCTTCGCGCTGATGCTGGCCCTGGCGTTCGTGCTTGGCGTGCTGATCATCATCCCGATTGGCGGCGCGGACATGCCGGTTGTGGTGTCGATGCTTAATAGCTATTCCGGCTGGGCGGCGGCGGGTATCGGCTTCTCGCTGAACAACTCGATGCTGATCATCGCCGGTTCGCTGGTCGGTTCGTCCGGCGCGATCCTCTCCTACATCATGTGCAAGGCGATGAACCGTTCGTTCTTCAACGTGCTGCTCGGTGGTTTCGGCAACACCGCAGACGCGGCTGGCCCGGCGGGTTCGAAAGAAGCGCGGCCGGTGAAATCCGGTTCGGCTGATGACGCAACCTTCCTGCTGACCAACGCCGACACCGTGATCATCGTTCCGGGCTATGGCCTGGCGGTGGCACGCGCGCAGCACGCGTTGAAAGAGCTGACCGAGAAGCTGACCCACCGCGGCGTGACCGTGAAGTACGCGATCCACCCGGTGGCCGGTCGGATGCCCGGCCACATGAACGTCTTGCTGGCCGAGGCCGAAGTGCCTTACGACCAGGTGTTCGAGATGGAAGACATCAACTCCGAGTTCGGCCAGGCCGACGTGGTGCTGGTGTTGGGCGCCAACGACGTGGTCAACCCGGCGGCGAAGAACGATCCGAAATCGCCGATTGCCGGCATGCCGATTCTGGAAGCGTTCAAAGCCAAGACGATCATCGTCAACAAGCGTTCGATGGCCAGCGGTTATGCCGGCCTGGACAACGAACTGTTCTACCTCGACAAAACCATGATGGTCTTCGGCGACGCGAAGAAAGTCATTGAAGACATGGTCAAAGCCGTCGAGTAAAACCTGCCTCAGCGCAACACCAAAAACCTCAGCCTTCAGTAGGCTGGGGTTTTTTTATTGCTGCCCAATTCCCCCGCGAACCCGACCAAAGGCTCTAAATCAGGGCTTGGCATTCGACCATGGTAGCGGGACGGATTTTCTTCAAATCACTAGACTGCGTACCTTGCTTTCGTTGCCCGAGATAACAATCCATGTACCGTGACCGTATTCGCTTGCCTTCGTTGTTGGATAAGGTGATGAGCGCCGCCGACGCTGCCGCTCTGATCGAGGACGGCATGACCGTCGGCATGAGCGGCTTTACCCGCGCCGGCGAAGCCAAAGCCGTGCCCCACGCATTGGCCGAACGCGCCAAGATCACTCCGTTGAAAATCACCCTGATGACCGGCGCGAGCCTGGGCAACGACCTCGACAAACAACTGACCGAGGCCGGCGTCCTGTCGCGGCGCATGCCGTTCCAGGTCGACAGCACGTTGCGCAAGGCGATCAATGCCGGCGAAGTCATGTTCATCGACCAGCACCTGTCGGAAACCGTCGAGATGCTGCGCAACCAGCAACTGACGCGGCCGGATATCGCGGTGATTGAAGCCGTGGCGATCACCGAGCAGGGCCATATTGTGCCGACCACCTCGGTGGGCAACTCGGCGAGTTTCGCGATCTTCGCCAAGCACGTCATCGTCGAGATCAACATGGCGCACAACCCGAATCTCGAGGGTTTGCACGACATCTATATCCCGACCTACCGCCCGACCCGCACGCCGATTCCTTTGGTGAAAGTCGATGATCGGATTGGCAGTACCGCGATTCCGATTCCGCCGGAGAAGATCGTGGCGATCGTCATCACCAATCAATCCGACTCGCCGTCCACCGTGCTGCCACCGGACGTCGATACTCAGGCGATCGCCGATCACCTGATCGACTTCTTTAAAGAAGAAGTCGCTGCGGGGCGAATGACCAACAAGCTCGGGCCGCTGCAGGCCGGGATCGGCACCATCGCCAACTCGGTGATGTGCGGCTTGATCGATTCGCCGTTCGAAGACCTGACCATGTATTCCGAAGTGTTGCAGGACTCGACATTCGACCTGATCGACGCCGGCAAGCTGAGTTTCGCCTCGGGCAGCTCGATCACCCTGTCGGCGCGGCGCAATGCCGATGTGTTCGGCAACCTCGAACATTACAAAGACAAACTGGTGCTGCGCCCGCAGGAAATCTCCAATCACCCGGAAGTGGTTCGGCGCCTGGGCATTATCGGGATTAACACCGCGCTGGAATTCGACCTGTACGGCAACGTCAATTCCACCCACGTCTGCGGCACACGGATGATGAACGGCATCGGCGGCTCGGGCGATTTCGCGCGCAATGCGCACTTGGCGATCTTTGTGACCAAGTCGATTGCCAAGGGCGGCGCGATTTCCAGCGTGGTGCCGATGGTCAGCCACGTTGACCACACCGAGCATGACGTCGACATCCTCGTCACCGAGATCGGTTTGGCTGACTTGCGAGGCTTGGCGCCGCGCGAACGGGCGCGGGCGGTGATCGACAACTGTGTGCACCCGGACTATCGCCAGGCGCTGGACGACTACTTCACAGCTGCTTGCGCCATCGGCGGGCACACGCCGCACATCTTGCGCGATGCCCTGCGCTGGCACATCAACCTGGAAGAAACCGGGCGGATGCTGGTGGTCTGATACAGCTCAAGAACAGCTGACGCACACACAGTTGCGTCAGCGGGTTCTTGTCACTCGCCATCCTGACAAAAACTGTACTGCTGTACCGGTCATTTCCTTAGGAATTTACCTACACTTCCTACCGCTCCAGGCAAAAATGCACCTTAACAGTGCTTACAGGTACAGTTGCCTCAATTTCGACCAGTACACCCCCTATAAACAGTTAACTGGTCTCTCACAATACAAGTGAACTGTATCTAGGGAGACTGGCGAAACGAGAGGATCATTGGCATCAGTTAAACCACTACCTAATCCCGCCACAAGCGGAAGGATGTCAACCATGGAACGTACACTCAGTTCCGAACTGTTCTTCGAAGATACCGCTGCAAAAACCCAGGCTTCCATGCCTCTTCGCGTTTTCGCCAACCTGATGTTGTGGCAGCGCCGCATTACCAGCCGCCATCAATTGGCTCGCCTGGATTCGCGTCTGCTGGCTGATGCCGGGATTAGCGAAGCACAACGCTACGAAGAGCTGAGCAAGCCGTTCTGGCGCTAAGTTAGCGTCGCTGGCTCTGACCTGAAGGGTCCACCGCCAGCAACCCGAATTGAACAAACAATACCCGTCGTGGGAAACCACGACGGGTTTTGTCGTTTCAGGGCTTTAAAAAGCGCAGTCAGTACAGTTTCAATAATTCTGATAGTGACCGGTACACTTCGACAGACTGCATCGGTGAAGCCTCACACATAACCATTTCGTCTCGCCACGCTGTTCGAATCCATACTCCCCAGCCTAATATCCCGTCAGAACGTGGCGAACGCGGCATCACTGGCGTCTGACTGTTCAGACGCTGCGTCACCTCTCAATCGGTTTCATCCACAGGAGTTACCCCCATGTCCCGTCTTCGTCTGTTGAGCGCTGCAGCCTTGTTCGCCGTTGCCGCCAGTGCGCACGCTTCGAGTTTCATCGTGACCACCGATGCCGTTGTCGGTGCACTCAAATCCAGCTCCGACGCTACCTCCAACCTTTCTTCCTCACTGCGCGACAACAAAATCGTGCGCGCCGCGCGTGACGACGCCGCCAGTTTTGTCGCGAGCAACGGCGACATTCGTGGCGTGAAACTGGAAAGCGCGTTCGACGAAATCCGCCATCAGGCGCCTCAGTTGAATGCCAGCGACGCCCAGTTGGCTCAGGCCATCCTGGCCATCTGACCTGTGTTTGCAGACGGGGCACGCAAGTCGTGTCCCGATGTTGCAACGCTGGCTCTAGTCCGGGCATTGCGCTAGCCTTGGGACTCGCTTTCAGCTAACGAGTCTCATGCGTTTTCTTTCAAATTGTTTACTCATTCCCGGTGTTGCGCTGGCCTGCTGGACGGGTTCGGCGGACGCCTTTGATGCTTTTAATCTGTCCACCCAAGGTGTTGTGGTCAGCGGTTATGCCACCAGCATGGTGACCTCCGCGCCCTTCGACCATAAACTGCTGGTCGCCGCTCAGGATGATGCTGCGGCATTCATTGCCAGTGACGGCCAACTGCGAGGAGCACAGCTGGAATCCGCGCTGGATTATCTGCGTCGAGCCCAGCCAAAACTTCATGCCAGCGACCTTGAACTGGCGCAGGCAATTCTCGTCCAATAGTTATCTTTGTTCCTCCGGAGTCGTTCCATGCGTAGCCCGCTGATTGCTGCCACCCTTGGCCTGCTGTTGTTGGCCGACGTGGCCCAGGCGCACACCCTGGTAGCCACCAGTAACATCATCGTTCGTGCCTCCCAGCGCACCATCGATTTCACTTCCGATACCACCACGTCGATTCGCGATTCGAAAATCGTTCGCGAAGCGCATGACGATGCCGCCAGTTTCATCGCCAGCGACGGCGATATTCGTGGCGCGCACCTGCAAGCCGCGTTCGACACCTTGCGCACCCGCGTGCCGGAAGCGCGTGACGCCAGCGATCAGGTTCTCGCCGAAGCCATCCTCGCATTGTGAGGCGGCTAAGCGCCTGGCTCCTGGCCGGGGTGGTGTTGCTGCTTGGCAACACCGCCCAGGCCAGCCTGCAATTACGCCTCAAGACCGACGGTCTGAGTCCCGCGCAACAGCAGGCCAGCCAGGCGCTGCTCGATGAAGCCATGCAGGCATTGCCGCCGCGTTTCATTGAGCAACTGGACCGGCGCATCGATGTCGGCTGGACCGACGACATGCCCGCCAACGCCTACGGCCAAGCGTCGCTGGTGTCCGAACTGGATCTGAATCGCAATCTGCTCGACAGCCTCACCGATGGCAGTGCCGCGAGCAAAAAGACTTACCGCCCACACGGCACCGTGCGCCGCGAAATGCTCGCCACGGTGGTGCATGAACTCACCCACATTTACGACCGCGCGCGCCTGTGGCCAGACGCCGAGCGCACGCTGATCCAGCGTTGCATCCAGCGCAACAACAGCTCCGGGCTGATCGGCATTCCCGACCAATGCCGCGGGCAGACCGAACGCCGCTTCACCCTCAGCGATGACCCGCGCCTGCTCGACCTCGCCGGTTGGCCGCAATACGTCGGCCGCCGTGGCGAACGTGAGCAGCACAACCGGCAGGTCGTCCGCAGCCCGGACATCTACGAAACGAGCAATCCCAAGGAGTTCGTAGCGGTCAACATGGAGTATTTCCTCCTCGACCCGAGCTACGCCTGCCGTCGTCCCGCGCTGTATCGCTATTACAAAGAACATTTCGGCTGGGCACCCGCCGCCAAGGACACCTGCGACAAATCCTTCGCGTTCCTCAATGCCGGCAACGATTTCGCCAAAACGCCACTCGGCCACGTCGACCCCGAGCGCGTTTACGCCGTCGATTATTTGCTCGCCGAGGCCAACCAGAACTGGGTCAGCCGTTGGGGCCACAGCATGTTGCGCCTGGTGATTTGCGCGCCGGGCCGGCCACGTGGGCCGGATTGCCGGCTGGACCTGGATCAGCATCTGGTGCTGTCCTACCGCGCCTTCGTCGGTGACGTGCAGTTGTCGAGTTGGGACGGTCTGGTCGGCAAATACCCTTCGCGGTTGTTTGTCTTGCCGCTCGCGCAAGTGATCGACGAATACACCAAAACCGAATTGCGCAGCCTCGCTTCGGTGCCGCTGACGCTGTCGCGCAAGGAAATCGAGGAAGTCGTGGAACACGCCGCCGAGATGCACTGGAGCTACGACGGCAACTACTTCTTCCTCTCCAACAACTGCGCGGTGGAAAGCCTGAAATTGCTCCGCAGCGGCAGCAACAACGCGCAACTCACCGGGCTCGACAGCATCATGCCCAACGGCTTGCTGGAAGTGCTCAAGGGTCGCGGATTGGCTGACACCAGCGTCCTCGACGACCCGCGTGAAGCGCTGCGCCTGGGATATCGTTTTGACTCGTTCCGCGATCGCTATCAAGCGATGTTTGCAGTGCTGAAGAAGAATCTGCCGATCAAGCAAGCCACGGTCGAAGACTGGTTGTCGTTATCCGCCGAGGAGCGTCGACAGTGGATCGCTCAGGCGGATTTGCGCACCAGCGCGGCGTTGCTGCTGCTGGAACAGGCGAGTTTCCGTCGGCAATTGCAATTGGCGCAGGACGAAGTGAAACAACGTTATCTCGGCGCCCGCGAGCTGCAGAACGGCGGCATGGACAAGGCCAACGCAACATTGCAGCAGATCCTCGCCAACAGCGGCTTCCTCAGTCGCCCGGCCGAATTGCTCGGTTCCGGTGGTTATGGATTGCCGCAACCGAGCGAATCGGCGCGGCTGGAAGCGGAAAGCAGCCTGCGCCAGAAACAGTTGCAATCGCTGACCGGGGATCTGGACAAGGAAGTGCGCGCGTTGCTCGAACCAAGCCGTGCGGCGGAGATTGCCGCCAATGAGGCCAACCTGAAACAGGTTGGCGAACATTTGCGGGCATTGCATAAAGCGGCGGGCGGGTTGGAGCTACCTTAAAGCGAAATCTGCCACAGCATTTCGCCCTTGATCGTGTAGGAGCAAAGCTTGCTCGCGAAGGCCACACTGCGGTGTATCGGGTACACCCCGTCATCGTTCTTCGCGGGCAAGCCTCGCTCCTACGGGGTCGGTAAATCAGTTCAGCACACCGTCCAGAATTTCATAAACAATCCCCGTTCCCACCGCGATCAACACAATGTCGGTCCCGGCGCGGCGCCATTCGTAACCTTGGTAATACGGCAGCCGCGACAACGCGCGGTTGTCCAGGCGCTCGCCGTAATAGCCATGCGGCAGCGGCCGGCCGCGTTCCAGGTGAATACCCGGCGGTGGCGGCGCACCGCGCACGAAATAACCGTGATTGTCATGAATGCTCTGGCGCACCGGGCCAAAGTCCCGTGGCGGCGGGCCACCGCGACGATTGTCCGGCTGGCCACGATGATCGTCACCACGATTATTCCCGGGCGGGTTACCCGGCTGATTACCAGGCTGGCCACCGCGATTATCGTGCTGGCCCTGCTGCGGACCGCCGCGGTCGTGATCGTCGCGCTGATCGGCGCTGGCGTGCAGCAACGGGGTCGCACTCAGCATCAGTACGCCCAGGCTGGCAATCAGACGTTTCGGCATTTTCATCGGGATTTCCTCACTGCACTTACAGCAAAAAGGGATTCAGAACGGTGTCCTGAATCCCTCGATCTTGCTGATTAGTCTGTGTCGCGAGGCGCTAATTCCTCTGTATCAGGAACTTTACCTTCAGCTGACGCGGGCCTTACGCACGCCATCGGCCAGCGCTGCGCAAAGGCTCAGGACACCGTCGATCGCCTG
The DNA here is from genome assembly GCF_900105155.1 of Pseudomonas prosekii. Taxonomy (NCBI): domain Bacteria; kingdom Pseudomonadati; phylum Pseudomonadota; class Gammaproteobacteria; order Pseudomonadales; family Pseudomonadaceae; genus Pseudomonas; species Pseudomonas prosekii. The sequence goes on from NZ_LT629762.1 coordinate 2,717,318, forward strand.
ATCCGGCGTCGACGCATTGGCGATGTGATCGATCAATGCCGAACCCACCACCACACCGTCGGCCAGACGCGCAATCGCCGCAGCCTGCTCCGGCGTACGAATGCCGAAACCAATGCTGATCGGCAGATCGGTGTGGCGACGCAGACGCGCAACCGCTTCTTCGACATGCTCCAGCGTCGCTGCGCCAGCGCCGGTCACGCCGGCCACCGAAACGTAATAGACGAAACCCGAGCTGCCATTCAAAACCGTCGGCAGACGCACATCGTCTGTAGTCGGCGTGGTCAGGCGGATGAAATCCAGCCCGGCAGCCTGCGCTGGGTCACACAGCTCGCCGTTATGCTCCGGCGGCAGATCGACCACGATCAGACCGTCAACCCCGGCCTCTTTGGCATCGCCGATGAAGCGCTCGACGCCATACATATGAATCGGGTTGAAATAACCCATCAGCACCAGCGGCGTATCGCTGTTGCCCTCGCGGAATTCGCGAACCATTTGCAGGGTTTTCGCCAGGTTCTGCTTGGCGGCCAGTGCGCGAATGTTCGCCAACTGGATCGCCGGGCCATCGGCCATCGGATCGGTGAAGGGCATGCCCAACTCGATCACATCGGCACCAGCAGCGGGCAAGCCTTTGAGGATCGCCAGCGAAGTGTCATAGCTCGGGTCGCCGGCAGTGACGAAGGTCACCAGGGCCGCGCGGTTTTGTTCCTTGAGTTCGGCAAAACGCGTTTGCAGGCGGCTCATCAGTGTTTCTCCTGCTGGGATTGCGCTTTTTGTGACTGCTCCATGTGGTGCATCACGGTTTGCATGTCTTTGTCGCCACGGCCGGACAGGTTGACCACCATCAGGTGATCGCTTGGCAGGTTCGGTGCGCGTTTGAATACTTCGGCCAGGGCATGCGCACTTTCCAGTGCCGGAATAATCCCTTCCAGACGGCAGCATTTGTGAAACGCATCGAGGGCTTCGTCGTCGGTCACCGAGGTGTACTGGACGCGGCCGATGTCATGCAACCACGCGTGTTCAGGGCCGATGCCCGGATAGTCGAGGCCGGCGGAAATCGAGTGCGCGTCGATGATCTGGCCATCGTCGTCCTGCAACAGGAACGTCCGGTTGCCGTGCAACACACCCGGCACGCCGCCGTTGAGGCTCGCCGCGTGCTTGCCGGTTTCGATGCCGTGGCCGGACGCTTCAACGCCGATGATCTCGACGCTGGTGTCATCCAGGAACGGGTGAAACAGGCCCATGGCATTCGAGCCACCGCCAATGCACGCCACCAGGCTGTCCGGCAGACGACCTTCCTGAGCTTGCAACTGGTCGCGGGTTTCCTTGCCGATCACCGCTTGGAAATCACGCACCATTGCCGGATAAGGATGCGGGCCAGCAACGGTGCCGATCAGGTAGAACGTGCTGTCGACGTTGGTCACCCAGTCACGCAGGGCTTCGTTCATCGCGTCTTTCAACGTGCCGGTGCCGGCAACCACCGGAATCACTTCGGCGCCCAGCAGCTTCATGCGAAAGACGTTGGCCTGCTGACGTTCGATGTCAGTGGTGCCCATATAGATGACGCAATCGAGACCAAAACGCGCGGCCACGGTGGCGGTTGCCACGCCGTGCATGCCGGCGCCGGTTTCGGCGATGATGCGTTTTTTGCCCATGCGCCGCGCCAGCAGGATCTGGCCGATGCAGTTGTTGATCTTGTGCGCGCCGGTGTGGTTCAGCTCTTCGCGCTTGAGGTAGATTTTCGCGCCACCGCAGAATTCAGTCAGGCGTTCCGCGTAATACAGCGGGCTTGGACGGCCGACGTAGTCGCGCTGGAAGTAGGCCAATTCCTCTTTGAAGGCAGGATCTTCCTGAGCCAGCTCATACTCACGGGCCAATTCGAGGATCAACGGCATCAGGGTTTCGGCGACATAACGGCCGCCGAACGCGCCAAACAGGCCGTTGGCGTCGGGGCCGTTGCGCAGATTAGTCTGGGTCATGAGCGCTGCTCCAAAGGAATTCGTGAAATGACAATGACGCCCACTCTACCCCTGACGTCCTGGACTGAAAACCGATAAGATCGCCGCAACCTGTCAGGAAAACTCACAGATACCATGAGCCACGACCTTCCTCCGCTGAACGCCCTTCGCGCCTTCGAAGCGACCGCCCGCCTAAACAGCGTCAGTCAAGCCGCCGAGCAGCTGCACGTCACCCATGGCGCCGTCAGTCGGCAGCTTAAAGTGCTTGAAGAACACCTCGGCGTCAGCCTTTTCGTCAAGGAAGGTCGAGGCCTTAAACTCACAGATGCCGGTGTGCGGTTACGCGATGCGAGCGGCGAAGCGTTCGAGCGCTTGCGCACGGTTTGCGCCGAATTGACCCAGAGCACCGCCGACGCGCCGTTCGTCCTGGGTTTATCCGGCAGCTTGCTCGCGCGCTGGTTTATTCCGCGCCTCGGCCGACTCAACGCGGACCTGCCGGACTTGCGCCTGCACCTGTCGGCCGGTGAAGGCGACCTCGACCCTCGGCGGCCGGGGCTCGACGCTCTGCTGGTATTCGCCGAGCCCCCGTGGCCCGCCGACATACAAGTTTACGAATTGGCCAGCGAGCGCATCGGCCCGGTCATGAGCCCGCGCTACGCCGGTTACGCCAATTTGCAGGACGCTGCACCAGAGGCGCTGCTGAATGAACCGCTGTTGCACACCACTTCGCGCCCGCAAGCCTGGCCGAGCTGGGCACAGCAAAGCGGCCTCGACGCCAAGGCGTTGAAGTTCGGGCAGGGTTTTGAGCATTTGTATTATTTGCTGGAAGCGGCGGTCGCCGGGCTGGGTGTCGCGATCGCCCCGGAGCCGCTGGTGGCCGAGGACTTGAAGGCCGGTCGCCTGGTTGCGCCGTGGGGTTTCAGTGAAACACCGGCGCAACTGGCGTTGTGGCTACCTAAGCGCGCCGCAGACGGGCGCGCTCGGCAATTGGCGCAGTGGCTGAAAAACGAGCTGCGCCAAGCGGATCAGTCACCGCGTTTGCACAGCAAGTAGGCTGCAAGCAGGCCCAGGGCGCCAACAGCGACACCCGCTGTCGTCCAAGGGTGTTCCTGAGCGTAATCACGAGTGGCGATCCCGGTTTCGCGGGTCTTCACTTTGACTTCTTCATAAGCATCGGCGAGCAGGTGGCGCGAGTGCTTCAGCGCGCTCTCGGCGTTGCTTTTCAATACCTTGAGAGTTTTGCGCGACTCGTCCGAAGCGTCGTCCTTCAGGCTTTCCAGCGACTTGAGAAGACTCTCGATCTCGGCTTCCATGCTTTGCAATGAGGCTTTACGTAAAGAGGTGTTGGCCATGTTGGCTCTCCTTCATTGGTGATGAGTAGCGTGTGTTGGTTGGGACTTCAGCCTTCTGAGAAAGTGCATTAATTCTGAACTTTGCTGTGGGAATAGCCGACAGAAGTAATACGAAAAATCACTGCTAGGCTGTATTTCATACCCCAAGGAGAACGCTATGACTGACCATCACACGTACAAAAAAGTCGAGCTGGTCGGCTCGTCCCCCACCAGCATCGAAGACGCAATCAACAATGCGCTGGCCGAAGCCAGCAAGAGCCTGAAACACCTCGAATGGTTTGAAGTGACCGAAACCCGCGGCCACATCGAGAACGGCAAGGCTGCGCATTTTCAAGTAACACTCAAAGTCGGGTTCAGGATTGCCAGCAGCTGAGTTTGGGCTAGTCTTCTGAACTTGCGCGCTGGCCGAGTGCCATAGGGAATGGCAAAGCGCTACATGTGCACCTGGCTAATCGCCGGGTGCCCCTATTGATCCGACCAGGGAATGCGACCGATGAAGAAGTTTATTTTGGCAGTAGGTTTGTTGAGCCTTGCCGGTACAGCGTTGGCTGCCGGCAAGCCATGTGAAGAGCTGAAAGCGGAAATCGCTGCGAAGATCGATGCCAAAGGTGCATCAAGCTACACATTGGATATCGTCGATAAGGGCACGGCGGCTGACGGCAAAGTTGTCGGCACCTGTGAAGGCGGCAGCAAGGAAATCGTCTACAAACGAGGCTGATTTCGCTTGTGTGAAATGAAAAAGCCGACTTAAACAAGTCGGCTTTTTTCTGCGCGCGATCTGGGCCTTAGCCCTTCATTGCCTGCGCCAGCAACTCGTACGAGCGCACGCGATCGGCATGTTCGTAGAGGTCGCTGGTAAAGATCAGCTCATCAGCCTGGGTCTGCTCGACCAGCACTTCCAGCTTCGCGCGGATTTTCTGCGGGCTGCCGACCATCGCCAGACCGAGGAAATCGCCGACCGCTTCCTTCTCGTGCGGCAACCATAAGCCGTCCATGGTTTTCACCGGCGGACGTTGCACCAGGCTCTGGCCACGCATCAACGCGAGAATTCGCTGGTAGACCGAGGTCGCCAGGTAATCGGCCTGTTCGTCGGTATCCGCCGCCACCAGTGGCACGCCGAGCATCACGTAAGGTTTGTCCAACGTCGCCGACGGCTTGAAGTGATTGCGGTAGACGCGAATCGCCTCGTGCATGAAACGCGGGGCGAAATGTGAGGCGAAGGCGTAGGGCAAACCGCGCTCGCCGGCCAATTGCGCACTGAACAGACTGGAACCAAGCAACCACACCGGCACATTGGTGCCCGTGCCCGGCATCGCGATGATCCGTTGATCCGGCGTGCGCGGGCCGAGGTAACGCATCAATTCTGCAACATCTTGTGGAAATTCATCAGCGCTGCCGGAGCGTTCACGGCGCAGCGCGCGGGCGGTCATCTGATCTGAACCGGGCGCGCGGCCCAGGCCCAGGTCGATCCGGCCGGGATAAAGACTTTCGAGGGTGCCGAACTGTTCGGCGATGACCAACGGCGCATGATTGGGCAGCATCACCCCACCGGAGCCGACACGAATGGTCGAAGTGCCGCCCGCCAGATAACCGAGCAACACCGAGGTCGCCGAACTGGCGATGCCGTCCATGTTGTGGTGTTCGGCCACCCAGAATCGCGTGTAGCCGAACTTTTCAACGTGTTGCGCCAGGTCCAGGGAATTGCGCAGCGACTCGCCAGCGCTGCCATTTTCGCGCACCGGCACCAGATCGAGGGTCGAGTATTTGATATCGGACAGTCGTTTCATAAACCTGCTTCTCCAATGGGGTCGCAGGTTTTTCACGAACGAAAACCTGCCGAGTCTTAAAGCGTTCCCTATGCAATGAGGGCATATACCCGAGTTTCAATAGCAGCGACGAATTTGCCTACCAGATAAGCGGTTTGTTCCGACAAGATGAACTTTGCCCAGTCTTCTATCCTCAGAACCCTAGCAACCGAAAACCACGAAGGCGCGACGCTCGCGCCGGATCTTGAGGAGGCAGACATGGCTATCACGAAGAAAGCATCGGCTCATTGGGAAGGTGACCTGAAAACCGGCATCGGCTCTATTTCCACTGAAACCGGTGTACTCAGAGAAGCGCCCTACGGCTTCAAGGCCCGTTTCGAGGGCGGCAAAGGCACCAATCCTGAAGAACTGATTGGCGCAGCCCACGCAGGCTGTTTCTCCATGGCGTTCTCGATGATACTCGGCGATGCCGGCCTGACGGCTGAAAGCATCGACACCAACGCCGAAGTGACTCTGGACCAGGTGGAAGGCGGATTCGCGATCACCGCGGTGAAGCTGATCCTCAAGGCTAAAATTCCTGGCGCGAGCCAGGCTCAGTTCGAAGAATTGAGCAACAAGGCCAAAGAAGGCTGCCCGGTTTCCAAAGTGCTGAATGCGAAAATCAGCCTGGATGCAACGCTGGTCAGCTGATCGACAAGGCTTGAGTCGGCGCTGATGGCGCCGACGCTTTCGCAAGCAGGCTCGCTCCCCCCTGGAATGCATTTCCACTGGCGGGAGCGAGCCTGTTCGCGATGGCAACTTTGCAAACGCTTGAATACCAACAGCTAAAACCCCGGTTTGTGAGCGAAGTCAGCACGCGTTCGGCAAAACTGTGGTCGAATTGGCGACAGCAGCTAAAGCGCAGCAACCTGCGCGCTGCCTCAAGGAGCTTCAACCATGAAACGTTTTGCCCTGGCGATTTTCTGCTGTTCGCTGGCGACCTCGGCCTTCGCCGAGATCAAAAATTGTGAAGAACTCAAAAATGAGATTGAAGTGAAGATCCAGGCAAGGGCCGTGCCGTCCTACACGCTGGAGATTATCACCAAGGAAGAAGCTGAAAAGCACGACATCGCCATGGTCGTCGGCAGCTGCGAGAACGGTACCAAAGCCATCATTTATCAAAAAAATGGCGATGATCAGCCTATTGGCACTCAGCCACCTGCTGGCGTTGATCAGCCCGCTGATGTTGGCCAGCCTAAGGCACGCAGTTGATCTGTCGTTCTTCGGCAACAATTTCACCCCTTGCATCGAGCAATCGCGCGCTAGGGGTAAAGGAAAGGGATCGGCCTTCAAGACGATAACGTTGGCCGGCCTCGAAATGGTCGTATTGCACGATCATGTAGCACAGCCGCTCCTGGGGATCGCTGAAAATCCCCAGCCCGCCGCCAAAGATCTCGAAGTCGAAGCGCACGATCAATTCGTGGCTGCCGGGCGTTACCTGGAAGTAACGGCCATCGGCTAAACGCTGTTTATCCAGGCGTTCGGCCATCAGCAGCTTGCCACCCGGCGTTGGCGTGGCGAGGTCGATCCAGGCCATTTGCGGATCGACCGCAGGCAACGGGCTCGCGCAACCGGATACAACGCCTGCAACGAGCAGCAACAAAAACCTGCGCATGATGAATTTCCCGAAGATCAGTCATTCAGCATAGCGCCGATCAAGTGCTCTGGCAGCCCGCCGGTGTGCCTTGGCCAATGACCTTCTGCTGCTGGTCGTAGAGCTTCGCCCATGGCCGGAAGCCGATATTCCCCGCTTGCAGCTGATAGCGCTGGCCGGCGTTGAATTCCTTGAATTTCACACTCAACTGACAATCGCGCCACAGCGGTTCGCTGGTCGGGCCGATATTGGTCGGCTGCACCGCGAACTGGTAACGCACCTTCAGCTCATGGCTGCCGGGCTGCACTTCAAAATAACGTCGGTCGGTGGCCGCTTTGTCGTCGACTTTCAGCGCTTGTAACGCGGCGTCATCCTGTTTCGAATCGAGGTCGATCCAGGCTTGCGCCGGATCAGGGTCGGGCATTCCAAAACCGGCACAACCAGCCAGTGTCAGCAGGCTTGCGGTCAGCATCAACTTGCGCATAGCGGAGCTCCAGTCAAGCGGGATAGTCTTGTCGGCAGACTTCCAGGGATGTTTTTATTTTGATCAGGCCGTGTCCAAGCCTTGGGTTACTTGATCGCGTTTTGCGCGTTTTGTTTCCGGGTGTGTTGTTTTTGTTGCTCAACGGTTGCGCCAGCGTCAGCTATTACGGGCAATTGGCGTCGGGTCAGTTGCAGTTGCTGCGCGCCCGCGAGCCGGTTGCCGAGGTGGTTGCCGACCCTCAGCGCGATGGCCAATTGCGCGCGCACCTGGCGCAATCGCAAAAGGCCCGAGCGTTCGCCAGCGCGCATTTGCACCTGCCGGATAACCAGAGCTATCGCTTGTACGCCGATATTGGCCGGCCGTATGTGGTGTGGAATGTGTTCGCCACGGCGGAATTTTCCCTGACGCCGCACAATCATTGTTTTCCGATCGCCGGTTGCGTGGCCTATCGCGGCTATTACAGCCAAAGCGCCGCGCGAGGCGAGGCGGCCATTCAGCGTTTGCAAGGCATGGACGTGGCGATTGGCGGCGTCGAGGCGTATTCGACGCTGGGCTGGTTCAACGATCCGATCATCAGCTCGATGATGCATTGGGGCGATGAACGCCTGTCGACGCTGATCTTCCACGAACTGGCGCATCAGCAGTTTTATGTACAGGACGACACTGAATTCAATGAATCCTTCGCCACCTTCGTCGAGCAGGAAGGCACCCGCCAATGGCGCGCCAGCCGTGGTCTCGCACCCGACATCGGCGCGCAGACGCGCCAGCGCGACCAGTTCATCCAACTGATCCTCGACACCCGCACGCGCCTGGAACAGCTCTACGCCCAACCGCTGGCCGCCGAGCAGATGCGCCAACGCAAAGCCGCCGAATTCGAACGGTTACGCAGCGACTACCGCGCACTGCGCGACGGCCAATGGGCCGGAGACAAACGCTACGACGCCTGGATCAACCAACCGCTGAACAACGCACGGCTACTGCCATTCGGCCTGTACGACCAATGGGTGCCGGCGTTCGCGGCGTTATTCCGCCAGGTTGATGGCGATTGGCTGAGGTTTTACGCCGAGGTACAGAAGTTGGGCCAGTTGCCAGTTGATGAGCGCAAAGCGGCGTTGAAAGCGTTGGCCGGGAGTTAAGATTTGCAGCGGTTTGGCGGGCCTCATCGCGGGCAAGCCATGCTCCCACTGGGATGTGTTGCCCCAATCTGTAGGAGCATGGCTCGCCCGCGATGAGGCCCGCAAAATCACATCAGAAATGGCTCACACCCAAATTGCATCCCACAAAGAATAATCACCGGTTTTTTTAACCAAACCCGCACGCACAGGATTGGTAACGATATACCGGGCAACCGCCAACAAATCCTCTTCCTTGCGAATCGCTCGATCGTGGTAACCCTGTTGCCAAAGCGGACCTTGGCGCTGCGTCGCACGGTTTAATGCCACCGTCGTCCGCGACTTGGTGCGCGCCATCAATTTAGGCAGTGAAAGGTTTTGAAGTTCAATCAGCCAATGAAAGTGATCCGGCATGACCACCCAGGCAAGAGAGTTGGCGAACTGCTCTTCTTGCGCCTTTCGGAATGCTTCGACGACCAACCGGCCTGTTTTATAGGTGGTAAAAACTGGCTGGCGTTCTAACGCGACAACGGTCACCAGATAGATTTGTCCGGATTCCGAATAGCGGCCGGTGCGCAAACGGTGAGAGTAATTCTGGCTAGGCATAGATGATCGTCCTTGATCGTGAGCTGAATTATCAGGCTAGGCGACAAGGAGTCTGCGGGGGTTAAACAGTTGCTCAGGATGTGTCTGTGAGGGAGCCATCGCGGGCAAGCCTTGCTCCCACAGAGTCGGCGCAAGGGATGATGTTGCGTTCGCGACAAAACCATAGAAGCGAACCCAGCCTCCTGAGGCTGACAAACCGTGGGAGCAAAGCTTGCTCGCGATGGCGGTCTGACTAACCGCGCAAAAACGCTTGGTGCATCTCATCCAGCGTCTCAAAGTGATAGGCCGGGGCTTCGGCGGTGAGTTCTGCGTGGCTGCCGAAACCGTAGCCTACTGCGACGGCCGCCAAGCCATTGCTTCGGGCGCCGATCAGGTCGTGTTTGCGGTCGCCGATCATCAGGGTGTTCGCCGGGTCGAGGCCTTCTTCGGCGATCAGATGAGCGATCAACTCGACTTTATTGGTCCGCGTGCCATCCAGCTCGCTGCCGTAAATCACTTTGAAATGTTTGGCGAAATCAAAATGCCGGGCGATTTCCCGGGCGAATATCCACGGTTTCGACGTCGCGATATACAACTGCCGGCCCTGCCCGATCAGGGTTTCCAGCAATGGCGTAACACCGTCGAACACACGGTTTTCGTAGAGCCCGGTGACTTTGAAACGTTCGCGGTAAAAATTCACCGCTTGCCAGGCCTTGGCTTCGTCGAAACCGTAGAACTGCATAAACGCCTGCAACAGCGGCGGGCCGATGAAGTGTTCGAGTTTGCTCAGGTCCGGCTCGTCGATACCCAGATTGGCCAGGGCAAATTGAATCGAGCGGGTAATCCCCTCTCGCGGGTCGGTAAGGGTGCCGTCGAGGTCGAATAAAACTGTTTGGTGATGCATGAAAATTCCTGGGCAGTAGCGGGTCGGTTTAATCGAGAGCGATCAGATCTGGTCGTAACCTTCGGCCAGATGCAGGTCTTTGAGCTTCACGTAGTTCGCCGCGCTGTAGGTGAAAAAGGAGTTTTCCTTGTCGGACAGTGGGCGGATTTGTTTCACCGGGCTGCCGACGTAGAGAAAGCCGCTTTCCAGGCGTTTGCCCGGCGGCACCAGGCTCCCGGCGCCGATGATCACGTCGTCCTCGACCACCGCACCGTCCATGACAATGCTGCCCATGCCGATCAGAACGCGGCTGCCGATCGAGCAACCGTGCAGCATGACTTTATGCGCGATGGTCACATCGTCGCCGATCAGGCAGGGAAAACCCGCGGGATTGAACGGCCCGGCGTGGGTGATGTGCAACACGCAGCCATCCTGAACACTGGTGCGCGCGCCGATGCGGATGCGGTGCATGTCGCCGCGGATCACCGTCAGCGGCCACACGGAACTGTCCGCGCCGATTTCGACGTCGCCGATGACCACCGCCGAACGGTCGACAAAAGCGCCTTTGCCCAGCAGCGGCGTGTGGTTGAGATACTTGCGAAGGGTCACGATAGGTTCTCTCTCTGTCGCTGATAGCTGCGGTGAACGTCGATTGTAATTAAGATGGCCGCATGTTTCTTCCAGCCAAGGTGCCAACCGTGAGCGTGAACAACCCTCTTTTGCAGTCCTACGACCTGCCGCCGTTCTCGGCAATTCGTGCCGAACACGTGCAACCGGCCATTGAACAGATCCTGGCTGACAACCGCGCCGCCATTATCGAGATCCTCAAAACCCAGGGCAAACAACCGACCTGGGCCGGCCTGGTGCTGGCGATGGACGAACTCAATGACCGCCTCGGCGCAGCCTGGAGCCCGGTCAGCCACCTGAATGCCGTGTGCAACAGCGCCGAATTGCGCGAAGCCTTCGAATCCTGCTTGCCAGCCCTGAGCGCCTACTCCACCGAGATGGGCCAGAACCGCGAATTGTTCCAGGCCTTCGAAGCGCTGGCCAACAGCCCCGAAGCCGCCGGTTTCGATGTGGCGCAGAAAACTATCCTCGAACACGCCCTGCGCGACTTCCGTCTGTCGGGTATCGACTTGCCGGAAGCCGAGCAAAAGCGCTACGCCGAAGTGCAAAGCAAGCTGTCGGAACTGGGCAGCCGCTTCTCCAACCAACTGCTCGACGCCACGCAAGCCTGGACCAAACACGTTACCGACGAAGCCACCCTCGCCGGCCTGACCGATTCGGCCAAGGCGCAAATGGCCGCCGCCGCGCAGGCCAAAGGCCTAGAAGGCTTCCTGATCACCCTGGAATTCCCCAGCTATTACGCGGTGATGACCTACGCCCACGACCGCGCCCTGCGCGAAGAAGTCTACGCCGCCTACTGCACCCGCGCGTCGGACCAAGGCCCGAATGCCGGCCAGAACGATAACGGCCCGGTGATGGAAGAAATCCTCGACCTGCGTCAGGAATTGGCCAGGTTGCTCGGTTTCGCCAGTTTCTCGGAACTGAGTCTTGCCACCAAAATGGCCGAATCCAGCGACCAGGTCCTGAGCTTCCTGCGTGACCTGGCCAAGCGCAGCAAGCCGTTCGCTGCGCAGGATCTGCAACAACTCAAGGCTTACGCCGCCGAACAGGGCTGCCCGGACCTGCAAAGTTGGGACAGCGGTTTCTACGGTGAAAAACTTCGCGAACAACGTTACAGCGTTGCCCAGGAAGCCCTTCGCGCGTACTTCCCGATCGACAAAGTGCTCGGCGGCTTGTTTGCCATCGTCCAGCGCCTGTACGGCATCGAAATCGCCGAGCAAAAAGGCTTCGACACTTGGCACCCGGACGTGCGCCTGTTCGAAATCAAGGAAAACGGCCAGCACGTCGGCCGCTTCTTCTTCGACCTCTATGCGCGCGCCAACAAGCGCGGCGGCGCCTGGATGGACGGCGCTCGCGACCGTCGTCGCACGGTTGACGGCGTGTTGCAGAGCCCGGTGGCCAATCTGGTGTGCAACTTCACCCCGGCCGACAGCGGCAAACCTGCGCTGCTGACCCACGATGAAGTGACCACGCTGTTCCACGAATTCGGTCACGGTTTGCATCACCTGCTGACCCGCGTCGAGCACGCTGGCGTGTCCGGCATCAACGGCGTGGCGTGGGACGCGGTCGAGCTGCCAAGCCAGTTCATGGAAAACTGGTGCTGGGAGCCGGAAGGACTGGCGCTGATCTCCGGTCACTACGAAACCGGCGAACCGCTGCCGCAAGACTTGTTGGGCAAAATGCTCGCGGCGAAGAACTTCCAGTCCGGCCTGATGATGGTCCGCCAACTGGAATTCTCGCTGTTCGACTTCGAATTGCACGCCACCCACGGCGACGGCCGCAGTGTGCTGCAAGTGCTCGAAGGCGTGCGCGACGAAGTCTCGGTGATGCGTCCGCCGGCCTACAACCGCTTCCCGAACAGCTTTGCGCACATCTTCGCCGGCGGTTATGCGGCGGGTTATTACAGCTACAAGTGGGCGGAAGTGCTGTCCGCCGATGCCTTCTCGAAGTTTGAAGAGGACGGCGTGCTCAATGCTGAAACCGGGCGCGCTTTCCGTGAGGCGATCCTGGCGCGCGGCGGTTCGCAGGCGCCGATGGTGCTGTTCGTCGACTTCCGTGGCCGTGCGCCATCAATTGACGCACTCTTGCGTCACAGCGGCCTGAGTGAGGACGCGGCAGCATGAGTGACGGGCCTGTGATCACCAAGAAACGCTTTATCGCCGGGGCGGTCTGCCCGGCGTGCAGCGAGCCGGACAAATTGATGATGTGGAACGAAGACGAGGTCCCGCATCGCGAATGCGTGGCTTGCGGTTATTCCGACACGCTCAATGAGCAAGGCCTGTCGGTGCCCAAGGAATTGGGCACGCGGGTCAACGTTTCGGCGCTGAAAGTGCCGGACGCCAAGGTTCAGGCAGTGCAATTCTTCCCGAACCCGAAGCTCAAGAAAAAGCCCGACGAGCAGCACTGAGTCATCCCCCACCTTGCACACCGGAACGGGTGCAAGGTGGTATCTGTTTACCACCTCTGCCCTGCGCTTCCTTTTTAAGCTGAGCCGATTGAATCGCTCATCAAGGAAGATGCCATGCCTGATATCAATCCGTTATTGCAGCGCTGGGACCTGCCGCCCTGGTCGTCCATTCGCGCTGAACATCTGATCCCCGCCGTCGAACAAATCATTGCTGACAACCGTCAGGTCATCGCCGACGTGATCGCCACGCAATCGGCCGTCCCGACCTGGGACGATCTGGTGCTGGCCGTGGCTGAAACCGATGCGCGGCTGGATGAAGTGATGGCCATCATCGCCACCCTCGACACCGTGCAGCACGAAGGCGATGCATGGCGTCGGGCGAGCGCCGTGTGTGCCGAGGCGCAGAACCGTTACCTGGCGGATAAATCGAGCAATCTGGCGTTGTACCGCGCGTATCAAACGCTGGCGCAAAGCGCTATTGCGGTGAATTTCGACGCACCGCGCAAAGCGGTGCTGGAAAAAATCCTCCGCGGGTTTCGCTTGTCGGGCATCGAGTTGTCCGCTGAACAGCAGGGCAACCTGGCGAAGCTGAATCACGACATCGGCCTGCTGCAAAGTCTGTTTCTGAACAACCTCGACAACGCCAACGCGGCGTGGAGCAAGCGCATCGCTGACGCCGAACACCTCAAAGGATTGAACCAGGCCGCTCAGGATCGCCTCGCCGAGAATGCGCGGCAGGCCGGCCACTCAGGTTGGCTGTTGCCGCTGGACCGCGCCACGTGTCATCAAGTGCTGACCTACGCCGAGAACCGCGCCCTGCGCGAAGAGTATTTCGCGGCGTATTTCACCCGCGCCTCCGATCAAGGCCCGCACGCCGGGCAGTTCGACAACGAACCGGTGCTGGCCCTGTTGCTGGCTCAGCGGCATCGCAAAGCGCTGCTGCTCGGCTATGAAAACTTCGCGCAATTGAGTCTGGCCAACCGCATGGCCGATTCGACCGAACGCGTCAGCGCTTTTCTGCGCCAGCAAGTGGCGCTGGAAATGCCGCATTTCGAAGCCGATGCACGGGCGATAGCGACCCTTGCCGCCGAGTTCGGATTGGCCGATGTGCAGGCCTGGGATCACTTATTTCTTGCCGAGAAACTGCGCCAACGCAATCTCGGAACCGCGCTGAAAAACCTGCGCAGCTATTTTCCGTTCGACGGCACCCTGCGCCGACTGTGCCTGTTCAGCGAACGCATGTTCGGCATTCAAATCGTCGAGCAAAACCTGTTCGAGCGCTGGCACGACGAGGTTCGATTGTTTGAGGTCAGTGAGCACGGGCAAGTGATCGGGCACATTTATCTTGATCCCTATCACCGCCAGCCCGCGCCGGATTTTGCCTGGACCGCCACCCCGCGCAATCGTCGAATCGACGCCGAAGGTCGACAGACGTTGCCGATCGCCATTCTTCACGCCAACTTCGCCGCGGTCGCCGAAGGTCAACCGCGCTTGCTGAATCATCTGGACCTGCGGGTGTTGTTCCACGAATTTGGGCATTGCCTGCACCAAGTGCTGACCCGTTCGACGCACTACAACCTGTCAGGAGTGAGCGAACTCGGGCGCGATACGGCGGAGTTTGCCGGGCAATTCTTTGAGCTGTGGTGCCAGTCCCCGGCGTTTCTGCTGTGGCTGGCGGCCCACCATCAAACCGGTGAGCGCCTGAGCGAAGCTCGGGTCAACGCGGCGATGAGCGCCATTCAGAAGCACAGCAGTTGGGACACCGCGTACTTGTTGCTGAGCGCTTCTTTCGATTTCGAGTTGCACTGTTGCCAGGGCGACGGGCGCAGCGCGCAGCAGGTTTTCGCCGACGTGCAGCGCCGCTTGCCGCACTTGAAAATGCCGGTCTACGCACGCTTCGCCAACGGTTTCGACTACTTGGCCACCGGGTATGAAGCGTCGGTTTACGCCTATAAATGGTCGGGCGTGTTGGCCAGCGAAGCGTTCAAACGTTTCGACAGAGACTGGGTGTTCAATGCGCAAACCGGCCGGGCGTTTCGCGAGGCGGTTTTTGGCCCGGGGGATGCGCGTTCCTTGATGGTTTCGCTGGAGGAATTCCTCGGGCGAGCGCTGGGTGATGATCTGTTTCCGACCGGCGTCACTTCGCCGGTTGCGTGACGGACTCGAGATTGGCCGACTGGAACCAGTTCTTCATCGAACACACGGCAAACGCACTGGTGCTGCATTCACCGTTGGCCAGCGCGGTGCGCAGTCGGTCGGTATCGGCCTGCATCATGTAACGAACGCTGTCCTTGAAATGGCTGCTGTCGCCGAAACCGCCGGTGGTCATTTCATTCAACGCGTCTTCCTTGCTCCAACCCTGCAGCACCACGCGGTACATCGCGGCGATCAGGCCGGTGCGATCAGAGCCGTGCTTGCAGTGCATCAACACCGGCCCCTTGGCCTCGGCGGTTTGAATGGCGCGCAGGGCGGCGATGATCTGCGCGTCATCGACGTGGCTGGTGCGGTAAGGCAATTGCACCTTTTCGATGCCCGGCGCCGACAACCAGCGCGCATCCGTTTCCGGCAGGAAATTGATCACGGTTTTGACCTGGAGCCTGTCCAGCAGCGGCACCACGCCGCTGTCGGGCAAAGCGCTGCGGTAGAGATTCGGCGACATTTGAAAGAGGTTGTATTGGCGGTCCACCGACTGCGCCCATTGCGCCGGCCTGGTGGACGCGATGTCGTCGGCCAGCGCCAGTGGAACCATGAACAACGCGACCAATGACAGGCA
Source organism: Pseudomonas prosekii (assembly GCF_900105155.1). Lineage (NCBI taxonomy): Bacteria > Pseudomonadati > Pseudomonadota > Gammaproteobacteria > Pseudomonadales > Pseudomonadaceae > Pseudomonas > Pseudomonas prosekii. The sequence continues at coordinate 2,732,895 of NZ_LT629762.1, forward strand.
AATCGAAGAAAAGATTTTGGACATGCTGAGCGACCGTGCGGGAAGTCAGCCAAGCGTGCCGCCGGGGCGGTCAACGGCTTGTGAGCCGGTCGTCAAAGAATCGTGAATCCGCCCGCAGGACTACTGCTTTCGTCGTAAAAGCCGATTTATTTGGGCTGAATCGATTTTTGCGGATGCTTAGCCTGCTACCATTTGTTACCAAAGTTTGCCGATGCGCGGTTTTTTCACCGATTGCCCGCCCCCATGCATCGCTGCCAAAACGAAAAGTCGTTCGATGAAACGGCTCACAAACCGTCAATGCCTGATGAGGTGCACCCCATGTCTGATCAAGATCGAGACAACCCCCGGCGTGAGTTTTTGCGCAAATCCCTGACCTTGATCCCGGTGGTCACCGTGGCCAGCACCGCGCTGGGCAGCACTGTCCTGCGCGCCGCCCCAGAGCCGGCACCCGCGGCGCCCGCCCCGGCAAAAACCCCGGTCAGCAGCAGCGTGTATGAACCCAACTACTTCACCGCCGAAGAATGGACGTTCATCAACGCCGCCGTCGCGCAATTGATCCCGAGCGATGCCCAAGGGCCGGGCGCGCTCGAGGCCGGCGTTCCGGAATACATCGACCGCCAGATGAACACCCCGTACGCCGCCGGCGCCTTGTGGTTCATGCAAGGCCCGTTCAACGCCGACGCCCCTGCGGAAATGGGCTGGCAGAGCAAATTGGTGCCCAAAGAGATCTATCGCCTGGGCATCGCCGCCACTGATGCCTGGTCGAAAACGCTCAACGGCAAAACATTTGCTGAGCAAGACAGCGCTACCCGAGACGATTTGCTCAAGCAACTCGAAGCCGGCAAACCTCAGTTCGACACTGTCCCAGCGAAGATTTTCTTCAATCTGCTGCTGCAAAACACCAAGGAAGGGTTCTTCTGCGACCCGATCCACGGCGGCAATAAAGGCATGGTCGGCTGGACCATGATCGGTTTCCCCGGCGCCCGCGCCGATTTCATGGATTGGGTGGAACGCAACGAGCAATACCCCTTCCCGGCAGTGTCGATTCGCGGCGAGAGGGCTTGAGCATGGCAACGGTAATGAAGAAGGTTGATGCGGTCATCGTCGGTTTCGGCTGGACGGGCGCGATCATGGCCAAAGAGCTGACAGAAGCGGGCCTCAACGTGCTGGCGCTGGAGCGCGGGCCGATGCAGGACACTTACCCCGACGGCAACTATCCGCAGGTGATTGACGAACTGACCTACAGCGTGCGGAAAAAACTCTTTCAGGACATCTCCAAAGAGACCGTGACCATCCGTCACAGCGTCAATGACATCGCCCTGCCGAATCGCCAACTCGGCGCGTTCCTGCCCGGCAATGGTGTCGGCGGCGCGGGCCTGCACTGGTCCGGCGTGCATTTTCGGGTTGATCCGATCGAATTGCGGATGCGCAGCCATTACGAAGAACGCTACGGCAAAAACTTCATCCCCAAAGACATGACCATTCAGGACTTCGGCGTCAGCTATGAAGAGCTGGAACCGTTTTTCGATTACGCCGAAAAAGTCTTCGGCACTTCCGGTCAGGCGTGGACGGTAAACGGTCAACTGGTCGGCGAAGGCAAGGGCGGCAACCCTTACGCGCCGGATCGCTCGAACCCGTTTCCACTGGAATCGCAGAAGAACACGGTTTCCGCACAGCTGTTTCAGAAAGCCGCTACAGCCGTCGGTTACAGACCCTACAACCTGCCGTCAGCCAATACTTCAGGCCCGTACACCAATCCCTACGGCGCACAAATGGGCCCGTGCAACTTCTGCGGTTTTTGCAGCGGTTACGTTTGCTACATGTATTCCAAGGCTTCGCCGAACGTGAACATTCTGCCGGCGCTCAAGCCTCTGCCGAATTTCGAATTGCGGCCCAACTCCCATGTGCTGCGGGTCAACCTCGACAGCACTAAAAGCAAAGCCACTGGCGTGACGTATATCGACGGTCAGGGCCGCGAGATCGAGCAGCCGGCCGACCTGGTGATCCTCGGCGCGTTCCAGTTTCATAACGTGCGATTGATGTTGCTCTCGGGCATCGGCAAGCCTTACGACCCGATCAGCGGCGAAGGCGTGGTCGGCAAAAACTTCGCCTACCAGAACATGGCCACGATCAAGGCGTTCTTCGACAAAGACACCCACACCAACAACTTCATCGGTGCCGGCGGCAATGGCGTGGCGATTGATGATTTCAATGCCGACAACTTCGACCACGGGCCGCACGGTTTCGTCGGTGGCTCGCCGATGTGGGTCAACCAGGCCGGCAGCCGGCCGATTGCCGGGACCTCGAACCCGCCCGGCACACCGGCGTGGGGCAGTGCGTGGAAACGCGCGACCGCCGATTACTACACCCACCAGGTGTCGATGGACGCCCACGGCGCGCATCAGTCTTATCGCGGCAACTACCTCGATCTCGACCCGGTTTACCGCGATGCCTACGGCTTGCCGCTGCTGCGCATGACGTTCGACTGGCAGGAAAACGACATCAAGATGAACCGCTTCATGGTCGAGAAAATGGGCAAGATCGCCGAAGCGATGGGCCCCAAAGCCATCGCCGTGATTGGCAAAAAGGTCGGCGATCACTTCAACACCGCTTCCTATCAGACCACCCACCTCAACGGTGGCGCGATCATGGGCACCGACCCGAAAACCAGCGCGCTGAACCGTTATTTGCAAAGCTGGGACGTGCACAACGTCTTCGTGCCTGGCGCGTCTGCTTTCCCACAAGGCCTGGGCTACAACCCTACAGGCCTGGTCGCCGCGCTGACGTATTGGTCGGCCCGGGCGATCCGCGAGCAATACCTTAAAAACCCCGGCCCGCTGGTTCAGGCTTAAGGAGCGATGACCATGAAAGCACTCGTTATCGCGACGTTGGTCCTGCTCGGCAGCAGTTCAATCAGCGCGGCAGAAGTTGATCAGCATCTGATCAAACAAGGCGAATACTTGGCCCGGGCCGGCGACTGTGTCGCTTGTCACACCGCCAAAAACGGCAAGCCGTTCGCCGGTGGCCTGCCGATGGAAACGCCGATCGGCACCATCTATTCCACCAACATCACCCCGGACAAAACCGGCCTCGGTGACTACAGCTTCGAAGACTTCGATAAAGCCGTGCGCCACGGCGTCGCGAAAAATGGCAGCACGTTGTACCCGGCGATGCCGTATCCGTCCTACGCCAGTGTCACTCAGGCTGACATGCAAGCCCTGTACGCCTACTTCATGCACGGCGTAGCGCCGGTCGCGCAGGAAAACCGCGCCAGCGACATTCCGTGGCCATTGAGCATGCGTTGGCCGCTGATGGGTTGGCGCTGGATGTTTGCCCCGGACGTGGCGGATTACCAGGCAAAACCGGGCGAAGATGCGGTGGTCAGTCGTGGGGCTTATCTGGTCGAAGGCCTCGGACATTGCGGCGCGTGCCATACGCCGCGTGCCTTGACCATGCAGGAAAAATCGCTGAATGCCGGCGAAGGCAGTAGTTTTCTGTCAGGCAGTGCGCCGCTCGAAGGCTGGATCGCGAAAAGCCTGCGTGGCGACCACAAGGACGGTCTCGGCAGTTGGAGCGAAGCGCAATTGGTGCAATTCCTCAAGACCGGGCGCAGCGACCGCAGCGCAGTCTTCGGCGGGATGAGCGATGTGGTCACCCACAGCATGCAATACATGACCGACAACGACCTGACGGCGATTGCGCGCTACCTCAAATCGTTACCGGCCAACGACCCCAACGACCAGCCGCACCAGTACGACAAACAAGTAGCGCAAGCGCTGTGGAACGGTGACGACAGCAAACTTGGCGCAGCGGTCTACATCGATAACTGCGCGGCGTGCCACCGCACCGATGGCCACGGCTATACCCGCGTGTTCCCGGCGCTGGCGGGCAACCCGGTACTGCAAACGGACGACCCGACCTCGCTGATTCACATCGTGCTCAAGGGCGGCACGCTGCCCGCCACGCACACCGCGCCCTCGACCTTCACCATGCCGGGTTTTGCCTGGCGTCTGTCGGATCAGGAAGTCGCGGACGTGGTCAGTTTCATCCGTGGCAGCTGGGGCAACACCGGCGCGCCGGTCAAGGCCAGCGACGTTGCCGAATTGCGTGGCGACGATATGAAAACCACCTCGGGTGACGATTTGGGCCAGGTTACCGAAAAGAACTGATCGCCCAGCGGCACTAGCCAGATGAGCAACGCCTCGCTACTGTACATAAAACCAGTATCGAGGCGTTTTCATGTCCACCCCTCTCCCGCCACGCGGCCGTGGCACCGCTGCCAATCCGCACAACCGCTTTGCGCCGAACCGCTCGGTGGCGGAGGACGATGGCTGGTATCAGGAAGTGCCGGTCACCCAGGGCACGGAAGTGCGGATCGAGACGGCGAAAACCATCATCACCCGCAACAATTCACCCGACCTGCCGTTCGACCGCTCGATCAATCCCTATCGCGGCTGCGAGCATGGCTGCATTTATTGTTATGCGCGGCCCAGCCACGCGTATTGGGACATGTCGCCGGGGCTGGATTTCGAGACCAAACTGATCGCCAAGACCAACGCCGCAGACATGCTCGAAGAGCAACTGTCGAAACGCGGCTATCAATGTGCGCCGATCAACCTTGGCTCCAACACCGACCCGTACCAGCCGATCGAGCGCGAGCACAAAATCACCCGGCAAACCCTCGAAGTGCTGCTGCGCTATCGGCACCCGGTGACCATCATTACCAAGGGTTCGCTGATTCTGCGTGACCTCGACTTGCTCACCGAGCTGGCCGAGCAGCGGCTGGTGGCGGTGATGATCAGCCTGACCACGCTGGACGACGAACTCAAACGCATCCTCGAACCCCGCGCCGCGGCGCCGAAAGCACGGCTGCGGGCGATCCGGGTGATGCGCGAGGCAGGTATTCCGGTCGGCGTGTTGTGTTCGCCGATGATCCCGATGATCAATGACAGCGAAATCGAAAGCCTGCTGACCGAGGCCCACGCGGCTGGCGCGCAGAGTGCGGCGTACATGATGTTGCGCTTGCCGCTGGAGGTCGCGCCGCTGTTCGAGGAGTGGCTGGCCGCGCACTATCCGCAGCGTGCCGCGCATGTGCTGAGCCTGATCCGCCAGAGCCGTGGCGGCGAGCTCTACGACAGCCGCTTCGGTGCGCGAATGCGTGGCGAAGGGCCGTTCGCCGACCTGTTGGCGCAACGTTTTGCCAAAGCCATCAAGCGCCTCGGGCTCAATCATCGCGACGGATTTGATCTGGACTGCGATGCCTTCTGTCCGCCGGGTCGCCAAATGTCTTTGATTTAGGGACAATCAGCCCAATATTGGGTAGGCTAAAAATCATTAGGCCACTACGCGGTCACAAATTTTGTGACCTGAAACACACGCTCTAGAGCCTTTGATTCAGTTTGAGTTAAGTTTCGACGGTTACCTTGTTCATCGAGTGACTGACGGGTCGGCTTCCTCGACCTGGACGTTTTTTAAACAGCCACTGGCTTCATATCGGACTTAACGGGAACATTCCCCGGCTCCGTCAGAGAGGATGAATTATGAGTGACAAGGATAAACAGCCGTTGGCTGCGTCGGCTTCTGCACCCCACGCTGATGCGGAATCCGCCGATGCAGCGCTGAAGCATATCGTTGACGGCTTTTTGCACTTTCATCATGAGATTTTCCCGCAGCAGGAAGAGCTCTTCAAAAAACTCGCCACGGCGCAAAACCCGCGGGCGATGTTCATTACCTGCGCTGATTCGCGCATCGTTCCTGAACTGATCACCCAAAGCTCCCCCGGCGATCTGTTCGTGACCCGTAACGTCGGCAACGTTGTGCCACCTTATGGGCAAATGAACGGCGGCGTTTCCACCGCGATCGAATACGCGGTGCTCGCTCTGGGCGTGCAGCACATCATCATCTGCGGACACTCCGACTGCGGCGCCATGCGCGCAGTGCTGAACCCGCAAAGCCTGGAAAAAATGCCCACGGTCAAAGCCTGGCTGCGGCACGCCGAAGTGGCGAAAACCATGGTCCAGGAAAACTGCAATTGCGCTGACGAAGGCGAAAGCATGCACATCCTCACCGAAGAGAATGTGATCGCTCAGCTGCAACATCTACGCACACATCCATCGGTGGCCTCGCGCATGGCCAACGGTCAGCTGTTTATCCATGGCTGGGTGTACAGCATCGAAACCAGCGAAATCAGAGCTTACGACGCCGATCAGGGCTGTTTCCTGCCCCTGGATGGCAGTCATCCGATTCCGGTGGCGACGCCCAAAGCGCGTTTCTAAGTCCTCCTGACAATCCCTGTGTGATTTAGCCGAGGCTGCTGTTCAAGCAGCCTGGCTTTGTCACGCCTGAAGAAAATTGGGGAGAACTCCCATGCGTGCTGCACAAATGAAAGCTGTTCTGCCACGGGAGCTATTGGCTTCCGTGGTGGTGTTTCTGGTGGCCCTGCCGTTGTGCATGGGCATCGCCATCGCGTCGGGATTGCCACCGGCCAAAGGCCTGATTACCGGGATCATCGGTGGTCTGGTGGTCGGCTGGATTGCCGGTTCGCCGCTGCAAGTCAGCGGCCCGGCGGCGGGTCTGGCGGTGTTGGTGTTCGAGTTGGTGCGCCAACACGGGATCGCCATGCTCGGGCCGATCCTGCTGCTCGCAGGGTTTCTGCAACTGGTCGCCGGGCGACTGAAACTCGGCTGCTGGTTTCGCGTCACGGCCCCGGCGGTGGTCTACGGCATGCTCGCCGGGATCGGCGTGTTGATCATCTTGTCGCAAGTGCACGTGATGCTCGACGCAGTGCCCAAACCGTCAGGGCTGGACAATCTCGCGGCGTTCCCGGCGGCGGTCATGCAGGCTTTGCCATCGTTGGGTTGGCAGGCTGGTTTGCTCGGCTTGTCGACGATTGCGGTGATGTGGCTGTGGGAAAAATTCCGCCCGCATTCGCTGCGCTTTATCCCGGGTGCATTGCTCGGCGTTGGTTTGGCGACTGTTGCCAGTTTGATGCTGGCGTTGCAGGTAAAACGCGTGGAAGTCCCGGCCAATCTGGCCGAAGCGATTGATTGGCTGAAACCGGCGGACCTGCTCAACTTGGCCGACCCGACGCTGTTGATCGCGGCATTTGCCGTGGCGTTTATCGCCAGCGCCGAAACCTTGCTGTCCGCCGCCGCCGTGGATCGCATGCACAGCGGCGAACGTTCCGATTTCGACCGCGAATTGTCGGCGCAAGGTGTAGGCAACATGCTCTGTGGTTTGCTCGGCGCATTGCCGATGACCGGCGTGATCGTGCGCAGCTCGGCCAACGTTCAGGCTGGCGCCACCACGCGCATGTCGACGATCTTCCACGGCTTGTGGCTGCTCGGTTTTGTCCTATTGCTGTCCAGTGTGTTGCAAAGCATTCCGGTGGCGAGCCTCGCGGGCGTGCTGGTCTACACCGGTTTCAAACTGGTCGATCTCAAGGCCTTTCGCGGTTTGGGCCGTTACGGGCGGATGCCGATGTTCACCTACGCGGCCACCGCGCTGGCGATCATCTTCACTGACCTGCTGACCGGCGTGCTGATCGGCTTCGGTTTGACCCTGGCGAAACTGGCGTGGAAAGCCTCGCGCCTGAAGATCAGCCTGATCGACCTGCCGCAGGACGGCGAGATGGAGTTGCGTCTGATCGGCGCGGGGACCTTCCTCAAGGTGCCGGCGCTGACCCAAGTGCTGGCGACCATTCCACCGGGCGTGACCGTGCATGTGCCGCTGAATAACCTCAGCTACATCGACCATTCGTGTCTGGAACTGCTTGAAGAGTGGGGTCGGGCGAATGCGGCGAAAGGTTCGAAGTTGGTGATTGAACCGCGCGGCTTGAAACGCCGATTGGAAGGGCGCCTGCGCACCACCACCGGCATCGGCTCCGCCGCATAGCAAAACTGTGGGAGCGAGGCTTGCCCGCGATGAGGCCATGTCAGTTGATGCAGATGTCAGCTGATAGACCGCTTTCGCGAGCAAGCTCAGCTCCTACAGGATTTGCGCCGTACCCAAAATGGGTGGCGGTCAGGCTGCTGGCTGGTCCAGTTCCAGGCCCACGCCGAGGCGGCGGGACATGCAGGGCCAGCGTTTCCAGGCAGCACCGGTGTCCGGGCTGTTGAGTTTGTCGCGGTAGGCTTCGACCGATTCCAGGGCGAAGCTTTCTTCGTTGAGCATCTCGTCGACGGCGTGATGCACGGCCGCATCCAGCTGATTGGCAAACGCTTCGCCGATCAATTGATGGGCGATCAGGTTGGCGACCGTCATGTCCAGAGGGATCAATGGCTGGCCGAAATGCTTGATGTACAGGTCGTTGACCTCTTCCACAAACCGATGCGCCAGATACGCTTCGTCCAGCAGGCCGTCGAGGCCGATGTGCCCGGCCATGATCGCTGGCGGTTGCAGGAAGTACTGCTCGGCGATTTTCAGCACCGGTTTGATCTGCGATTCGATACCCGCTTCCCTCGCGACGTCGTTGGCTGCTTCCAGCAGATCAGGCACTTCTTCGATGTAAGCCGTGACAAAACGAGTCAGCACGCCGTTGGCATCAGCCTCCGGCAATTGGATGGCAGGGTGCAAGTGCGGTAATTGGGTTTCCAGTTGACGAGTCAGCAGGCCAGTTTCGGCCTCATGCTGCAGGGCTTTTTGGATCTGCTCGCGCAATGCGGCGGTGTTCATGAAAACTCCAGGAAACAAGGCAATGAAATAGGAAGACATAAGTTAGCTGGCTTATGAAAATTGCTAAGACGCATTTGTCATAAATGTTTCATCCGTGAGACATCAAAGTTATATCGGCCAGCCACCGAAGGGTGCGCATCGTTCTCCATTCGTGGTCTTGCACGCAAGTACTCGCTGTTTCAGCTCATTTACGCCATCGCGTTGCGAGGTGCCAGTCGCTGTCTATACTCGGTTTTGAATGGAGTTAGCTGATGACGCCCGACTGCCTGTGCAGCAAGGCTCGGCAATTCAAGTTCGTAGTCTGAAAAAGCCGCTCCCTTGCCGCTGGTGTTAGCCGGCGGGATAACAAGAACGATAAGGGGAACCCGCAATGATGCGACATCCACACGTCTGGATGGGCCTCCTGTTGTGGTCATTTTTCAGCCAGGCGCAAGCCGCCTGGACTGTGAACATGGCGCCGGGAGCGACTGAAATCAGTCACGCAGTATTTGACCTGCACATGACCATTTTCTGGATCTGTGTGGTGATCGGCATCATCGTCTTCGGCGCCATGTTCTGGTCGATGATGGTCCACCGTCGCTCGACCGGACAGGTGGCCGCCAAATTTCACGAAAGCACCACCGTCGAAATCCTCTGGACCATCGTGCCGTTCATCATCCTGGTGGCGATGGCGGTGCCTGCGACGGCGACCCTGATCAAGATGTACGACGCCAGTGAGCCGGACATCGATGTGCAGATCACCGGTTATCAGTGGAAGTGGCACTACAAATACCTGGGCCAGGACGTCGAGTTCTTCAGCAACCTGGCCACCCCCGCCGACCAGATCCACAACAAGGAAACCAAAGGCGAGCATTACTTGCTGGAGGTCGACAAGCCGCTGGTGCTGCCGATCGGCGCGAAGGTGCGCTTCCTCGTGACCTCCGCCGACGTCATTCACTCGTGGTGGGTGCCGGCCTTCGCGGTCAAGCGCGATGCCATTCCGGGGTTCGTCAACGAAGCCTGGACGCGCATCGACAAGCCCGGCATCTACCGTGGCCAGTGCGCCGAGCTGTGCGGCAAGGACCACGGTTTCATGCCGATTGTGGTCGAGGTCAAAACCCAGGCCGATTACGCCACCTGGCTCGGCGAACGCAAAGCCGAGGCGCTGCAGCTCAAAGAGCTGACCAGCAAGGAATGGACCCTCGACGAACTCAAAGAGCGCGGCGACAAGGTTTACCACACCACGTGCGTGGCCTGTCACCAGGCTGAAGGCCAGGGCCTGCCGCCGATGTTCCCGGCGCTCAAAGGCTCGAAAATCGCCACCGGCCCGATCAAGGATCACCTGAGTATTGTCTTCCACGGCAAACCCGGCACCGCCATGGCGGCGTTCGGCAAGCAGCTGTCGGAAGTCGATATCGCGGCGGTCGTGACCTACGAACGTAACGCCTGGGGCAACAACAAGGGCGACATGGTCACTCCCAAAGAAGTGCTGGAGCTGAAACAGGCGGAAAGCAAATGAGCCGGTCTATTGCGCACCCAAGCCACCGGTCGGGGCAACACGCCCCGGCCTGCCCAGCCCACCTGTTTGCAGGAGACCAGCCATGAGCGCCGTCATCGATGACCATGGTCATGCCGACCACGCCCACGGCCCCGCCAAAGGCCTGATGCGTTGGGTGCTGACCACCAACCACAAAGACATCGGCACGCTGTACCTGTGGTTTGCGTTCTGCATGTTCCTGCTCGGCGGTTCGTTTGCGATGGTGATTCGCGCCGAGCTGTTCCAGCCAGGCCTGCAAATCGTCGAACCGGCGTTCTTCAACCAGATGACCACCATGCATGGTCTGGTGATGGTGTTCGGCGCGGTGATGCCGGCGTTCGTCGGCCTCGCCAACTGGATGATCCCGTTGATGATCGGCGCGCCGGACATGGCCCTGCCACGGATGAACAACTTCAGTTTCTGGCTGCTGCCGGCGGCATTCCTGCTGTTGGTTTCGACACTGTTCACGCCGGGTGGCGGGCCGAACTTTGGCTGGACCTTCTACGCGCCGCTGTCGACGACTTACGCGCCGGAAAGCGTGACGTTTTTTATCTTCGCCATTCACTTGATGGGCATCAGCTCGATCATGGGCGCGATCAACGTGATCGCGACCATTCTCAACCTGCGCGCACCCGGCATGACGTTGATGAAAATGCCGCTGTTCGTCTGGACCTGGCTGATCACCGCGTTCCTGCTGATCGCGGTAATGCCGGTGCTGGCCGGGTGCGTGACGATGATGCTGATGGACATCCACTTCGGCACCAGTTTCTTCAGCGCTGCCGGTGGCGGTGACCCGGTGTTGTTCCAGCATGTGTTCTGGTTCTTCGGCCACCCCGAGGTGTACATCATGATCCTGCCGGCCTTCGGCGCCGTCAGCTCGATCATCCCGACCTTCTCGCGCAAGCCGCTGTTCGGCTATACGTCGATGGTTTACGCGACGGCGAGCATCGCGTTCCTGTCGTTTATCGTCTGGGCGCACCACATGTTCGTGGTCGGCATTCCGCTGGTGGGCGAGTTGTTCTTCATGTACGCGACACTGCTGATCGCGGTGCCGACCGGGGTCAAAGTGTTCAACTGGGCCAGCACCATGTGGCAAGGCTCGCTGACCTTCGAAACGCCGATGCTGTTTGCGGTGGCGTTCGTGATCCTGTTCTCCATCGGCGGTTTTTCCGGGCTGATGCTGGCCATCGCGCCAGCGGACTTCCAGTACCAGGACACCTACTTTGTGGTCGCGCACTTCCACTATGTATTGGTGCCGGGGGCGATCTTCGGGATCTTCGCTTCAGCGTATTACTGGCTGCCGAAGTGGACCGGCCACATGTACGACGAAACCCTCGGCAAGCTGCACTTCTGGCTCTCGTTCATCGGCATGAACATGGCGTTCTTCCCGATGCACTTCGTCGGGTTGGCAGGCATGCCGCGACGGATTCCGGACTACAACCTGCAATTCGCCGACTTCAACATGGTGTCGTCGATCGGCGCATTCATGTTCGGCGCCACGCAGATTTTCTTCCTGTTCATCGTCATCAAGACCATTCGCGGCGGCGAGCCGGCCCCGGCCAAACCGTGGGATGGCGCCGAAGGGCTGGAGTGGAGCATTCCGTCGCCAGCGCCGTATCACACCTTCACCACGCCACCGGAAGTGAAATGAACACCCAGCCAGTTGTGGGCAATGGCCAAACCCCTGTGGTGAGGGGGTTTACCCCCGTTGGGTCGCGCAGCGGCCCCGAAGGCTGTGATCGGGATTTATCAGGTGGATCGCACTTGCTGGTTTTGCGACTGCTGCGCAGCCGAACGGGGGTAAACCCCCTCGCCACAGGTCCAGGTGATGCGCGGGTGGGTGTTGAGGATTCGTGCCATGGCTGATTCGATTTCGCTGAAGAAGCTGGTCACGCGCCTGTTGCTGGTGGTGGTGGCGATGTTTGTTTTCGGCTTTGCCCTGGTGCCGATCTACGACGTGATGTGCAAGGCGTTCGGCATCAACGGCAAGACGTCCGGGCAGTACGAGGGCGAGCAAACCGTCGATACCTCGCGGCAGGTGCGCGTGCAGTTTCTTTCGACCAATTCGGCGGACATGTCTTGGGATTTCTATCCGAAGAGCGATGAACTGACCGCCAATCCCGGCGCGGTCAACGAAATGATCTTCATCGCGCACAACCCGACCGATCGGCCGATGAGCGCGCAAGCCGTGCCGAGCATCGCGCCCAGCGCTGCCGCCGCGTACTTCCACAAGACCGAATGTTTCTGCTTTACCCAGCAAGTGCTGCAGCCCGGTCAACGGATCGAGATGCCGGTACGTTTCATCGTTGACCGCGACATGCCCAAGGAAGTGAAGCACCTGACGCTGTCCTACACGCTGTTCGATATCACCGCCCGACATCCACCGGTCGCTGTAAACACTGGCGGTTGAGCGTGCCCGATAAGGAGAACAATAAATGGCAACTCATGAACACTATTACGTCCCGGCCCAGAGCAAATGGCCGATCATCGCCACGGTCGGCATGCTGGTCACGGTATTCGGCCTGGCCACCTGGTTCAACGACCTGAAAGCCGCGCGCCCGGAATCCCACGGCCCGCTGATCTTTTTCGTCGGCGGCCTGATGGTCGCGTACATGCTGTTCGGCTGGTTCGGCACGGTGATCAAGGAAAGTCGCCAAGGGCTGTACAGCGCGCAGATGGATCGCTCGTTCCGCTGGGGCATGAGCTGGTTCATTTTCTCGGAAGTGATGTTCTTCATCGCGTTCTTCGGCGCGCTGTTTTATGTGCGCCACGTGTCCGGCCCGGCGCTCGGCGGCGAGGGGCCGAAAGGTCTGGCGCACATGCTCTGGCCAACGTTCGAATTCACCTGGCCGCTGCTGAACAACCCTGACCCGAAACTCTATCCGGCGCCCAAGGACGTGATCAGCCCCTGGGGCCTGCCGCTGCTCAATACGGTGCTGCTGGTCAGTTCCAGCGTGACCGTGACCATCGCCCACCATGCGCTGAAAAAAGGCCATCGCGGCGCGCTGAAAATCTGGCTGGCGATCACCGTGCTGCTGGGCTGCGCGTTCCTCGGTTTTCAGGCTGAGGAATACATCCACGCCTACCAGGAACTGGGCCTGACCCTGGGCTCGGGCATCTACGGCGCGACGTTCTTCATGCTCACCGGTTTCCACGGTGCGCACGTGACCATCGGCACGATCATCCTGTTTGTGATGCTGATGCGGATCATGCGCGGGCATTTCGACAACGAGCACCAGTTCGCCTTCGAAGCGGCGAGTTGGTATTGGCACTTTGTCGATGTGGTGTGGCTGGGTCTGTTTGTCTTCGTCTACGTGCTCTGAAGCAGCGCCGAGCTTGAAGCTTGAAGCTTGGCGCTTATAGCTCCCACGGAACGTGGGCAACCAATTGGCCGCTGTAAAAACCCCAGGCGATCAGGCCGACGGTGGTGGCGGCCAGGGCCACGCGAACGCTCAAGGCAATGACCAGGCGGTTTGAGCTGCTGTCGTCCTTGACCAGAAAAAACAGGCCGCTGAACAGGCTGACAACCGTGGCAATCAGCATCAGGACGATGGCTGCTTTGAGCATGGGAAGACTCCGGGGGAAGGCGAATGCACATGAGTATAGCTATCGCGTCCAGCGACTTTCTGGCCACGCCATGAAGCGCTTCCGGCCGGGCATCGTGCCGACCCTGGTGGTCGCGCTGCTGTTGCCGATGCTGGTGTCACTGGGGTTCTGGCAGTTGAGCCGGGGCGCGGAGAAAAGCGCGCTGCTCAACAGTTATGCCGAACGCCGCAGCGCCGAGCCGATGGCCAGCACCGAGCTGCAAAACACCCAGGAGCCGGCGTTTCGCCGCGTGCGCCTGCACGGCCAATTCGACCCCGAGCACAGCGTGTTGCTGGACAACCGTCAGCGCGACGGCAAGGTCGGCGTCGAGTTGCTGCAACCGTTTCAGGATCAGGCGAGCGGGTTGTGGCTGCTGGTCAATCGCGGCTGGCTGCCGTGGCCGGATCGGCGCACGCCGCCGCAATTCACCACGCCGAAACAGCCGTTGAGCGTCGAGGCGTGGGTCTATGTGGCGCCCGGCGCGACGTTCCAGTTGCACGCCGACCCGAGCGCCACGGCTTGGCCGCAACTGGTGACCGCGGTCGAACCGGCGCGGCTGTGGACGGCGCTCGAGCGCGACGGTTTCGCTTACGAATTACGCCTCGAAAACGGCCCCGCTTCGTATCAGGCCGATTGGCCGATAGTCGCCATGGGCGCAGAAAAACACATCGCTTACGCCGTGCAGTGGTTCGCCATGGCGATCGCCCTGCTCGGCCTCTTTATCTACCTCGGCTGGCACAACGCAAAGGAGAAACACCATGGGAGCGGCCATGAATCCACCCAGCATGTCTGAGGCGAAAACCCCGGCCAGTCGGCGCAAGGGGCGTTTGCAACTGCTGCTGATCGTGTTGGGGGTGATCGGCCCGATGATCCTCGCCACCGGCATGTACAAATTGCAGTTCTGGGTGCCGGACGGGCGCAGCTATCACGGCGAACTGATCGGCAACGGCCAGACCCGCGCCGACCTCGGCGTGCAGGCCCAGGAGCAGCGTTGGCAAATGCTGGTGACCGCGCCGAAGGATTGTTCGGTGGACTGTCAGCAACTGGTGTATCTGGCGCGGCAGATCCAGATCGGCCTCGGCCGCGAAGCGTCCCGCGCCAGCCACGCATTGGCGGCTGCGCAACCGCTGGGCAGCGATTACGAGGCCAAGCTCAATCGTGAATATCCGCAGCTGCAACGCTACCCCATGGACCTGACCACGTTCAAAAAGACCACGGGCGACAACACCGCGCCGCAGCTGTGGATCATCGACCCGCACGGCAATCTGGTGCTGCGCTACGACCCGGCGGTCAAGGGCAAGGATTTGCTCAACGATCTGCGGCATTTGCTGAAACTGTCGAACATCGGATAAGGGCATCGTCATGGCCAAACCTGGATTTCGCCTCGCGCTGTTTGCCACGTTGCTGGCACTGATTGTGGTGTTGCTCGGCGCCTACACGCGCCTGACCCACGCCGGCCTCGGCTGCCCGGACTGGCCGGGCTGCTACGGGTTTATCAGCGTGCCGAAAAGCGAAGCCCAACTGGCGCATGCCGAATTGCATTTCCCCGACACCCCGGTCGAGGCCCACAAAGGCTGGAACGAGATGATTCACCGCTATTTCGCCGGCACGCTCGGGTTGCTGATCGCGGTGTTGGCCGGGCGCGCCTGGGTGCATCGTCGGCATCCGGGGCAACCGGTGAAGTTGCCGCTGTTCCTCTTGGCGGTGGTGATTGCGCAAGCGGCGTTCGGTATGTGGACGGTGACGCTCAAGCTCTGGCCGCAAGTGGTCACCGGGCATTTGCTCGGCGGTTTTGCGACCTTGAGTTTGTTGTTTTTGCTGACGTTGCGATTGTCCGGCGTATTGCCGGCGCTGACTGTGCCGCGACGTTTGCAGTACTGGGCCACTGCCGGTTTGCTGCTGGTGATCGGGCAAATCGCCCTCGGTGGCTGGGTCAGCTCCAACTATGCAGCGGTGGCGTGCATCGACTTCCCGACCTGCCACGGCCAATGGCTGCCGCCCGCCGATTTCGCCAACGGCTTTCACCTCACCCAGCACATCGGCCCCAATTACCTCGGTGGCCAACTGGACAGCGACGCACGCACGGCGATTCACCTGACCCATCGTATCGGCGCGCTCATGGTGACGCTGGTGCTGCTCGGGCTCGCGTGGCAATTGAAAGTGGTCGGCATGACCCGCCTCGCCGGCCTGGTACTGATCGCCCTCGCCGCGCAAATCACCCTGGGCATCAGCAACGTGCTGTTTCACTTGCCGCTGCCGGTCGCCGTCGCCCATAACGCTGGCGGCGCGGCGCTGTTGCTGACGTTGGTGCTGGTCAATTATCACGCGCGGACCAGTCTGGTTCGGGTCAAGCAGCAATCCCCTGCGCGCTGGCGTTTCAGCCCGCGTAAACATTCCGCCGGGCCCATAACAATAAAAGGAGAAATGCCATGGCGACTCTGATCGGCGAACGTCACAGTCAGGCGATCTGGCGCGATTATCTGGAGCTGACCAAACCGAAAGTGGTGGTGCTGATGCTGATAACCTCGCTGGTCGGGATGTTCCTCGCGACCCGCGCCGGAGTGCCGTGGACGGTGCTGGTGTTTGGCAACCTGGGGATCGCGCTGTGTGCCGGCGGCGCGGCGGCGGTTAATCATGTGGTGGATCGGCGCATTGATGCGGTGATGGCGCGGACCCACAAGCGGCCACTGGCCGAGGGCAGGGTGTCGCCGACGGCGGCGCTGACCTTTGCGCTGGTGCTGGCGGCGCTCGGGCAAGCCCTGCTGCTGGCCTTCACCAACCCGCTGACCGCGTGGCTGACCCTCGCTTCGTTGCTCGGTTACGCGGTGGTCTACACCGGTTTCCTCAAACGCGCGACGCCGCAGAATATCGTCATCGGCGGACTGGCCGGCGCTGCCCCGCCGCTGCTCGGTTGGGTCGCGGCCACCGGGCATGTCAGCGCTGAGCCATTGCTGCTGGTGCTGATCATTTTTGCCTGGACCCCGCCGCACTTCTGGGCGTTGGCGATTCATCGCAAAGAGGAATACGCCAAGGCAGATATCCCGATGTTGCCGGTGACCCACGGCGAGCACTACACCAAAATCCACATCCTGCTTTACACCTTCGCACTGCTGGCCGTCAGCCTGATGCCTTACGTGATTCACATGAGCGGCGTGCTTTACCTGGTTTGTGCGCTGGTGCTGGGCGCGAGGTTTCTGCAATGGGCCGTGGTGCTGTACCGTGGCACTCGGCCGCACGCGGCGATCAATACGTTCAAGTACTCTATTTGGTACTTGTTCCTGCTGTTTATCGCGCTGCTCGTAGACCACTACCTGCTGTTAAATCTTTGACCAAAATGAACCTATGACTCGAACTCAGAAAACCGTCTTTATCCTCGTTGCCCTGATTGCGTTGATTCTGGGCCTGACCGTCAACAAAGTGCTGTCCGGCAAAGGTCAGGGCGACCCGACTGCGTTGATCGACGCCGGGATCATCCTGTTGCCGCAAAGCCGCAATCTGCCAGACGTGACGATGACCGATCAGGATGGCAAACCGGTCGCGGTCAATGAGCTGAAAGACAAGTGGAGTCTGCTGTTCTTCGGTTACACCTTCTGCCCGGACATCTGCCCGACCACCCTCGCGCAGCTGCGGCAGATCAAGAGTGAGTTGCCGCCGGAAGCAGCGGCGAGGTTGCAGGTGATTCTGGTCAGCGTCGACCCGAACCGCGATTCGCCGAAGCAGCTGAAACAATATTTGGGTTATTTCGATCCGCAGTTTCAGGGTTTGACCGCGTCGTCGGTCGAAGACATTCAGAAACTGGCGAACGCGGTGAGCATTCCGTTTATTCCGGCGGACACCAGCAAGCCCAATTACACAGTCGACCACAGCGGTAACCTCGCGGTCATCGGCCCGGACGGCACGCAACGCGGGTTCATCCGCGCACCGCTGAACAACGCCAAACTGATCGCGCAATTGCCGGTGATGCTCAAGCGCAAATGAATCACCACACCTCCCTGTAGGAGCCAGGCTTGCCGGCGAAGGCGATTTCACTGACGCCTTCGCCGGCAAGCCTGGCTTCTACAAGGCCGGTGTTTCAGGCATAAAAAAGGGGCGCATCGAATGCGCCCCTTTCAGTCCAGCGGACAAGATCAGAACGCCGGCAATACCGCGCCTTTGTACTTCTCGAGAATGAACGCTTTGACTTCCGGGCTGTGCAGCGCGGCGACGAGTTTCTTCATCGCGTCGCTGTCCTTGTCGTCCGGGCGCGCGACGAGGATGTTCACGTAAGGCGAGTCGTTGCCTTCGATCACCAGCGCGTCCTTGGACGGATCAAGCTTGGCTTCCAGCGCGTAGTTGGTGTTGATCAGCGCCAGGTCAACCTGAGTCAGCACACGCGGAATGGTCGCGGCTTCCAGTTCACGGATTTTCAGGTCCTTCGGATTCTGTGCGATGTCCTTGACCGTCGACAGAATGCTGGTTGGATCCTTCAGCGTGATCAGCCCAGCCTTCTGCAGCAGCAACAACGCACGACCGCCATTGGTAGCGTCGTTCGGAATCACCACGTTGGCACCGCCCGGCAATTCGGCCAGGGCTTTGTACTTGCTCGAGTACGCGCCCAGCGGTTCCAGATGCACGCCGGCCACAGCAACCAGATTGGTAGTGCGCGCCTTGTTGAACTCATCCAGGTACGGCTGGTGCTGGAAGAAGTTGGCGTCCAGACGTTTTTCGGCAACCTGCACGTTCGGCTGGATGTAGTCGGTGAACACCTTGACGTTCAGGGTCACGCCTTCTTTGGCCAGGGTCGGCTTCACGAATTCGAGAATTTCCGCATGTGGCACCGGCGACGCGGCGACGGTCAGGGTTTCATCAGCCTGGGCGGAGAACGCCGCAACAGCGGCCAATGCGACGAGTAGTTTTTTCATTCAGCTAACTCCTTGTGTTTACCCGCATGAGGCGCCCGTTTGGCGCCTGCCAGCGAATGGCCGGCTCAGCGCCGGGCTACGCGAAACATTTATTTTCTGGAAAAGTGTACGACCAGTTTGTCGCCAACCATTTGCAGCACTTGCACCAGCACCAGTAACAGCACGACGGTGACGATCATCACATCGGTCTGGAAACGCTGGTAGCCGAAACGGATCGCCAGGTCACCCAAACCACCGGCGCCGACCACACCGGCCATTGCCGTGTAGGAAACCAGTGTAATCGCCGTCACCGTAATCGCTGCATAGATGCCCGGACGGGCTTCCGGCAGCAACGCATTGATGATGATCTGCTTGGTCGTCGCGCCCATCGCCTGGGTCGCTTCGATGATGCCGCGATCGACTTCGCGCAACGCGGTTTCCACCAGACGCCCGAAGAACGGCGTGGCGCCCACCACCAATGGCGGGATCGCGCCGGCGACGCCGAGCGAAGTGCCGGTGATCAACACGGTGAACGGGATCATCACGATCAGCAGAATGATGAACGGCAGCGAACGCAGAATGTTCACCACCAGCGACAGCACCGCATAAACGCCGCGCGATTCCAACAACTGGCGCGGGCTGCACAGGAACAACAGCACGCCCAGCGGCAGGCCGAGCAAAATCGTGAACAGCAGCGAACCGCCGAGCATCAGCAGGGTGTCGCCGGTAGCGAGCCAGATTTCGAACCAGTCGATATTGGCGAAGAAACTCATCAGGGCCTCCATCAGCGCAGCACCTCCATGTGGACGTCAGCTGCGGTGAAGCGGGCAAACGCCGCCTCCATGTCGCCGCCGGTGACCGCCAGGGTCAGTTGGCCGTACGGCGTGTCTTTGATGCGATCGATGCGACCGGCAAGGATGCTGTAGTCGACGCCGGTTTCCCGCGCGACGGTGCCGAGCAATGGCGCGTAGGTCGCTTCGCCCTGGAACGTCAGACGCACGATACGCCCCGGCACGTGAGCAAAATCATCACGCTGTTCGCTTTCGTCGATCTGCTCGTCTTCCTGGACGAAGCGCTTGGTGGTCGGGTGCTTGGGATGCAGGAACACATCGGCCACTGAGCCTTGCTCGACGATCACCCCGGCGTCCATCACCGCGACCTGATCGCAAACGCGGCGGATCACGTCCATTTCGTGGGTGATCAGCACGATGGTCAGCTTCAGCTCGCGGTTGATCTCGGCGAGCAATTGCAGGACCGACGCAGTGGTCTGCGGGTCCAGCGCGCTGGTGGCTTCGTCACACAGGAGGATTTTCGGCTTGGTCGCCAGGGCGCGGGCAATGCCGACACGCTGCTTCTGGCCACCGGACAATTGCGCCGGATACTTTTTGGCGTGGTCGGACAAACCCACCCGCGCCAGCAGTTCCGCGACGCGCTGGTCGATTTCACTGCGCGACAGCTCACCGGCAAGGGTCAGCGGCAGCGCCACGTTGTCGGCGACAGTCTTGGAGGCCAGCAGGTTGAAGTGCTGGAAGATCATCCCGACCTGCTGGCGGAAGCGCCGCAGGCTGCTGGCATCGAGCGCGGTGACTTCTTCGCCATCGACGAAGATCTTGCCGCCACTGGATTCCTCCAGGCGATTGATCAGACGCAGCAGGGTACTTTTTCCCGCGCCAGAATGGCCGATCAGGCCGAAGACCTGACCGTTCTCAATCGTCAGACTGGTCGGATGCAGGGCGGGAATGTCCTTACCGGCGACGCGGTAAGTCTTATGGACGTTTTGAAACTCGATCACGTAGCGAACCTTGTGGGGCGCGTTGGAAAAGGGTCAGCGTTTAGCCGGGCGCGCATTTTAGCCTGTCCGTATAGAGGGTATTAGCATTTATTCGGCATGCAACCTTTGATTTGGCAATAACGCGATCAAAGGTCATAAAAAAGGAACGGCTGAAAACCTCATTAGTCACTATTTAAGCAACGTAATTACCGCCAGGTGCCGTGCCTGGAAAATTGCTCACAAGTCCGGCTAGGACGAGATCGCAACGAGGAGTTTACGACTGATGAGTACCAAGAAACCTGTCGCCCCCAAAAGCGCACTGGCCGGGACTGACACCCTGGACCGTGGCAACACCAATACCAAGCTCGAAAGCCTGGAAAAATTCCGCTCCGACGCCACCGAACAAGCCCTGCGCACCAACCAGGGCGTCAAGGTGTCGGACAACCAGAACACCCTGAAAGTCGGCGCCCGCGGGCCGTCGCTGCTGGAAGACTTCATCATGCGTGAGAAAATCACGCACTTTGACCACGAACGCATCCCGGAGCGCATCGTCCATGCGCGCGGCACTGGCGCTCACGGTTTCTTCCAGACTTACGAGAACCATGCCGCGCTGACCAAGGCCGGTTTCCTGCAGGATCCGGGCAAACAAACCCCGGTATTCGTGCGTTTCTCCACGGTGCAGGGGCCACGCGGCTCGGGCGATACCGTGCGTGACGTGCGCGGGTTTGCCGTGAAGTTCTTCACCGACGAAGGCAACTTCGACCTGGTCGGCAACAACATGCCGGTGTTCTTCATCCAGGACGCAATCAAGTTTCCCGATTTCGTCCACGCGGTGAAACCGGAGCCGCACAACGAAATCCCTACCGGCGGCTCGGCGCACGATACCTTTTGGGACTTCGTCTCGCTGCAGCCTGAATCGGCGCACATGGTGATCTGGGCGATGTCCGACCGCGCGATCCCGAAAAGCTTGCGCAGCATGCAAGGTTTCGGCGTGCACACGTTCCGTCTGGTGAATGCCGAAGGCAAGTCGCGCTTCGTCAAGTTCCACTGGCGCCCAACCGCCGGCACCTGCTCGCTGGTGTGGGATGAAGCGCAGAAACTCGCCGGTAAAGACACCGATTACCATCGTCGTGACCTGTGGGAATCGATCGAGATGGGCGACTACCCGGAATGGGAATTGGGCGTGCAGATCGTCGAGGAAGAAAACGAACACGACTTCGATTTCGACCTGCTCGACCCGACCAAGATCATTCCTGAAGAAATCGTGCCGATTACGCCACTGGGCAAAATGACCCTGAACCGTAACCCGGACAACTTCTTCGCCGAAACCGAGCAAGTCGCGTTCTGCCCCGGCCACATCGTTCCTGGCATCGACTTCTCCAACGATCCGCTGCTGCAAGGTCGGCTGTTTTCCTACACCGACACGCAGATCAGCCGACTCGGCGGGCCGAACTTCCACGAAATCCCGATCAACCGTCCGGTAGCGCCGTACCACAATGGTCAGCGCGATGGCATTCACCGCATGACCATCGACAAGGGCCGCGCCTCCTACGAGCCGAACTCGATTGACGGTGGCTGGCCGAAAGAAACTCCGCCCGCCGCGCAGGACGGTGGCTTCGAGACTTACCCGGAACGCATCGACGCGAACAAGATTCGTCAGCGCAGCGAGTCGTTCGGTGATCACTTCTCGCAGGCGCGCTTGTTCTTCAACAGCATGAGCAAGCACGAGCAGGAACACATCATCGCCGCGTACAGCTTCGAGCTGGGCAAGGTTGAGCGGTTGTGGATTCGTGAGCGTCAGGTCAATGAGATCCTCGCCAACATCGATCTGGAACTGGCTGCGCGCGTCGCGGCAAACCTGGGTCTGCCAGCACCGAAGGCTGGCACCGTAGACGTGCCGAAAACGTCGCTGGATCGTTCGCCAGCGCTGAGCCAGGCCAACCTGCTGCCGGAAAACATCAAGACTCGTAAAGTCGCGATCCTGGCGGCGAACGGCGTCGACGGCAAAGCGATTGATGCAATGAAAGCGGCGCTGGCGGCTGAAGGCGCACACGCTAAGTTGCTCGGCCCGACTTCGGCACCCGTGACCACTGCTGACGGCAAATCGCTGCCCGTCGATGCGTCGATGGAAGGCTTGCCGTCCGTCGCTTTCGATGCGGTGTTCGTGCCGGGTGGCGCGGCGTCGATCAAAGCGTTGAGCGGTGACGGCGTGGCCCTGCATTACGTGCTCGAAGCGTACAAGCACCTGAAGGCAATCGCGCTGCACGGCGAAGCCAAGCAGTTGCTGGACGTGCTGAAGCTGGAGGCTGATGCGGGGTTGATCGTCGGTACCGACAAGACGCTGATCAAGCCGTTCTTCGCGGCGATTGGACAGCATCGGGTTTGGGATCGCGAGCCTAAAGCCAAGGCGATCCCGGCTTAAGGTTTGTCTCGATAGTTAGGACGCTATCGCGAGCAAGCTCGCTCCCACATTGGAAATGCATTCCAAATGTGGGAGCGAGCTTGCTCGCGATGCTTTTAAGGTCTTACAAGGTTTTCAAGGCTTACGCGGGCTCAAAACCACCTGCGCCGGGACGTGGCGCACGATCTGTTTGTGCAATTTCAGCTCAAAACCCGAATCGAGTTTCTTCACCCGTTTGGTCAGCAATGTGGCCAGCCATGGGTAATCCTGCGTGCGCGGTGCCTGGATAACCACCGCACAGTCGTAATTCACCACATCGAAGGCAATCGCATCCAGTTGATGACGAAGTTTGCTCATATCGGTGAGGTTCAACGCGACCGTGGTGCTTTCCGCCGCCGGATCAATCACTTTGGCTTTTGGCCGGGCTTCAGCCGCCAGCAACGCAGCTTCGGCCTTGTCCAGCTCAGCCTTGCGCGCATTGACGATGGCATTGTTGACGCCACCGGTCAGCGCCGGCGCTTTCGGCATCAGCGCCCGCGCACGGCTGAGCGCAGTGGCGGCGGCGTTGACATCACCTTTCTGCAACACGATTTGGCTGCGTTGCAGATAGGCTTCGGCCAATTGCCGTTGGTATTGCACCAGCGTTGGATCGTCAGGCGACTGGGCCTGCAAGGTTGCCAGTTGATCTTCAGCGGTGGCCAGCTCGCTGCTGGCCAGGTTTTGTTCAAGCTGTGCAATCGCCGCAGCCCGACCGTCGGGAGCCTGAGTGGCTGCCGGTGGCGTACTTTGGCAAGCGCCGAGCAGCAGAGAAAATGCGACAAGGAGCAGATAACGGGAGGCGAACGGCTTCATTCCTGCGACTCTCTATTTGCGCAAAAAACGAGCAAGTCTACACCCCTCGACGGGGCAGGACAAAACTCAGCAGAAACAGCGCGGCGGCCGCCACCACAATCGATGGGCCCGCCGGGGTGTCCTTGAACCATGACAACGCCAGCCCGCCACACACCGCAAGCATGCCCAGCAGGCTCGCGCCCAGTGCCATCTGCTCGGGCGAGCGGGCGTGACGCTGTGCCGCAGCCGCCGGGATGATCAACAGTGACGTAATCAGCAACACACCGACGATTTTCATTGCCACGGCGATGACCACGGCGATCAGCAACATCAGGGTCAGGCGCAACGCCGCCACCGGCAACCCTTCGACCCTGGCCAATTCTTCGTGCACGGTGATCGCCAGCAGTGGCCGCCACAACGTCACCAGCAACGCCAGCACCGCCGCGCTGCCGCCGAGGATCCACGCCAGATCGGTCGGGCTGATCGCCAGCAGGTCGCCGAACAGATACGCCATCAGGTCGATCCGCACTTCGTGCATGAAGCTTAGTACCACCAGGCCCAACGAGAGCGTGCTCGGCGCGAGAATTCCCAACAGCGTGTCGGACGCCAGCGGCTGGCGCTGTTGCAACGTCACCAGCAACACCGCCAGCAGCAGGCAGCCAACGGTGACCGCCACGGTCGGGCTGACATCCAGCAAAAAGCCCAGCGCCACGCCGAGCAACGCGGCGTGGGACAAGGTGTCGCCGAAGTAGGCCATGCGCCGCCACACCACAAACGAACCCAGCGGGCCCGCGACCACTGCCAGGGCCAGACCTGCAAGCAGGGCGTAAAGCAGAAAATCAGCCATGCTTGCAGCCATCTCCATGAACGTGAGGTTGTGCCGACGGGGCGGCGGCGACCACGGAGCCATGCAGGTCATGGGCGTGGTCGTGGTGGTGGTGATAAATCGCCAGGCTCTGCGCGTTTTTGCCGAACAGCTCGACGAACGCCGGATCGCTGCTGACCTGTTCCGGGTGCCCGGAGCAGCAGACGTGGCGGTTCAGGCAAACCACTTGATCGGTGGTGCTCATCACCAAATGTAAATCGTGGGAAACCATCAATACGCCGCAACCATGGCGGTCGCGCAGGCGGGTGATCAGGCTGTACAGCTCGGCTTGGCCAGCGACATCGACGCCCTGCACCGGCTCGTCGAGCACCAGCAATTGCGGCTCGCGCAACAACGCGCGAGCAAGCAAAACGCGCTGCATTTCGCCGCCGGAAACACTTTGTACCGGGCTGTCGATCACCTGTTCGGCACCGACTTCCTTGAGCGCCGCCAATGCTCGCGCACGGTCAACGCCCGGCACCAGCCGCAGGAAGCGCAGCACCGAAAGCGGCAAGGTCGGATCGACGTGAAGTTTTTGCGGCATGTAACCGACGCGCAGTTTCGGTTTACGCCAAACGGTGCCGCTGTCCGGCTTCAACAAACCGAGCACGGCGCGCACCAGCGTGGTTTTGCCGGCGCCATTCGGGCCGATCAGGGTGACGATTTGCCCGGGCTCGACGCTGAGGTCGATGCTTTCCAGCACGTTTTGCCCGGCAAACGTCACGGCCACTTGCTCAAGACGGATCAGCGCGTTGCTCATCAAGCCCCCTGGCAACCCGAGCAGAGCCCGACCACTTCAACAGTCTGGGCCTCGACGATAAATCCAACGTCTTTGGCGCTGAAGACAATCGCGTCGCTGATGGATTTTTGTTCGAGCTCGATGGCGGCGTGGCATTCGCGGCAAATCAGGAACTGGCCCTGGTGCGCGTGCTCCGGGTGATTGCAGCCGACGAAGGCGTTGAGCGAGGAGATGCGGTGCACCAGGCCGTTTTCCAGGAGGAAATCCAGCGCGCGGTACACAGTCGGCGGCGCGGCGCGGCGGCCGTCCTGCTCGCTGAGCACCGCCAGAATGTCGTAGGCGCCCAGCGGTTTGTGGCTTTGCCACACCAGTTCCAGCACCCGCCGGCGCAATTGGGTCAGGCGCAAGCCTTGACGGGCGCACAAGGCATCGGCCTCGGTCAATGCGCTGTGCACGCAATGAGAGTGGTCATGGGGACGGCTGGCAATCGGTGTAATAGGCATGAGCGGCGACGATTTTTGTGAGAGACGTTATTATGTTACCCGTTCTCGCCTCTTCGAGTGGTCATCGTGTCCCGACTTTTTTCAATGTATGTCGCATTTTTCACAACTTTCCTGCTGATGAGTTCGGCTCACGCCGAGGTCAACGTGCTCACCAGCATCAAGCCGCTACAGCTGATTGCCGCTGCCGTGCAGGACGGTGTGGCGGTCCCGGAAGTGTTGCTGCCACCGGGCGCCTCGCCACATAACTACGCGCTGCGCCCGTCCGACGTACGGAAGGTGCAATCGGTCGATCTGCTGTACTGGATCGGTCCGGACATGGAAGGTTTCCTGCCGCGCGTGCTGAAAAGTCGCACATCGCCAAGCGTCGCCGTGCAGGATCTGCCGGGGCTGAAACTGCGGCACTTCGCCGAAGACAGCCATTCCCACGCCGAAGAAGCCGAGCAGCCCGACGAACATGACCACGATCATCGTCCCGGCACGCTGGACGCGCATTTGTGGCTCTCGCCAGTCAACGCACGGGTGATCGCGACGAAAATGGCCGCAGACTTGAGCGCTGCCGATCCGGCCAACGCGCCACGTTATCAGAGCAACCTCAAGGCCTTCGATGAGCGGCTGGATGCGCTCGACCAGCGCCTGAAGGCACGGCTGGCGGGTATCTCGGGCAAACCTTATTTTGTGTTCCACGAAGCGTTCGATTATTTCGAAGACGCTTACGGGCTCAAGCATGCGGGCGTGTTCAGCGTTGCCGCGGAAGTGCAGCCCGGCGCCCAGCATGTGGCGGCGATGCGCACGCGTTTGCAGGAAGTCGGCAAGACCTGCGTGTTCAGTGAACCGCCGTTGCGGCCGCGACTGGCGGAAACCCTGGTGGCGGGTTTGCCGGTGAAACTGGCCGAACTGGATGCGCTGGGCGGTTACACACCCGCGACTGCTCAGGGTTATGAACAGGTGTTGGAGAAATTGGGCAATGACCTGGCCGGGTGCCTGGAGGCGTTGTAACCCGATCTGCAACCTGTGGGAGCGAGCTTGCTCGCGATGGCGGCATCACATCCAGCATCAATGCTGACTGAACCGGCGCTATCGCGGGCAAGCCTTGCTCCTACAGGGATGGTGCAATTTCCTCTAGGAGCGAGGCTTGCCCGCGAAGCTTTTAAAGCGCGAAAGGCAACGGTGTACTGATTTTCTGCCGTTGCGCCAAGCGCTGCTGGAACTCCAGCGGATCGTGAATCAACACGTCCTGCCCGGCAAACGACTCTGCAGCAATCAACCGCGACAGCCAGAAGCGCACGCACGCCACACGCAGCATGGTCGCCCACAACTCGGCTTCCGCTGCCGTGAACGGGCGCAACCCCGCATAAGCGCCCAACAGGGCTCGGGCACGCGGCCCGTCGATCACCCCATCGTCGTCCGAACACCAGTCGTTCAAGGCAATCGCCACGTCGTACAACATCGGCCCGGAACAGGCATTGTAGAAGTCGATCAAGCCGGTCAGGTGCGTGCCTTCAAACATCGCATTGTCGCGGAACAGGTCGGCGTGGATGTTGGCGCGTGGCAGTGCGAGAATTTTCTGTTTTTTCTCGGTGATTTCTTCCAACGCTCGTTGCAGCAGATCGCTTTGCTCGGCGTTCAGGTGCGAGAGCAGTTGCGTGCCCTCCTCCAGCATCCAGTCGAGGCCGCGATCGGTCTTGCGCTTGACCATGTTGGCCTGAGTCGCCAAGTGCAGATGGCCGAGCAACTCGCCGACCTGCGCGCAATGCTGGGCATTGGCTTGCTTGATGTGTTTGCCGGCCAGGCGCGGCTGGAGCAACGCCGGTTTGCCGGCCAGTTCGCGCAACGCCACGCCGTCCTTGGTGCGCAGCGCATACGGCACTGGCAGGTCGGCGTCGTGCAGCACGTCGAGCAATTCAATGAAAAACGGCATTTCCTGAACCGGACCGCGCTCTACCAGGGTCAGGACAAACTCGCCCTGCTCCAGACTGATAAAGAAATTGGTGTTTTCGCTACCGGCGGCAATCCCCTGGAAATCAAGCAGGCGGCCGAGCCCGTATGGGGCGAGAAAGGTTTCCAGCTCGGGCCGAGCCAGGGGAGTAAACACAGACATGGTTAAAAACTGCTCAGTTCGGGCGCCGCTATCAAAACGGCGCCGATTAAAGTTAAGAAACTACTTCCAGGTAAAGATTTCCCACGCGGGAATCAGCATATCCGGCTGGTCCGAACGGATGTAGTTCGCGTCCGTGCCGTCCGCGCGCACCAGGAAATACGGTTTGCCAACGCTCGGCGTCACCTTGATGGCGTAGGTAAACCCACCTTTCTTGTATTCCTGAATGACCTTGTCACCTTCCGTGTGTGTGCTGATGGTAACTTCCGGCTCCGAGGTCGGCGCATCATCCGCCGCCATAACGGCCAGCGGAACGGTCGCAAACAACCCAGCCAGCAACAGGCGATTTAGTGTGCGCATGATAACCTTGTCCCTTTGTCGTCAATGGTCCCGCTATTCTAGCGCCGGACCCGCCGAAAAGGTTGATCGTGCTCATGAGCCAAGCCCCCCTCGTCCTGGTGGACGGTTCTTCTTACCTCTATCGCGCCTTTCACGCGCTGCCACCGCTGACCACCTCCCGAGGCCTGCCAACCGGCGCGGTCAAAGGTGTGCTGAACATGCTCAAGAGTCTGCGCAAGCAGTACCCGGAAAGCCCGTTCGCGGTGGTTTTCGACGCCAAGGGCGGGACGTTTCGTGACGAAATGTTCGCCGAATACAAGGCCAACCGCCCAAGCATGCCCGACGACATGCGCGTGCAAATCGAGCCGCTGCACCAAAGCGTGATGGCCCTCGGTTTCCCGTTGCTGTGCGTCGAAGGCGTCGAGGCCGATGACGTGATCGGCACGCTGGCCCGCAGCAGCGCGGCCGCCGACCGCCCGGTGGTGATTTCCACTGGCGACAAGGACATGGCGCAACTGGTCGACGGGCACATTACCTTGGTCAACACCATGACCGGTAGCGCGCTGGACGTGGAGGGCGTGAAGGAGAAATTCGGCGTCGCTCCCGAGCAGATCATCGATTATCTGGCGCTGATGGGCGATTCGTCCGACAACATTCCGGGCGTTCCGGGCATCGGCCCGAAAACCGCTTCCGGCCTGCTGGTCGGGGTCAACGGCGGCCTGACCGAGCTCTACGCGCAGCTCGACATCGTCCCGACCCTGCCGATTCGCGGCGCCAAAACCTTGGCCGCCAAGCTTGAAGAGCACAAGGAGATGGCGTTTCTCTCCTATCGTCTGGCAACCATCAAGATCGATGTGCCGCTCGACATCGGCCTCGATGACCTGCAAATGGGCGAACCGGATCACGACAAACTCGCCGAGCTGTACACGCTGCTGGAGTTCAAGAGCTGGTTCGAAGACAACCAGCGCGACGCCAAGCGCTCCGGCCAGCAAGTCGCCGCGCCGGTTGCGCTGGAAGAACCTGCCGCCGCCGCTGCCGAAATCAACTACACGACCATTCTCACCCAGGCCGATTTCGACCTTTGGCTGAAGAAGCTGCAAGACGCCAAACTGTTCGCCTTCGACACCGAAACCACCGGCATCGACGCGCAAAAAGCGCAATTGGTCGGGTTGTCGTTTGCCGTCCAGGCCTACGAAGCGGCCTACATTCCGCTGACGCATTCCTACATGGGCGCGCCGGAACAGTTGGATCGCGACACGGTGTTGCGCGCGCTGAAACCGGTCCTTGAAGACCCAAGCAAACTCAAGGTCGGCCAGCACGCCAAGTTCGACATGAACATCCTCGCCAACTGCGCAATCGGCGGCGATCAGAGCTGTGGCATCAGCGTGCAAGGCATCGCCTTCGACACCATGCTCGAATCCTACGTGCTGGATTCCACCGCGACCCGCCACGACATGGACAGCCTGGCGCTCAAGTACCTGAATCACACCACCACCGGGTTCACCGACATCGCCGGCAAAGGCGCGAAGCAGCTGACCTTCGATCAGATTCCGTTGGAGCTGGCCGGGCCGTACGCCGCCGAAGATGCCGACATCACGCTGCGTCTGCACCAGACCCTGCAAGCCAAACTCAACGCGATCCCGAGTTTGAGCAAAGTCCTCAGCGACATCGAAATGCCGCTGGTGCCGGTGCTGGCGCGGATCGAGCGCCAGGGTGCGCTGGTCGATGCCGACCTGCTGGGCATCCAGAGCATTGAGCTCGGGAAGAAAATGGTCGAGCTGGAGCGCGAGGCTTATGTCCTCGCCGGTGAAGAATTCAACCTCGGTTCGCCGAAGCAACTGGGCGCGATTCTGTACGACAAACTGGGCCTGCCGATCCTCAGCAAAACCGCCAAGGGCCAGGCATCGACCGCTGAAGCCGTGCTCGCGGAATTGGCCGAGCAGGATTTCCAGCTGCCAAAAGTGCTGATGCACTACCGCTCGATGAGCAAGCTGAAAAGCACCTACACCGACCGCTTGCCTGAGCAGATCAACGCGCGCACCCAGCGCGTGCACACTTCGTATCATCAAGCCGTGGCGGCCACCGGGCGTTTGTCGTCCAGCGATCCGAACCTGCAGAACATCCCGATCCGAACCGCCGAAGGTCGGCGGATTCGTCAGGCGTTCGTCGCACCGAAAGGCTACAAACTGCTGGCGGCGGACTATTCGCAAATTGAACTGCGAATCATGGCGCACCTGGCCAAGGACGAAGGCTTGCTGCACGCCTTCCGCAACGACCTGGACGTGCACAAAGCCACGGCGGCGGAAGTGTTTGGCGTTGAGCTGGCCGATGTCACCACCGACCAGCGGCGCAGCGCCAAAGCGATCAACTTCGGCCTGATCTACGGCATGAGCGCGTTTGGCCTGGCCAAGCAGATTGGCGTCGATCGCAAGCAGTCCCAAGCGTACATCGACCGTTATTTCGCGCGTTATCCGGGTGTGCTGGCGTACATGGAGCGCACGCGCAATCAGGCAGCCGAGCAGGGTTTCGTCGAAACCATTTTCGGTCGGCGTCTATACCTGCCGGACATCAACGCGAAGAACCCGTCGCTGCGCAAAGGCGCCGAGCGCACGGCGATCAATGCGCCGATGCAAGGCACTGCGGCGGATATCATCAAGAAAGCCATGGTGGCGGTGGATAACTGGCTGACGGCCTCGGGCCTGGACGCCAAGGTAATCCTGCAAGTGCACGATGAATTGGTGCTTGAGGTGCGCGAAGACCTGGTGGATCAGGTGCGCGACGAGATCCGCGCGCACATGAGCGACGCGGTGAAGCTGGACGTGCCACTGCTGGTCGAAGTCGGAGTCGGCAATAACTGGGATGAGGCTCACTGAGCCGTTTGAACAGGGGGATTTCTGCTGCGGCATAGTGCCGCGGCAGAAAGGTCATCGAAGGGCGCTCGTTAAATGGGGCTTAGCTCAAAAAGTGTGTCCGGTTATTCCAAAGGCATTGAAAAAAATTCTGAACTAATCTGCCAAATTGCCACTCAGAGATTCTGAATGGCTGGTGAAGCCCTTCGATGCTCCTATGTTGTGTTAAGTGTTGGCAGATATCTGGACCCCGCCCTAACGGTCCAGAACTTGAACCCCGGAACTTCCCCCTCCCCATACGAAGTCCGGGGTTTTTTTTGCCCGCGAGAAAGCCTTACTCGGCAATCTCGGCGCCCTTGTCCGCCAATTCCATCCAGCCCGCCAGTACAGTGTAGGCGTCTTCCAGGCCCAGGCGTTTCGGCGCGGAGAACAGCTGGATGGTGATGGTATCGCCCCAACCTTTACGGATATCGGCCTGAACCTTGAGCAGGACATTTTTCGCTGCGCCGTAGGTCAGCTTGTCAGCCTTGGTCAGCAGAATGTGCATCGGCATGCCGCTGGCGACTGCCCAATCGAGCATCAGCAGGTCGAAATCGGTCATTGGATGACGGATGTCCATCATCAGGATCAGACCTTTCAAACTCTCGCGACCACCCAGATAAGCTTCCAGGTGACGCTGCCAGTGCAGCTTCAACGGGATCGGTACTTTCGCGTAACCGTAACCCGGAAGGTCGACCAGACGACGATCATCGTCTAGCTTGAAGAAGTTCAAGAGTTGCGTGCGACCTGGAGTTTTCGAGGTCCGCGCCAGGCTGGCGTGAGTCAAAGTGTTCAGCGCGCTGGATTTACCGGCGTTGGAACGACCGGCGAAGGCGACTTCAAAGCCTTCGTCGTCCGGGCATTGGTCGACTTTGGCAGCGCTGAGCATGAAGGTGGACTGTTGGCACAGGCCAAGGATGGGGTTCTTGAGTTGCATGGGATTTCCGATGTGGGCGGCGCCGGGAATGGACGCGGCAAGCGGTGTCGTTTCCGTTTCAGTAGCGCCAGTATATAATGCCGCAGATTTTGTGTGCGCTTTGTCCCAGCGTAGGATGAAGTTCACGAGAGCGATTGACCTTGATTGCGCATTAGAACGCAGAACGCTCTCTACCCTGAAAAGGTCGTTTTATGACGAAATGGCTGCTAGCTGCCGGTGTCTTGATGCCGCTTTACAGCGCTCAGGCTACACAGGATCCGGAAGCTGTGTACAACCGTGTTTGTGGAGCCTGTCATTCCGGCCAACTCCCGATGGCGCCGAAAAAGGGCGATCAGGAAGCTTGGACGCCGAGGTTGGCGAAAGGTATGGAGACGCTGGTGCAACACGTGACCCAGGGTTTCAAGGCGATGCCGCCGCGTGGTTTGTGCATGGACTGCAGTGCCGAGGATTACCAAGCCATCATCCTTTGGATGAGCGAGTAAGCCCGGCCCATAACTCTTTAACCCTTAGCCGTAGTTGGATTAGCTGATGAACAAATTGATCGTGAGTCTGCTGTTGACCGTGGGGATCTCCGGCGTAGCCCATGCTGCAGGTGACGCAACAGCTGGCCAGGCGAAAGCCGCAGTCTGTGGCGCCTGTCATGGCCCGGATGGCAACAGCATGGCGCCAAACTTTCCGAAACTGGCAGGTCAGGGCGAGCGTTATCTGAACAAGCAGTTGCACGACATCAAGTCCGGCAAGCGCACGGTACTGGAAATGACCGGCCTGCTGACCAACCTGAGCGATCAGGACCTGGCCGATATCGCCGCCTACTTCGCCAGCCAGAAAGGCAGCGTCGGCGCCGCCGACCCGAAAGTCGTGGCTCGCGGTGAAGCGTTGTTCCGTGGTGGCGACCTGGCCAAGGGCCTGCCGGCCTGTACCGGTTGCCACTCGCCAAACGGCTCGGGCAACGCCGCCGCCGGTTTCCCGCATCTGGGTGGCCAGCACGCTCAATACATCGCCAAGCAGCTGACCGATTTCCGCAAGGAAGAAGGTGGCCGCGCCAACGACGGCGATACCAAAACCATGCAGACCATCGCCAAACGGCTGAGCGACGAAGATATCGCCGCCGTCTCCAGCTACATTCAGGGTCTGCACTAAGCGCTGGCTCAGGCGTTGCGGATCGAGCATTGCAGGGGACGGACATCCCCTGCAACGTTAACGCTCGATTAATCCGACGCTGCAAGCATAAAAAGGGTGGCTTTGGCCGCCCTTTTTTGTGGCCGCTGCCGTTACACTACAGAACTCAAGCCCGCCATGGCCTGTCTGAAAACAGGTCGCGCGAGGCGACCTCATTTGTCCAGGAGTAAAGCATGCGTAATCTGATCATCAGCGCCGCACTCGTCGCTGCCAGCCTGTTCGGCGTGACTGCTCAAGCCGCTGAAGCACCCGCCGCACCTTACGTCGAACTGACCAACGCTGTTCCGGTTGCGGTCCCTGGCAAGATCGAAGTCGTGGAGCTGTTCTGGTATGGCTGCCCGCATTGCTATGCTTTTGAACCGGTGATCAATCCATGGGTTGAGAAACTGCCTTCCGACGTGAACTTCGTGCGCATTCCTGCCCTGTTTGGCGGCCCATGGGATGCCCACGGTCAAATGTTCCTGACCCTGCAAAGCATGGGTGTCGAGCACAAGGTTCACGCCGCCGTGTTCGAAGCGATCCAGAAACAACACAAAAAATTGGTCACGCCTGAAGAAATGGCAGAATTCCTCGCCACTCAGGGCATCGACAAGGACAAGTTCCTCGCGACCTTCAATTCCTTCGCAATCAAAGGTCAGATGACCAAAGCGAAAGAATTGGCGAAGAAATACGAAATCAGCGGCGTTCCAACGCTGATCGTCAACGGCAAGTACCGCTTTGACGTCGGCTCCGCCGGCGGTGCCGAAAACGCTCTGAAACTGGCCGATAAACTGGTCGACCAAGAGCGAGCGGCTACCAAGGCTGCCGCCAACTAAGGCCGGGCCTCGCCATGCGCCGCTGGGGTACTGAACGCGTTGTTGGCCTGCACGAGCCGCGGGTCAATACGCATCATCTGGAATCAACGGGCTTGCCCGCAGACAGTCGTCTGCGTTTGCTCAGCTTCAATATCCAGGTCGGCATCAGTACCGAGCGGTATCGGCACTACCTGACCCGTGGCTGGCAACACCTGTTGCCGCACACCGGGCGTGCCGACAACCTGCAAAAGATCGGCAATCTGCTCGGCGACTTCGATCTGGTCGCCTTGCAGGAAGCCGATGGCGGCAGCCTGCGTTCAGGCTACGTCAATCAAGTCGAACACCTGGCCCAGCTCGGGGCCTTCCCGTACTGGTATCAACAACTCAATCGCAACCTCGGTCGCCTCGGCCAGCACAGCAATGGCGTGCTCAGCCGCCTGCGCCCGTGGGCGATTGAAGATCATCCGCTGCCGGGGCCCAAGGGTCGCGGGGCAATTCTGGTGCGCTTTGGCGAAGGTCCGGAAGCGCTGATTGTGGTGATGATGCACCTGGCGCTCGGCGCTCGTACCCGCAGCATGCAATTGGCCTATATCCGCGAATTGATCGGCGGCTACAAACACCAGATTCTGATGGGCGACATGAACACCCACGCCAGCGACTTGCTGCAAAACTCACCGCTGCGTGACCTCGGCCTGTTGGCGCCGCAACTCGAAGCGACCTTCCCCAGCTGGCGTCCGCAACGCTGCCTGGACCACATCCTGCTAAGCCCGACCCTGACCCTTGAAAGAGTCGAAGTGCTGGCACAACCGATTTCCGATCACCTGCCCGTCGCGGTAGAGATTCGTTTGCCGGGTTCGCTCACGGCCGATTCATTACCCGCGTTGAGACCTGACCCTCGCGGACCCGATGAATGAGCGACGAAGCACAGCGCTGGAAAGAGAAATACCTCAAGAGCATCGAACAACAGGAAAAACTCGAGCGTCGCTGGGACGCCCGACTCGACCTGTTGCGCCGTGGGCTGGTGCGCAGCACATTGGCTGCCGAGGGTACCGACCGCGCTGTCGACTTGTGCATGAAGGAAATGCGCGAGGTGGTGCGCACCGATGACATGGACGCAGGCCTCGCCGCCCTTCTGCCACGCCTGGAAAAAGCCGTGCTCGACTCCGAGCAGCGCCGCGAAACCCGGGTCGATCAAGTCAGCGCTGCGCTGAATGCGCTGGTCTCGCAGTTGCAGGCATTGCCATTGCCGCGAGAAGTCAGCAAACCGCTCAAGGCCTTCGCCAAACAACTCGATGGACGCGTCGGCCAGGCCCGTGAGATTCCCTTGCTGCTCAGCGAACTGAGCGGCCTGCAAGGCAAAGCCCTGCACCAACTGGAAAACCCCACCGAACCTGGGCGTCCGGGTTTGTTGCAGCGGTTGTTTGGTAGCCGCGAGGCAGAGGAATCGGCAGCACAAGACGTTGCGCCGGCAGTGCAGGCAGTGCAGGCACCGATACAACCAGCGCCCGCGCCAGTGGTCGAGGCGCCAATTGCCCAGGTTGAAAAACCAGCACCGGTCGCGCCGCAAGCCATTGCACCGGTAATTGAGCAACCGGCTATTGAAACACCCATTCCGCAAGCACCAGTCCCTGAAACACCCGTTCATGCAGCACCGCTCCCGGAAGTCGTGGCATTCGCCCCACCGGTACTGGAGCCGCAAGTCGAAAGCGCCCCCATCGCGCAATCCGCCCCCGAACCACCGCAAGCGCAAGTCATCGCGCCCGAGCCGCCCGCCCAACCCCTCTTCAATCCAGATGAACTGATCCCGGCGCCGCCTCCCGAAACGCCAATATTCCTCGACACCCTGCCCTTGCCCGCCGTCATGGCCCAGGCACTGGCGGCCATCGATCCGGAACACCCCGAGCAAGACATTCTCTACGCGCTACCGGACTCACCCGAGCCGTCCTACAGCTCGGTCGCCACGCACATCGAACAAACGCTGCTCGGCTTGCTTGATGATCTGACCCTACCGGAACGCCATCGCCCGCAAGCCGAGGCCATGCGCGAACGCCTGAAGAATGGTTTGAACTGGTACGAACTGCTGCCGATCCTCGACGATCTGGCGACGTTGATGCTGGCGATCACCGACAGCGGCCAGCATGAGTTTGAAGCGTACTTGCAGCAGCTCAATGAACGTCTCGAGTCGTTCCAGAGCAACCTGCAAGCCGCCAGCGCCGGGCACGCGGACAACCGCTCCGCCGCGCGCGAGATGGACACGCAAATCCGCGAGCAGGTCGACGGTCTGCAAACCAGCATGCAGGACGCCGCCGATCTCGACGACCTCAAGCACGTCCTCGAAAACCATCTCGAAGGCTTGCTCGGGACCATGGACCAGCACCAAAAGCAACGCGACGAACGTGAACAGGAAGTCGCCGCGCGCCTGCACAGCCTGGCCGAACGGGTCGCGCACATGGAGCAGGAAGCCATGGGCTATCGCGAGCACCTTGAAGAACAACGCCAGAAAGCCCTGATCGATCCGCTGACCGGCCTGCCAAACCGCGCAGCCTGGAGCGAACGGCTGGAACAGGAGATCAGCGAGTGGCAGCAACACGGCAACACGCTGATGCTGGCCATGCTCGATCTCGACCATTTCAAACGGATCAACGATAACTACGGCCACCTCGCCGGCGACAAAGTGCTGAAGATCATCGCCAGCGTGTTGCGCAAACGCCTGCGCGGCTCGGACTTCATCGCTCGATTTGGTGGCGAAGAATTTGTGCTGCTGATGCCTGCCACCGTGCCGGCCGTCGGGGCGAAACTGCTGGAAACCCTGCGCGCGGCGATCGAGGCCTGCCCTTTCCACTTCAAGGGCGAACGCGTGACGATCACCGTGTCCATGGGACTGGCGGCGTTCAAACCCGGAGAACACAGCGATATGGTGCTTAAAAGAGCCGATCAGGCGTTATATCGAGCCAAACATGCAGGGCGAAACCGGGTGGAATTGGCCTGAAAGCCAATTGTTCCCTTTTGTTTAATCCAGCTCCGTCGCCGTCATCATTCGGGCGAATACGTTACACTGTTGCATTATCGTCCATCGTGTATTGCCATCTGCCATGAAATATCTCGCCTTTGTTGCCTCTTTTTTGCTGCTGGCCGGTTGCGCCAGCGGTCCGCGTTTCGACACCAGCCATCCTTCCGCCAATTTCGACAGCCGTACGCCGTTTGTGGTGTTGCATTACACCTCGGCGTCGCTGGAGCGCTCGCTGCAATTGTTGACCCACGGCGAGGTCAGCAGCCATTACCTGATCGGTGACGACAAAGGCGCGACCATCTACAAACTGGTCGATGAAAATATGCGCGCCTGGCACGCCGGTGAAAGCGAATGGCAAGGCCGGACCTGGCTGAACTCCAGCTCAATCGGCATCGAAATCGTCAATCCGGGTTTCCGCGACACGCCCACCGGGCGCCTCTGGTATCCGTACAGCGAAGATCAGATTCAAGCGCTGATCGTGCTGCTCAAGGACATCAGCAAACGCCACGGCATCAGCCCTCGACACATCATCGGCCATAGCGACATCGCGCCGTTGCGCAAACTCGATCCCGGCCCGCTGTTCCCGTGGAAACGCCTGGCCGCCGCAGGCCTGGGCGTGTGGCCCAACGAACAGGCGGTCGCCGCCCGGCAAGCGCAATACACCGAGCACCTGCCCACCGTCGGCTGGTTCCAGGAACAGCTTGCGCGCCTCGGTTACGCAACGCCGCAGACCGGTGAACTGGATGTCGCCACTCGCCACGTAATCGCGGCTTTCCAGATGCATTACCGCCCTAGCCGTTTCGACGGCACGCCGGACGCGCAGACAGCAGCGATGCTGCTGGTGCTCAATCAGACAAAATAATGACGCCCGCCCGACGGTCGCGCTTTTTCTCAAACAGCAGCTATAACTCATTGGTAATTCTTCGGATGTTCCCAAATGGCTGCTACGCGCGAGAGGTTGCGAAGTTGGTTCTATCGCCCTTGGTTTTTGGCGATGCTCGCTGCTGTCTTCAGTGCAACGCTGCTGATGGTCGCCAGTCTGTTTATCGCGCTGCATCAGGTTGAGCAGAACGAAAGCCGCGAAATGAACGCTCAGGGTGAACGCTTCCTCGCCCGCCTCGAACAACTCTTTGGCCAGTTACGCGAAAGCCTCGACGATCTGGAAGCGCAGCCGTTGCGCGGTTGCGATGACGAAATGATCGCGACGTTGCAGCAAGTCAGCTTCAGCTATCGCTTCGTTTATGAAGCCGCTTATATGGACGCCAGCCGCATTTGCTCCAACCGGCCGCGCCAGGAAGGCTTATCGCTGGTTCGCCCGCCGGACATCAAAGGCCCGACCTACAGTTATTGGCTGAACACCACCACCGAACCGGATGAAAACCGCGCCGCGTTGATGCTCGGCCGCGGCAATTTTCGCGTGGCGACGTCGCGCGGGCATTTGACCGACATGGTCGACCTCTCGCCCGGCAGCAGCCTGCTGGTGGTGCTCGACCACGGGCAACGGGCGATTCCGGTGCTGGGCCTGGAACAAGTCTGGCCGCCCACTGAACCCTGGCCACCGAAAAGCCGCGACGCGCTGCAAGTCACGCAAAGCCGCTTGATCTACCGCATGCCGACCGATAACCCGGAATATCAACTGGTGCTGATCACCCCGCGCAACGGCACGCATGTGCCCGCCGTCTGGTGGTGGCTGCTGCCGGGCAGTCTGGTGCTGGGTATTTTCGTCGGTTTCCTGGTGTTTCTGCTGGTGCGCCAGCGCCAGTCGCTGGACGCGGAACTGCAAGGCGCGATCCGCCGTGGCGAGTTGCAGGTGTTGTATCAACCGATCTTCGACCTCGACAGCCGTAATTGCGTGGGTGCCGAAGCCCTGCTGCGCTGGCGAAGGCCGGACGGCACGCTGACCAGTCCGGACCTGTTTATCCCGATGGCCGAGAACACCGGGCAAATCCGCCAAATGACCGACTTCGTCCTGCAACGGCTGCTTGAGCAACTGGGCCAATTGCTCCGGGCGAATCCGCAACTGTACATTTCGGTGAATCTGGCCGCGTGCGACGTCATGGTGCCGCGCATCGGCCAAGTGATGGCGCGCCTGCTGACGGTGCACCGGGTCGCGGCCAAGCAGATTGCTTTTGAAGTGACTGAACGCGGATTGATTGACGTGGTGGTGGCGCGGGAAAACCTGCAAGCGCTGCGCAATGTTGGCCATCAGGTGCTGATCGACGATTTTGGCACCGGCTATTGCAGCCTCGCCTACCTGCAGACCCTGCCGGTGGATTGCCTGAAAATCGACAAGGCGTTTATCGATGCGCTGGGCCATGACGCCGCCAGCAGCGGGGTCGCACCGCACATCATTCACATGGCCCAGGCCCTGCAACTGAAGGTGATCGCCGAAGGTATTGAGCATGAAGCGCAGGCGCAGTTTCTCAGCAGCGAAGGCGTCAAGTACGGTCAGGGCTGGCTGTTCGCCCATGCGCTGAGCGCGGTGCAGTTCATTGAACTGATCACCCGTGGTCGACGACAAAATGGCCGCCGCATCGATGACGAAGCGTAAATCCGCTCAGACCGCCAGCGCCATGTAGAACTGCGTGCCCTGCCCCGGCCGCGAATAAACGCCCATCCGCCCGCCGTGCAGTTGCACGATTTCCTTGCACAACGCCAAGCCCAGCCCGGCACCGCCCTTCTTGCGCCCGACCTGCACAAACGGCTCGAAAATCCGCCCTTGCTGGCCATAGGCGATGCCTTCGCCATTGTCCTCGACGCTGATAATCACCCGCTCGCCGTGACGTCGCGCCTGCAAGCGAATCTGCCCGTCCGCGGCGGTATGGCGCATGGCGTTGTCGATCAGGTTGTCGAGCACGCGATCCAATTGCGCCTGGTCTGCCTGCAAGCGCGGCAATGGCCCCTGCACTTCGACCAGCAAGTCGATGCCCTTCTCGGCCGCCGTTGCGGCAAATCGGTCCTTGGCTTGCGCTAACAAATCTTCGATGGAGCACGGCGCCAACGTGAGTTTTTGCAGGCCGTTCTGGTAACGCGAGAAATTCAGCAGGTCGTTGATCAACTGCATCAAGCGCTGCATTTCTTCATTAACCGTGTCGAGCAGATCGGCTTCGCGCGAATCTTCGGGAAACTTCGCCCGTTCGCGGAACAAGCCGAACGCCATGTGCATGCCGGTGACCGGCGTGCGCAATTCGTGGGAGGCACGCAACACAAACTCGCTGCGCACCCGCTCGAACGCGCGTTGTTCGGTAACGTCGTGCAACACCATCACTGCGCCGAGGATATGCCCCTGCGTGTGGCTGACCGGGGTCAGGCTGTACGTGAGCAACCGCGATTCGCCATCGACTTCGATGGCCAGGTCTTCCGGCGCGCGCTCCAGCGTGCCGCCGCGCAGCACCAGTTGCAGCTGTTCATCGAGTTCCGGGCGTTCGAGCGCGCTGCCCAGCCCTTGGCCGAGCCGGTCGCTGTCCCAACCCAATTGCCGTTGCGCCACCGGGTTAAGGTGTTCCAGATGACCTTGGCGATCGATCATCAGCAAACCGTCGTCGATGCTGTCGAGCACCGCTTGCAGGCGTTGCTGGCCGGCGAGCAACTCGTCGACGTTGGTCGCCTGATGCTCGCGCAAGGCTTCGGCCATGATGCCGAAGCGTCGGGTCAACAGGTTCATTTCTGCGGCGGAGGAAATCGGCAGCGTCACTTCGAAATTGCCCTGACCGATGTTATCCGCCGCTTGCGCCAGCGCCTCGATCGGCGCGCCGAAGCGCCGGGCAATCCCGTGCGCCGTGATGAAACCGATGATCAACACCGCCAGCCCGACAAATCCGAGCAAACCGGCGATCAGCAACGCGCGATCCCGAGCCTTGCGCTGAGTGTTGTTGATGTTGTCGAGTGCGCGTTTGTGTTCGGTAATCAAACCGTTGCGCAGCGCGTTGAATTTCTCCGTCAGCACCTGATTGCCGCTCAACACATGCGTCGGCCCGCGTGAGTCGCTGAACGCCTGGAGGAAACTCAGGTAATCCTTTTTCGCCTGACTGAAACCGTATTGCACGGCGTCGCCCACTTGTTCATGAGCGATACCTTCGTCGAGCAATTGGAAATAATGCTGCTTGGACGCCTCGAACGCAGCCGGATCAGGCTTTTCACTGAGCATGAGGACCAGCTGATCGCCCAGGGTCTGGCGCAGCTTGAGGCCGAGGTCGAGGCTGACGAAGTTGCTGCGAACCACGGCGTCCTGGCTGCCGGCCATCTGCATCACGCTGACCAAACCCAACAACAACCCGAGCAGCGCCACAGTGATGAGTGCGGAAATGCTCAGAAACAGCCGGGTCCGCAACTTCATCGCCAATTTCATCGGAGATCGCTCACAGGTTGTACTGCTTGCGTTTGCGGTACAGCGTCGAAGCGTCGATGCCTAGCGTTTTGGCGGCCTGATCAAGCGTGCCCGCGGTGGCCAGCACCGCGCCAATGTGGGCTTTTTCCAACTCGTCCAGACTCAGTGCAGCGCCGACCCGTGGCGAATTGTTGGCCGGTTGTTCGGCCATGCCCAAGTGGCTGATTTCCACGCGTTCCTGCGGGCAGATAATGCTCGCCCGCTCGACCACGTTGCGCAGTTCGCGAATGTTGCCCGGCCATCGATAGCTGAGCAGCGCTTCGCGCGCCTCGTCGCTGAAACCGCGTGCCGGTCGTGCGTATTCCTTGACGAAGCGCGCGAGGAAACGATCTGCGAGGGTCAGAATGTCTTCGGTGCGTTCGCGCAATGGCGGCAGGTGCAAAGTGATGACGTTGAGGCGATAGAGCAAATCTTCACGGAAGCGGCCGTCGCGGACCATGTCTTCAAGGTTAAGGTTGGTCGCAGCCAAAATACG
Source organism: Pseudomonas prosekii (assembly GCF_900105155.1). NCBI lineage: Bacteria > Pseudomonadati > Pseudomonadota > Gammaproteobacteria > Pseudomonadales > Pseudomonadaceae > Pseudomonas > Pseudomonas prosekii. Next base: position 2,774,763 of record NZ_LT629762.1, read on the forward strand.
CACATCCGCGCGGCGCGTGACCGGGTCGCCGACGCGTTCGTATTCCTTGTCCTGAATAAAGCGCAGCAACTTCGGCTGCAACGTCAGGGGGAAGTCGCCGATCTCGTCGAGAAACAGCGTGCCGCCATCGGCCTGATTGACTCGGCCCAAAGTGCTTTCGCTGGCGCCGGTGAACGCGCCGCGGCTGTGGCCGAACAATTCGCTTTCCATCAATTCGGCGGTCAGCGACGGGCAGTTGATCGTGACGCAGGATTTCTTCTCACGCTTGCTCCAGCCGTGAATGGCCCGCGCCAGCTCACCTTTACCGGTACCGGACTCGCCGAGAATCAAGATGTTGGCGTCAGTGCCGGCGACCTGGCGGGCGGTTTCGAGCACGACTTTCATCGCCGGGCTGTGCGAGTCCAAGCCATCCTTGGGTTTGCGCACTTCACCTTCGAGCGCTTCCAGACGCGCCGAGAGTTGGCGCACTTCCAGTTGCTTGGCGGTGGCCAGACGCAATTGATCGGGGCTGCACGGTTTGACCAGGTAATCGGCGGCGCCGGCCTGGATCGCATCGACGGCGGTGTCCACGGCCGAATGCGCGGTGACTATGACTACACGCATCCACGGCGCCTGAATGCGCATTTGCGCCAGTACATCGAGGCCATTGTCTTCGCCCAGACGCAAATCCAGGAAGCACAGGTCGAACACCTGACGCTGCAACAATGCATCAGCCTGGGCAGCGCTGTTGGCAGTGGCGACGGTGTAGCCCTCGTCTTCGAGGCAATAGCGGAAGGTACGAAGGATGGCGGATTCGTCGTCCACCAGCAGAATTCGGCCTTGTTGCTCAGTGGCTGATTCCATTTTCCTACGCTCCTTACTGAAAGATATTAGGTTAGTCCCGGATAAATCGGGCAAGTTGCATGGTTTATTCTGGTCCATTCCAGCGCCGGCCGGGTAGTTATCTACTGACCTGTCCGCTAATGGACTGATTTAGTTGGTTTTTTACAAAAAATACAACATTTCGGCGCTTGCCTACGTGAATGTCTGACATCCGCGACCGCAACTCAATTCAAAAAGTTTGAAATTTCCTACGAAATTATCGTGCATTACGCACGACGATCAGAGACCCATCGTGCAGGATGCGTCCGAAACGATTTTCATCGCATGCGCAACCTATTGATCTTATTGGTTTTTTTTCTTCGAAAAAGCTGGCACGCAGGCTGCAATAGTCTTGTTAACGCAGGGCACTCATGGAATGAGCGTCCTCAACAAGATGACCACCCAGGTGGAGGAGCTACAGGATGAATCGTCAACGTGCCGCACAACTGCGTATCTCGCCTCTGCACATCCAGCAAGGTTTGTTCGCCATGCTCGCTCTTTCGATCACTTTGATCGGCGGGCAGCAATATGCACGTTGGGAACAGAGCCAGCAGCCGGAAGCGCCGCGCCTGTCGATTCAACACGCCACCCAGACCCATTTCAGTGCCGTCAGCAGCAACTTCGCTGACAGCGCCCCAATGCGCATGATGGACGTCGACCAGGCTCAGCCTGTGGATCAGATGCCACGTCAGGAACGTTGGGTGTTTTAAAGCATCACACTTGTAACACCAGACTTGGCGCGTTTACTGCGCCGGGAAAAGCACCACGGATACGAACCCCTAAATAGAAGTAAGGAGAATCACCATGTTGAGTTGGGCAATCACTTTCTTGATCATTGCCATCATTGCCGCCGTTCTGGGCTTCGGTGGTATCGCGGGCACCGCCACGGGTATCGCCAAGATTCTCTTTGTCGTGTTCCTGGTGATGTTCATTGCTTCGTTCTTCTTCGGCCGTCGCGGTCGAGGCTGACCATGAACGTTCTGTGCAAGACACTGGCAGCCGCCCTGCTTCTGGGCGGCAGTGCCACGGCGATGGCGGCCAATGATGGCCAGGCGCGGGCCAGCGAGTTGCTTAACGCTGACCCGCAGTATCGTGAAACATGGACTCAAGTCGTCAAAAAGGAAGAGCGATTGCCGGAATGGGTGATGAACCTGAGCGGCACTTCCGAGCAAATGACTGCTGTGACTGAAGATGGCGACAAGTATTTGGTCGGGCCACTGTGCGAAAAACAGGACACCTGCCTGAACAATCGCTTGATCGTGGCTTTCAGTTTCGACAAGGAAGACGCGTACGCGATGTGGGTGCAAGTGCCAGCGGGTCTGCCCGCCGACAAGTCACCGACGCGCCACGCTGACTACCGTTTCCTCGGCAAGCCTGATGAAGGCATGCAAAAGCTGCTGATGGAAACGCTGAAAAAAGATCCAAATTGGTACTAGGTTAAAAGCGGTACTCGGTTCCTTAGCTGGACCGCAGGCATTAGCTGGACCGAAGACATGAGTTTGAAACAAGAAAGGAGCAGCCTTGCTCCTTTCCAGTGCGCCACTCGAGGAGGGCCGGCGCATGACCAAGGGGTCGGGACGTTCTGACTGCTTCAGAGTCGGAGTGACCTACGGGCACATGGAGTGCTTGCGCAAGGGCCGGGTCAGGTAGGTAAAAAGCTGCGACGCAAGTTCGCCGATCCATAGCGGCTCGACGGACTTGCGAAGAGCTTCCTCTCAAGAAGCGCATCTCCTGCTAATGCCTCAACGTGCAAAACGTTGATCCAGAGCACTTCGCTGAATCCCCTCTGCTGCATATTCCCCGCAAAAACGTTTCGCGGTGTTTCGTCGCGACCGTATATCGAGAAAGCACTTTGTTTTTGTTGAGGAATTTTCCGAGGCATTCGTAGGCAATTTCCCAAGTTTCACCTCGAAATCACCTGTTCAAAAAACAACCAACCTGCTCTGAAATGGCCGGTTCACGGCACTTATGCCTGCCGAAATGTCGTATTCGAACCGGTTGGGACGCTGGTTTCATTTAAAAAAGCTCATGCCGATTCGGCATAGGGTAGGCGTTTACGGCATTAGACGTCGCTTCCTTGCATCGGAATAGTTGCGCCTTTTTTCGCCTGCCGAAGAGCCGTAAACCAGCGCTTTCGGGGCACCTTATACGGGGGCAGATGCACAGACTTTTCCGCCACTGAGCGTTCCAGTTCGCGCACCTGCCCGAGTCAAACTGAAGTAAGGGTAATGATATGAAGAAGGCAAAGCTTAGCCTCGCCTGGCAGATCCTCATCGGTCTGGTATTGGGGATAGCAATCGGTGCGCTGCTGAACCATTTCAGCGCCGAAAAAGCCTGGTGGATCACTAACGTCCTGCAACCGGCGGGCGACATCTTCATCCGTCTGATCAAGATGATCGTGATCCCGATTGTGATTTCCTCGCTGATCGTCGGTATCGCTGGCGTCGGTGATGCGAAGAAACTCGGTCGTATCGGCCTCAAAACCATCCTTTACTTCGAAGTCGTCACCACCATCGCCATTCTGGTCGGTCTGGTGTTGGCCAACGTGGTCCATCCGGGCACCGGCATCGACATGAGCACGCTGGGTACGGTGGATATTTCCAAGTACCAGGCGACTGCCGCCGAAGTTCAGCATGAACACGCGTTCATCGAAACCATCCTCAACCTGATCCCGTCGAACATCTTCGCGGCCATGGCCCGCGGCGAAATGCTGCCGATCATCTTCTTCTCCGTGTTGTTCGGTCTCGGTTTGTCGAGCCTGCAATCGGACCTGCGCGAGCCGCTGGTGAAGATGTTCCAGGGCGTTTCCGAGAGCATGTTCAAAGTCACCCACATGATCATGAACTACGCCCCGATCGGCGTATTCGCGCTGATCGCGGTGACCGTGGCCAACTTCGGTTTTGCCTCGCTGCTGCCGCTGGCCAAGCTGGTAGTGCTGGTGTACTTCGCCATCGCGTTCTTTGCTTTTGTGGTGTTGGGTTTGATCGCCAAGCTGTTCGGTTTCTCGGTGATCAAGCTGATGCGCATCTTCAAGGATGAGCTGGTGCTGGCTTACTCCACCGCCAGTTCGGAAACCGTGCTGCCGCGTGTGATCGAGAAAATGGAAGCCTACGGCGCACCGAAAGCCATTTGCAGCTTCGTGGTGCCGACCGGTTACTCGTTTAACCTCGACGGTTCGACCCTGTACCAGAGCATCGCGGCAATCTTCATTGCCCAGCTCTACGGCATCGACCTGTCCATCAGCCAGCAATTGCTGCTGGTGCTGACGTTGATGGTGACGTCCAAAGGGATTGCCGGCGTGCCGGGCGTGTCGTTCGTGGTGTTGCTGGCAACCTTGGGCAGCGTCGGGATTCCGCTGGAAGGCCTGGCGTTCATCGCCGGTGTCGACCGCATCATGGACATGGCGCGTACCGCGTTGAACGTGATCGGCAATGCCTTGGCAGTGCTGGTGATTTCGCGCTGGGAAGGCATGTACGACGACGCGAAGGGCGAGCGCTACTGGAACTCGCTGCCGCACTGGCGCAGCAAGGAAAAATTGCCAGCCGGCGAGATTTCCAAAAACTGATGCTTTGCCCTTGTAGGAGCGAGGCTTGCCCGCGAAGGCGGTGTATCAATCAACATAAATGTTGAATGTTCCGGCCTCTTCGCGGGCAAGCCTCGCTCCTACAGGGTTCAGGTGCTAGCAGCGCGCGTTAAAACAAACCCCGGAGAAATCCGGGGTTTGTCGTTTCTGGCGACCCCGCTATCATTCGCCGCATTCTTCGGGGGATTTAACTGATGCTCAATGGCCTGTGGCTTGGCTTCTTTATCGTCGCAGCCGTTTCGGCAATGGCGCAGTGGCTGATCGGCGGCAATGCCGGGATCTTCGCGGCGATGGTCGAAAGCATTTTCGCCATGGCCAAGTTGTCGGTCGAAGTCATGGTCCTGCTGTTCGGCACGCTGACCCTGTGGCTGGGCTTTCTGCGGATCGCCGAGAAGGCCGGGATTGTCGACTGGCTGGCCAAGGCCTTGGGCCCGCTGTTCCTGCGGCTGATGCCGGAAGTCCCGGCCGGTCACCCGGCAATCGGCCTGATCACCCTCAACTTCGCTGCCAACGGCCTCGGTCTGGACAACGCCGCAACGCCCATCGGCCTGAAAGCGATGAAGGCGCTGCAAGAGCTCAACCCCAGCCCGACCATCGCCAGCAACGCACAGATTCTGTTTCTGGTGCTCAACGCCTCGTCGCTGACCCTGCTGCCGGTGACGATCTTCATGTACCGCGCGCAACAAGGCGCGCCTGACCCGACGCTGGTATTCCTGCCGATCCTGCTCGCCACCAGTTGTTCGACGCTGGTCGGTCTGCTGTCGGTGGCGTTCATGCAACGCCTGCGCCTGTGGGACCCGGTGGTGCTTGCGTATCTGATTCCCGGTGCGCTGGCATTGGGTGGCTTCATGGCGCTGCTGGCGACGCTCTCAGCGACGGCGCTGGCGGGGTTGTCCTCGATCCTCGGCAACCTGACGCTGTTCGGGCTGATCATGCTGTTTCTGCTGATCGGCGCGCTGCGCAAAGTGAAGGTCTACGAAGCATTTGTCGAAGGCGCGAAGGAGGGCTTCGACGTCGCCAAGAATCTGCTGCCGTACCTGGTGGCGATGCTCTGTGCGGTGGGCGTGTTGCGGGCCTCGGGCGCGCTGGATTTCGGCCTCGACGGCATTCGGCATCTGGTCGAGTGGGCCGGTTGGGACACGCGCTTCGTCGACGCCTTGCCGACGGCGATGGTCAAGCCGTTCTCCGGCAGCGCCGCGCGGGCGATGCTGATTGAAACGATGCAGACCTCGGGTGTGGACAGCTTCCCGGCACTGGTCGCGGCGACGATTCAGGGCAGCACCGAAACCACGTTCTACGTGCTCGCGGTGTACTTCGGCGCAGTCGGCATCCAGCGCGCCCGGCACGCGGTGGGGTGTGCGTTGTTGGCGGAGTTTGCTGGCGTGGTGGGCGCGATCTTTATTTGCTACTGGTTCTTTGGTTAACCCCAGCAATTCACTTGCGAACAAAGATCCCCTTGTAGGAGCGAGGCTTGCCCGCGAAGGGGCAGGCAGATCCAAAATCAACTTGGCTGACACTCCGCATTCGCGGGCAAGCCTCGCTCCTACACGGGGATGTGTGCCGGTATTACGGTTGGGCTTTCTGCCCTTGCTCAACCGCCCAGTTCACCACTTGCGCGGTTAGTTGATCGCTGGCCTGGCCGAACCCGGTGACTACCGCCGGGACTTGCACATCGTTTAGCGGCTGGCGCACTTCGAAGCGTCGACTGGCGAGGATGCGCTGGTCATAACCGCGCACCAGCAACGCGTCCAGACGAATCACCACACTGGCCGCAGTGCCCTGATACTCGGTCTGAAACGCCTGCAGATTGCCGCCCAACTCCAGATCTGCCTGGAAATTGCTGTCGTCGGTGCTCAACAACGTCACCCGGCCATCGCGCTGGAAACCATCAAGCAAGCGGTTGCGCAGCAGCACCGGCGCCGGATCGCTCCAGCGCGAAGCCTTGTAGCTGCTGATCAGATCACCCTGCGGGAGCACCGCGATTTTCGGGCTGTTCAATATTTCGCTGGCCTGCGGTTTGGCCAGACGCAGCGACCACGCTTGCGTCGCGCCGGATTTGCCCGCCGCGCCGCTCTGCGCCGAGGGCAAACGATAAACATCCGACGGCTCGGACTTGGGCAAAATCGAACAGGCACTGAGCAGCGCAAAACCAGCGAGGAGGGCGAGGTGAGTCAGTTTCATGGGGTGAATTCCTTGTTCTTGTCGCTGCCCAGCAAGTAACCGCTGGGGTTGGCTTCCAGGCGTTGGGAAATGGCCCGCAGTGAACTCAGGGTTTCGCGCAATTCACGCACCGCCGGGGCCAGGCCATTGAGGCCTTGCATGCCGTTGTTGAGGGAATCCTGATTGCTCGTCAGCAACGTGTTGATGGTCGCGCTGCTCTGTTCCAGCGACTTCATCGCCTGCTCGGCGCTGCCGAACATCTGCTTGCCCTGATCGTTGAGCAGGCCGTTGGCGTTACGCATCAGCGCCGACGTCTGTTCGAGCATGGCGCCGGCCTGTTTGCCGACCGAGGCCAATTGCTGCATCGCCTGACGAATATCGCCGCGCTGATCGGCAATCGTCGCGGTGGTCTGCTCCAAGTGTTCGAGGGTCTTGCTGATGCGTTCGACGTTGTCCGGCGAAAACATCTGATTGGCGTTGTGCATCAGCGCGGTCACGCCGGCCATCAAGTCACCGCTGTCGTTGAGCAAACGGGCGATGGGCGAGGGCGATGCGACGATTGTCGGCAGATCGCCGCCCTTGCCCTTGAGCGTCGGACTCTGCGGCGTGCCACCGCTGAGCTGGATGATCGAGGTGCCGGTGATCCCGGTCAGCGCCAGAATCGCGCGGGTGTCTTCCTTGATCGGCGTCTCGCCGCCGAGGCGAATGCGCGCCAGCACCCGGCGCGGGTCGTTGGGGTCGAGGCGCAGGGTCACGACGTCGCCGACCTTGATCCCGCTGTACTGCACGGCGCTGCCCTTGGACAAACCGCTGACCGCCTCGTTGAAGACGATTTCGTAATCCTTGAACTCGGTGTCGACGCTGGACTTGGCCAGCCACAAACCGAAGAGCAGGGCGCCCGCCACCACCAGCACAGTGAACAGGCCGATCAATACATGATGGGCTCGGGTTTCCATGTCAGACCTCGTTTAGCTGTTGAGCGGCAGTCAGCGCCGCGCGGCCACGGGGGCCATGGAAGTATTCGTGAATCCACGCGTCATCGGTTTCCGAGACGACGTCGATGGCATCGGCCACCAGCACTTTTTTCTGCGCCAGCACTGCCACGCGGTCGGTGATGGTGTAGAGGGTGTCGAGGTCGTGGGTCACGAGGAATACGCTCAGGCCCAACGCATCGCGCAGGGTCAGGATCAGTTGATCGAACGCCGCCGCGCCAATCGGGTCGAGGCCGGCGGTGGGTTCGTCGAGAAACAGTATGTCCGGGTCCAGCGCCAGGGCCCGCGCCAGTGCGGCACGCTTGATCATGCCGCCGGACAGCGACGCCGGGTATTTGTCCGCCGCCGACAGCGGCAAACCGGCCAGCGCCAGTTTCACCGCTGCCAGGTGCTCGGCGTCGGCGCGGCTGAGGCCGGCGTGTTCGATCAGCGGCAGGGCGACGTTTTCGGTCACGGTCAACGAAGAGAACAACGCGCCTTTCTGGAACAGCACGCCGAAGCGCCGCTCGACCAGCGAGCGCTCATGCTCGGACAGCGTCGGCAGGTTCTTGCCGAAGACTTTGACCACCCCTTCGCTGGGCTGGCGCAAACCGACGATGCTGCGCAGCAACACCGATTTACCGCTGCCGGAACCGCCGACCACCGCGAGGATTTCGCCCTTGTACAAATCCAGATCGAGGTTCTCGTGCACGCTCTGGCTGCCGAAACGGTTGCACAGTCCACGGACTTCGATCACCGCGTCGGTCATCGCCGCGTCAGACGCTCGGGGTAAGCCACTCACCAGCCCATCTCCATGAAAAACAACGCGGCCACGGCGTCGAGCACGATCACCACAAAAATCGACTGAACCACGCTCGACGTGGTGTGCGCGCCGACCGATTCCGCGCTGCCGCTGACCTTGAAGCCTTCGAGGCAACCAATCGCGGCGATGAGGAACGCGAAGATCGGCGCTTTGACCATTCCCACCAGAAAATGCTGAACGCCGATGTCGGTTTGCAGCAGCGACAGGAACATCGCCGGGGAAATCCCCAGCGATACGGCGCAGACCACGCCGCCGCCGATAATCCCGGAAAGCATCGCCAGAAAGGTCAGCATCGGCAGCGCCACCAAAAGCGCCAACACGCGCGGGACCACCAGCAATTCCATCGGGTCGAGGCCCAAGGTGCGGATCGCATCGATCTCTTCGTTGGCCTTCATCGAGCCGATTTGCGCGGTGAACGCACTGGCGGTGCGCCCGGCCATGAGGATCGCGGTCAGCAACACGCCGAATTCGCGCAGGAACGAGAACGCCACGAGGTCCACGGTGAAAATGCTCGCGCCGAAACTGGCGAGCACCGTTGCCCCGAGAAACGCGACCACGGCGCCGACCAGAAACGTCAGCAACGCCACGATGGGCGCAGCGTCGAGGCCGGTTTGTTCGATGTGCGCGACCATCGGCGTGATGCGCCAGCGCTTCGGACGGAGCAATCCGCGCGCGATGGTTTCGAGGATCAGGCCGACGAAACCCAGCAGTTGCAGGGTGTCTTGCCACACGGTGTCGACCGCCCGGCCGATGCGCGTGAGCAATTGGATGCCGACGCCGACTTCGGCTTCCTTGATCGGCACGCAAAAGTCGGTCATCGAGCAATAGACCGTTTGCAGCAACGCGCGATCAGCGCCGGACAACGTGCAGTCAGGGTGTTCGGCGGACTTGCCGAGGCGTTCGGAGCCGAGCAGCTCCACCAGCAGCGAGGCACCGGCCGTGTCCAGCGCGCCGAGGCCATTGAGGTCGATCGCCGTGCTGTCGTCGTATTGGCCGCGAAGGGTGTCGCCCAGGCGCTTGAGGTCGGCGTAATGGGCGAGCGTCCAGTCACCCGTAACGCGCAAATTCGCGGGGGTGCTGGAAGTGTCCAGTCGGGCATTGCCGGCCATCGTGCTGCTGCTCATAAGCTCCGTGCTTGTTCGGCGATTTCGCAGCGTTACGTAATAGCACGAAGCGGATTACTTTTCTTTGGTCGGTGTGCTGTCCGTGATCACAAAGCGCAGCACGCCGATGACCTGGCCGTCCTCGGTCAGCACCCGGACCTGCCATTTGCCCGCCGGATTGCCGGGGAAGTTCTGCTTGTGCGTCCACGCCCGGTAGCCTTCCTTGCGTCCGCCGTGGATATCCAGCGGAATGCGGTCGACCTCTTTGCCGTTGAATTTCCACACGTGATAAATCCGCTCGTCCAAGCCGCGCGGCGCGTTGATCGCGGTGTAAGCGTAGAGCCCGTCACCGCGAATCTGCTCGGCGCTGACTTCGTCGAGGCTCTTGCCCGGCGTGCGGTCCTGCATTTGCGTGCTGATCGCCACGTCGGTCATCCACAACGTCGCCGGCGGCACCCACGAGCGCAGCACCCAGCCGAGCGCGCCGATGCCCAGCGTGATGCTGAGGATGGCCAGGGCGTTGCGCACGGTACGGATCGGGAAGATCGACGCCAGGCTCGGGAACGACAGGACCACGGCGATGCCGAGCGCCAGTTTGAAACTCTGCGAGGTGGTCAGGTGCAGGATCACGGGCAGGGCGGTGAGCAGGGCGGCGAACAGCGTCAGCGTGTGCAACGCGAGAAACGCCCAACGGCGCGGCGCCAGCCATTTGTAGTAGAGCGGATCGGTGATGGAGATCAGCGCGGCGATGCTCAGCAACCCGGTGAAGACCAGTTGGCCGCTGTTCCAGGTCGTGGTGATGAAGAAGAACGGCAGGACAAAAAACAGGCTTTCCTGGTGAATCATCTGCGTGGCGTAACGCAGCAGCGGCTGGGGGATTTCGCGTTTGAAGATTCTGGCGAAGAGCTTGGTCAGGCTGTTTTCCAGCATCAGCCAGATCCAGCTGATCAGCATGATGATAGTGATCCACGTCGCCAGCCCTTGCTGACGATCGACCAGCATGAAACTGCCGACCCCGGAGACAAAACCACCGAGCGCAATGACCCCCGGATAGCGTTTCATCAAGTCAATGATGCGCTGGACAAATACGGTCAGGGTCGGCATTCGGCGATTCACATTAGTCGTGGAAAAAATCCTCGACAGGGTAACGCTGGCGAGGCCAGCGTGGCGATAACCTGCGAGAAGCCTGAAGCAAATATCAAACCCGCAAAACCTTTGTAGCAGCTCACGAAACCCGCAAAACCTTCCCGAAACCCGCGAAACCTTTGTAGCAGCTGGCGAAGCCTGCGTTCGGCTGCGAAGCAGTCGTTGGTCCAAACAACGCGGTATTTCCCGAGAAACCGCATCGCCCGGTTTGACGACTGCTTCGCAGCCGAACGCAGCCTTCGGCAGCTGCTACAGGGGCGCCCGGCAAGCCAGTCAATCTGCGAGCAGCGTGGAGCAAATATCAAACCCGCAAAACCTTTGTCGCAGCTCACGAAACCCGCGAAACCTTCCCGAAACCCGCAAGACCCTTGTAGCAGCTGGCGAAGCCTGCGTTCGGCTGCGCAGCAGTCGTTGGTCCAAACAACGCGGTATTCCTGAAAAACCGCATCGCCCGGTTTGACGACTGCTTCGCAGCCGAACGCAGCCTTCGGCAGCTGCTATAGGGGCGCCCGGCAAGCCAGTCAATCTGCGAGCAGCGTGGAGCAAATATCAAACCCGCAAAACCTTTGTCGCAACTCCCGAAACCCGCGAAACCTTCCCGACCCGCAAAACCCTTGTAGCAGCTGGCGAAGCCTGCGTTCGGCTGCGCAGCAGTCGTTGGTCCAAACAACGCGGTATTCCTGAAAAACCGCATCGCCCGGTTTGACGACTGCTACGCAGCCGAACGCAGCCTTCGGCAGCTGCTACAGCGCGGTGGGTTTGCGGTGGGCGCGCAATGCCAGCAAGCCCAGCACGATCAAGCCCAACACCCCGCCCAGCACCCACAACAACTGATCATCGCTGAGCAGCGGTTTCTCGATCCGCAGATAACCCGGCTGCAACAACAACTCGCGCATGGCTTTGTTGGCTTCCGCCAGCGTCACGCCTTGCAGTTCCCTGGACGGGTTGGTGAAGCGTCCGTCCTGATAATCGCCGAGCGCGCTCCAATAGTAGTCGGCCAGCGCACTGTTGCCCTGCACGGCCCAAGATTGGCGGGCGATGGCGGCTTGCTTGAGGCGGTCGAAGGTGTCGACATCGAGGCCGTTCTTCAGCAGATCAGCCTTCAAATCCTCCAGCACCTGCTTGGCCTCATCGATGTTCTCGCGCTCAAGGTCAGCGTTCAGGCTCATGAAACCGACGCTGCCGAACAACTCGCGCTCGGCCCACGGCCCGTAGGACAAACCGTGGTTCAGGCGCATCTGCCGATACAGCGCCCAATCCAGATAATCCTTGAGCAGATCGAACGTCTGGTCCGGCACATCTTCGAGCACCGGCTCCGGCACCAGCCAGTGCAACTTCGCCCCGCCGCCGACAAAACCGTGAATCAGACTGCGCTCATGCGCGGCGCTGGCGTTGACTTCCGGCAACGCCAAATGCTCGGTGGGATCGACCGGTTCCAGCGGCCCCCAGGCCCGTTCCAGATAGGCCGGGAGCAATTTGTCGAGGTCGCCGACGACGATCAGGGTCATGTTGTTCGGCGCGTACCAGGCCTTGCGCACCTTATCCAGTTGCTCGCGGGTCAGGTAATCGACTTCGGCGCGTTGCGGGCATTTCAGGCCCAGCTCCACCGCCAACTGATTGCTCGCGGTGTGCCCGAGGTCCTGCCTGTCCATCCAGCGTTGCAGGTGCGAATAATGGCCGCCGTCCTCGCGCTCGACCACTTGCTTGGCGGCGTTGATCGCGTTGTCGTCGAATTGGGTTTGAGTCAGCAGCGCCAGCAGCAGGTCGAGGACTTTGCGCTGGTTCTTCGCCGGGGCTTCGATCACGAATGTGGTGTCGGCGTTGCTGGTGAAGGCATTCCATTCACCGCCCAAGGCCTGCATGCGTTCTTCCAGACCGCCTTCGCCGCTGGCGTCGATGCCGCTGAACAGCAAGTGTTCGAGCAGGTGCGGCAGCTCCTTTTCCTCACAAGGGAAGTCGTCGATGCCGACGCCAACCACCAGGCGAATCGCTACATGCCCACGGTCGGTGCCGGGTTTGAGCAGCAATTGCAGGCCATTGGGCAGCGCGTAGCCTTCGACCTGAAAACGATCCAGGGCAAACGCGGGAAATGAACCGAGCAACAGACAGGCGAATAACAGACAACGCATAACAGGCTTCCATACGGCTGATTGGAGATCCGTGTCGCTTTCCAGGCAGCCATCGCGAGCAAGCTCGCTCCCCCATTGGTTTTATCAACGACACCAATCACCTGTGGGAGCGAGCTTGCTCGCGATGATCTTGAACCAGAACCTCTGTTACTGACTGGCCACACACCCAGACGTTCAAGGCGAATGCGTGATGTCGGCCAAATCGTCCGCCGCCAGCGCGCCGGTGTCGGCGGTTTCCAGCACCGCGTAGGCGCTGCTGCAAAACAGCGAATTGAGGCGTTTCATGTCGGCAATCAGCTCCAGGTGCAGCGAACTGGTTTCGATACTCTGCACAATCTTGCGTTGCAAACGGCTGACATGCGCGTGGGCCAAACGGCGTTCCTGCGCGCGGAAACGGCGTTTCTCGCGCAGCAACTGCCGGGCACTTTCCGGATCGCTGCTGAGGAACACCGACAAGCCCAATCGCAGGTTGGAAATCAGCTGACTGTGCAGCCCCGCCAGCTCTTCCAGGCCGACTTCGGAGAACGAGCGGCGTTGCGAAGTCTTCTGCTGCTGCACTTTGCGCAGCATGCGTTCGATCAGGTCGCTGGCGAGTTTGAGGTTGATCGCCAACTCAATGATTTCCGCCCAGCGCCGACTGTCTTGCTCGCTGAGGTCTTCGCGCGGCATCTGCGCCAGGTACAGTTTGATCGCGCTGTAGAGCGCTTCGACATCATCGGTGAGGCGACGCATTTCCTGAGTGACGGCGGTCTGTTTGCCGCGCAGCACGTCGAGCATCGATTCGAGCATGTTGTCGATCAGGTCGCCGATGCGCAGGGTTTCCCGAGCGGCGTTGGCCAGCGCGAGACCGGGGGTGACCAGCGCCGTCGCATCGAGATGACGCGGTTTGGCCATGCCGTTGATTTCCGGCCGCTCGGGCAGCAGCCAGGCGCAGAGTCTGGCCATCGGCCCGACGCTCGGCAGCAGAATCAGGCAACGCGCGGTGTTGTAGAGCAGGTGGAAACCGATGACCATTTCCTGCGGACTGAAATCGAGACTGTCGATCCAGTGCACCAACGGGTCGAGCACCGGAATGATCAGCAGCAGGCCGATCAGTTTGTACAACAAGCTGCCCAGCGCCACTTGGCGACCCGCAGCGTTCTGCATGCTGGTGCTCATGAACGCCAGAATGCCGCTGCCGATGTTGGCGCCGATCACCAAGCCAATCGCCACTGGCAAGCTGATCACGCCGGCGCCGGCCAGGGTCGCGGTCAGCAGCACGGCGGCGAGGCTGGAATAGGAAATCATCGCGAACAGCGCGCCGACCAGGGCGTCGAGCAGGATGTCGCCGGTCAGCGAGGCGAAAATCACCTTCACACCTTGCGCCTGGGTGATCGGTGCGGCGGCTTCGACGATCAGTTGCAGCGCCAGGATAATCAGCCCGAGGCCGATGCTGACGCGGCCCATCTGGCCGATGCGCGTCTGTTTGCGCGAGAGGAAAAAAATCACTCCGAGGAAGATCAGCAGCGGCGACAGCCACGACAGATCAAACGTCAGCACGCGCGCCATCAGCGCGGTACCGACGTCGGCGCCGAGCATGGTCGCCAGCGCGGGGGTCAGCGCCATCAGGCCCTGGCCGACAAAGGAGGTGACGAGCATGGCCGTGGCGTTGCTGCTCTGGACCATGGCGGTGACGACGATGCCGGCGATAAACGCCAACCCGCGTTTGGACATGTTCTGGCCAATCACGTGGCGCAGATTGGAACCGTAAACCCGCAGGATGCCGGTTCGAACGATGTGCGTGCCCCAGATCAGCAAGGTCACGGCGGATAGCAAATTGAGCAGGGTCAGCATGCTGGGCCCCCTGTGGTGGTAGCGCCCCAAAGGGGCAAATTGACGGTGCCGCGCAACGATCTACGTTCTGTACTTAAGCTGTAGTTGGCTAACGGTCTGGGCGCCAGCATCGCATAGCTGAATAAGCGATTGAAACAAAACTGTCATAAAAACAGCTTGATGCGGCGACACAAACCCAGATGCCGCAGCTGCTAAAGGGTGGTGGTGGCCATGGGGCCGGGGATGCCGCAACTCGCTCCATGTAGCAGCTGCCGAAGGCTGCGTTCGACTGCGCAGCAGTCGCAGATCCATTCAACGCGGTCTTGCTGAAAGACCGCATCGTCAGGTCTAACGACTGCTTCGCAGCCGAACGCAGCCTTCGGCAGCTGCTACAGGGTGGTGGTGGTCATGGGGCCGGGGGATGCCGCGATTCGCTCCATGTAGCAGCTGCCGAAGGCTGCGTTCGACTGCGCAGCAGTCGCTGATCCATCCAACGCAGTCTCGCTGAAAGACCGCATCGCCAGGTGTGGCGACTGCTTCGCAGCCGGACGCAGCCTTCGGCAGCTGCTACAGGGTGGTGGTGGTGGTCATGGGACCGGGGGATGCCGCGATTCGCCTCATGTAGCAGCTGCCGAAGGCTGCGTTCGACTGCGCAGCAGTCGCTGAGCCATTCAACGCGGTCTCGCTGAAAGACCGCATCGTCAGATGTGGCGACTGCTTCGCAGCCGGACGCAGCCTTCGGCAGCTGCTACAGGGTGGTGGTCATGGGGCCGGGGATGCCGCGATTCGCTTCATGTAGCAGCTGCCGAAGGCTGCGTTCGACTGCGCAGCAGTCGCTGATCCATTCAACGCGGTCTTGCTGAAGAACCGCATCGTCAGGTGTGGCGACTGCTTCGCAGCCGGACGCAGCCTTCGGCAGCTGCTACAGGCGGGGCGTTGGCTGGGATGCGCGCTGTTTACAGGGTGCTGAACAGCGGGAAGATCCCCATCAGCAACGCTGCAACCATGATGCACAGGCACACCAGCACGGCCCATTTAAGGGTGAAGCGCTGATGGTCGCCGAATTCGATTCCGGCCAGCGCGACCAGCAGATAGGTCGATGGCACCAGCGGGCTCAGCAAGTGCACAGGCTGACCGACGATCGAGGCGCGGGCCATTTCCACCGGGGTAATGCCGTAGTGGCTGGCGGCCTCGGCGAGCACCGGCAATACGCCGTAGTAAAACGCGTCGTTGGACATGAAGAAGGTGAACGGCATGCTCACCAGCGCAGTAATCACCGCCAGGTACGGGCCGAGGAATTCCGGAATCACCGCCAGCAAGCTTTTCGACATCGCGTCGACCATGCCGGTGCCCGACAGAATGCCGGTGAAGATCCCCGCCGCGAAGATCAACCCGACCACCGCCAGCACGCTGCCGGCGTGGGCCGCAACGCGGTCCTTTTGTTGTTGCAGGCACGGGTAGTTGACGATCATCGCGATACTGAACGCCACCATGAACAGCACTGGCAGCGGCAGCAGGCCGGCAATCAACGTGCACATCAGGCCCAGCGTCAGCAGGCCGTTGAACCAGATCAACTTAGGACGGCGCGCATCCGGGAACTGCGAAACACTGATCTCGCTGTGATCCACTTCATCGCCCGCCAGGTGCAATTCACCGAGGCGCGCACGCTCGCGTTTGCCGTAGAAATAGGCAATCGCCAGGATCGCCACTACGCCGGCGAGCATCGCCGGAATC
The DNA here is from genome assembly GCF_900105155.1 of Pseudomonas prosekii. NCBI lineage: Bacteria > Pseudomonadati > Pseudomonadota > Gammaproteobacteria > Pseudomonadales > Pseudomonadaceae > Pseudomonas > Pseudomonas prosekii. The sequence goes on from NZ_LT629762.1 coordinate 2,791,085, forward strand.
ATCGGCACGAAAATGTCCGACGGGTCGACATGCAGTGCACTCGCAGCACGTGCGGTCGGGCCGCCCCACGGCGTCATGTTCATCACGCCGCCCGCCAGAATGATCAGGCCCGCCATGATTCGCGGGCTCATGCCGATGCGGCTGTAGAGCGGCAGCATGGCGGCCACGCAGATCATGTAAGTGGTCGCGCCGTCACCGTCGAGGGAAACCACCAGCGCCAGCACAGCGGTGCCGACCGACACTTTCAACGGGTCGCCCTTGACCAGTTTGAGGATCTTGCGCACGGCCGGGTCGAACAGGCCGGAATCGATCATCAGCGCAAAATACAGAATGGCGAACATCAACATGACGCCGGTCGGCGCAAGTTTGGTGATGCCTTCTAGCATCATCGGGCCGATTTTCGGCGCGAAACCACCAAACAGCGCAAACAGGATCGGGATGATGATCAGGGCAATCAGCGCGGACAAGCGCTTGGTCATGATCAGGAACATGAACGTGATGACCATGGCGAAGCCAAGGAAAGTCAGCATGGGAATACTCCAGGCGTAGCGCGGCTAGGGAATGGGCGAACCGGGTCGGGTCAGCGCAGAACGGGAAGCGCGAGGCGTACGGGCGGAGGTGTAGCGAGGGGGCGGGTAACGAAAGACATCAGAATCACCATTGTTGTTGTTAATTGGACCGTGCGAACGATGCGCATGGCCAACCGGTCTGTTGCCGGCAGTGGGGCGATCCTAATCGGCCAAGCTTTCAGCTACCTTTCGCTGATGAAAGCATTGAGCGGTTGTGGCACCGGTCGTCGGACTGCGCCGAGGCGGCGCAATTACGGCAAGGCGTAGGCTCAGGCCTGCAGTGAATCGGCGGCGCGCACAGTTTTGCGGGAACGAGCCTGCTTTCTAAACGCATCAGGAGGGAAACACATGGCAAAGATTCACAGCGGCGGCTGCCATTGCGGACACTTGCGCTATCAATTCAGCGGGCCGCTGCACGACATCGCACATTGCCATTGTTCGATTTGCCGGCGGGTCAGCGGCGGCATCGTCACCACTTGGATCACCGTGCCCGCAGCAGACTTTGCCTGGCTGGGCGGGGCGCCATCGCGCTACGACTCGTCCGCGAGTTGCGTGCGATATTTCTGCCCGACCTGTGGGGCGCAAGTCGCGCTGATCACGCAGCTCAGCCCCGAGAGCATCGATGTGACCATTGCCACCCTTGATCACCCTGAACACGCCCCGGCCGAGCGGCATATCTGGAGCGACAGCCGCTTGCCGTGGCTGCACCTCGACGAGCATTTGCCCAGCGAAGCCGAAGAAAAAATCTGATCAGAAAATAGCCAGGTTCAGCGGTCGGACCGCGCCCATCCAGATCGCGTGTTCAGTGTGATCGAGCAAATCATTGCCGGTGTCCGGGTGCAGGAACACCACCAGACCGCGGCGATTGAGCGCCAGCCACGGCAGCACCTGGCCAAGCAACTCTGGCTCGAAGGCCAATTGGCAGCTCCAGTCCGGGTGCGGCCCGACCGGGCGTTCGTGGAGGCGGCCCATTTTCAGCGCAAACAACGCAGCCGCTTGCTCACACAAGGCGCGCGCCTGATCGATGGTGCTGGCGTCGAAATAAACGTGGGCGTGGTAGCCGGTGATCTGTTGCATCTGCACCTCTCGGAAACTCGTTCGAACCCTCGCCGATTCCTACAGGTCACACGCCATATACGTACAACTTATAAGAAGGGATAAGGAGATCAGCCATGAAAAATGCCGAAACCCCGACGGTAAAAGTGGTGCTCTATGGTGCCATGAGTAGCTTGGGCAGTGCGCTGATGGCTGAAATGCTGAGGCGCCAGCATGAAGTGATCGCGATTCTCGATGACCTGACGGCGCTCGCGCCACGCCCCGGTCTGCGCACCAAAAACGGTGATCTGTTTGACTCCGAACGGGTCAAGCAAAGCGTCGCCGGCAGTTCGGCGGTGATTTGCCTGTTGGACGCGCCGGGGCTGCCAATCAGCAGCGAACATGTGGAAAAAACCATCGTCCCCGGCCCGGTCGAACAAGTGCTGGCGGTTGATGCGCTGATCGACGGCATGCAAGCCGCCGGTATTTCCCGAGTGTTTGTCGTAGGAGATTTCGCCGAGCTCGACGAGCCGGAAGTGGAGGACAACCTGCAACTGCACGCCGCCGAAGAAATCCTCGAAGCCCTGCAGGGCAGCGGTTTGCAATGGACGCTGGTGGACGCGCCGCGTGGCGTGGCCGGGTTGACCATCGAGCATTTCAGCCAGGTCAGCAGCTCGCTGGAACCGGGCCTGGCCGAACCGCTTGAGCGCTTGAATCGCGTGGCGGTCGGCATCGCCGATGAACTGCGTTTGAATCTGCACGTCGGCGAACATGTGAACTTCGTCGCGGCGACAGATTACTAGAAACGTTCACACCGCAATCGAAGGAAAGGGCAGGCCGGTCAGCGATTGCGCGCTGGTTGCCTGCTCTTCCATCAGCCAATCGAGAAACTGCTGGATCAACTCGCCGCGACGTTTGCGTTGCGGCAACACCACGTAATAACCCAATCGGGAAATCAGCGTGTCGGCGATTGGCCGACACAACAAACCCTGCGCCAACAAGTTATCCACAAGGTGCCGCCAACCGATTGCGACGCCCTGTCCGCCAATCGCAGCCTGGATCAGCAAGGTGTAGTTGTCGAAACGCAACTGCCCCGGCGCCGGCGCAGACGTAATCCCCAACTCGCGAAACACGCCGCTCCAGTCGAACCAGTTACTGCTGTTCTCGCCGCGCAAATGCAGCAGCGGCAAGTCCAGCAGCGCCGGCACCGGCAAGGGCAGGGCGCGGTCCTTGAGCAACAGCGGGCTGCACACCGGAAACACTTCCTCACTGAACAACCAATGACTTTCGCCCTGTTTGAAGCGGCCATCGCCGAAGAGCACGGCGACGTCGATATCGGTGCGCAGCATGTTGTGATTGCGTTCGCTGGTGACGAGGCTGACGTCGATGTGCGGATTGGCCTGGTGAAAGCGGTGCAGACGCGGCATCAGCCAATACGCGGCGAAGGCGAAATCGGTGGCGACTTGCAGCACTTCGTGGGAATGCTGCGCGCTGATCGCGGTGAGTCCTGCGTCGATATTCTGCAAACCGAGCTGAACTTGCTCGAACAGGATGGTCCCGGCTTCAGTCAGTTCGATGCCACGGTAAATACGATCAAACAGTCGTGTGCCGAGCTGCTCTTCCAACCGTTTGATCTGCTGGCTGATCGCCGGTTGGGTGGTGCCGAGCTCCACCGCTGCGGCGGTAAAACTGCGCTGACGGGCCGCTGCTTCGAAGGCGCGCAGCAGGTCGAGGGACAAATCACCGAGGGCGTCATACATAAGCTGTGCTTATCCTAGTCATTGCTTGGCGTGGGCTTTACCGCAAATCGCATGGCCTCCATGCTCGGTGGCAGCACTCTCGCATAAATATTCACTATGGAATGCCGCGATCACATGAAGCGCAAGAATATTCTTTTCATCATGGCCGATCAGATGGCCGCGCCAATGTTGCCGTTCTACGGTCCTTCGCCTATCAAACTGCCGAATCTCAGCCGCCTCGCCGCCGAAGGCGTGGTGTTCGACGCCGCGTATTGCAACAGCCCGTTGTGCGCGCCGTCGCGTTTTACTTTGGTCAGCGGTCAATTGCCGAGCAAGATCGGCGCTTACGACAATGCGGCCGATTTCCCCGCCGACGTCCCGACTTACGCGCACTATCTGCGTCGCCTCGGCTACCGCACGGCGCTGTCGGGCAAGATGCATTTCTGCGGCCCGGACCAACTCCACGGCTATGAAGAACGCCTGACCAGTGACATCTATCCCGCCGATTACGGTTGGTCGGTAAACTGGGACGAACCGGACGTGCGCCCGACCTGGTTCCACAACATGTCCTCGGTGCTGCAAGCCGGGCCGTGCGTGCGCACCAATCAACTGGATTTCGACGAAGAAGTGGTGTTCAAAGCGCAGCAATACTTGTTCGATCACATCCGCGAGGATGGCGATCAGCCGTTTTGCCTGACCGTGTCTATGACTCACCCACACGATCCGTACACCATTCCCAAGCCGTTCTGGGATATGTACGACGACGCCGACATCCCTTTGCCTACGACGCCGCCGCAATCCGAACTCGACCCGCACTCGCAGCGCCTGCTCAAGGTTTACGACCTGTGGGATAAGCCATTGCCTGTGGATAAGATTCGCGATGCGCGCCGCGCGTATTTCGGCGCGTGCAGCTATATCGACAGCAACGTCGGCAAACTCCTGCAAACGCTTGAGGAAACCGGGCTGATCGACGACACGATCATCGTGTTCTCCGGCGACCACGGCGACATGCTTGGCGAGCGTGGCCTCTGGTACAAAATGCACTGGTTCGAAATGGCCGCCCGCGTGCCGCTGTTGATCAGCTCGCCAGGGCAGTTCGGCGCGGGCCGGGTCAGCGCTGCGGTTTCGACGGCCGACCTGTTGCCGACGTTTGTTGAATTGGCCGGCGGTTCACTGGAGCCGGGCTTGCCGCTCGATGGCCGTTCGCTGGTGTCGCATCTGCAAGGGCAGGGCGGGCATGACGAAGTGTTCGGCGAGTATATGGCCGAAGGCACCATCAGCCCGTTGATGATGATTCGGCGCGGCGCGTACAAATTTATCTACAGCGAAGACGACCCTTGCCTACTCTTCGACGTACACAACGACCCGCGCGAACAGGAAGAACTCAGCCAGTCGCATCGGCCGTTGTTCGACGAGTTTCTCGCCGAGGCGCGGGCCAAATGGAACATTCCGCAGATTCATCAACAAGTGCTGCAGAGCCAACGGCGCCGGCGTTTCGTCGCCGAGGCCCTGACCATCGGCAAGCTGAAGAGCTGGGATCACCAGCCGCTGGTCGACGCCAGTCAGCAGTACATGCGCAACCACATCGACCTCGATGATCTGGAGCGCAAAGCACGTTATCCACAACCCTGCCAAAACCAATAATGTGAAGGGGAAGTCCATGCAAACGTTATCCACAGTCGTGACGGTCGGGCTGCTGGCTCTGGGCAGCGCTTCGGCGTTTGCTGATCAGAGCTGCGAGACGGTGAAAATGGCTGACCCGGGTTGGAGCGACATCGCCGCCACCAACGCCATCACCGGGTTTCTGCTGGACGGCATGGGCTACAAGGCCAAAATCGATACGCTCGCCGTGCCGATCACCTTTGGCGGGCTCAAGGACGGCCAGGTCGACGTTTTTTTGGGTAACTGGATGCCGGCGCAGCAGGGCTTCTACGACAAGTTCGTGGCGAATGGCGATGTCACGCAACTGGCGAAAAACCTCGACGGCACCGAGTTCACCCTGGCCGTGCCGGATTACGTCTGGGACGCCGGCGTGCATGATTTCGCCGATTTGAACAAATTCGCCGACAAGTTCGACAAGAAGATCTACGGCATCGGCTCTGGCGCGCCGGCGAATATTTCGCTGCAGGACATCATCAAAAAGAACGATTTCGAGCTCGGCCAATGGAAACTGGTCGAGTCCAGCGAGCAGGCGATGCTGGCAGAAGTGTCCCGCGCGGTTAAGAAACAGAAGTTCGTGACCTTCCTCGGCTGGACGCCGCACCCGATGAACGTGCAACTGAAAATGCATTATCTGAAGGGTGGCGAGAAGTACTTCGGCGACACCGGCAGCGTTTATACATTGACCCGCAAAGGTTATGCACAGGCGTGCCCGAACGTTGGCAAACTGCTGACCAACCTGAGTTTCACCCAGGACATGGAAAACAGCATCATGGCTGAGGTGGTGAACAAGAAAATCAGCAACGCCGAAGCGGCCAAGGCGTGGATCAAGGCCAACCCGGCGGTGCTCGACAAGTGGCTGGACGGCGTGAAAACGCTGGATGGCAAAGACGCGCTGGGGGCGGTGAAGGCCAAGCTTTGATTGGGTGATCCTGGATTTTGGTATGGCTGGAGATCGCCCCCTCACCCCAGCCCTCTCCCCAGAGGGGAGAGGGGGAAAGGGAGCAGATCTCCACGCTTTTCAAATCCTGAGTTCGGCTCGGACATTCAGATCTATACGGCTGCGCCTTTCGAATCCTGAGTTCGACTCAGGCTTTCAGGTCGATGTAGCTCCAGAGAACAACACGGTCAGTCCCCTCGCCCCTCTGGGGAGAGGGTTAGGGTGAGGGGGCGGTCCAACTGATACCCCTCTCACCCTGCTACCCTTGCGCAAACTCCCACCCGAGAGGACCCATGGCATTCCCCAGCCGCCATTCACTCTTTCCTTTTCTGAGCTGGCTGCCGCGCCAGACCCGCGCCAGCGTTGGCCGCGATGCGATCGTTGGCCTCAGTGGCGCGATTCTCGCGCTGCCACAATCCATCGCCTACGCCCTGATCGCCGGGTTGCCACCGGAATACGGCTTGTACGCGGCGATCATTCCGGTGTTGATCGCTTGTTTGTGGGGCTCGTCGTGGCACCTGATCTGCGGTCCTACAGCGGCGATTTCCATCGTCCTCTACGCCAGCGTCAGCCCACTGGCCGTGCCCGCGTCGCAGGACTACATCACGCTGATCCTGTTGCTGACGCTGCTGGCGGGTATTTTCCAGTGGTTGCTGGGTCTGCTGCGCTTCGGCGCATTAGTGAATTTCGTGTCGCATTCGGTGGTGCTCGGTTTCACCCTCGGCGCCGCCGTGGTGATTGCCATCGGGCAGATGCCGAATCTGCTCGGTCTCGACCTGCCGAACGAAGCCACGGCGCTCAACAGCCTGATGACCCTGATCACCCACCTTGGGGCTGTGGATAAACCTTCGTTAGTGTTGGGGATCGCCACAGTTGGCGTCGGCATCGTGCTGAAAATGCTTCTGCCGCGCTGGCCGACGTTGTTGCTCACGCTGGTGCTGAGCGGTTTGCTGGTGTGGCTGTGGCCGTCGATGTTTGGCCACGTGCATCTGGTCAGCGCATTTGTCGGGCGTTTACCGCCCTTCAGCGCGGTGCCGCTGGACCTGGAATTGATCCTGCGTCTGCTGCCGAGCGCGGTCGCGGTGGGCATGCTCGGGCTGGTGACAAGCCTGTCGATTGCCCGCTCGTTGTCGGCGCGCTCGCAGCAATTGCTCGACGCCAATCAGGAAGTCCGCGCCCAGGGTTTATCGAACATTGTCGGGGCGTTCTTTTCCGGCTCGCTGTCCGCCGGTTCATTCACGCGTTCGGGTCTGAGCTACGAGGCGGGCGCCTGCTCGCCGCTGGCCGGGGTGTTTTCGGCGTTATGGGTGGCGTTGTTTGCGATTTTCGGCGCGGGTTTGATCGCGCACATTCCGATCCCGGCGATGGCCGGGAGCATTCTGTTGATCGCATGGGGATTGGTCGACCACCGCGCCATTCGTGCCTTGCTACGGGTCAGCCGCGCCGAATTTGTGGTGATGGCGCTGACCTGTGTCGCGACGTTGCTGCTGGAATTGCAAACGGCGATTTACGCCGGGGTGCTGGCGTCGCTGTTTTTCTACCTCAAACGCACGTCGCAGCCGCGCGTGCAGCACTGGCGCGATGGCGATGAAGATATTTTGCGTGTCGGCGGTTCAATCTTCTTCGGCGCCAGCCATTACCTGCAAGTGCGCCTGCAGCGGATGCACGGCGCCCGCGTGGTGATCGAGGCGCAGCACATCAACTTCATCGACTATTCAGGAGTGGAGATGTTGCACCAGGAAGCGCGGCGGCTGCTCAAACAGAATCGCAGCCTGACCCTGCGCGGGGCGCGACCACCGGTGGTGGAGGAACTGCGCAAGTTGGAAGGCCCGGACAAATGCCCGATCCGGTTTGAGGACTGAATTACCACCACTCCTTGTAGGAGCGAGGCTTGCCCGCGAAGGCGATATTTCAGCCGACATCTCTATCGAATGACACGGCCTCTTGGCGGGCAAGCCTCGCTCCTACAAGGGCAGGGTTATGCGGCCAGTTGTCGGCGCAGTTCGGCCAGCACCGGCGCGGTGTCGGGGCGTACGCCGCGCCACACGAAGAACGCTTCCGCCGCTTGTTCGGCGAGCATGCCCAAACCGTCCATCGCCACTGCCGCGCCTTGTTCCCGGGCCCAGCAGCAGAACGAGGTCGGCTCTTTGCCGTACATCATGTCGTAGCACACCGTCCGACCCGGCTCGACCAGACTTCCGGCAATCGGCGGTACATCGCCTGACAGGCTGGCGGACGTCGCGTTGATAATCAGGTCAACCGGCTCCTGCAACCAATCAAAACCACTCGCAGAAACCGGCCCCAGATCGGCAAACAATTGCGCAAGCAATTCGGCTTTTTCCACCGTGCGATTGGCGATGATCAGCGACGCCGGTTGTTCCGCCAGCAACGGTTCCAACGCCCCGCGCACCGCGCCGCCGGCACCCAGCACAAGAATGCGTTTGCCCGTGAGGCTGAACCCGGCGTTCACCGTCAGATCGCGCACCAGCCCGGCGCCGTCGGTGTTATCGCCGAGCAGCGAGCCGTCGGCGAGTTTGCTCAACGTGTTCACCGCGCCCGCCCGTTGCGCGCGGGCGGTCAGGCTGTCGGCCAAACGATAAGCGTCTTCCTTGAACGGCACGGTGACATTAGCGCCACGACCTTCGACGAAAAATGCCTTGGCGAAGTCGGAAAAGTCGTCGAGCGGCGCCAGTGAGGTGCTGTAGTCCAACTGTTCGCCGGTCTGCTCGGCAAACAGACGATGGATCATCGGCGACTTGCTGTGGCCAATCGGGTTACCGAAAACAACATAACGATCCATCAGATTCCCTCGTTCAGGCCTCAGCCAGCCAATCGCGATCTTGCAGGAAGTACTCGGTCAGCCGCGCTTCTTCGCTGCCCGGCTCGGCTTTCCAGTCGTAGCCCCAGCGCACTTGCGGCGGCAGCGACATGAGGATCGACTCGGTGCGTCCGCCCGATTGCAGACCGAACAGCGTGCCACGGTCGTAAACCAGGTTGAATTCGACGTAACGGCCACGGCGGAATTCCTGGAACTCACGCTGTTGCGCGGTGAACGCAGCATGCTTGCGCCGCTGCACGATCGGCAGATAAGCGTCGATGAACGCGTCGCCGATGGCGCGCATGAACGCGAAACTGGTGTCGAAATCCCACTCGTTCAAATCGTCGAAAAACAGCCCGCCGATGCCGCGCGGTTCGTGGCGATGCTTGATGTGGAAATAGCTGTCGCACCAGGCTTTGTAGCGCGGGTAGACGTCGGCCCCGAACGGCGCGCAGGCCTGTTCGGCGATGCGATGCCAGTGGATGCAGTCTTCTTCATTGCCGTAATACGGCGTCAGGTCGAAGCCGCCGCCGAACCACCACACGGCCTCTTCACCTTCTTTTTCGGCGATGAAAAAGCGCACGTTGGCGTGAGACGTCGGCACATGCGGGTTGTGCGGGTGAATCACCAGCGACACGCCGAGGGCTTCGAAACCGCGCCCGGCCAGTTCCGGCCGATGGGCGCTGGCGGACGGTGGGAGACCGCTGCCAAAGACGTGGGAAAAGTTGACGCCGCCCTTTTCGATCACCGTGCCGTTTTCGATCACGCGGGTCCGACCGCCACCGCCGGCGGGGCGGGCCCAGGCGTCTTCGACGAAACGCGTGCCGCCGTCCTCGGTTTCCAGAGCGGCGCAAATGCGATCTTGCAGGTCAAGCAGGTAGGCTTTTACGGCGTCGGTGCGGGTCGTCATGTCATCACCTTGAATCGGGCAAAACTACGCGGCGCTCCATGGGAGCGGGGGCCGGCGCAAATGGGCGCGTAGCATAACATTGCACGCGGGCACGCCGCAGTTGACGAAGATCAAGCTAAGGAGTCCGATAGGCAGCTTCACAACGACGACGAATGGAGAAGGCAAATGGCTAAGCGTATCCAGATCCGCGCCCATGGCGGCCCCGAAGTGCTCGAGTATGTCGATTACCAACCCGCCGAGCCCGGCCCGCAGCAAGTGCGCGTCGCCAACAAGGCCATTGGTCTTAACTTCATCGACACTTATTACCGCAGCGGCCTCTATCCGCTGCCAGCCTTGCCGTCGGGCCTGGGCTCCGAAGGCGCGGGGATTGTCGAAGCGGTGGGCAGCGAAGTGACCCGCTTCAAGGTCGGCGACCGCGTCGCTTACGGCAGCGGTCCGTTGGGCGCCTACAGTGAAATCCACGTGTTGCCAGAAGCCAACTTGGTGGCGTTGCCGGACGCCATCAGCTTCGAACAAGCCGCCGGGGTGATGCTCAAGGGCCTCACCGTGCAGTACCTGTTGCGCCAGACCTATGAACTCAAGGGCGGCGAAACCATTCTGTTCCACGCGGCGGCGGGCGGCGTCGGTTCCCTCGCGTGCCAGTGGGCCAAGGCGTTGGGCGTGAAGCTGATCGGCACGGTCAGTTCAGCCGAGAAAGCCGCGCTGGCGAAGGCCAACGGCGCGTGGGAAACGATTGATTACAGCCACGAAAACGTCGCACAACGGGTGCTGGAATTGACCGACGGGAAAAAAGTCCCGGTGGTCTACGACGGCGTCGGCAAGGACACTTGGCTGACGTCGCTGGACAGCGTGCAGCAGCGCGGTCTGGTGGTGAGTTTTGGTAATGCGTCGGGCGCGGTGGACGGGGTCAACCTGGGGATTCTCGCGGCGAAGGGTTCGCTGTACGTGACCCGGCCGACCCTGGCGACTTATGCGAACAACGCCGAAAACCTGCAGCGCATGGCCGATGAGCTGTTCGAAATGATCAGCAGCGGCAAGCTGAAAGTCGACATCAGCCAGAAGTATTCGCTGGCCGATGCGGCGAAGGCGCAGAGCGAATTGTCGGCGCGGCGCACGACGGGTTCGACGGTTTTGTTGCCTTGACGGACGCCATCGCGAGCAAGCTCGCTCCCACATGGATTATGTGTTGATCACAAATCTCCTGTGAGAGCGAGCTTGCTCGCGATAGGCTCAATGCGGTCTCAGCCCGGGCGTACCACATTCCCGGTCGCCAGATCGCGGATCACGCTCGGGTTCTTGCGCCCACCGAGATTGCCGCCCAACACCCCATCAATCTGCCCACGGAAATACTGCTCGACGCGAATCCGCGTGCGCGCTGCCGGGCGGCCCTGCGGGTTGGCGGATGTCGACACCAGCGGCCCGACCAATGCGCACAAATCGCGCACCAGCGGATGATCGCTGACGCGCAGCGCCACGGTTTCGTGCACCCCGGTAATCCATTGCGGCAACTGGTTCTGGTGCGGCACCAGCCAAGTGTTCGGCCCCGGCCAAGTGCTGGCCATGCGGTCCATCCACAGCTCGGGAAAGTCTTCGAAGAGGAAGTCGAACTGGCGAATGTTGTCGGCCACCAGGATCAGGCCCTTATCCACCGCCCGCCCCTTGATCATCAACAAACGCGCCACCGCTTCTTCATCCCACGGGTCGCAACCCAGACCCCAGACGGCTTCGGTCGGGTAGGCGATTACCGCTCCTGCGCGAATTGCTTGCGCGGCTTGCTGCACACGCCAACTGTTGACCATGAAAAACTCTCCGGAATAAGGCTCTGCGCAGTTTACCGATTCTCCTTATAAAACCTAGCTCACCCGCGCAAACCAGCGACCGCTTTCGCACACCGCCCGGCCATCCATTTCCAGTTCGGTCAGCGCCACCAGCACTTTCGGCAGCGCCCAACCGCTGCTGTGCGCCAGCGCTTCACTGGTGTGCGGCGCCGCGTGCAGCAGCATCAGCAACGGATGAATCGCCGGCGCAGCGTTGATGGCCAATGGCAATTGCTGCCAGCCGCGCAAGGCTTCGAGGATGTGCTCGATGGTTTCCACCAACATCGCGCCGTCGCGGATCAGTTGATGGCAACCCTTGGCGCCGGGGTGATGAATCGAGCCCGGAATCGCATAAACCTCGCGCCCCTGTTCCGCCGCCAGCCGCGCAGTAATCAGCGAACCACTGGCGACGCTGGCTTCGACCACGAGCACGCCGAGCGACAGACCGCTGATGATCCGGTTGCGCCGGGGGAAGTTGCTGGCGGTCGGGCCGGCGTCCAAAGGGAATTCGGAAAGCACCGCGCTGCCGCTGGCAATCATCGCGTCGGCGAGGCGGCGATTGCGCTGTGGATAAAACTTTTCAAGTCCCGTGCCAAGCACCCCTACCGTTTGCCCGCCAACGTCCAAAGCGCCTTGGTGCGCGGCGGCGTCGATGCCGAGCGCCAAGCCGCTGGTGATGACAAAACCGGCACCGGCCAGACTTCGTGAAAACGCCGCCGCCGTGTCCATTCCCGGTCTCGAAGCGCGGCGGCTGCCAACCATCGCCAGTTGCGGTTTATCGAGGATGCCGGGGTCGCCAGCGACGAACAGCAGCGGCGGCGCATCGCTGATTTCCGCGAGCAGCGCCGGGTAGTCCGGTTGGTCCCACATCAGCAAATGCTGGCCCGGACGCTCTAGCCAGGCCAATGCGTGATAGGCGCCGTCGCGAATATCCTCCGCGCGCCGCGCCTCGGCGCAGCTTGCCGGCAAGCCCAGCGAGCGCCAGGCACTGGCCGGTGCGCTGATGGCTTTGGAGGCCGAGCCGAAGGCTTCGAGCAGTTTCTTGAAACGCACCGGGCCCAGATCGGGCAAGCGGTGCAGGCGTAGACGAGCTTCCAGTTCCGCAGGCGAAACCGGTGCAGCAACAGCGATAGTCATGGATCATCCTTGATCGTTATGAGCCCCGTCGAACCGGGAATAAGCTGTGGATAACTCTGTTGGTAACTTGTGAAGCCTGCTAAGGATTGCGCACCTTGTCCATCACCGCCAGCGAGCGCGACGCGGTCAGGACCAAGCCATAACTGAGCTTGTCGTAAGTGCGGAAAACCATCAGCAGACCTGAACGTTCGTCGGGAATTTTCAGCGGCTGACCGGTCACGCGATCACGTACGGTTTCGCCGGTTTTCATCACCACCAGCACATTGCCTTCGGCCAAACCGTCGCGCTGGCCCTTGTTCAGCGTAACCACGTCCATCGCGCCAATCTGCGTGACGCCGCGCGGCACATCGATGATCAAGCCGTCGATCGGCGTTTTCGGTGCGCTGGGCATGAACGTCGAATTGATCGCGCGTTCTTCGCCGCTGAACAAACGGTCGCCGAGGCGCACTTCCTGGGTAGTGCGTTGCAGCGCCAGCGTCGCGACATCACCTTCGGTGGCGACAATTTCGCCGCCGCCGATGTCGTCGGCGTTGATCCCGAGAAATTCCTTGGTCTGCGGATCGGTGTAGACCTTGCCTTGGCGGAAGATCCCGTAAACCGGCTGATTCGGGTCGAAATGCCCGCGCGCGAAGATCCGGTCGCCAGTGCCGCTGAGCACTCGTTCGGCATCGCCGGCGACGATGTAAGGCGCGGTGTCGAAGTCCTCGACCTTGTCGACGATGCGGTTGCTCAGCAGAAAACTGTTGATCGATTGCAGCGGAATGCTCGGGATCGCATCGGCCACCGGGCTGCTGCGCACACGCGGCGAGAGCTTGATGGTGCCGCGCGATGTGCCGCGATTGAGCGTCAGGCGCGGCTGGCCGTCGACGTAAGTCAGGGTCAGCAAGTCGCCGGGATAGATCAGATTGGGGTTCTGGATCTGTGGATTGACCTGCCAGAGTTCGGGCCATTTCCACGGTTCACGAAGGAATTTGCCGGAGATGTCCCAAAGTGTGTCGCCCTGTACCACTGTGTATTGCTGCGGAAAACCTTCCCTGAGTTGCACTTGCCCGTGCGCCAAACCAGCCGAGGCCAGAAGGAGCAAGGCGAGTAGTGATTTCCTCATGCGGTGAATCCCTTTATTATGTGCGTTCGCGTAAAACGCCAGAGCCCCCGTGGCTCGCTTCTTCAAAAGAAGCTACGTTTTACAACGGTAGCCTGCATCCTCGGACCCGCCAGGCCATCGACCCGACTTTACCTCACATGTGCAGCAATTAAGCTTATGGCCATTTTAGACATCCTCGAATTTCCCGACTCGCGCCTGCGCACTATCGCCAAACCTGTGGCCGTAGTGGACGACGAAGTGCGTCAGTTGGTCGATGACATGTTTGAAACAATGTATGAAGCGCCAGGCATCGGCCTCGCCGCGACCCAGGTCAACGTGCACAAACGTATCGTCGTGATGGACCTTTCCGAAGACCGTAGCGAGCCTCGGGTGTTCATCAACCCCGAGTTCGAAACCCTGACCGACGAGATGGAGCAATATCAGGAAGGCTGCCTCTCGGTGCCAGGCTTCTACGAAAACGTCGATCGCCCGCAGAAGGTCAAAATCAAGGCCCTGGACCGCGATGGCAAACCGTATGAACTGATCGCCGAAGGCCTGCTCGCGGTGTGCATCCAGCACGAATGCGACCACCTTAACGGCAAGTTGTTCGTCGATTACCTGTCCAACCTCAAGCGCGACCGAATCAAGAAGAAACTGGAAAAGCTCCATCGCCAGAACGCTTGATGCCCTCCTTTCAAAGGCTTGCTGCGGCAAGCCTTTTTCTTTTCAGACTGCTTTGTAATCGAGAGCTTCCATGACTGAGCCACTGCGCATCGTCTTTGCCGGCACCCCGGAATTCGCCGCCGAACACATCAAGGCCCTGCTCGCCAGCCCTTACGAGATCGTCGCGGTCTACACCCAGCCGGACCGTCCGGCGGGCCGTGGGCAAAAACTGATGCCGAGCCCGGTCAAGCAACTGGCTCTGGAAAACAACATCCCGGTGCTGCAACCGCCGACCCTGCGCAACGCCGACGCCCAGGCTGAACTGGCCGCGCTGAAGCCGGATTTGCTGGTGGTGGTCGCCTACGGCCTGATCCTGCCGCAAGTGGTGCTGGACATTCCGCGCCTCGGTTGCATCAACAGCCACGCCTCGCTGCTGCCACGCTGGCGCGGTGCGGCGCCGATCCAGCGCGCCGTTGAGGCGGGCGACAGCGAAAGCGGCGTGACCGTGATGCGCATGGAACTGGGCCTCGACACCGGGCCGATGCTGCTCAAAGTCAGCACGCCGATCACCGGCGAAGACACCGGCGGCAGCCTGCACGATCGTTTGGCCGAAATCGGTCCGCCAGCGGTGCTGCAGGCGATTGCCGGCCTCGCTGCGGGTACGTTGGAAGGCGAAGTGCAGGACGACAGCCTCGCCACGTATGCACACAAATTGAACAAGGATGAAGCGCGCATCGACTGGAGCCGTCCGGCGGTTGAGCTGGAACGTCTGGTCCGCGCCTTCAATCCCTGGCCGATCACCCACAGCACGCTGAACGGCGAAGCGCTGAAAGTACTGGCGGCAAAACTCGCCGAAGGGCAGGGCGCAGCGGGGCAAATCCTCAGCGCCAGCAAGGACGGTTTGATCGTCGCGTGCGGTGAACAGGCGCTGTGCCTGACCCGTCTGCAATTGCCCGGCGGCAAGGCGCTGAACTTCAGCGACTTATTCAACAGCCGCCGCGAGAAATTCGCCGTCGGCACCGTGCTCGGCCAAGTGGCGGACGCTCAATGAATCCGCGTCTGGCCGCCGCCAAGGCACTCGCCGCTGTCCTCAACGGCAAAGCCTCGCTCAACAGCTCGTTGCCGACGCAAATGGACAAGGTTGAAGACCGCGATCGCGGCTTTACTCAAGACCTGGCGTTTGGCACCGCGCGTTGGCAGCCACGTCTCTCGGCGCTGGCGGCCAAGTTGCTGCAGAAACCGTTCAAAGCAGCGGACGCCGATGTCGAGGCGTTGTTGCTGGTCGGGCTCTATCAATTGCTCTACACCCGCGTCCCGGCGCACGCCGCCATTGGCGAAACCGTGGGTTGCGCCGACAAGCTGAAAAAGCCCTGGGCCAAGGCCTTGCTCAACGCCGTGCTGCGTCGCGCGCAACGCGAAAGCGAAGCGCTGCTGGCCGAGCTGGAACACGATCCGGTAGTGCGCACCGCGCATCCGCGCTGGCTGCAAAAATCCCTGAAAGCGTTCTGGCCGGAGCAGTGGGAAGCCATTTGTGCGGCGAACAACGCGCATCCGCCGATGATTCTGCGGGTTAACCGTCGTCATCAGAGCCATGACGCGTACCTCGCGTTGCTCAGCGAAGCGGGCATCGGCGCCAACCCGTGCGTCTATAGCCGCGACGGCATCATCCTCGACGCCGCCGCCGACGTGCGCAGCTTGCCGGGCTTCGCGGAAGGCTGGATCAGCGTGCAGGACGAAGCCGCGCAATTGGCCGCTGATTTGCTCGACCTCGCGCCGGGCCAACGCGTGCTCGACGCCTGCTGCGCGCCCGGCGGCAAGACTTGCCACATCCTCGAAGCCGAGCCTGCGCTGGCCGGCGTGGTGGCGGTGGACCTCGAAGCGAAACGCCTGGTGCGCGTCCGCGAAAACCTCGCGCGCCTGGGCCTGAGCGCCGAATTGATCGCTGCCGATGGCCGCGACACCGCGACCTGGTGGGACGGCAAACCGTTCCAGCGCATCCTGCTCGACGCGCCATGCTCGGCGACCGGGGTGATCCGGCGTCACCCGGACATCAAGTTGACCCGCCAGCCCGACGACATCGCCGCGCTCGCGGTGCTGCAAGGCGAATTGCTCGACGCGATGTGGCTGACGCTCGAAGTCGGCGGCATTCTGCTTTACGCGACGTGCTCGACGCTGCCGACCGAAAACACCGAAGTCATCGCAGCCTTCCTCGCCCGCACGCCGGGCGCGCGGGAGCTGGACCTCGCGACCACGGCCGGGCTCAAGCAAACGCATGGTCGCCAATTGCTGGCCCAGCAGGGCGGGCATGACGGGTTCTACTACGCCAAACTGATCAAGATTGCCGCCGCGCGCGGTTAACCGGATTTTCAAGGGAGTGACCGGATGAAAATCATCATCCTTGGCGCAGGGCAGGTCGGCGGTTCGCTGGCGGAACATTTGGCCAGCGAAGCCAACGACATTACCGTGGTCGACACCGATGCCGAACGCCTGCGCGACCTCGGCGACCGTCTCGATATCCGCACCGTGCAGGGCCGCGCGTCGTTCCCGACAGTGCTGCGCCAGGCCGGCGCCGACGACGCCGACATGCTGGTCGCGGTGACCAACAGTGACGAAACCAACATGGTCGCCTGCCAAGTCGCCCACACCTTGTTCCACACCCCGACCAAAATCGCCCGGGTACGCGAAGCGGCGTACCTGACGCGCGGCGGTCTGTTCAACAACGAAGCGATTCCGGTCGATGTGCTGATCAGCCCGGAACAAGTCGTGACCAATTACATCAAGCGCCTGATCGAGCATCCCGGCGCGTTGCAGGTGATCGACTTCGCCGAAGGCAAAGCGCAACTGGTCGCGGTAAAAGCCTATTACGGCGGGCCGCTGGTCGGTCAGCAACTGCGGCAATTGCGCGAGCACATGCCGAATGTCGAAACCCGCGTAGCGGCGATTTTTCGCCGCGATCGGCCGATCCTGCCGCAGGGCGATACGGTGATCGAGGCGGACGACGAGGTATTTTTCATCGCCGCCAAGGCGAATATTCGTGCGGTGATGAGCGAAATGCGCCGCCTCGATGAAACCTACAAACGCATTGTGATTGCCGGCGGCGGGCAGATTGGCGAGCGCTTGGCCGAGGCCATCGAAAGCCGTTATCAGGTGAAAATCATCGAGATGAACCCGGCGCGCTGCCGTTATCTCTCGGACACGCTCGACAGCACTGTGGTGTTGCAGGGCAGCGCTTCGGACCGCGATTTGTTGCTGGAAGAGAACATCGCCGACGCCGATATCTTCCTCGCACTGACCAACGATGACGAAGCCAACATCATGTCCTCGCTGCTGGCCAAACGGCTGGGCGCGAAGAAGGTGATGACGATCATCAACAACCCGGCTTACGTGGATTTGATCCAGGGTGGCGACATCGATATCGCCATCAGCCCGCAACTGGCGACCATCGGCACGTTGCTGGCGCACGTGCGCCGTGGCGATATCGTCAGCGTGCACTCACTGCGGCGCGGTGCGGCGGAAGCCATCGAGGCGATTGCCCATGGCGATGCGAAGTCGAGCAAGGTGATTGGCAAGGCCATCGGCAATATCGGCTTGCCTCCGGGGACCACGATTGGCGCGATTATTCGCGATGAACACGTGATCATCGCCCACGACGACACAGTAATTGCGGCGGGCGACCATGTGATTCTGTTCCTTGTGGACAAGAAGCATATTCGCGATGTGGAGAAGCTGTTTCATGTGGGGTTGAGCTTTTTCTGACCCGAAGGCCTCTTCGCGGGCAAGCCTCGCTCCTACAGGTCGAGTCGTACACACATTATGCGAACGACTCATAACCTGTAGGAGCGAGGCTTGCCCGCGAAGGCAATCTCAACCTTTCCACATAACCTGAAGGTGCCAACCATGCTCGAGTCACTGGAAAAAATGCTCGCCAAGGGTGTGGATAACGCATTGCTGCGCTTTGGTCTCGGCAAGGGTTATCTGGATTTGGGAGAGAACGCCAAGGCTGCCGAGCATTTCCGCCGTTGCGTCGATTTCGATGCGAAATATTCGGCGGCGTGGAAGCTGCTGGGCAAGGCACACTTGGCGCTCGCCGATCACGCCGCCGCGCGGCAGGCGTGGGAGCAAGGCGTGGAAGCCGCCCGCGCGCACGGCGACAAACAAGCGGAAAAGGAAATGACGGTTTTCCTGAAAAAACTCGACCGTCAGGCGCTCTGATCAGAGATACCGCAGGCCAATCCCTTCGGCATCCACCAGCACCACTTCCATGCGCACTCGCGGCGCACCTGTGGGTAAATCCTGCACCTGCCCATAAACCACAGCGCCGGTGGGCAATGCCGACAGGCGCGGATGCTGCACGTAAACGCCAGTGGTCGAGAGATTGCGGGTCTGTCCCAGACACTCGCCGAAACTCTCGTGGCTGATCTTGATGCGGAATGACTTGCGGTGTTCGGACATCTTCTGCGCCCTTGCGTGAACAATTGTGGATAACCCGGACCGTGTAGGAGCGAGGCTTGCCCGCGAAGCTGTTGGCGTTCATAAGGACGCCTTCGCGGGCAAGCCTCGCTCCTACAGGTTTGGGTTATCCACAGAGTGTGCCAAGTTCTTCAATACCAGCGTTCTTCGCCCGGTGGACGTTTTTTGAAACGCTTCATGCTCCACATGTACTGGCTCGGATAAGCCCGCACATAACGCTCGACCACTTGGCTCATCGCCGCGCAGGAGGTCTCGGTATCCGTGCTGTACATGGCTTCCGGCGCCGCTTCGAGAATCACTTTGTAGCCAGAGCCGTCAGGCAAACGCAGCGCATGCAGGAACACCCCGACCGCTTTGCCGCCCGCGAGCATGTTCGGCACAAACTTGCTGGTCAGCGCTTGCGTGGCGAAGAACGGCACGAAGATCCCGGCGGATTCGGCCGGTTCCGGGTCAGCGGGAATGCCCACTGCACCACCCTTGCGCACTTCCTTGATGACACTGAGGATGCCTTCCTTGGTCGAGGCCGCCACGCGGTTGCCCAACTGCACGCGCTGCTTGCGGAGCAAATCGTCGACAGCTTTCAACTTCGGTGGACGATAGAAAATGATCGGTTTGCACTGGCTGCAATAGAAGTGGTTCAACACTTCCCAGTTGCCGAGGTGGCTGGTGATGCCGACCACGCCTTTGCCGGACGCCAAGGCATCTTTCAACACATCGAGGCCTTCGACTTCGCGCACCAGATCAATCGAACGCTGAGCCGGCCAGATCCACGCGCAAGCGCTTTCGGTGAGGGACTTGCCGATGTCTTTCAGACTCTGGCCGACCAGGCGCTCGCGTTCGGCCGGGTCCATGTCCGGGAAGCACTTGGCCAGGTTGATCCGCACCACGTCGCGGGAACGGTTGGGGGTTTTCCACATCATCCAGCCAATGGCTGCGCCGACTGCCTGCACGGCTCGCCACGGGAGCAGGGCAAACAGCCGCAGAGCGCCTACCAGCAAGGCGCCTTTAAACTTATCCACAGGTCACTCCTGATCTTGTGCGGTGTCCGAAGGCGGCCATTCTAACCGCCGTTCGCCAGCGTCGCGTAGCGATCGCAATCCTGGGTGTGGTCCATGACCATG
This sequence comes from Pseudomonas prosekii, assembly GCF_900105155.1. Taxonomy (NCBI): domain Bacteria; kingdom Pseudomonadati; phylum Pseudomonadota; class Gammaproteobacteria; order Pseudomonadales; family Pseudomonadaceae; genus Pseudomonas; species Pseudomonas prosekii. Next base: position 2,811,047 of record NZ_LT629762.1, read on the forward strand.
CCCGAGGCCTGCATCAGCGCGTAGCAAATGGTCGGGCCGACGAACGTGAAACCGGCCTTCTTCAGGCCTTTGCTCATTTCCACGGCAGTCGGCGTTACGGCCGGCACTTCGCTGCGATCCTTGAAATGATTGATCACAGGCTTGCCATCGACGAACGACCAGAGAAACCCCACCGGATCTTCCAGCGCCAGCCAGGCCTGGGCATTACGCCGGGCGGCATTGAGTTTGAGGCGGTTGCGGATGATCCCGGGGTCGAGCATCAATTCATCGATTTCCGCATCGCTCATCTGCGCCACGCGCTGCACGTCGAAGCCGAACAGCACCTCGCGGTAGCGCTCGCGTTTGCGCAACACGGTGATCCATGAGAGGCCGGCCTGGAACCCTTCGAGCAAAAGCAACTCGAACAATCCCTGCGCATCGCGTAGCGGCGTGCCCCACTCTTGATCGTGATATGCCATGTACAGCGGATCTTCGGAACACCAAAAGCAGCGTGGCATAAGGCTCCAGGGGGCGTGCGCAGCAACGAATCGGGTATACTCCCGCTCTTTAAATCGCAGCCCAAGAAACAGGTGAATTTCGTGAGCCAGCCTACGCCAGCCGTGCGTACCTTCCAAGACTTGATCCTCGCCCTCCAGCAATACTGGGCCGAGCAAGGTTGCGTGGTACTTCAGCCCTACGATATGGAAGTAGGCGCCGGCACTTTCCACACAGCCACGTTTCTGCGCGCCATCGGCCCGGAAACCTGGAACGCCGCTTATGTGCAGCCCAGTCGTCGCCCGACTGACGGCCGCTACGGCGAAAACCCGAACCGTCTGCAGCACTACTACCAGTTTCAGGTAGTCCTGAAGCCGAACCCGGACAACTTCCAGGAACTGTACCTGGGCTCTCTCAAGCACGTTGGCCTGGACCCATTGGTCCACGACATCCGCTTCGTCGAAGACAACTGGGAATCGCCGACACTGGGCGCCTGGGGTCTGGGCTGGGAAGTCTGGCTCAACGGCATGGAAGTGACGCAATTCACTTACTTCCAGCAAGCGGGCGGCATCGAGTGCTACCCGGTGACCGGCGAGATCACCTACGGTCTGGAACGTCTGGCGATGTACCTGCAAGGCGTGGATTCGGTCTACGACCTGGTGTGGGCTGACGGCCCGATGGGCAAAGTCACCTACGGCGACGTGTTCCACCAGAACGAAGTCGAGCAATCGACTTACAACTTCGAACACGCCAACGTCGAGAAACTGTTCGAGCTGTTCGATTTCTACGAAAGCGAAGCCAAGCGCCTGATCGAACTCGACCAGCCGCTGCCGTTGCCGAGCTACGAAATGGTCTTGAAGGCGTCCCACACCTTCAACCTGCTGGATGCGCGCCGGGCAATCTCGGTGACTGCGCGTCAGCAATACATTCTGCGCGTGCGCACTCTGGCGCGTTCCGTTGCGCAAGCCTACCTGCTGGCGCGCGCCAAGCTGGGCTTCCCGATGGCGACCCCGGATCTGCGTGATGAAGTGTTGGCTAAGCTGGAGGCTGCACAATGAGTGCTCTGGATTTCCTGGTTGAATTGGGCACCGAAGAACTGCCGCCTAAAGCCCTGAACACCCTGGCCGACGCGTTCCTCGCCGGTATCGACAAAGGCTTGCAAGCCGCTGGCCTGAGCTACGAAGCCAAAACTGTCTACGCCGCGCCACGTCGTCTGGCTGTGCTGATTACCGCGCTGGCCACCCAGCAACCGGATCGCAGCATCAACCTCGACGGCCCGCCGCGTCAGGCTGCGTTCGATGCCGACGGCAACCCGACCCAGGCTGCCCTGGGTTTCGCCAAGAAGTGCGGCGTCGACCTGAGCGAAATCGATCAGAGCGGTCCGAAACTGCGTTACAGCCAGAGCATCGCCGGCAAACCGACCGCGAGCCTGCTGCCGACCATCGTTGAAGATTCGCTGAACGACCTGCCAATCCCCAAGCGCATGCGCTGGGGTGCGCGCAAAGAAGAATTCGTCCGTCCGACCCAATGGCTGGTGATGTTGCTCGGGGACCAGGTCATCGATTGCACGATCCTCGCACAGAAGTCCGGCCGCGATTCCCGTGGTCACCGCTTCCATCACCCGCAAAGCGTGCGCATCACCGCGCCGGCCAACTACCTGGCCGACCTGCGTGGCGCCTACGTGCTGGCCGACGCCAACGAGCGTCGCGCACTGATCAGCAAACGCACCGAAGAACTGGCGACGATGCAGGAAGGCACGGCCATCGTGCCGCCAGCCTTGCTCGACGAAGTGACTGCGCTGGTTGAATGGCCGGTGCCGCTGGTGTGCTCGTTCGAGGAACGCTTCCTCGACGTGCCGCAAGAAGCGCTGATCACCACCATGCAGGACAACCAGAAGTATTTCTGCCTGCTGGATGCCGACGGCAAGTTGCTGCCACGTTTCATTACCGTGGCCAACATCGAAAGCAAAGACCCGCAGCAGATCATCGCCGGTAACGAGAAAGTGGTTCGCCCACGCCTGACCGACGCCGAGTTCTTCTTCAAGCAAGACAAGAAGCAGAAACTCGAAGACTTCAACCTGCGCCTGCAGAACGTGGTGTTCCAGGAAAAACTCGGCAGCGTCTACGACAAAGCCGAACGCGTTTCCAAACTCGCCGCGTTCATCGCTCAGCGCATTGGCGGCAACGCAGCCTGGGCCTCGCGCGCCGGCCTGCTGTCGAAATGCGACCTGTCGACCGAAATGGTTGGCGAGTTCCCGGAGATGCAAGGTGTTGCCGGTTACTACTACGCGCTGAATGACGGCGAGCCGGAAGAAGTCGCACTGGCGCTGAACGAGCAGTACATGCCGCGCGGCGCTGGCGCTGAACTGCCGACCACCCTGACCGGTGCGGCCGTGGCAATCGCTGACAAACTCGACACGCTGGTTGGGATCTTCGGTATCGGCATGTTGCCAACCGGCAGCAAAGACCCGTATGCCCTGCGCCGTGCAGCCCTCGGCGTGCTGCGCATCCTGATCGAGAAGAAGCTTGAGCTCGACCTCAACGACGCAGTCGCATTTGCGGTATCGGCGTTCGGCGGCAAGATCAAAGCGGCGGGCCTCAACGATTCGGTGCTGGAATTCATCTTCGACCGTCTGCGTGCACGTTACGAAGACGAAGGCGTCGATGTTGCGACTTATCTGTCGGTACGTGCCTTGAAGCCGGGTTCGGCGCTGGACTTCGATCAGCGCGTGCAAGCGGTGCAAGCTTTCCGTCAGTTGCCGGAAGCTGCAGCACTGGCCGCAGTGAACAAGCGCGTTTCGAACCTGCTGAGCAAGTTCGAAGGCTCGGTGCCGGCGGTGGTCGAAGCCAAGTACTTCGACAACGCCAACGAGTTCTCGCTGTATTCGGCGATCCAGCAGGCTGACCAAGCTGTCCAGCCAATGGCGGTGGCGCGTCAGTACAGCGAATCGCTGGCTCGCCTGGCGGCCTTGCGCGAGCCGGTCGATGCGTTCTTCGAAGCCGTCATGGTCAACGCCGACGACGCCAACGTGCGCGCCAACCGTTATGCCTTGCTGTCGCGTCTGCGTGGGCTGTTCCTCGGCGTTGCCGACATTTCGCTGCTGGGGTAAGACTGTTTGAAACTGCTGATTCTCGATCGGGACGGGGTGATCAATTACGACTCCGACGCTTACATCAAGTCGGTGCAGGAGTGGATTCCGCTCCCCGGCTCGATCGAAGCCATCGCGCAGTTGAGCAAGGCCGGCTGGACGGTAGCCATCGCTACCAACCAGTCGGGCATCGCTCGCGGCTATTACGACATCGCCACCCTGGACGCCATGCACGAGCGCTTGCGCTCGCTTGTAGCGGAGCAGGGCGGCGAGGTCGGGCTGATCGTCTATTGCCCGCACGGGCCAGACGATGGCTGCGATTGCCGCAAGCCAAAACCCGGGATGTTGAAAACCATTGCCGCTCATTACAACGTGTCGCTGACAAACTTATGGTTCGTCGGCGATTCTCTCGGTGACCTGGAAGCCGCCAAAGCCGTCGATTCTCAGCCAGTTTTAGTTAAAACCGGAAAAGGCGAAAAGACTCAGGGCAAGACCCTGCCGGTAGGCACCTTGATTTTTGACGATCTGGCGGCGATTGCCGCAGAACTTATCCACAATTAGAGCGTTTCGAGATTCCTGACCAAGGATTGATCGGGATTGCGCTTTATATAGACGGGCAGAGCCCGCACGGTAAACGTCACCATGTCGATACTGCAGGCCATCAGAACTTTCCTCTTTTATCTGTTGCTGGGCACCAGCTCTTTGCTCTGGTGCAGCCTGAGCTTTTTTATCGCGCCGTTTCTGCCGTTCAAGGCGCGTTATCGTTTTATCAACGTGTACTGGTGCCGCTGCGCACTGTGGCTGAGCAAGGTTTTTCTGGGCATCAGCTACGAAATCAAAGGCGCGGAGAATGTGCCCGAGCGCCCCTGCGTGATTCAGTCGAATCACCAGAGCACCTGGGAAACGTTTTTCCTCTCGGCCTATTTCGAACCGCTGAGCCAAGTGCTCAAACGCTCTTTGCTGTTCGTGCCGTTTTTCGGCTGGGCCATGGCGATGCTGCGACCGATCGCCATCGACCGCGATAACCCGAAAGCTGCGCTCAAGCATGTGGCGAAGAAGGGCGACGAGTTACTCAAGGACGGCGTTTGGGTGCTGATCTTTCCGGAAGGTACGCGCGTGCCGTACGGCACTGTCGGCAAGTTCTCGCGCGGTGGCAGCGCTTTGGCGGTCAACGCGGCGCTTCCGGTGCTGCCGATTGCACACAATGCCGGCAAGTTTTGGCCGAAAACCGGTTGGGCAAAGAAGCAGGGTGTGATCACCGTGATCATCGGCGAACCGATGTACGCCGAGGGCACGGGGCCGCGCGCCGTGGCTGCGCTGAACGACCGGGTCCAGGCCTGGAACGAACAAATGCAGCGCGACATGGGCTCGCTGCCACCGGCGCCACAAACCCCGGTTGAAACCGATCAAGTGGCTGTCTGAGATTCTGTGGATAACCTGTGTACCGTTTCTTCCGAAAACAGCCATTTATGCTTGTAGGCTTATGATTTATATACATATTTCCTAAGCTCATAAAACGCCGGAAAAGGTGCATAAGTTTTTTCGGACGTAAAAAAACCGGCTGATATAGCCGGTTTTTTTATGCCCGCGATTTACTCCTCGATCAGAGGGAAATGCAGACTGAAACGCGTGCCTTTGCCAATCTCGCTGGCGCACTCAATGCGACCGCCGTGGCGATCGACCACTGCTTTGACCATCGACAATCCCAGGCCAATACCATCAATGCCCTGAGCGGACGAGAAGCGCCGGTATTGGCTGAACAACTCCGGCAGCTCTTCGGCGCCGATGCCTTTGCCCTGATCGATCAGCTCACAAATCAACCAGCCATCGACGCAGCGAACCTGCAAACGGATCAGCGTGCCGCTGGCGCTGTACTTGATGGCGTTTTCCACCAAGTTGAACAACGCCCGGGTCAGCAAACCTTGATCGGCCATGATCAGGCTTTCCTGCGCCTCGTCCTGCAGATCATGGACGAGCTCGATGCTTTTCAGCTGCGCGATGCTCAGCGCTTGATCGAAGACATCCAGCACCACCATCGCAAACAGGCTGGGCACGAACTGATAAGCCTCAGACTCGGCCCTGGCCAATTGCACGAAACCGTCCGTGAGGTCGAGCGCCCGACGCACTTGGCGTTCAATCTGCTCGAACAACGGCGTGTCGCCACCCATCTGCTGACGGTGCACGTCGAGCAGGGCGAGGATCGCCGAATGTGGTGCACGCAGGTCGTGGGACAAAAAGCGCAGCAGCACGCCCCGTTGCTCTTCGGCATCGCGCTCGACACTCAGGTCGGTCAGGCTCAGCAGCCAGCCGATCGGCGTTTCGCCATCGACCGGCAGTAATGCCGCGCGTTCCAGACGCAAGCTCCGGCCCTGAATGTCTCTGAACTCAACTGTCGCCAGGTTCGCCAACGCTGGCCGTGAACCGCTGAGCAACTCGGGATGACCGAGTTGAGCCAACCGCTCAAGCACCTCATCACCGACCAGATCGCCGCCGAACAAATCTCGCGCGTTGCGGTTGCCGAGCAGGATCCGGCCTTGGGGATCGCTGATCAGCGTGGCCACCGGCAGATACTCCAGGCCATCGGCGATGAAGCGCCGGGTATCGCGGGTCCGGCTCATGGCTTGTTCAAGTGCCATGACTTGGCCCTGCAAACGGTCGCCAGTCGGAAATTGCGCACGACGACGTTCCGGAAAGACCTTGGGTTCGTTATCCAGCCGCGCCAACTCCCAGCCGAAATAGGTCAGCACCACGCTCAGGCGCCGCCAGTTCCAGATCAGGTAACCGAAGAGCATGCCGAACAGACTCGCGGTGGGCGACCACCACCAACGTTGCTCGGCCAGAAAAGCACTGACCAGCAATGTGCAGCCCATACCGCCCAAGGTTATCCACAGCGCCAGACGCGGGCGCAGCAATAGCAAACCAAGCACGCAAGCCACGAGAATGACCGACAACAGCGCGCCCAACGCTTCGTGTTTGCCGGACTGCGCGCTCAATGAAAGCAAGGCCGTCAGCGGCAGCAGAATCAGACTGATCCACAGCCATTCCCGAACCAATTGCCGGAACAGGCGCTGAACCTGGGTCGGCTCGCGACTTTCGTGGCGGCGTTGATTGGTCATAAAAATGACTGATAGTGCAGGGGAGGGTGAATTAGCGTCATAAGTCACTGGTCTGATTGGCAGATTGGATTTGCAGAATCATAGCGGACGACGACCAACGGGGCGTTGCTTACTTTCGCTCATTCGGCCGAGGCGGTATCGTCTATCGCCAACCGGCCATCAAGGAATTACCGCACATGCGTGTTGCGATACTGGACGATGAACCCGCCGAATTGCGCCGGGTGGAGCAGACGCTGCGGCAAATGGCCGAGCCGGGCGAGCACGCCTGGACGCTGCACAGTTTCGAGCGTGGCGAAGACCTGCTGCGGCAACTGCGTCGGGAAACTTTTGACCTGCTGGTCCTGGACTGGCAACTGCCCGACCTCAGCGGCCTCGCGCTTCTGCGCTGGACCCGTGAACACATGGACGCCCCGCCCCCCGCGATCATGCTCACCAGCCGCGACGCCGAAAGCGATATCGTCCAGGCACTGAATGCCGGCGCCGACGATTACGTCAGCAAACCCTTCCGCCCCAACGAACTGAAAGCCCGGGTCGCCGCCGTTCTGCGCCGACACAGCCAACAACGCGCCAGCACCGGCGAAGTGCTCAACTTCAACGACCTGGTATTCGACGACGCCGAACAAACCGTCACCCGCGCGGGTACGCCAATCGGCATGACCGAGCGGGAATATCGACTGGCGCGGTGTCTGTTCACCAACCTGGGTCGGCCGCTGTCGCGGGAATATCTATATGGACGGTTTTGGAGCCATGAAGAAATGGTCTCCTCGCGGCCACTGGACACGCACATTTATCGACTGCGCAATAAGCTGGGTTTGACGGCGGATCGCGGTTGGCAGCTGTTGACGATTTATGGGTATGGGTATCGGTTGGAGAGTGTGGGGGTGGTTGGCGGGTGAGGGGAGCAGCGACTGGGTTATTTTCTCAAGCCAAATAAAAAGGCCAACGCTGATGCGTTGGCCTTTTGGTTTGCGATGGGCTGCCCGAATCAGAAATCCAGGTTGGAAACCGCCAACGCATTGCTTTCGATGAAGTCACGACGAGGTTCGACCGCATCACCCATCAGGGTGTTGAAGATCTGGTCCGCGCCAATGGCGTCTTCGATGGTCACTTTGAGCATGCGGCGCTGGGCTGGGTCCATGGTGGTTTCCCAGAGCTGATCCGGGTTCATTTCGCCCAGACCTTTGTAGCGCTGAATGGTGTGACGCTTGGTGCTTTCAGCCATCAGCCATTCGAGCGCTTCTTTGAACTCGGTGACTGGCTTCTTGCGTTCGCCGCGCTGGATGTACGCGCCGTCGTCGAGCAGGGTGCTCAGTTGAGCGCCCAGCGAAACCACGGTTTTGTAATCGTTGCTGCCGAAGAAGTCGCGGTTGAAGGTGATGTAGTTCGACAGGCCGTGGGAGATCAGTTCGACCTCTGGCAGCCAGACGTTACGTTCACGGTCTTCACGCAGGCTGGCTTTGTAAACCAGGCCAGACTTCTCGCCGGTACGCAGGCGAGTCTCAAAGCGGGCCATCCAGTCTTGCATGGCGGCGTGATCAGACAGTTGCTCCATGCTGACCGCTGGCAGGTAGATGAAGTGCTCGGTCAGTTCCTGTGGGTACAGGCGCGACAGACGCTTGAGGGTCTTCATCACCAGACGGAAGTCGTTCACCAGGCGCTCAAGCGCTTCGCCGGAGATGCCCGGGGCGTCTTCGTTCAAGTGCAGGCTCGCATCTTCCAGGGCCGACTGCGTCATGTACTCTTCCATGGCGTCGTCGTCTTTGATGTATTGCTCTTGCTTGCCTTTCTTGACCTTGTACAGCGGCGGCTGGGCGATGTAGATGTAGCCGCGCTCGATCAGCTCCGGCAACTGACGGAAGAAGAAGGTCAGCAGCAGGGTGCGGATGTGCGAACCGTCGACGTCAGCATCGGTCATGATGATGATGTTGTGATAACGCAGCTTGTCGATGTTGTACTCGTCGCGGCCAATGCCACAGCCCAGCGCGGTGATCAAGGTGCCCACTTCCTGCGAAGAGATCATCTTGTCGAAACGTGCTTTCTCGACGTTGAGGATCTTGCCTTTGAGCGGCAGGATCGCCTGGGTGCGACGGTTGCGTCCCTGCTTGGCGGAGCCGCCAGCAGAGTCACCTTCCACGAGGTACAGTTCGGAAAGGGCAGGGTCTTTTTCCTGGCAGTCAGCCAGTTTGCCCGGCAGGCCGGCGATATCCAGCGCGCCTTTGCGACGGGTCATCTCACGGGCCTTGCGCGCCGCTTCACGAGCACGCGCGGCGTCGATCATCTTGCCGACGACCAGTTTGGCTTCGTTCGGGTTTTCCAGCAGGAAGTCAGAGAAGTACTTGCCCATTTCCTGTTCGACCGCGGTCTTCACTTCGGAAGAAACCAGCTTGTCTTTGGTCTGGGAGCTGAACTTCGGATCCGGCACTTTCACCGAGATAATTGCGGTCAGGCCTTCACGGGCATCGTCACCGGTGGTGGCGACTTTGTGCTTCTTCGCCAGACCTTCCGCTTCGATGTAGGTGTTGAGGTTACGCGTCAGTGCGGAACGGAAACCCACCAGGTGAGTACCGCCATCGCGCTGAGGAATGTTGTTGGTGAAACACAACAGGTTCTCGTTGAAGCTGTCGTTCCACTGCAGGGCGATTTCCACGCCGATGCCGTCTTCACGCTGGATGTTGAAGTGAAACACCTGGTTGACCGGAGTCTTGTTGGTGTTCAGGTATTCAACGAACGCACGCAGACCACCTTCGTACTTGAACAGTTCTTCCTTGCCGCTGCGCTCATCCTTGAGGACGATGCCGACACCGGAGTTGAGGAAGGACAGTTCACGAATGCGCTTGGCCAGGATGTCCCAGCTGAAGTGGATATTCTTGAAGGTCAGGTCGGATGGCTTGAAGTGAATCTGGGTACCGGTGGTTTCGCTTTCGCCGACGATTTTCATCGGTTCTTGCGGAACACCGTGGACGTAGGTCTGTTCCCAGATCTTGCCGCTGCGGCGAACGGTCAGGATCAGCTCTTCGGACAGCGCGTTCACAACCGAAACGCCTACGCCGTGCAGGCCGCCAGAAACTTTGTAGGAGTTGTCATCGAATTTACCGCCGGCGTGCAGCACGGTCATGATGACCTCGGCCGCCGAGACGCCTTCTTCTTTGTGCACGTCTACCGGGATGCCACGACCGTTGTCGCGAACGGTGATGGATTCATCCGGGTGGATGATGATGCTGATGTCGTCGCAGTGGCCGGCGAGAGCTTCGTCGATCGAGTTATCGACCACTTCGAACACCATGTGGTGCAGACCGCTGCCATCGTCGGTGTCACCAATGTACATACCGGGACGTTTGCGTACGGCATCCAGGCCTTTCAGCACTTTAATGCTCGTTGAGTCGTACGTATTTTCTTCGCTCAATGCCTTCACTCCCGATGGTCGTGGGTCTGGGTGATACGGCCCTGTTCCACGTGGAACAGAGCGACTGGCGTTTCCGTCTGCCAGCCTTCCCTCAATAATTCGTGATCTACACAAGTGATAAACACTTGGCAGCGTAAGTCTTCCAGCAAGCGGCAAAGCGCGCGGCGGTGGTGCTCGTCGAGTTCGGACGGCAAGTCATCCACCAGATAAATACACTGGCCGCGTCGGGCCTGGCTAACCAGGTGCCCTTGGGCAATCCGCAATGCGCAAACCACCAACTTTTGCTGACCCCGGGACAAGATGTCCGCGGCGTTGTGTGCGCCCAATCTAAGACGCAAGTCAGCGCGTTGTGGTCCGGCCTGGGTGTGGCCCATTTGCTGATCCCGTTGCAGGGACCCGGCGAGCACTGCACTCAGTTCGCGGTCCTTGTCCCAACCCCGGTAATAGCTGAGCGTCAAACCCTCAAGCTCAACCAGTTCGCTCAAGGTCTGTTCAAAGACAGGTTTCAAGGCTTTGATATAGGCGCGGCGGTATTCATCAATTTCTGCGCTGGCTTGGCACAGTTCCCTGTCCCAAACCGCTTGCGAAACGGCGTCAAGTGTACCATGCCGCAGCCAAGAGTTTCTCTGGCGCAGGGCCTTCTGCAAGCGCTGCCAAGTGGACATGAAACGTGGTTCCACGTGGAACACACCCCAATCGAGAAACTGCCGACGAATCTTCGGCGCACCCTCCAACAGCCGGAAGCTGTCGGGGTTGATCAACTGCAGTGGCAGGATTTCCGCCAGTTGCGCAGCGCTGCGCGCATTCTGGCCGTCGATGCGTATCTGGAACTCACCTTGGCGGTCCCGGGAAATCCCCAACGCGCTGTGCCCGCCCTCAGCCAATTCAACCTGACCAAACACGGTGCACGCCAGTTGCTCATATTGAATGACCGGTAACAGACGGCTGCTGCGAAACGAACGGGCAAGCCCCAGCAGGTGTATGGCTTCCAGAACACTGGTTTTGCCGCTGCCGTTGGCGCCGTAAAGAATGTTGATTCGGGGAGAGGGGGAGAAGGTCACCGGGTGCAGATTGCGCACCGCGGTGACCGAGACGCGACTTAAGGACATCTAGCTTCTGCTGAACATGATTACAGGCGCATCGGCATGACAACGTAAGCCGAGTCGTCGTTGTCGGACTCTTGCACCAGCGCACTGCTGTTGGAGTCGGACAGGATCAGGCGAACCTGCTCAGTGGTCATCACGCCCAGCACGTCGAGCAAGTAGCTCACGTTGAAGCCGATTTCCAGATTGCCGCCGTTGTACTCAACGCCGACTTCTTCTTCCGCTTCCTCCTGCTCCGGGTTGTTCGCCTGGATTTTCAACTGACCGTTGGCCAGTTGCAGACGGATACCACGGTACTTCTCGTTGGACAGAATCGCGGTACGGCTGAACGCTTCACGCAGAGACTGACGATCACCCAGCACCAGCTTGTCGCCACCCTTCGGCAGAACACGCTCGTAATCCGGGAATTTGCCGTCGACCAGTTTCGAAGTGAAGGTGAATTCACCAGTGGTGGCGCGGATGTGATGCTGACCCAGAACGATGCTGACCTGGCCATCCGGCTCGGTCAGCAAGCGCGCGAGTTCAAGGATACCCTTGCGCGGCACGATCACTTGGTGACGATCCGGCTGACCGATATCGGCTTTCATCGAGCACATGGCCAGACGGTGACCGTCGGTGGCCACGGCGCGAATGATGCCTTCGGAGACTTCCAGCAACATGCCGTTGAGATAGTAACGTACGTCCTGCTGGGCCATGGCGAAGCTGGTGCGCTCGATCAGACGGCGCAGTTTGCTTTGCTCCAGGCTGCAGGTCAGCGAGCCCGGGCCTTCTTCGACAGTAGGGAAATCATTGGCCGGCAAGGTCGACAGGGTGAAGCGGCTACGGCCTGCTTTCACCACGAGCTTCTGCTCATCAACCTTGATGTCGATCAGCGCGTCGTTCGGCAGGCTTTTGCAGATGTCCATCAGCTTGCGCGCAGGCACGGTGATGGAACCCGGATCCGCCGGCTCTTCGAGTTGCACACGACCGACCAGCTCGACTTCCAGGTCGGTACCGGTCAGCGACAGTTGCTGGCCTTCGACAACCAGCAGCACGTTGGAAAGCACCGGCAAGGTCTGTCGGCGCTCGACGACGCCGGCGACCAGTTGCAGGGGTTTCAACAGGGCTTCGCGTTGAATGGTGAAATGCATGGTCTAGTCCCTTGCCTTAATAAGCTGCGCTGGTGTTCATCAAGTGGTCAGTGTACGCAGCAGGTTCTTGTAGTCCTCGCGGATGTCCGCGTCGGATTCCTTGAGTTCGTTGATCTTGCGGCAGGCGTGCAAAACAGTCGTGTGGTCGCGGCCGCCAAACACATCGCCGATTTCCGGCAGGCTGTGGTTAGTCAACTCTTTGGAGAGGGCCATTGCAACCTGACGCGGACGGGCGACCGAGCGTGAACGACGCTTGGACAGCAAGTCGGAGATCTTGATCTTGTAGTACTCGGCGACGGTGCGCTGAATGTTATCCACAGAGACCAGTTTGTCTTGCAGCGCCAACAGGTCTTTCAGGGATTCGCGAATCAACTCGATGGTGATGTCGCGGCCCATGAAGTGCGAGTGGGCAATCACGCGTTTCAGCGCGCCTTCCAGCTCACGGACGTTGGAGCGAATGCGCTGGGCAATAAAGAACGCCGCATCGTGGGGCAGATCGACTTTGGCCTGATCGGCCTTTTTCATCAGGATCGCCACGCGGGTTTCCAGCTCCGGCGGCTCGACGGCAACCGTCAGGCCCCAGCCGAAACGGGATTTCAGGCGCTCTTCAAGGCCTTCGATTTCTTTCGGGTAGCGGTCACTGGTGAGAATGACCTGCTGGCCACCTTCGAGCAGGGCGTTGAAGGTGTGGAAAAACTCTTCCTGCGAACGTTCCTTGCGGGCGAAGAACTGAATGTCATCGATCAGCAGTGCATCCACCGAGCGGTAGAAGCGTTTGAATTCGTTGATCGCGTTCAGTTGCAGCGCCTTGACCATGTCGGCCACGAAACGCTCGGAATGCAGGTACACGACCTTGGCATTCGGGTTCTTCTTTAATAGGTGGTTACCCACCGCGTGCATCAAGTGGGTTTTACCCAAACCAACGCCGCCATAAAGGAAGAGCGGGTTGTAACCGTGCTTGGGGTTATCGGCCACTTGCCAGGCTGCCGCACGGGCCAACTGGTTGGACTTGCCTTCGACGAAGTTCTCGAAGGTGAACGTGCGGTTCAGATAGCTGGTGTGCTTGAGCGCGCCTTCGACCTGCACGGTGCGCTGTTCGGCGCGAATCGGCGCCTGTTGCGAACTGGCGCCGGCCATTGGGTCGAAGCTGTCGCGGGACGGCTCTTCGCTGACGTCGGCGATTTTTTGCGTGGGACGTTTGGTCTGGGTGTTCGCGATCGGAGCCGGCGCTGGCGCATTGACCGGCGCTTGCGTGGACTGTGCCTGCGAAGCAGCGGCCGCCAGCGGAGCATTAGGTGCCGCGCGAGGTGCCGAGCTGCGTTTGCTGCCTATTAATAAGGACAGCGCAGGCGCGAGGCCATTGCCGTGCTCATCGAGCAGTTCAAGGACGCGGCCCAGGTACTTTTCGTTGACCCAGTCGAGAACAAAGCGGTTCGGTGCGTAGACACGCAACTCGTCGCCTTCGGCTTCGACCTGTAGTGGACGGATCCAAGTGTTGAATTGTTGGGCAGGCAGCTCATCGCGCAAAAGCTCCACGCACTGCTGCCAAAGTTCCACTGACACGGATATCCCCTAAGTTGAAAGCCGGTGAGGCAAAAACAAGCGGCCATTGTAGCGGCCAGCCGTCCACTTATCCACATGCAGGTTGCGCACAGGCCATGAATTATCAATGCGTTAACCGCTGAAAAGGCGACCAGCGGTATGTGCATAAGCTCTGTGGATAACCGCCTCTGAGGGCACTGGACAAGTGGGGGGTAAACTCGGTGGATAACCGGCCTGTGGATAACTGGCCATTCCACACACAGCTTATCCGACAGCGCAGCACAGGCTTACCACCGTTTTCCACTGTACTTGTCATTCTCTGTACATCGCGAGTTAGAAGGGCTGGATGCAGTTATCCACAGAAGATGGCGTCCCTAGCTTTTATAAGCTTTACAGAAAAGCTTTAAATAATTCCCTTCTTTATTTCTATATCTAGCGAAGGGTGTCGAGCGGACAAACCCCTGCAGATCTATTTATAAGGAAACGTTGGTTGGAAATTGACCTAGAGGCTTGCTTTCTCTAGAATCCCCGGTCTCTTAAAACGGGGGCCATTCCGGCCCGTTGTGGACGAACCAGGTAACACGACAATGAAACGTACTTTCCAACCAAGCACTATCAAACGCGCTCGTACCCACGGCTTCCGTGCTCGCATGGCAACCAAAAACGGTCGCGCCGTCCTGTCGCGTCGTCGCGCCAAAGGTCGTGCGCGTCTGGCAGTTTGATAATCCGGCACTGGAGGTGAGTCAGGACTTCAGTCGGGAGAAGCGTTTGCTTACCCCCCGGCATTTCAAGGCAGTCTTTGACTCCCCTACCGGCAAGGTTCCGGGGAAAAATCTCCTGCTCCTTGCGCGCAACAACGATCTTGATCACCCCCGTCTCGGGCTGGTTATCGGGAAAAAGAGCGTAAAGCTCTCCGTCGAGCGCAATCGCCTCAAACGTCTGATGCGCGAATCGTTCCGTCTGAACCAGGAATCACTGGTCGGTTGGGACATTGTTATCGTCGCGCGCAAAGGTTTGGGGGACGTAGAAAACCCCGAATTGATTCAGCATTTCGGCAAACTCTGGAAGCGTCTGGCACGCAGCACGCCAGTACCAGCAGTCAAAACCGAAACTGTAGGGGTAGACAGTCCCGATGCGTAAACTGGCACTCGTTCCGATCCAGTTTTATCGCTATGCCATTAGTCCCTTGATGGCCAGTCACTGTCGTTTCTACCCCAGTTGTTCCTGCTACGCGTATGAAGCCATAGAAAATCATGGCCTTCTGCGCGGTGGCTGGCTGGCCTTTCGTCGTTTAGGTCGCTGTCATCCGTGGAATCCCGGTGGTTACGACCCGGTTCCACCTATCCCTACCTCCCGTTCTTCTTCGATGGCCGAGTAATCATGGATATCAAACGCACGATCCTGATCGTCGCCCTGGCAATCGTGTCCTACGTTATGGTTCTTAAATGGAACCAGGACTATGGCCAGGCTGCCCTGCCGACTCAGAATGTTGCTTCCAGTACTACCGCACCGGGTCTACCGGACACGGCGACTGGCAATAATGCTTCTGTCAGTGACGACATTCCACGCGCTGCAAGCGATACCAGCACTGCACCTGCCGAAACTCCGGTAGCTGTCAGTAAAGACCTCATCCAGATCAAAACGGATGTGCTCAACCTGGCAATCGATCCACAAGGTGGTGATGTTGCTCAGTTGACACTGCCGCTGTATCCACGTCGCCAGGATCATCCGGAAATTCCATTCCAGCTGTTCGATAACGGCAACGAGCGGACTTATCTGGCTCAAAGCGGTTTGATCGGCACTGATGGTCCGGACGCAAGTCCTACCGGTCGTCCGGTTTACGCCTCGGAGAAGAAGCTTTACCAACTGGCTGATGGCCAAGACCAATTGGTCGTGGACCTGAAGTTCAGCAAGGACGGCGTCAACTACATCAAGCGCTTCACCGTGAAACGCGGCTTGTACGACGTAACCGTTTCCTACTTGATCGACAACACCAGCGAAAAGCCTTGGTCGGGTGCAATGTTTGCCCAACTGAAGCGTGACGCCAGCTCCGATCCATCCTCCAGCACTGCTACTGGCACCGCGACTTACCTGGGCGCCGCCCTGTGGACAAGTAACGAGCCGTACAAAAAAGTGTCGATGAAGGACATGGACAAGGCTCAGCTGAAAGAAACCGTTAACGGTGGCTGGGTTGCCTGGTTGCAACACTACTTTGTGACTGCATGGATTCCGGCGAAGGGCGAAAACAATGTCGTCCAGACCCGTAAAGACAGCAAAGGCAACTACATCATTGGTTACACCGCGCCAGCTGTAAGCATCGCGCCGGGTGCCAAAGGTGAAGTCAGCGCCTTGCTGTACGCCGGTCCGAAAAGCCAGGCAGTGCTGAAAGAATTGTCCCCAGGTCTGGAATTGACCGTCGACTACGGCATCCTGTGGTTCATTGCCCAACCAATCTTCTGGTTGCTGCAACACATCCACGCGATTGTTGGTAACTGGGGCTGGTCGATCATCTTCCTGACCATGCTGATCAAAGGGCTTTTCTTCCCGTTGTCGGCTGCCAGCTACAAATCCATGGCGCGCATGCGTGCAGTGGCACCGAAACTGGCTGCGCTGAAAGAGCAACATGGCGACGACCGGCAGAAAATGTCGCAAGCCATGATGGAGCTGTACAAGAAAGAGAAGATCAATCCACTGGGCGGCTGCTTGCCAATCCTCGTGCAGATGCCGGTTTTCCTTTCGCTGTACTGGGTTCTGCTCGAAAGCGTAGAAATGCGCCAAGCGCCATTCATGCTGTGGATAACTGACCTGTCGATCAAGGATCCGTTCTTCATCCTGCCGATCATCATGGGCGCAACCATGTTTATCCAGCAGCGCTTGAACCCGACTCCGCCGGATCCGATGCAGGCGAAAGTGATGAAAATGATGCCAATCATCTTCACCTTCTTCTTCCTGTGGTTCCCAGCTGGTCTGGTGCTGTACTGGGTGGTCAACAACGTGCTGTCCATCAGCCAACAGTGGTACATCACACGTAAGATCGAAGCCGCTACCAAGAATGCTGCTGCGTAACTTACTCTGTGGATAACCACTCAAAACGCCCCCTAGTGGGGCGTTTTGCTATCTGTCATTTTTGTCTGGATACCGGTTTATGAGCGTTCCTCGTGAAACCATCGCTGCCGTCGCCACCGCTCAAGGTCGCGGCGGAGTAGGCATCGTCCGTATTTCCGGGCCGCTGGCGAGTGTGGCGGCCAAAGCCATCAGCGGCCGCGAACTGAAACCGCGATACGCGCACTACGGCCCGTTCCTCAGTGAAGACGCCGAAGTGTTGGACGAAGGCATCGCCCTGTATTTTCCCGGGCCGAACTCGTTTACCGGCGAAGACGTGCTGGAACTTCAGGGCCACGGCGGCCCGATCGTCCTCGACATGCTGCTCAAGCGTTGCCTGGAATTGGGTTGCCGGTTGGCCTGTCCGGGCGAATTCAGCGAGCGCGCGTTCCTCAACGACAAACTCGACCTCGCCCAGGCCGAGGCGATTGCCGATTTGATCGAGGCGAGTTCTGCACAGGCTGCGCGCAATGCCCTGCGTTCCTTGCAAGGGGCATTTTCCCAGCGTGTGCATAACCTCACCGAGCAATTGATCGGCCTGCGCATCTACGTCGAAGCTGCCATCGACTTCCCGGAAGAGGAAATCGACTTCCTCGCCGATGGCCACGTATTGAGCATGCTCGACAAAGTGCGCGACGAGTTATCCACAGTGCTGCGCGAAGCCGGGCAGGGCGCTTTGCTGCGCGACGGCATGAACGTGGTGATCGCCGGGCGGCCGAATGCCGGCAAATCCAGTTTGCTCAACGCGTTGGCCGGTCGAGAAGCAGCGATCGTTACCGAGATTGCCGGCACGACTCGCGACATTCTTCGCGAACATATCCACATCGATGGCATGCCGCTGCACGTGGTCGACACCGCTGGTCTGCGCGATACCGATGATCAGGTTGAAAAAATCGGCGTCGAGCGTGCGCTGAAAGCCATCGGCGAAGCAGATCGAGTGCTGCTGGTGGTCGACGCCACCGCGCCGGAAGCGCTGGACCCGTTTGCGTTGTGGCCGGAATTCCTCGAAACCCGCCCGGACCCGGCCAAAGTCACGCTGATCCGCAACAAGGCTGATCTGACCGGCGAAGCGATTGCCCTGGAAGTCAGCGACGATGGCCATGTCACCATCAGCCTCAGCGCCAAATCGGCGGGCGAAGGCCTTGAGCTGCTGCGCGAGCACCTGAAGACTTGCATGGGCTACGAGCAGACCTCGGAAAGCAGCTTCAGCGCCCGCCGACGTCACTTGGAAGCGTTGCGCCATGCCAGCGCATCGCTTGAGCACGGCAGAGCGCAGCTGACCCTCGCGGGTGCTGGTGAGTTGTTGGCGGAGGATTTGCGCCAGGCGCAGCATTCGTTGGGGGAAATCACTGGGGCGTTCAGCTCCGATGATTTGCTCGGTCGGATCTTTTCCAGTTTCTGTATCGGTAAATAAACGCAGCGGGCTGTGGGTAACTTATCCACAGCCCTTTTTGCTTTTACCAGTTGTACGACACAGAACCTAACAAAGTTCGGCTTTCGCCCCAGTAGCAGCGTCCGGCGTCGTTACAGCCAGACACGTATTCCTTGTCGAACAGGTTTTTCGCATTCAGGTCGACGGTCCAGTTTCGATCGATCTGGTAACCGATCGCCGCGTCCACCAACGTCACGTCGCCGGCATCGAGCTTGCCGTAGAGAGTTGGCGCGGTGTAGGCAAACGCGCTGTCGAAGTACCGCACGCCGCCACCGACATACAGTCCCTTCAAACTGCTTTCGAGGAATCGGTACTTGGCCCAGATCGAGGCCTGATTGCGCGGCACGCCGGTCATTTGGTGATCCTTGACCAGGGAAGTCGCCGAATCCTTGGTGATCCGCGCGTCGGTATAAGTGTAGGCCGCCGTCACGTTGAGGTTTGGCGTCAGGTTGCTGTTGAGCTCCAGCTCCACACCTTTGGCGCGGCTCTCGCCGACTTGGCGATAGCTCGCGGTGGTGGCGTCGAAGTAGGTGTCGTCCTTTTTGCGCAGGTCGTAGACCGAGGCAGTGAACGCCGTGTCCCAACCGGTGGGTTCGTACTTCAGGCCGATTTCATATTGGCTGCTTGTGATTGGCTCCAGCGGCGCGCCGGAATTGGAGATCTGCTGCACCGGGACAAACGCGGTCGAGTAGCTCACATACGGCGTCATACCGTTGTCGAACTGGTACATCACCCCGCCCTGATAGGTGAATTTCTTGTCCTCGGAACTGATGTTGCTGCCGCGCGCCACTTTGTCGCGGAAATCGCTGTCGACCCAATCCTGACGGCCACCGAGCAGGAACAACCAATGGTCGTACTTGCTCTGCACCTGTGCATAAACACCTTTCATCTGTTGCTCAAGCAAAGTGTTTTGCACCGCGATTGGCGTCGTCGGGTCGCGCAGGTACACCGGGTTGTAGACATCAATCGGCCCGACCAGCCCGGCGTTCCAATCCTGATTAAACGAAGTCCGGTCAAAACTGCCGCCGAATAAAACGGTGTTTTGCAAACCGCCGACGTCGAATTTGCCTTCCAACTGGTTATCCAGCGAGTAGACCATCGATTTGTTGAAGCGATCGTAGGCGGTCATGTTCAGTCGGGTGCCGAATCCGCCGTTGTTCAGGTTGCCCGGCCAGGTTTCGTGGCGGGTGATGCGCGACTGCATGTAGCGCGAGTTCTGCCGGAACTGCCAATCGTCGTTGAAGCTGTGGGTAAATTCATAACCCGTGCTCCAGGTTTCACGCTCGAAGGTGTTCCAGTCAGGATCGCCGAGCATGGTGTCTTTGGATAACTTGCCGTTGGGGTTCGTCAGCAAAGTGCCGGCGGCAGGTAGGCCAAGTTCCATATTGGTGTGGTCTTTCTGGTAGTTGGCCAACAGTGTCAGGGTGTTGTAGTCGTCGAAATTCAGGGTCAGCGACGGCGCGATGTAAATGCGATCGTCCGGCACATGGTCGGTTTGAGTCTCGGCGTTGCGGCCAAGCATGACGATGCGGCCGAGGATGTTGCCGTCATCGTCCAGCGGCCCGGAGACATCGACGCCCAATTGGCGGCGGTTGTTGGAGCCGTAACTCAGTTGCACTTCACCCTGAGGCGCTGCGGTAGGGCGCTTGCTCACCAGGTTGACCAGCCCGCCCGGCGCGTTCTCGCCGTACAGCAGCGAGGACGGGCCGCGGAAGATTTCCACGCGCTCGAGGCCGTAAGGTTCGGTGCTGGTGTCATACCGATTGCCCTGCACGCGTAGGCCATCGCGCAACAAGCCGTAGCCGTAATCGGTGGCGTTGAAACCGCGGATGAAAAACAGATCACCGGCCAGACTGTCGCCAGCGGCAAAGGGTGGCGCGAAGATCCCCGGCACATAACCCAAAACATCTGTCAGCGTCTGCGACTTCTGATCCTTCATTCGTTGCGCGGTAACGACTGACACCGAACGCGGCGTTTCCGACAGCGGCGTACTGGTTTTCGTACCGACCCGACTGTTCGAAGCCTTGTAGCCAACGTCGGCGGCGTAATCCAGGTTCATCTCATTCTGCTGCACGCCGTTGATATTGGTCTCCCCGAGCACCAACGGCCCCGACACCGGCACGGCTTGCAGAATATAGCTGCCCGGCGCCTGCGAAACGGCCTGCAAACCGGAGCCCTGCAGCAACATGGCGAAACCCTGTTCGACCGAATAGCTGCCGGCCAAGCCCTGACTGCGCAGCTGCGCGGTTTGCTGCGGCGAGAATGAGAGGATCACATTGGCTGTCGACGCGAACTGGCTCAACGCGTTGTCCAGCGGACCGGCCGCGATGGCATAGCGTTGCGTGACGCTGGCCGCGAGCGCAGGGCTGGTCGTCACCAGGCAACTGGCAGCGCTGGTTATCAACAAGCTGTAGGCAATGCAGTGGTGGGAAAAGCGCAGTCGGAACGTAGGAAGTCGCATGGATGGGTAAGCCCTGAAGGTGGCAAAGAGCCGCGTAGATCGCGATTACCTGTAGGGCCGTGTCAGGGCTGAAAAAGATAACCCCGCGCCAGATTTATTTTCCCGAGGATCAAACGGCCTGGCTGATCGACACCCAATAACGCGTGAAATAGCGCACGTTGATCGGCAGCGAAGCTTGCAGATTGGCCAGCACTGCATCGGTGGAATCGAGGCGAAAAGTCCCGGAAACCCGCAACCGCGCGGCACGTTCGTCACACTGCAGAACCCCGGAACGATAGCGCCCAAGCTCGCGGATGACCTCGCCCAGCGGCGTGTCCAGAACAATCAATTGGCCGTTGATCCACGCAGCTTCCGCCAATTTGTAGGGATGAATCGCACCGACGCGGTCGCTTTGAAAGTCCACGCCTTCGCCGGCGTTCAATACGCGCGGGCTGCTTTGCTGGTCATTGGGCTGAATGCTCACGCGATCTTCCAGCACCCCGACCCGCGTTTTGGCGGATAGCTGATGCACCGAAAACCGCGTGCCCAACGCTTGAATCCGTCCTTCCTCGGTCTCGACGAAAAACGCTCGCGGGTCGCCGAGCTTGCCCGTGCGGACGAGGATTTCCCCCGAACGCAAACGAATCAGGCGTTGCTGGCCATCGAACAGCACATCGATGGCGGTGTTGGTGTTGAGATGAATCTGGCTGCCGTCGGCCAATTCGATGCTGCGTCGCTGGCCGACCTTGGTGGAATAGTCGGCCCAGACATTGCCCAACGCCGTGTGTTTTTGCACATTCCAACCGACGTATCCGCTGCCAGCGAGGATCAGCAGCAGCTTCAGCACCTGCCGGCGTTGTTGCGTCGAGGACAAGGCGCGGCGCGTCAGGTCACGGGGCATTGCGCCCAAGTGCCGTTGCAGTTGCTCCATCTGATTCCACGCTGCGAGGTGCGCCGGATTGCTCTCGACCCACTGCTGCCAGGCCTGGCGTTGCGCGGGCGAGGGCGGTTCGCTCTGAAACTGCACGTACCAACTGGCCGCCGCTTCGAAGACTTTGCGATCAGGCGCGGCGGTCATTAAAGAGACGCCATGATCAAAGAGCATTCGGTGAGCGCGCGGATCATGTGCTTCTTCACCGTGGTCAGCGACACCTTCAGTTCACAGGCGATCTGTTGATAAGTCAGGCCTTCAATCTGCGACAGCATGAATATCCGCTGCGCCCGCGCGCCTAATCCCGCCAAGGCTTTATCCACAGCGACCAGGGTTTCGATGATCAACGCCTTGTCTTCTTCGCTGATTGCCGTGGCCTCGGGGCGGGCGGCCAGGGTTTCCAGGAAGGCGATCTCGATCGCCCGTCGACGGTAGCGATCAATCACCAGACCCCGGGCGATGGTGGCCAGATAGTCGCGAGGTTCCCGAATCTGCAAGGCATTGCGCGAGCCGAGAATGCGCAGAAAGGTGTCATGCGCGACATCGGCCGCATCGCAGGTGTCATGCAACTTGCCCTTGAGCCACCCGTACAACCAGGAATGGTGCTGCTCATAGATCTGTTGAACGGCTGCCGTGTGGGAGGTTAAGGGCATAGAGAACAGGGCTTGTTAATGATAATGCCTATTATTAGCTTCTGTTACGTCTACTAACAATAGCCACCGTCCACCGCGTATCGGCTGTTTTCTCGCTGTTTTTTCCAACTGATGAGGGTCTGCCAGAGACATCGGCTGGAATTTTGCTGTGCGGAATTCGAGTAAAAGCGACTTTTCTGTGGATTAAGCCCTGTGAATAAGTGCCTCTAAGGGCAGTTGATAACAGGGCGTGAAAACTGAAGATAAACCCCTCTGTGGATAACCACCCGTTTCATCCACAGGCTTACACCGGTTATCCAAGGGACTCATTGGCACATGAACACAGGGTTTTGAATCTCTGTACATATTGAATATAAAGGCCTGTAGCGATCTATCCACAGAAAAGGTGCTCAGTAGAAATAAACATAAAAACAAAGATTTAATAAATTTCTCTCTTTTTAATTTCTATTAACCCGACTTCTCCACAGCTGGTTAAATTTTGTGCAAAGGGTTCTTTAGGAAGGGCGAAGTCCCTATACTTGCCGACCTGGTCCAGAAACCCGGGCTCAAACTATTCCTGAATTACCTACTTAAGCAGGCACGAGGTGCGTGGTGGATTTCCCTTCCCGTTTTGAAGTGATCGTCATCGGCGGCGGTCATGCCGGTACCGAGGCAGCACTGGCGTCAGCACGTATGGGGGCAAAAACCCTGTTGCTGACGCACAACGTGGAAACCCTCGGTGCCATGAGTTGCAACCCGGCCATTGGCGGGATCGGCAAAAGCCACCTGGTCAAGGAAATCGATGCCCTCGGCGGCGCGATGGCCATGGCCACCGACAAGGGTGGTATCCAGTTTCGCGTGTTGAACAGCCGCAAAGGCCCGGCCGTACGCGCCACTCGTGCTCAAGCCGACCGGGTTTTGTACAAGGCGGCTGTCCGCGAAGCCCTGGAAAACCAGCCGAACCTGTGGATATTTCAACAAGCCGCTGATGACCTGATCGTTGAACAGGAACAAGTGCGCGGTGTTGTCACGCAAATGGGTCTGCGCTTCTTCGCCGATTCCGTGGTGTTGACCACTGGCACCTTCCTCGGTGGACTTATCCACATCGGCATGCAGAATTATTCCGGCGGTCGTGCCGGTGATCCGCCGTCGATTGCCCTGGCCCATCGTCTGCGTGAATTGCCACTGCGCGTCGGTCGTTTGAAAACCGGCACACCGCCGCGTATCGACGGCCGTTCGGTGGATTTCTCGGTGATGACCGAGCAAGCGGGCGACACGCCGATCCCGGTCATGTCGTTCATGGGTTCCAAAGAGCAGCACCCGAAACAGGTGAGCTGCTGGATTACCCACACCAACGCCCGAACTCACGAAATCATTGCGGCCAACCTCGACCGTTCGCCGATGTATTCCGATGCCGGTCTGATCGAAGGCATTGGCCCGCGTTATTGCCCGTCGATCGAAGACAAGATCCATCGCTTTGCCGACAAGGAAAGTCATCAGGTCTTCATCGAACCGGAAGGTTTGACCACCCACGAGCTGTACCCGAACGGGATTTCCACTTCCCTGCCGTTCGACGTGCAATTGCAGATCGTGCAATCGATCCGTGGCATGGAAAACGCGCACATTGTTCGCCCGGGTTACGCCATCGAGTACGACTACTTCGACCCGCGTGACCTGAAGTACAGCCTCGAAACCAAAGTCATCGGCGGTCTGTTTTTCGCCGGGCAAATCAACGGCACCACCGGTTACGAAGAAGCCGGCGCCCAAGGTTTGCTGGCCGGAGCCAATGCCGCGCTGCGTGCTCAGGGCAAAGATGCCTGGTGCCCGCGTCGCGATGAGGCGTACATCGGCGTGTTGGTCGATGACCTGATTACCCTGGGAACCCAGGAACCGTACCGGATGTTCACGTCCCGGGCCGAATACCGTTTGATCCTGCGCGAAGACAACGCCGACCTGCGCTTGACCGAAAAAGGTCGCGAGTTGGGTCTGGTCGATGACGCGCGTTGGGCGGCGTTCTGCAAGAAGCGCGAAAGCATTGATCTCGAAGAGCAGCGCCTGAAAAGTACCTGGGTTCGCCCGAATACCGAGCAGGGTGATGCGATTTCGGAAAAATTCGGTACGCCACTGACCCATGAATACAACTTGCTCAACCTCTTGAGCCGTCCGGAAATCGACTACGCTGGTCTGATCGCCGTGACTGGCGGTGGCGCAGAAGATCCACAGGTCGCCGAGCAGGTCGAAATCAAGACCAAATATGCCGGTTACATTGATCGCCAGCAGGACGAAATCGTCCGTCTGCGTGCCAGTGAAAACACCAAACTGCCTGTGGATATCGATTACACGAACATCTCCGGTCTCTCCAAAGAGATCCAGAGCAAGCTCGGCGCGACCCGACCAGAAACTCTGGGCCAGGCCTCGCGTATCCCGGGCGTCACCCCGGCAGCCATTTCGCTGTTGATGATTCATTTGAAAAAACGCGGCGCGGGCCGTCAGTTGGAGCAAAGCGCTTGAGTTCGTTGGTCACCTCGCAACACGCAGAAGAGTTATCCACAGGTGCTCGCCAACTCGGTGTCACGCTGACCGAAGCCCAGCACGCGTTACTGCTGGGTTATCTGGCCCTGTTGATCAAATGGAACAAGGCCTACAACCTGACCGCCGTGCGCGATCCGGACGAAATGGTTTCGCGGCATTTGCTCGACAGCTTGAGCGTGATGGCGTTTGTGGAAAACGGTCGGTGGCTGGACGTTGGTAGCGGTGGCGGCATGCCCGGGATCCCGTTGGCTATCCTGTTTCCCGAGTCGCAGGTCACGTGCCTGGACAGCAATGGCAAGAAAACCCGCTTCCTGACCCAGGTCAAACTCGAACTCAAACTGGATAACCTGCAAGTTATCCACAGTCGCGTTGAAGCTTTCCAGCCAGAACAGCCTTTCAACGGGATCATTTCCCGGGCGTTCAGCAGCATGGAAAACTTCAGCAACTGGACGCGTCATCTCGGCGACCGCGATACGCGGTGGCTGGCAATGAAGGGCGTTCATCCCGCCGATGAGCTGGTAGCATTGCCGGCAGACTTCCACCTCGATAGCGAACACGCCCTGGCCGTACCCGGTTGCCAAGGCCAACGCCATCTGCTGATACTGCGCCGCACGGCATGATTGGGAACACAAGCAAGAATGGCTAAGGTATTCGCGATAGCGAACCAGAAGGGTGGTGTGGGCAAGACCACCACCTGCATCAACCTCGCAGCTTCCCTGGTCGCTACCAAGCGCCGGGTGCTGTTGATCGATCTTGATCCACAAGGCAACGCCACCATGGGTAGCGGTGTGGATAAACATGGCTTGGAAAACTCGGTCTACGACCTGTTGATCGGCGAATGCGATCTGGCTCAGGCCATGCATTACTCCGAGCACGGTGGTTACCAATTGTTGCCGGCCAACCGCGATCTGACTGCGGCCGAAGTGGTGCTGCTGGAAATGCAGATGAAGGAAAGTCGTCTGCGCAGCGCGCTGGCGCCGATCCGCGAAAACTACGATTACATTCTGATCGACTGCCCACCGTCCCTGTCGATGCTGACATTGAACGCGCTGGTTGCGGCCGATGGGGTGATCATCCCGATGCAGTGCGAGTATTTCGCGCTCGAAGGGTTGAGCGACCTTGTGGATAACATCAAGCGCATCGCCGAACTGCTGAACCCGAACCTGAAAGTCGAAGGCCTGTTGCGGACCATGTATGACCCGCGCCTGAGCCTGATGAACGACGTTTCGGCGCAGCTCAAGGAACACTTTGGCGAGCAGCTCTACGACACGGTGATTCCGCGCAACATCCGCCTGGCCGAAGCGCCGAGTTATGGCATGCCGGCGCTGGCGTACGACAAATCATCGCGTGGCGCCATCGCTTACCTGGCTTTGGCCGGCGAGCTGGTGCGCCGTCAACGCAAAAACTCACGCACCGCCGCCGCTCAGGCAACTTAAGGAATCCCCATGGCCGTCAAGAAACGAGGTCTCGGACGTGGACTGGATGCACTGCTGAGTGGTCCGACTGTCAGCTCGCTCGAAGAGCAAGCGGTGCAGGCCGATCAGCGTGAGCTGCAGCATCTGCCGCTGGACCTGATCCAGCGTGGCAAGTATCAGCCGCGTCGCGACATGGACCCGCAGGCACTCGAAGAGCTGGCGCAGTCGATCAAGGCCCAAGGCGTGATGCAGCCCATTGTGGTGCGTCCGATCGGCAGCGGTCGTTTCGAAATCATTGCCGGTGAACGTCGCTGGCGCGCGAGCCAGCAGGCTGGCCAGGAAACCATCCCGGCGATGGTGCGCGATGTGCCGGATGAAACCGCGATTGCCATGGCGCTGATCGAAAACATTCAGCGCGAAGACCTCAATCCGATCGAAGAAGCCGTGGCCCTGCAGCGTTTGCAGCAGGAATTCCAGCTGACTCAGCAGCAAGTTGCCGAGGCCGTGGGGAAATCCCGGGTCACCGTGGCGAACCTGCTACGCTTGATCGCATTGCCGGAAGTCATCAAAACCATGCTCTCGCACGGTGACCTGGAAATGGGTCATGCACGTGCTTTGCTCGGTTTGCCGGAAAATCAACAGGTTGAAGGGGCGCGACACGTTGTCGCACGCGGGCTGACCGTGCGCCAAACCGAGGCACTGGTTCGCCAGTGGTTGAGCGGCAAACCGGAGCCGGTGGAAGCGGCAAAACCTGATCCGGATATCGCTCGACTCGAACAGCGCCTGGCCGAGCGCCTAGGCTCTGCGGTGCAGATCCGTCATGGAAAGAAGGGTAAAGGGCAGTTGGTGATTGGCTATAACTCTCTCGACGAGCTTCAAGGCGTGCTTGCACACATCCGCTGAAACATTTCCTCATGTAGCGCGCAGTCGGAAATCACTACCTGACAGTTGAATAGGGGCTGAACCGCCCCTATACTCTGCGCGCATTTTGTCGGCACAAATTATGCCAAGTTACTGAATTCTGGCAGCCGACCATTGGGGAGTAAAAGTGATGGAAACCCGCACGCCAAACCGCTTGCCGTTCCATCGCCTGGCAGTTTTTCCGGTGTTAATGGCTCAATTTATCGTTGTGCTCATTGCCGCTTTGGCGCTCTGGCAATGGTATGGAGTCGTTGCCGGGTACTCAGGTCTTTGCGGAGGCCTGATAGCCTTGTTACCCAATGTTTATTTCGCTCACAGGGCATTTCGGTTTTCCGGCGCCCGAGCAGCTCAAGCCATCGTCCGGTCTTTTTATGCTGGCGAGGCGGGCAAATTAATTCTGACGGCAGTGCTCTTTGCATTGACGTTTGCAGGTGTGAAGCCATTGGCGCCGTTAGCTGTATTCGGCGTCTTCGTGTTGACCCAACTGGTCAGCTGGTTCGCGCCCCTGCTGATGAGAACAAGACTTTCGAGACCTTAGGGCGTTTGAGGCAACCATGGCAGAGACAACCGCTTCGGGCTATATCCAGCACCACTTGCAGAACCTGACCTTCGGTCAGCATCCTACCGGCGGCTGGGGCTTTGCCCACACCGCAGCAGAAGCCAAGGAAATGGGCTTCTGGGCTTTCCACGTCGATACGCTCGGCTGGTCGGTCGCATTGGGTCTGATCTTCGTTCTGATTTTCCGCATGGCGGCAAAGAAGGCGACGTCGGGTCAACCGGGTGCTTTGCAGAACTTCGTTGAAGTATTGGTCGAATTCGTCGATGGCAGCGTGAAAGACAGCTTCCATGGTCGTAGCCCGGTGATTGCACCGCTGGCACTGACTATCTTCGTCTGGGTGTTCCTGATGAACGCCGTCGACCTGGTACCGGTCGACTGGATTCCTCAGCTGGCCATCCTGATCACCGGTGATGCGCACATTCCATTCCGTGCCGTATCGACCACTGACCCGAACGCTACCCTGGGCATGGCCCTGTCGGTGTTCGCGTTGATCATTTTCTACAGCATCAAGGTCAAGGGCATCGGCGGCTTCATCGGCGAACTGACCCTGCACCCTTTCGGCAGCAAGAACATCTTCGTTCAAGCCCTGCTGATCCCGGTGAACTTCCTGCTGGAGTTCGTGACACTGATCGCCAAGCCGATTTCGTTGGCACTGCGTCTGTTCGGCAACATGTACGCCGGCGAACTGGTCTTCATTCTGATTGCTGTGATGTTCGGCAGCGGTCTGCTCTGGCTTAGCGGCCTGGGCGTAGTTCTGCAGTGGGCGTGGGCTGTGTTCCACATCCTGATCATCACCCTGCAGGCGTTTATCTTCATGATGCTGACCATCGTCTACCTGTCGATGGCGCACGAAGAGAACCATTAAGACCAGTCTCGACTAGTCTGATGTCCCACCCGGTCAAACGGGTGGGTGCCCGAACAGGGCTTATGAAACGATTTGTTTTACCGCTTTAAAATCTAAAAAACCTAAACCATACGACGTAAAAGTCGGGAGGAAAGATGGAAACTGTAGTTGGTCTAACCGCTATCGCTGTTGCACTGTTGATCGGCCTGGGTGCACTGGGTACCGCAATTGGTTTCGGCCTGTTGGGCGGCAAGTTCCTGGAAGGCGCAGCGCGTCAGCCAGAAATGGTTCCAATGCTGCAAGTCAAAATGTTCATCGTTGCCGGTCTGCTCGACGCCGTAACCATGATCGGTGTTGGTATCGCTCTGTTCTTCACCTTCGCGAACCCATTCGTTGGTCAACTCGCTGGCTAATCACTCGAACCTTCGAGTGATTGGTTTGATGTGCAACGAACGAGCGAGGTGTTGGCGTGAACATTAATGCAACCCTGATTGGCCAGTCCGTTGCGTTCTTCATTTTTGTACTGTTTTGCATGAAGTTCGTGTGGCCTCCGGTCATCGCGGCTTTGCACGAACGTCAGAAGAAGATCGCGGATGGACTGGACGCTGCCGCCCGAGCAGCTCGCGACCTGGAGCTGGCCCAAGATAAAGCGGGTCAGCAACTGCGCGAAGCGAAAGCTCAGGCAGCCGAAATCATTGAGCAAGCCAAGAAACGCGGTAACCAGATTGTTGAAGAGGCTGTTGAAAAAGCCCGTATCGACGCTGACCGTGTGAAGGTTCAGGCTCAGGCCGAGATCGAACAGGAACTGAACAGTGTCAAAGACGCGCTGCGTGCCCAATTGGGTGCACTGGCGGTCGGCGGCGCAGAGAAGATCCTGGGTGCCACAATCGATCAAAACGCGCACGCGGAGCTGGTAAACAAACTGGCTGCTGAAATTTAAGCGAGGGCGATCATGGCAGAATTGACCACGTTGGCCCGACCTTACGCTAAGGCAGCCTTCGAGCACGCCCAGGCCCACCAGCAACTGGCCTCTTGGTCAGCCATGCTCGGCCTGGCTGCAGCAGTGTCGCAAGACGACACTATGCAGCGCGTGCTCAAGGCCCCGCGACTGACGAGCGCAGACAAGGCCGCCACGTTTATTGACGTGTGCGGCGACAAGTTTGATGCCAAGGCACAGAACTTCATCAACGTCGTTGCCGAAAACGACCGTCTCCCGCTTTTGCCGGAGATATCCGCTCTGTTCGACCTGTACAAGGCCGAACAAGAGAAATCGGTAGACGTTGAAGTGACCAGTGCTTTTGCATTGAACCAAGAACAGCAAGACAAACTCGCCAAGGTTCTCAGTGCACGACTCAACCGGGAAGTGCGCCTGCAAGTCGAGGAAGACAAATCCCTTATCGGGGGCATTGTCATCCGCGCCGGCGACCTGGTTATCGATGGCTCGGTTCGCGGAAAACTCGCAAACCTTGCCGAAGCATTGAAATCTTGAGTTTGAAGGGGCAGCAGAGCAATGCAGCAACTCAATCCTTCCGAAATAAGTGAAATTATCAAGGGCCGCATCGACAAGCTCGATGTGACCTCCCAAGCCCGTAACGAAGGCACAGTCGTCAGCGTATCTGACGGCATCGTGCGGATTCACGGTCTGGCCGACGTAATGTACGGCGAGATGATCGAGTTTCCGGGCGGCGTCTTCGGTATGGCTCTCAACCTCGAGCAAGACTCTGTAGGTGCCGTAGTTTTGGGCTCCTACCAGTCTCTGGCTGAAGGCATGAGCGCCAAGTGCACTGGCCGCATCCTCGAAGTTCCGGTTGGTAAGGAACTGCTGGGTCGCGTGGTCGACGCACTGGGTAACCCTGTTGACGGCAAAGGTCCACTGGGCAACACCGAGACCGACGCGGTCGAGAAAGTTGCTCCAGGCGTGATCTGGCGTAAGTCGGTAGACCAGCCTGTACAGACTGGCTACAAGGCTGTCGATGCCATGATCCCTGTCGGCCGTGGCCAGCGTGAGCTGATCATCGGTGACCGTCAGATCGGTAAAACCGCTCTGGCGATCGACGCGATCATCAACCAGAAAAACAGCGGTATTTTCTGCGTCTACGTAGCGATCGGTCAGAAGCAATCGACCATCGCCAACGTGGTTCGCAAGCTGGAAGAAAACGGCGCGCTGGCTAACACCATCGTCGTCGCTGCGAGCGCTTCGGAATCTGCAGCACTGCAATTCCTGGCACCGTACTCCGGTTGCACCATGGGTGAATTCTTCCGCGACCGCGGTGAAGACGCGCTGATCGTTTATGACGATCTGTCCAAGCAAGCAGTGGCTTACCGCCAGATTTCCCTGCTGCTGCGCCGTCCACCAGGCCGTGAAGCTTACCCAGGCGACGTGTTCTATCTCCACTCCCGTCTGCTGGAGCGCGCATCCCGCGTTTCGGAAGAATACGTAGAGAAGTTCACCAACGGCGCAGTGACCGGCAAAACCGGTTCCCTGACCGCACTGCCGATCATCGAAACCCAGGCTGGCGACGTTTCCGCGTTCGTTCCGACCAACGTGATTTCCATCACCGACGGTCAGATCTTCCTGGAATCGGCCATGTTCAACTCCGGGATCCGTCCTGCAGTGAACGCCGGTGTTTCGGTATCCCGTGTGGGTGGTGCCGCTCAGACCAAGATCATCAAGAAGCTCTCCGGTGGTATTCGTACCGCTCTGGCTCAGTACCGTGAACTGGCGGCATTCGCCCAGTTCGCTTCTGACCTGGACGAAGCGACCCGTAAGCAACTTGAGCATGGTCAGCGCGTTACCGAGCTGATGAAGCAGAAGCAATACGCACCAATGTCGATCGCTGACATGGCGCTGTCGCTGTATGCCGCTGAGCGTGGGTTCCTGACTGACATTGAAATCGCCAAGATCGGCAGCTTCGAACAAGCGCTGATTGCTTTCTTCAACCGCGATCACGCCGATTTGATGGCCAAGATCAACGTTAAGGGTGACTTCAATGACGAAATCGACGCTGGCATGAAAGCCGGTATCGAGAAGTTCAAGGCCACCCAAACCTGGTAAGCCGCAGCGGGAGCCGCAAGGCTCCCGCTTGCTAACCTGATAGGTGTTACATGGCAGGCGCAAAAGAGATTCGCAGTAAGATTGCGAGCATCAAAAGCACGCAAAAGATTACCAGCGCCATGGAAAAAGTGGCGGTCAGTAAAATGCGCAAGGCACAAATGCGCATGGCTGCTAGCCGTCCTTACGCGGAGCGCATCCGCCAGGTTATTGGTCATTTGGCCAACGCCAACCCGGAATATCGCCACCCGTTCATGATCGACCGCGCCATCAAGCGCGTTGGTTATGTCGTGGTGAGCAGTGACCGTGGTTTGTGTGGTGGCTTGAACACCAACCTGTTCAAGGCCCTGGTCAAGGACATGGCGGTAAACCGTGAAAACGGCGTCGAGATCGATCTGTGTGTTGTTGGTAGCAAGGGTGCGGCTTTCTTCCGTAACTTCGGCGGTAACGTCGTAGCAGCTATCAGCCACCTGGGTGAAGAACCGTCGATCAATGACCTGATCGGCAGCGTCAAGGTGATGCTGGATGCCTACCTCGATGGTCGTATCGACCGTCTGAGCGTTGTGTCCAACAAGTTCATCAACACCATGACGCAACAGCCTACCGTGGAGCAGTTGATTCCATTGGTGGCAACCCCGGATCAAAACCTCAAGCACCACTGGGATTATCTGTACGAACCGGACGCCAAAGAGCTGCTTGACGGCTTGATGGTCCGTTACGTGGAGTCGCAGGTCTACCAGGCGGTGGTCGAGAACAACGCGGCTGAACAAGCTGCGCGGATGATCGCGATGAAGAACGCTACCGACAACGCCGGTGATTTGATCAGCGATTTGCAGCTGATCTACAACAAGGCGCGTCAGGCTGCGATCACCCAAGAGATCTCGGAAATCGTCGGCGGCGCTGCCGCGGTTTAACGGTTCAAATATTCAGAGGATCCAGCTATGAGTAGCGGACGTATCGTTCAAATCATCGGCGCCGTTATCGACGTGGAATTTCCACGCGACAGCGTACCGAGCATCTACAACGCGCTGAAAGTTGTAAGCGCGGCTGAAACCACCCTGGAAGTTCAGCAGCAGCTGGGCGACGGCGTGGTTCGTACCATTGCGATGGGTTCCACCGAGGGCTTGAAGCGCGGTCTGGAAGTTACCGACTCTGGCGCAGCCATCTCCGTACCGGTCGGTAAAGCGACCCTGGGCCGGATCATGGACGTTCTGGGTAACCCGATCGACGAAGCTGGCCCGATCGACACCGAAGAGCGCTGGGGCATTCACCGTCCTGCGCCATCCTTCGCTGAACAAGCAGGCGGCAACGACCTGCTGGAAACCGGGATCAAGGTAATCGACCTGGTTTGCCCGTTCGCCAAGGGCGGTAAAGTTGGTCTGTTCGGTGGTGCCGGTGTAGGCAAAACCGTAAACATGATGGAACTGATCCGTAACATCGCCATCGAGCACAGCGGTTATTCCGTGTTCGCCGGTGTGGGTGAGCGTACTCGTGAGGGTAACGACTTCTACCACGAGATGAAGGATTCCAACGTTCTGGACAAAGTGGCACTGGTTTACGGTCAGATGAACGAGCCGCCGGGTAACCGTCTGCGCGTAGCACTGACCGGCCTGACCATGGCCGAGAAGTTCCGTGACGAAGGTAATGACGTTCTGCTGTTCGTCGACAACATCTATCGTTACACCCTGGCCGGTACTGAAGTATCCGCACTGCTGGGCCGTATGCCTTCCGCAGTAGGTTACCAGCCGACCCTGGCCGAAGAGATGGGTACTCTGCAAGAGCGCATCACTTCGACCAAAAACGGTTCGATCACCTCGATCCAAGCGGTATACGTACCTGCGGATGACTTGACTGACCCGTCGCCAGCGACCACTTTCGCCCACTTGGACGCCACCGTCGTTCTGTCCCGTGACATCGCTTCCCTGGGTATCTACCCAGCGGTCGATCCACTCGACTCGACTTCGCGCCAGCTGGATCCGAACGTGATCGGCCAGGACCACTACGACACCGCTCGCGGCGTCCAGTACGTTCTGCAGCGTTACAAAGAACTGAAGGACATCATTGCGATCCTGGGTATGGACGAGCTGTCGGAAGCCGACAAGCAGTTGGTAAACCGTGCTCGTAAGATCCAGCGTTTCTTGTCGCAGCCGTTCTTCGTGGCTGAAGTCTTCACCGGTGCATCGGGTAAATACGTTTCCCTGAAAGACACCATTGCAGGCTTCAAAGGCATCCTCAACGGTGACTACGACCACCTGCCAGAACAAGCGTTCTACATGGTCGGCGGCATCGAAGAAGCGATCGAGAAAGCCAAAAAACTGTAACCCTGGCGCCCGGCAACGGGCGCACATTAGGTTGAGGCAATCAGATGGCTATGACAGTCCATTGCGATATCGTCAGCGCGGAAGGGGAAATCTTCTCCGGTCTGGTCGAGATGGTGATTGCGCACGGTGCACTCGGTGATCTTGGTATCGCCATGGGTCACGCGCCGTTGCTCACCAATCTCAAACCAGGTCCTATTCGCCTGATCAAGCAGGGCGGGGAAGAGGAGGTGTTCTACATCTCCGGCGGTTTCCTCGAGGTTCAGCCGAACAAGGTCGAAGTACTTGCCGATACCGTGCAACGTGCTGCTGATCTGGATGAAGCTTCTGCTCAGCAAGCCGTCAAGGCTGCCGAGAAAGCCTTGCATGAACGTGGCGCCGAGTTCGATTACGGTTCTGCTGCTGCACGTCTGGCCGAGGCGACAGCTCAGCTGCGCACCGTTCAGCAGATCCGCAAGAAGTTCGGCCACTAACAGGCCATCACTTGTTGCGCGATTGATTAAAAAGGGTAGCCTCGGCTACCCTTTTTTCTTTTCCGATTTTCATCACCTGGTCGCAGTTGCTGACCACCCAGGAATGGTAGCCAGTCATGTCTCTAGAAATCGTTATCCTCGCTGCCGGCCAAGGCACTCGCATGCGTTCGGCGTTGCCCAAGGTTCTGCACCCGATTGCCGGCAACTCGATGCTTGGCCATGTTATCCACAGCGCCCGGCAGCTCGACCCACAGCGCATTCACGTAGTGATCGGCCACGGCGCCGACGCTGTGCGCGATCGCCTGGCGGCGGATGACCTGAATTTCGTCCTGCAAGACAAGCAACTGGGCACCGGGCATGCCGTGGCGCAGGCCGTTCCTTTCATCAAGTCCGATACCGTGCTGATCCTTTACGGTGACGTGCCGCTGATCGAAGTGGAAACCCTGCAACGCCTGCTGAAAAAAGTCGAGCCGCAGCAACTGGGCCTGCTCACCGTTGAACTGGACGACCCGACTGGTTACGGGCGCATCGTGCGTGACGCCGACGGCAAGGTTACCGCCATCGTCGAGCAGAAAGACGCCAACGACGCCCAGCGTGCAATCACCGAAGGCAACACCGGCATTCTGGCCGTGCCGTTCGAGCGTTTGGGCGACTGGATGAGCCGTCTCTCCAACAACAACGCGCAAGGCGAGTATTACCTGACTGACGTGATTGCGATGGCAGTCAGCGATGGTCTGGTGGTGGCCACCGAACAGCCGCACGACGCCATGGAAGTGCAGGGCGCCAACGATCGCAAGCAGCTTTCCGAGCTCGAGCGTCACTACCAGCTGCGCGCTGGCCGTCGTTTGATGGCGCAAGGCGTCACGCTGCGCGACCCGGCACGCTTCGACGTACGCGGTGAAGTCAGCGTCGGTCGCGACGTACTGATCGACATTAACGTGATCCTCGAAGGCAAAGTCGTCATCGAAGATGACGTGATCATCGGTCCGAACTGCGTGATCAAGGACAGCACCCTGCGCAAAGGCGTGGTGATCAAGGCCAACAGTCACATTGAAGGCGCGATGCTCGGCGAGGGCAGCGATGCTGGTCCGTTCGCGCGTCTGCGTCCGGGCACCGTGTTGGAAGCGCGCGCGCATGTGGGTAACTTCGTCGAACTGAAAAACGCCCATCTGGGCGAAGGCGCCAAGGCTGGCCACCTGACTTACCTGGGCGACGCCGAAGTCGGCGCGCGCACCAACATCGGCGCGGGCACCATCACTTGCAACTACGATGGCGCGAACAAGTGGAAAACCGTGTTGGGTGAAGATGTGTTCATCGGCTCCAACAATTCGCTGGTCGCGCCTGTGGATATCTCCAGCGGCGCAACCACGGCGGCCGGTTCGACCATCACGCAAAATGTGGATAACGCTCAATTGGCGGTCGGTCGTGCACGTCAGCGCAACATCGATGGCTGGAAGCGTCCGGAGAAAATCAAAAAGAGCTGAGTTATCCACAGCTCAGGTTTTATCCCCCGCCAAAATTTCCCCGAAGAAACAGCTGGCTAACAGTCGAGTGGCACATGCCACTCGGCTGCCAGCGGTGTCACCGGTAACCCGCGTGCAGCGATTTTATACAGCACGCGCAGGCCGCCATTCGATCGCTGCAACAGCCGCGTCGAACCGATAATCCAAGCCACCCCGGCGTGCGATACCTTGACCGGTTTGGTCGGATTTTTATGGACGTTGTGCAACGTCAATATCGCCAATCCGATGTTCCACAACATGAAACGCCGAATGCCCGCATGCCTGCCAGGGATGAGCAGCGCGTAGTCCAGTGCCCGTTGCAAATGCGAGTGGGCGGTGCCAATGAGCTCGTCAACCGCCTGCGCGTAGAGCAATTCATTGGGCGCGGATTGCACTTGCGACAACTCGACGCCGTGCCTGGCCAGCAAGTCCTGCGGCAACCAACTGATCCCGCGTTTACGGTCGTCCGCCTGATCCTTGAGGATATTGGCCAATTGCAAACCCATGCCGAACGACAGGGCCAAGTGATGCAGCTTGGCTTTGTGCGGCAATAGCGTCGGGTCGTAATCGATGAACAGATCGGTCAGCAGCGTTCCGACAACGCCGGCCACGCAATAACAATAACGGTCGAGATGCTGGTGAGTCGCCAAGCCCTGAACCCCGGCATTCTCCTGAAACTCGCTCATGCCTTCGGTCATCACCTTCACGCAATCAAAAATCGCCGTGCGATGCGAAGCCTTCAGGCTGTGGAATACGCTCAACACCTCAGGCAGGTGCCGGACCAGATCGCGTTCAGCCAGCGGCGTCTGTTCTGTCAGTTGCTCGCTCAAGTCTTCGCTGAAACGCCGCGGATCCGCGCCACCGGCTAACGCATTGAGGAACCCGTCTTCGTAATGGTGTTTCTGCCGAACGCTGAGCCCAGGCTCGTCTTCGATGGTGTCGGCGATCCGGCACAGCAAATACGCATTGGCGACGGCGGGGTAGAGCTCGGCGGGCAGTTGCGGGATGGTCAGGGCAAAGGTGCGCGACACTTGCGTGAGGATTTGATCCTGGTAAACCACCGGATCAATCTGCAAACCGGCCTGTGCGCGGGATTTCCAGTGTTCGAGCGCGCACGCCGGGGCCAGCAGGATGGTCTTGAACCACACGGTAAACACTTGCGGCTCGGCGTCGATCCAGCGCAGTAATTCCGCGGTTTCGATCCAGCGCGCCTGCGCCGCTTCTTCGGGATTGAGCTGCAGTTCACCGTCAAAGCGGCCAATGTAAATGTGATCGAACTCGTGCTCGATCAGATCGCCCGGCACTTCAGCCTTGTAGATCAGGGTCGTGACTTCCTCCAGCACACAATCAAACCCCATCTCCTCGCCGAGCCGGCGATGCGCCGCTTGCGCGGTGGTTTCGCCCGGGCGCGGATGGCCGCAGCATGAATTGGTCCACAGCCCGGCCGAGTGATATTTGCTCTGCGCGCGTTGTTGCAGAAGCAAACGCCCGTGGCGGTCGAAGATGAACAGCGAAAACGCGCGATGCATCAGCCCTTCACGGTGAATTGCCATTTTGTGGCCAGTACCGATTTGCTGATCGTTCTGATCCACCAGTATCAGGGACTCTTCCATGGCTTCAATCCACCTCAAACGCTGAAATCCGGGCCAGCAGCACGCGGTCGCGAGCGGGAGCCAATAACGTGCAGTACAACCCATAGCCGCAGGTCTGCCAATCTTAAACGGCGCTTGACGAAGTTTCGCCAATAGGTTTTGATTGCTTCCGTTATCTTTCGAATCGAAACTTAGTAGCCAATGTCCAAGCGCAACACACCTCAACGTCGCCACAACATCCTCGCCTTGCTCAATGAGCAGGGCGAAGTCAGTGTCGACGAGTTGGCCAAGCGTTTCGAAACCTCGGAAGTGACGGTTCGCAAAGACCTCGCCGCCCTTGAAAGCCATGGGCTGCTGCTGCGCCGTTACGGTGGCGCGGTGACGATGCCACAGGAATTGGTGGCGGATCTCGGTCAACCGATTTCCAAATACAAACAAGCCATCGCTCGCGCCGCTGTCACGCGGATTCGCGAGCATGCGCGAATCATCATCGACAGCGGCAGCACCACCGCCGCGATGATCCCGGAACTGGGGCAACAACCCGGTCTGGTGGTGATGACCAACTCCCTCAACGTGGCCAGCGCTTTGAGCGATCTGGAGCACGAGCCGGTGCTGTTGATGACCGGCGGCACTTGGGACCCGCATTCCGAGTCCTTTCAGGGGCAGGTGGCGGAGCAGGTACTACGCTCTTACGATTTCGACCAGTTGTTCATCGGTGCCGATGGCATCGATCTGGTCCGCGGCACCACGACCTTCAACGAACTGCTGGGTTTGAGCCGCGTCATGGCTGAAGTCGCCCGCGAAGTGGTGGTGATGGTCGAGGCCGACAAGATCGGCCGCAAGATTCCCAACCTGGAGCTGCCCTGGAGCAGCGTCCATACCCTTATTACCGATGATCGCCTGCCGCAAGAGGCACGGGATCAGATACAGGCTCGCGGAATCAATTTGATCCTCGCGGCTGTCAGTCAGGAGAAATAACATGTGTGGCATTGTCGGCGCAGTCGCAGAACGTAACATCACCGCCATCCTCGTCGAAGGCCTCAAGCGCCTCGAATACCGTGGTTATGACAGCGCCGGTGTGGCGGTCTTCACCAACGACGGGATCCTTGATCGCGTGCGTCGTCCGGGCAAGGTCAGCGAGCTCGATATGGCGCTGGAAGCGGCGCCTTTGGTCGGTCGTCTGGGCATCGCCCACACCCGTTGGGCCACCCACGGCGCGCCGTGCGAACGCAACGCGCACCCGCATTTCTCCGGGCAGAACCTGGCAGTGGTGCACAACGGCATCATCGAGAACCACGAAGCCCTGCGCGAACAATTGAAGGCTCAGGGTTACGTGTTCTCCTCGGACACCGACACCGAAGTCATCTCGCACCTGCTGGCGCACAAGCTCAAGGATCTGCCGGATCTGGCCACCGCACTCAAAGCTACCGTCAAAGAACTGCACGGCGCTTACGGTTTGGCAGTGATCAGCGCTGATCAGCCAGACCGTCTGGTCGCAGCACGCAGCGGCAGCCCGCTGGTAATTGGTTTGGGCATGGGCGAAAACTTCCTCGCTTCCGACCAATTGGCGCTGCGTCAGGTGACTGACCGCTTCATGTACCTGGAAGAGGGCGATATCGCCGAGATTCGCCGCGACAGCGTGCAGATCTGGGACCTTGACGGTCAACTCGTCGAGCGCGAAACCGTGCAGTACGGCGACAACGCTGAATCCGCCGAAAAAGGCGAGTTCCGTCACTACATGCTCAAGGAAATCCACGAGCAGCCTTCGGTCGTGCAACGCACGCTGGAAGGTCGCCTGAGCCAGCAACAAGTTTTGGTAGAAGCGTTCGGCCCGGAAGCGCCGGAGTTGTTCGCCAAAGTGCGCAATGTGCAGATCGTTGCCTGCGGCACCAGCTACCACGCCGGTATGGTCGCGCGTTACTGGCTCGAAGAACTGGCCGGCATCCCGTGCCAGGTTGAAGTCGCCAGTGAATTCCGCTACCGCAAAGTAGTGGTGCAGCCCGACTCGCTGTTCGTGACCATTTCGCAGTCCGGCGAAACCGCCGACACCCTGGCCGCCCTGCGCAACGCCAAGGAACTGGGTTTCCTCGCCAGCCTGGCCATCTGCAACGTCGGCATCAGCTCGCTGGTGCGTGAATCCGACCTGACCCTGCTGACCCAGGCTGGCCGCGAAATCGGCGTGGCTTCGACCAAAGCCTTCACCACCCAGCTCGTCGGCCTGCTGTTGCTGACCCTGTCCCTCGGCCAAGTGCGCGGCACCCTGGCGGCGGGCATGGAAGCAACCCTGGTGGAAGAACTGCGTCGCCTGCCGACCCGTCTCGGCGAAGCCCTGGCGATGGACAGCACCGTGGAAAAAATCGCCGAACTGTTCGCCGACAAGAACCACACCCTGTTCCTCGGCCGTGGCGCGCAATACCCGGTGGCGATGGAAGGTGCCCTGAAGCTCAAGGAAATCTCCTACATCCACGCCGAAGCCTACCCGGCTGGCGAACTGAAACACGGCCCGTTGGCGCTGGTCGACAACGACATGCCGGTGGTCACCGTGGCGCCGAACAACGAACTGCTGGAGAAGCTCAAATCCAACCTCCAGGAAGTCCGCGCGCGTGGCGGCGAGCTGATCGTCTTCGCTGACGAAAAGGCTGGCATGAGCAACGGCGAAGGCACCCACGTGGTGCAGATGCCGCACATCCACGACATCCTGTCGCCGATCCTCTACACCATCCCGTTGCAGTTGTTGTCGTACTACGTGGCGGTGTTGAAAGGTACAGATGTCGATCAGCCGCGTAACTTGGCCAAGTCGGTGACTGTGGAATAAGTTATTCACAGCTGATGCCGAAACAAAAAAAACCGCAGCGTTGGCTGCGGTTTTTTTTTGCTGTGAAATCCAGGTGTGAGCTACCTCAAGTCCACCAATACCGAACC
Organism: Pseudomonas prosekii; assembly: GCF_900105155.1. Taxonomy (NCBI): domain Bacteria; kingdom Pseudomonadati; phylum Pseudomonadota; class Gammaproteobacteria; order Pseudomonadales; family Pseudomonadaceae; genus Pseudomonas; species Pseudomonas prosekii. Next base: position 2,851,570 of record NZ_LT629762.1, read on the forward strand.
AGATGAAAGAAGATCGGTGCCGCGAAACACACCGAGTCCAGCCGATCCAGCATCCCGCCGTGACCTTCGATCATGTGCCCCCAATCCTTCACGCCCCGATCGCGTTTGATCGCCGACATGACGATCCCGCCGGCAAAGCCGAGCAAGTTGATCAGCAGTGCAATCAGGAACGACTGCCACGGGTTGAACGGGGTGGTCCACCACAGCGCTGCGCCGATCAATGAGGACAGGAGCACGCCGCCGACGAAGCCTTCGACGGTTTTCGAGGGCGAGAGGTTGGGGGCGATTTTGTGTTTGCCGAACAACTTGCCGCACACGTACTGCAACACGTCGGACAGTTGCACGACGATCACCAAGTAGGCGATCAGCAGCAGGTTGCGTCCTTCGTAACCGGCGATGTCGAGGGTCAGCAGTGCCGGCACGAACGACACGCAGAAAACCGCGATCATCAGACCCCACTGCACTTTCGACGCGCGTTCGAGGAAGTGCGTGCTGTCGCCGCCGAGCGAGGCGAGGATTGGCAGCAGCAGGAATACGTAGACCGGAATGAAGATCGAAAACAGTCCGTACCAGTCGAAATAGATCAGCAAATATTGCAGCGGCAACGCCAGGTAAAACGCGGCAACGAGCGCCGGGTAATCGCTGCGGCGCGTCGGCGTGAGCGTGAGGAATTCGCGCAACGCGTAAAACGACACGGCGTAGAACAGCAAGATTACCGCGCCGGTGCCGAGCCAGAAGGCGATGCCGATCACGACCACCATCACCCACCAGGCGTTGATGCGCGCATTGAGGTTTTCCACCACGGCGTTCGGCGTGCCGCGAGTGCGCAGTTTGAGGATCAGGCCGATCACCGAGGCCAGCACCAGAATCAGGCCGATCCCGCCGAACAGCATCAGGGTTTGTCTATCCATGTCAGGAATGCTCCGGGGCGAGGGCCAGCAGCGCTTCGCGGCTGCGGGTGAGGAATTGCTCTTTGCTCTCGTCCGCGTCCAATTGCAGCGGCGCGCCGAAACTGGTGGTGCACAGCAGCGGCAGTGGCAGCACGCGGCCCTTTGGCATGACGCGATTGAGGTTGGCGATCCACACCGGGATCAGTTGCGCCTGTGGGTAACTTTTCGCCAAGTGATACACGCCGCTTTTGAACGGCAGCAAACCGTCCTCCAGATTGCGTGTGCCTTCGGGGAAGATGATCAGCGAGTGACCTTGCTCCAGCGCATCAAGCATTGGCTGCAACGGGTTATCTACAGGGTCTTTGCGCTCGCGGTCGATCAGCACGCCGTTGAACACGCGGCTGATGATGTAGCGGCGCAGCGCACTTTTGTTCCAGTAATCGCTGCCGGCCACCGGGCGCGTGAGTTTGCGCAGGGCGGGTGGCAGCGAGGCCCACAGCAGCACGAAGTCGCCGTGACTGCTGTGGTTGGCGAAATAAATCCGCTGCACCGGTTCTGGCGCGCAGCCCATCCACAGGCTGCGAGCGCCGGTGACGGTGCGGGCCATGGAGGTGATGAGGGTGGCGACCACGGGTTCGAACATAACGATTTCCTTATCCGGCGAAAGACAGCCAAGGGCTGGCAAGGATTACCGCCACGGTGGGCAGCACCTGCGCGGCGAGTAGGACAGCTTGATTGCGCAGCAGTTTCAGCGCCCCGCGTTGACGTTCCGGCCAAGGTCGACCGGCGCGATCCGCCGGTTGCAGACCCAGGTTTTGCAAAGCTTGATCGAGCGCTGACGTGCGCTGCGCCAACGCCAACGCCTGAGCATCTGCATCGGCATCGGCACCGCCATCACGCGCCATCAACGCAAAAAGATCAGCGTCGAAGGCGACCCGAAACGCCCAATATTTTTGCCACAGTCCGGTAACGATCAGCCAGACACTGAGGATCAACCCCAGCGCCAATGGCGTAACCAGCAGCCATTGCAGCAGACCGAACAACACACCGAGCACTGTCAGCCCTGTGGATAACTGATCCAGCGAACGGCCGCGACGCAGCAGGCTGGCGACCACGTGCAATTCGACCTCAACTGGCATACGCGTTCTCCAGTGCCTGGCGATGCGCCGTGTGCAACACCACGCGCGGGCGGGCGGCCCGGATCATCGCCACTGCGGCATCGACCGAGGTCGCGCGGCCGCTGTGCAACAACCACGCGGCAACCGCCGTGGCGCTGCGCGAATAACCCAAAGCGCAGCACACCAGCAACGGGCCTTGTTGACGCAATTGTTCGATAGCTTGCGCGGCGGCCAGGCATTGCTCGGCGCTGGGCGCAGTCAGGTCGAGGACCGGGAGGCTTTTATAGGCGCGACCCTGTGGATTCAGCGGCAGCTCGGCGCACAGATCAACTATCGCTTTAAAGGGCTGCAATTGATCGCCATCGGGCAAACGGCCGAGCCAAACGTTATCCACAACCTCGTTGGGCTGTGGATGTTTGTACGTCCACAGCCGCGAGTTGATCCACGCCGCCGCCGTATAGGGCGCAAACAACCAGCGCGCGGCAGGGCTCAAACGCCCATCGGCGCGTTTCTGAAAACCGTCGGCGTCGAGCACCGCGTAATTCAGCGCCACCAAGAACAGCGCCACCGCCGGCCAGATCAGCCACAACCAACCGCCGCCCAAACCAAACGCCGGGATTGCGAAAATCGCAGCGCCGAACAAATAACGCAGCGCCAGCCGCCAGCGCTTCGGGTCTTTGGCCAGACGCACACTGCGCAGCGGGCTTGAGTGTTCCAGCGGCCACAACCACACGCACAGCCAACCGGCGAGGGCGCCTGTGGGTAAGTCGATAAAGTGATGTTGATAAGTGGTCAGCACCGAAATGCCGATCAGCGCGAACCAGCCGTGCACCAACCAGCGCCATACGCCCTGGAAATGGCGTTGATAGATGACCCACAGAATCACCAGCAGCGCGATGTGCAGCGACGGCGCCTGATTGAACGGTTTGTCGAAACCGGCCAGCACCGCGAACAGCCAACCAAACACGCCGTCGAGTTCCGGCCGCTCGAAAGTGAAACGCAGCGGCCAGATCAGGAAGCAACTGACCGCGATCACCTGCGCGCTGAGCAGCCGCAACGCGTGGCGTTTGAGTTCGTGGCGGGTGTTGGGCAACAGCAGCGAAAATCCGTAGAGCAGGTCAATCGTCCAGTAGGGCACGATGGTCCACGCCCAGAAAGGCATGGCCGTTTCCCACTCGAACACGTACGTGCCGACGTCGCTGCGCTGGGTGGTGTACCACGTGGCAAAACCGTAACTGGCGAAAAACAGCGGCGCCAGCACCAGCAGCCAGAGCACCGCCGGTTTCAGTAAGCCTGGCTCTCTTGGGGCGTCGAGCATCATTGCACCCGTTGCGCGAGGGACACGGTGAAGATCCCCCATTCATCCACCCGTTGCGTGATCTTGCGGAAACCCGCCGCTTCGACCAATTGGTCCATTTCCGCTTGGCTGCGCCGACGCATCACCCACGCCTGGCCCTGACGGTGGCTGGTGAGCGCGCGGGCAATCAGCTCCAATTGCGGGTGCCACGGCTGCCCGGTGTAAACCAGATAACCGCCGGGCTCCACGGCTTCGGCAAGACCTGCCAGCGAACCGCCGACCATCGCGTTGTCGGCGAACAATTCATACAAACCGGAAACCACTGCCAACGTCGGTTTTGGCTCCAGCGCTGCCAGATCAGCGCGGTCAAAGGCGTCGCCCTTCACAAACTGCGCGATGTCGCCAAGGCCTTTATCGCGGATCAGCGCACCGCCGTCGCGCACGTTGATGTCGCTGTAATCGCGCAACAGGATCGATTCCGGCAGCGGGCTGACGCCCTGCAGCGCTTCAAGAATGTAGCGCCCGTGACCCGCGGCGATGTCGACGATGCGCACCGGGCGACCTTCGTCGCGCAGTTTGCCCATGGTCAGGCGCAGCAGTTCTTCGACGTTGATTTTGCGTTGGCGAATGCCGCGCCAGCCGATCGAGTTCAGGTAGTTCTGATCGATCATCCGCCCGAGCCCGCCCTTGCCGGTCGGCTGGTTGCGATAGACGTAATCCAGCGTGCTGCCGGAGTCGAAACCGGTGTCGAAACCGAGTTTCACGCCTTCCGACAATTTGCTGCCCAGGCGCATGCTGGCGCGGGTCATGCGCCAGTACAGGTCGCGCAACGAGTTGTGCGGCAGCGGCGCGGCGAGGGATTCGGATTCGGCGCAGGTCAGGCCGATCTTGTCGGCGTCGAGCAAGGATGCGCGGTCCAGCGGGTAGTCGAAGTTTTGCAGGATGAAGCGCTTGGCGCTGGCCACCGCCACGGCGCGATCACGTTCGCCGAGGGTGTCGTGGAAGAAGCCCGGCAGGATGTGTTTCTCTTTTTTCAGGCTGCCGAGGCGTTCGAAAAACTGTTCCTGCGGTTTGCGGTGGACGACGAAGTCCGAGCCGGAGATCAGCAGTTGCGTCGGCACTTGAATCGCCTGGGCATCGGCCACCACACGGTCGGCGGCTTCGTACAAGCCGAGCAACACGTTCACCGAAATCGCCTTGGTGATCAGCGGATCGCTGTCGTAGGAGGCGACGCGTTCCGGGTCGTGGCTGAGGAATTTGGCTTTCACGTAGCTGTTGACGAAAAAGTTGCCGCGAAACTTGCGCATCAGCCCCAGGCCCGAACGCGCAAACGGCACGTAGAGCTTGACCTTGAACGCGGGCGAAGCGAGCACCAGCGAGCGGATGCGCGGCGCGTAATCGTGAACCCAGGTCGAAACAATCACCGCGCCGACGCTCTGCGCGATCACCGCCATGTTCTCTTCGGCAATCTGGTGAGTCGCGCTCAGGTGATCGCAGAAGGTCTGCACGTCACGCACGCTGGTGGCGAAACTCGGGCTGTCGCCGCGCGCGCCGGGCGATTGGCCGTGGCCGCGCGCATCCCAGGCAAAAAAGTCGAAACCGGGCAGGTCGAGTTCATCGACCAAGTGGGCTATGCGCCCGGAATGCTCGTGGCCGCGATGGAACAGCAGCACAGCTTTGCGCGGCTCATCGGGATTGGCGGATGTGGCTGGCCAATGCCGGTAGAACAACTCAACGCCGTCGTGGGTGATGAAGGTCTGCTGCTGGGTTTCGCGCATTGCATGTTCCTTATGCTAAAGATCCGAATGAGGGCTTACGCCGAGGGTACGTTTACCTGCACTTCTTTCAGGCCTTGGCGGACCCGGTTGACCAAGGTGTAAGCCAGCAGGACGGCGACCACCCCAAACACGACATTTATCCACAACGCGCTGATCCAGCCAAGTGCGATGCCGGTGGCCAGCACGCCGAGCACAAACGCCCGATCACTTTTGCCCATCGGCCCGTCATAGCGTCGCGACGCGCCCACCATCGGCCCGAGTACGCCACTGTACTCGCTCAACAACGCCAGCAGCGTGACCGCCAGCACAATCAACAGGCTGACGTCGGCGATCAACGCGAACGGCAGGATCAGCGCGCAATCGGCGACGATATCGCACAGCTCATTGAGGTAGGCGCCGAGACGCGACTGCTGGCCGAATTCGCGGGCGAGCATGCCGTCGATGGCATTCAGCGCCATGCGCAGGATCATCCACACCGGGATCAGCGCAAACACCCACGCATGCTCGGCAAAACCGGCGACCGCGATGCCGACCACTACCGAAATGACCCCGGCGAGCACGGTGATCTGGTTGGCGGTGGTGCCGTTATCGAACAAACGTTGCACCAGCGGTCGCAGCAGATTCTGGAACGCCGGTTTGAGTTGGTAAATGGAGGGCATTGGCAGAGGGTTCTCGGGCAATTGAAAGCGTGAGCGTTCAGGGTTATACGTCACAATTATCAGATTGCCAGTAAAACCGCATGGGGCATTTTCTTCCAGCGTAAAACCGCGCGGTCGGGCAATCTCGGGCTCGGGCCTTTTAGTGTTCAGGAGTTGATCGATGGACCGTTTCCAGGAAATGCAGGTGTTCGCCGCGGTCGCTCAGGATCAGGGCTTTTCCGCAGCGGCGCGGCGTTTGGGCATGTCGGCGGCCAGTGTGACGCGCGCGGTGGCGGCGCTGGAGCAACGCCTCGGCACTTCGCTGCTGACGCGCACCACGCGCAGCGTGCATTTGAGCGAGTCGGGCCAGCGATACCTGGAAGATTGTCGGAGAATTCTCGCCGAGGTGCAGGAAGCCGAGGATTCCGCCGCAGGCAGCCACGCGCAACCGCGTGGGCAACTGACCGTGACCGCGCCAGTGTTGTTCGGCGATTTGTTCGTGACGCCGATGATGGTCGGCTATCTGAATCAATTCCCGGAAGTGACGGTCAATGCCCTGCTGGTCGATCGGGTGGTGAGCATGGTCGAGGAGGGCATCGATGTCGCGGTGCGCATCGGCGAATTGCCCGACAGCAACCAGCACGCGATCCGCGTCGGCGAAGTGCGCCGGGTGATCTGCGCTTCACCGGGCTATCTGCAAACCCATGGCCGACCGCAACATCCGCAAGACCTGAGCGGCGCCCCGGTCGTCGCCACGTCGGCGATCGGCCAGTTGCGCGCGTGGCCGTTTCTCGACCAGGGCCAGCCGCTCAGCGTGCGCCCGGAACCGCGCTTGGTGGTGACGTCCAATCAAGCCGCAGTGACGGCGGCGTGCCTCGGGTTGGGGCCAACGCGAATGTTGTCGTATCAAGCGGCGGGTAAAGTCGCCAGCGGTGAACTGGAGATTGTCCTGGCGGACTTCGAATTGCCGCCGCAACCCATTCACGTGGTGTACCAGGGCGGGCGCAAGGCATCGGCGCGGGTGCGCAGTTTTGTCGATTTCGCCGTGAAAACACTGCGTGCAAACTCTGCATTGTCCTGACCACCGAAAGCCCCTCTGTAGGAGCGAGGCTTGCCCGCGAAAACGGTTTCGGATTCACCCCATGGGTTGGCTGTGAGAACGCCTTCGCAGGCAAGCCTCGCTCCTGCGCAAAAGCGTTATTGCGCGCACTGAAATAATCGATTGCGGATGCTGGTGATTCTGTTGTTTTGCCCATAGGCAGATGATGGCCGCCATCGGTGCTGCTCATTTCTTGAACGGCGCCATCACCCAGCGGAGTCGCTCATGAACGCCATCAAGCTTTACAACTTTCCCCGCTCCGGCCACGCGCACCGCGCCGAGTTGATGCTGTCGCTGCTGCAACTGCCGACCGAATTGATCCTCGTTGACCTCGCCAAAGGCGCGCACAAACAACCCGAGTTCCTCGCGATCAACCCGTTTGGCCAAGTGCCGGTGCTCGATGATCAAGGCGTGGTGCTGGCGGATTCCACCGCGATCCTGGTGTATCTGGCGCAAAAATATGGCAACGGCCAGTGGCTGCCGACTGACCCCGAAGGTGCGGCCAAGGTCCAGCGCTGGTTGTCGGTAGCGGCCGGGCAAATCGCTTTCGGCCCCGCCCGCGCCCGGTTGATCACCGTGTTTGGCGCGCCGTACAACGCTGACGAAGCGATCAGCCGTTCGCATGACTTGCTCAAAGTGGTTGATCAGGAATTGGCCAACAGCGACTTCCTGGTAGGCAATCAGCCCACCATCGCCGACGTCGCCGCCTACAGCTACATCGCCCACGCGCCGGAAGGCAATGTCTCGCTCGACGACTACGCCAACGTGCGTGCCTGGCTGGCGCGGATCGAAGCCTTGCCGGGTTTTGTCGGCATGCCGCGCACCGTCGCCGGCCTGCAACAAACTGCCTGATTGCCAGCTGTTCACGTTGCGCCAAGCGCGCAAGGGAGACGCCGTAATGGAACATTCACCGTGGCACGCTGGCGAACGCCAATTGCAGGAACAGGTCGGTGTTGCCGAGCGAATGGAAACCCTCGGCCGTCGGGTGATTCGCAGCGAGATGCCGGACCAGCACCGTCAGTTCTATCAGCAATTGCCGTTCATGCTGTACGGCGCGGTGGATGCTGATGGCCATCCGTGGGCCAGCGTCATGGAGGGTGCGCCGGGTTTTGTCCAGTCGCCAGATGCCGCCCGTTTGCAGTTCGCCAGCCTGCCGGCGGCGGATGATCCCGCGCAATTGAGCGCTGGCGCGGCCATCGGCCTGCTCGGCATCGAGTTGCACACCCGTCGGCGCAACCGCATGAATGGCCGGGTCGGCGCGATGTCTGCGAATGGCTTCGAGGTCGCGGTGGAGCAGTCGTATGGCAATTGCCCGCAATACATTCAATTGCGCCAGTTCCGCTCGGTGCCGCTGGCCGATCCTTCGACGCGTATCGCCGAACGCCTCGACCAACTGGATGACGCCGCGAGAGCGATGATCGCCCAGTCCGATACCTTGTTTGTCGCCAGTTATGTCGAGGTCGACGGCGTGCGTTCGGTGGATGTTTCCCATCGCGGCGGCCAGCCCGGTTTTGTGCGCATTGAAGGCAATCGCCTGACCATTCCGGACTTTTCCGGCAACCTGTTTTTCAACACGCTGGGCAATCTGCTGGTCAATCCGCGCGCGGGTTTGCTGTTTATCGACTTCAATAGCGGCGATGTGCTGCAACTCGGTGGCCGCACCGAAATCATCCTCGACGGTCCGCAAATCGAGGCGTTCCAGGGCGCCGAGCGTTTGTGGACATTTGACGTTGAACGGCTGGTGCGCCGGCCAGCGGCGTTGGCCCTGCGCTGGCGTTTCGACGGCATGTCGCCGAACAGTCTGATGACCGGGACCTGGGAGCAGGCCGCCGCGCGCTTGCAGGCTCAGGCCTTGGGCGATGCCTGGCGGCCGCTGCGGGTGACGCGGATCGAAGCCGAGAGCCAGAATATCCGCTCGATTTACTTTGAACCTGCCGATGGCGCCGGGTTGCCGGTGTTCCAGGCCGGGCAGCATTTGCCGCTGCGCTTCAAGATTGGCGACCAGACGCCTATCCGCACTTACAGTTTGTCGAGCGCGCCGTCGGATGACTTTTTTCGTATCAGCGTAAAACGTGACGGGCTGGTGTCGTCGCACCTGCATGAGCTGATCAAGGTCGGCGATGTGCTGGAGGCCCGCGCGCCGCAGGGGCATTTCACCGTGGCGCCACATGAGCGGCGGCCGTTGGTGCTGTTGGCGGCGGGCGTCGGCATCACGCCGTTGCTGTCGATGCTGCGCGAGGTGGTTTATCAGGGCTGGCGCACGCGGCATATTCGGCCGACGTGGTTTTTCCAGAGTTCTCGCAGCCTGGCGGATCAGCCCTTCCGCGCAGAGTTGGACCGCTTGCTTGAAGGGGCCGGGGACAAGGTTCGGGTCCTGCGTTTGCTCAGCCAACCGGAAGCGGACGCGCGCGAGGGCGAAGACTTTGACCTGACCGGGCGCATCGACACGGCGCTGCTGCTTACGATGCTTGAGGGTGAGGACTACGACCAGGTGGACTTTGTCCTCTGCGGACCGGGCAGTTTTACCCAGGGTTTGTACGACAGCCTGCGCGAGTTGGACATCCGCGATTCGAACATTCATGCCGAAACGTTCGGCCCTTCGACATTGCGCCGTCGCCCGGACCCGGACGCGATTGTCATCGAGCAACCGCCTGCCGCGACTACGTCGGTGTCGGTAGTGTTCGAGCGCTCAGCCAAAGAAGCGCGCTGGCAACCGGACGGCGGCAGTTTGCTCGAGCTGGCAGAGAGCCGTGGCTTGAACCCGGAATTCAGCTGCCGCGGCGGCTCGTGCGGCACCTGCAAAACTCGGCTGATCAGCGGCGAGGTGAATTATCCACAGCCACCGGCCGAAGTGCCGGAAGCGGGGCACGTGCTGATCTGCTGCGCCATCCCGGCGAAAAGCTCGGAACCGTTGGTGCTGGATCTTTGATCAACGCAAAATCCCGCAACCACACAAAACCCTGTAGGAGCTGAGCTTGCTCGCGATAGCGTTGGATCAGTCGACATCATTGTTGAATGTCAGGCCGCCTTCGCGAGCAAGCTCGGCTCCTACAGGGGCGGGGGAGGCCGTAGGTACGCCAGCGAATCAGGCGTACGACAGCGATTTCTCTTCCAGCAGTTCCTGATACAGCGCCGACCATTTGCGGCCCATTTCTTCGGCGGTGAACAATTGCCGATACCGCGCTTCGGCTTTCGCGCCCATTTGCGCGGCGAGCAGCGGGTTTTCCCACAGCGTGCGCATCGCTTCGCGGAACGCCTGCGGGTTGCTCGGCGGCACCACCAGCCCGGTTTCGTTATTGATGTTGATGTAACTGGTGCCGGTGCCGATCTCGCTGGAGATCATCGGTTTGCCATACATCGCGCCTTCGAGCAGCGAAATACCGAACGCTTCCGAGCGCAGGTGTGAGGGGAAAACGATGGCGTAGCTCAATTGCAGCAGCGCCACTTTGTCCTCATCGCCGAGCCGTCCGAGGAAGTGAATATTGCGCAGACCCAGCGCCTGGGCCTGGGCGTGCAGTTCGATTTCCAGCGGGCCGGCGCCGACGATCACCACCGGGTAATCCACCTCTTTCAAGGCGTCGAGCAAAATGTGCAGGCCTTTGTAGTAGCGCATCACCCCAACGAACAGAAAAAACTTATCCCCAAGCTTCTGCCGCCAATCTGCCATGCGTGCGGTGTCGGGCTGTGGATAACCTGACTTGTCGAGGCCATAGGTGATGACCCGGGTCTTGTCCTGGAACTTTTGCAGCACGTCGCTGGTGTGCAGATAGTTGGGTGAAGCAGCGACGATGCGGTCGGCGCTGGCGAGAAAACGGTTCATCAGCGGCCGATAAAGTTTGAGCAAGGTTTTCTGGCGAATGATGTCCGAGTGATACGTCACCACGCTGGGTTTGCGCGTGCCGCTGGCGAAGTGCACCACGTCCATGAACGGCCAGGGGAAGTGATAGTTGACTACGTCAGCCTCGGCGGCCAATTCGCGAAATTTCTTGAAAACGCTCAGCGAGAAACCAGTGGAAGCGAATTGCAGATCGAGTTTGGCCCGATGCACTTCATGGTGGCCGACTTGCACCACGGGCGGTGTCGGGTCGCTGCTCAGGGACAACACCTGACCTTCGATGCCTTGCTGAGCGCAGCTTTCGCACAGTTGAAAAATCACCTGTTCGATCCCGCCAACCGTATCGGGCATCGACGTTTTGTAAAAATGCAGAACGCGCATCTAACCTCCCAAAGCCTGGCGGTAAGCGCGGGCGGTGATCTGCGCGCAACGCTCCCAGGAAAATGCTTTCGCTTGCTGCAACCCTGCTTCACGGCAGGCCTGCCAGTGCGTTTTATCGTCGATCAACCGGCTCATCGCCTCGCGCAAGCCGTGCGGATCATCCGCATCAATGTAATTGCCGGCCTCGCCGGCGACCTCCGGCATCGCCGAATGGCCCACCAGCACCACCGGCGTGCCGCTGGCCATGGCTTCCAGCACCGGCAGGCCGAAGCCTTCGTAAATCGACGGAAAAACCAGCGCACGCGCGCCGGCCAGCAATTGCGCGACCTGCTCGTCCGGCAAGTAGCCGAGCAAACACACATGGCCGGCGGCCAACGCCTGGCGCAGTTCTTCGCTGAAGTGCTCGCGTTGCCAGCCCGCCATGCCGACGATCAATAAAGGGAAACGCTGGCGCTGTGCTTCCGGCAGCAAGGCGTGGGCGCGCAGGGCCAAATTAAGGTTTTTGCGCGGCTCCAGCGTGCCGACGCAAAGGAAATACTCGCGCGCCTCGACGCCGTGTGCCTTGAGCACCGGATCGATCTCGGCGGCCTCGCGCGGATGGAAACGCGCCGCCACGCCCAGCGGCGCGACGATGAAACGCTCGGCCGGCAGGGCGAAATACTCGCGCGCTTCGTCGGCAATAAACTGCGAGTCGGTCAGAATCAGCCGCGCTTGCTCGACGCCATCAGCCAGCCGCCGCTCGATTTCACGCAAGCGCGCCGCCGGTTGCGTTTGCGGGTAATGCAGATGCGTGAGGTCGTGCAGGGTGATAACGGTCGGGCCGTCGAACGACAGCGGCCACAGACTCGGTTCGTGATAGAGGTCGATCGACTGCGAGCGGCCCTGATCGAAGCGTTTCTGCGTCAACCAGCGCCGCGCCTGATAGGCCCCGGGAATCTGCCGCAGCAACGGCGTCAGCCGCGAATAACCGGGCAGCGCTGCCTCGGGCAATGACGTGCTCCAGCCCCAGCCGTGGAACAACGAAAGTTCGACGTCCGGCTCGGCGGCGAGGGCGCCCACCAGCTCGGCGACGTAATGGCCGATGCCAGTGCGCGGCGCTTGCAGGATCCGCGCGTTAAGGGCAATTCGCATGCTGGCTCTCGGGTTGCTGACGCTGCTGTTCAGTTTCGAACTCGGGCTCGGGTTCGGGCTGGGACTCGGACTCGGACTCGGACAGCGGCCTGTTGAGGTTGCGCTCGATGCGCTCGACCAATTGCGCGCTCGCTTCACGCCAGCTCAGCCAACGCCATTGCGCCAGGCCCAGCGCCGCCGGGAACACGCCGCTGCGCTCCATGTCGGTGACCAGATCGGTCAGGCTCTGCGGCTCGGCCAGATCGAAATACGCCATGTAGTCGCCGCCGATTTCGCGGAACACCGGAATGTCGCTGCCCATTGCCGGCAAACCGCGCTGCATGGCTTCCACCAGCGGCAAACCGAAGCCCTCGACGTAGGACGGAAACACCAGCGCCGTGGCGTGCGAGTAAGCGTGCTCCAGGCTGCGGTCGGACAGTGTGTTGAACATGAACAAGCGGCGGTTCAGCTCGGGATGCTCGCGGATGCGCTCGACCAGCGCGTCGCACTTCCAGCCAATCTTCCCGGCGATGCACAAGCGCGCCGTCGAGCCGGCGGCCCACGCGCGTTCGAAGGCGTCGAGCAGGTAAGCGTGGTTTTTCCGTGGCTCGATGGTGCTGACCATCAGGAACACCGGCTCCGGTGTCTTGAACATCTGCAACAAGCCGCGATCGACTTCCGCGCGCGCATCGCTCAAGTCCAGTTCGGAGCCCAGGTGAAAGTAGTCGAACCAGCGCTGCTGCACCTGTTGCGGGCCGACGCGGCGCAGCATTTCATCGCGGACCTGATCGCGAATCGTCGTCGAAATCGCCACATAACCGTCGGCGGTACGGGCGATCCAGTCGAACCACTCGTTGAACACCTTGACCAGCCCGGCGTCGCAAAACTGCGGATGGGTCAGCGGGATCAAATCGTAAATCACCGAGACAATGCCGACGCCGTCGCGCTTCAACTGCTCGGCCAACGGGAAGAAGTTGGCGTGCCACGACGAGTCGAGCAGCACCAGTTGATCGCCGGCGCGATGCTGCAACGGCACGCAGCGCTCGGGCACCGGTTTGCCCTTGAGCAGCCGATCGAGCACACGTATCGGCAGGCTCAGACAGGCAAACGCCGCGAGTCGGCACATCACGTAGAGCACGCGGCGGGCGAACTTCGACTCGCGGAACGGGCGCCGCCGTTCCAGCGTGCGGTGGCGCAACCAGAACAGATTGGCCCACTGTTCGAGCTTGACCCGCAGACTGGTCAGGTTGATTTTCGGCGTCTTCAACGGCGCCAGGCTTTTCACCTCGAACAGCGCGCCATCGATCATCACCACCGGAATGCATTCGCGTTGGGCGTCCTTCGCCGGCAGCTGCTGGATGACATTACGCACCACTCGCTGAATCCCCGAGTTGGCATTCGGGTGTTCGAAAACGTAAGTGCATTCCACCAACAATCGAGTCATCGCGTCACCTCCGGGTCAGCTGTCAGCAGCGCATTTTCAGTGGAGCGGGTAATGGTGGTTTGCGCCTCCAGCCACGAGCAACCGACGAAGTCTTCCTGGCGATTATTGATCACGTGAAACACCAGGCCGTAGTCGCGCCATTCGAAGTTGCGATCCAGATGCGAGTCGAGACGCGACAGGCTCAGGGCAATCGAATAATTGCCTTTGCCCAGGCGCATGTCGAAAGCAAACCGGAAGGTCACGCGCTCGCCAGCAGTCAGGTCGGTGATGGCTTTGTCGAGGCGATGCGTGTTGATGCCGTAAATCGCCTGGCCCAAACGGTCCTTGATCATGAACCCGAGGATCAGCCGTTCGATGTCTTCACGAACCTCGGCTTGCACTTCCAGGACCATTGGCTGGCCGACTTCGGCGACTTCGACCGAGCGGCCCTGCGCGTCGAGCAAGCGCACGCTGAGAATCCCCGCTTCACCGGTGCCGGAAATGGTTTGCACCTGACCGTTGGCGAGCATCTCCTGGCGCACGGTCTGGCCTTCGCGCTGGGCGAGCATCGCGTTGTAGTAATCCATGACTTCTTCGGGTTTGCCGCGCATCGCCATGCGCCCGCCTTCGAGCAGGATCGCGGTGTCGCAGATCGACTGAATCGCCGAGCGATCATGCGAGACGATCAGCAGCGTGGTGCCGGCCTTGCGGAAGTTGCGGATGCGGTCGAAGCTTTTGTGCTGGAAATACGCATCGCCGACCGACAGCGCTTCGTCGACGATCAGAATGTCCGGACGGCGCGCGGTGGCGACGCTGAACGCCAGGCGCATTTGCATGCCGCTGGAATAGGTGCGCACCGGCTGATCGATGGCATCGCCGATTTCCGCAAAGCTCTCGATTTCCGCCATCAGTTCTTCGATTTCTTCGACCTGCATGCCGAGCAATTGGCCGGCCATGAACACGTTTTGCCGCCCGGTGAAATCCGGGTGAAAACCCATGCCCAATTCGAGCAACGCCGCTACTCGACCCTGCAGTTGAATCTGCCCGCAAGTCGGTTGCGTGGTGCCGGTGATCATCTTCAGCAGCGTGCTTTTGCCGGCACCGTTGACCCCGACAATGCCCACGGCTTCACCGGGCTGAATCTCGAAATCGACGCCTTGCAGCACCCAGTGCAAATGGTGATGAGTGCCGGAAAACGGCACCAGCCATTCGAGCAGGCGGCTCCAGCGGTTCGGGTATTGTTTGTAGGCCTTGCCCAGGCCACTGACGCGAATATGTCCCATCAGAGTTCGTCCACCATTTCACCGACGCGCTGGCGGAACAGCCGCAGCGCCATGACGCAGAACAGCACGCCGATCACCAGCAACGGGATCAACGACCGCCAGTCCGGCCATTGGTTGTAGAGGAAGACGTTCTGATAACTGGTCATCAGCGCGGTCATCGGGTTGAGGCTGATCACCTGCTGGATGCCCGGTGGCAGGATCGAGATCGGGTAAACGATCGGCGTCAGCCAGAACCAGAATTGCAGGCAGATGCCGAACAATTGCCCGACGTCGCGAAAGAACACATTGAGGATGCCGAGGATCATCCCCAGCCCGGCGGCAAAGATTATTTGCAGCAGCAGCAACGGGATCAGTGCCAGCAACGCCATGCCCGGCAACCGTCCGCTGATCAGCAGGAAACCGAAGAACAGCCCGAGAATGATCGCGAAATTGATGCCCGCATTCAGCAGCGCGATCACCGGCAAACAGATGCGCGGGAAGCTGATTTTCTTCAGCAGGTTGGCGTTTTCGAGAAACATGCTCTGGCTGCGCGTGGTGATTTCCGCGAACAGGCCCCAGGTCAGCAGGCCGGCGCACAAGTACACGCTGTAGGCCAGGCCATCGTCCACGCCGGGCAGGCGCGCGCGCATGATCTGGGAAAAAATCACCGTGTACACGACGATCATCGACAGCGGGTTGAGCACGGTCCACAAGGCCCCGAACAGCGAATTGCGATAACGCGCCTGAAACTCTCGCTTGACGCTGCCGAAGACGAATCCACGGTAATTGCGCAGCGAGCGGTACAGATTAAGCAGCATTCAAACCGTCCTGCCGTATTGGTCTTCGAAGCGGACGATGTCGTCCTCTCCCAGGTATTCGCCGCTTTGCACTTCGATGATCACCAGGTCGATGACGCCGGGGTTTTCCAGTCGATGCTTGTGCCCGGCGGCGATGAACGTCGATTCATTCTTCGCCACCAGGTGCGTGCCGGTGCCGTTGTTGGTGACCTTGGCCATGCCTTCGACGACCACCCAGTGTTCGTTGCGGTGGTGGTGCATTTGCAGCGACAACTTGCCGCCCGGCTTGACCACGATGCGTTTGATTTTGAAACGCGGGCCTTCTTCGAGCACGGTGTAAGTGCCCCACGGTCGGCTGACGGTGCGGTGCAAACGGTAGGCTTCGTGTTTGTCAGCCTTGAGTTGTTTGGCCACGCGACGCACATCCTGCGCGCGGTCGGCGTGGGCCACCAGCACGGCGTCGGCGGTGTCGACGATGATCAGGTTTTCCACGCCGACGGCGGCGACCAGCCGGCCTTCGCTCTGGACGAAGTTGTTGTGGCTGTCGACGAACACCGCGTCGCCGCTGGCGCGATTGTTCTGCGCATCCGGCGCGATCAGTGCGGCCAGCGCGCTCCACGAACCGATATCGCTCCAGTCGAAACCGGCCGGCACGACGACTACTTTGTCCGAGCGTTCCATCAACGCGTAGTCGATGGAAATGTCAGTGATTTCGGCAAACAGCGTCGGCGACAACTCCTGTTGCAGGCAGCCACCGGTTTCTACCGGCGCACTGTCTGCCATGCAGGCGCGGGTCTGTTCCAGCAGTTCGGGCGCGTGCACTTGCAACTCGGCGAGCAGGGTTGCCACCGAGAAACAGAACATCCCCGAATTCCACAGGAAGTGGCCGCTTTCCAGGTAATGCGTGGCGGTTTGCAGGTCCGGTTTTTCGACAAACCGCTGAACCTTGGCAGCGCCGCGATCATCCAGCGGCGCACCGGTCTGGATGTAGCCGAAGCCGGTTTCCGGCGCGGTCGGTTTGACCCCGAACGTCACCAGATAACCGGCGCGGGCCAGCGTCACCGCGTGCTCGACGGCGCTTTGCAGCGCTTCGACATTGACGATCAAATGATCGGCCGGCATCACCACCATGATCGCTTCGTCGCCATGCAACGCTTGCAGCGACAGCGCCGCTGCGGCGATGGCCGGGGCGGTGTTGCGGCCCGTCGGCTCAAGCAGGAAATGCCCGCGATGCCGGGCCATTTGCGCGTCGTGGTAGTGATCCTTGCTCTGGAAGTAATACTCGCGATTGGTCACCGTGACGATATCGCCCCAACCGTCGAGCAGCCCCGCCGCGCGCCGATAGGTTTTGCCCAGCAGCGACTGGCCGTCGGGCAGGGTCATGAACGGCTTCGGATGCCCTTCGCGGGACACCGGCCACAAACGGGTCCCGGCACCGCCGGAGAGGATCACAGGAATCAGCATGGCCTACTCCTTGGCGACGCGTTTCATGTCCGCATCCATCATCGTGCGGATCAAGGTATCCAAGTCTGTTTTCGGCTTCCAGCCCAGTACACGCTGGGCCTTGGCCGGGTTGCCGAGCAGCACGTCGACCTCGGCCGGGCGGAAGAACGCCGGGTCGATTTTCACGTAGTCGCGGTAGTTCAGGCCGATGTGATCGAAGGCGATCCGGCACATTTCGCGCACGGTGGTGGTCACGCCGGTGGCGACCACGTAGTCGTCAGCCTTGTCCTGTTGCAGCATTAGCCACATGGCTTCGACGTAGTCGCCGGCAAACCCCCAATCGCGTTTGGTGTCGATGTTGCCCAGGCGCAGTTCGTCCTGTTTGCCGTGCTTGATCCGCGCGGCGGCGTCGGTGACTTTGCGGGTGACGAATTCGATGCCGCGCAGCGGTGATTCGTGGTTGAACAGGATGCCGCTGCTGGCGTGCAGGTTGAAGCTTTCGCGGTAGTTGACGGTGATCCAATGCCCGTAGAGCTTGGCCACGCCATAAGGGCTGCGCGGGTAGAACGGGGTGTTTTCGTCCTGCTGCTCAGCCTGGATCAAACCGAACATTTCGCTGGTCGAGGCCTGATAAAAACGCGTGTGCGGGCTGAACTGGCGGATCGCTTCGAGCACGTGCGTGACGCCGAGGCCATCGACGATGCCGGTGATCACCGGTTGATCCCACGAGGCGGCGACGAAGCTTTGCGCCGCCAGGTTGTAGACCTCGTCCGGCGCCGACTTGATCACCGCGCGCTGCACCGAGCAGGCATCGGCCATGTCGCCGTCCAGGTAGACGATGTCGCCCTCGACCCCCATCTCGCGCAGGCGCCAGCGCGAATCGCTGCTGCGCCGGGCCACTAGGCCGTGGACCTTGTAGCCCTTGTCGAGCAACAGTTTGGCCAGATAAGCGCCGTCCTGGCCGGTGATACCTGTGATCAGTGCACTTTTTGTCATTGTTCTTTCACTCGCTTCTCCCAGTCGGACAGGATCGCCCGCAGGGATTGTTGTGTGGTGATTTCAGGCGTCCATCCTGTGGTTTCGGCCAGCCTGGCATGGCTGCCGCAAACGCGACGCTGATCCGCGCGGCGAAGGCGCGCCGGATCCTGAATCAATTGCATGTCGACCTGAGCGAGGTCCCCCAACTGTTCAATCAAACTGCGGATCGTTTGCTCGCGCCCCGAGCAAATGTTGTACACCTGGCCCGGCGTGCCTTTTTCCAGCAACGCGAGGTAGGCCGAGACCACATCGCCGACATCAAGGAAGTCGCGGCTGACATCAATGTCGCCGACCTCCAGTTGTGGCGCTTGCAGGCCTTGTTTGATTCGACTGATTTGCCGCGCGGCGCTGGCGATGACGAAGCTGTCCTTCTGCCCGGTGCCGATGTGGTTGAACGGGCGCGCGACCAGCACCGGCCAACCTTCGCTCAAGCCCCATTGCAGGCTGAGGAATTCGGCCGAGAGTTTGCTCACGGCGTAAGGATTGCGCGGGCAGGGCGGCTGGTGTTCGGTGATCGGCAACTGCGCTTCGCTGACCTGGCCGTAGACGTCGCCGGAGCTGACGTACAGGAACGTGCCTTTGAAGCCACGCGTCTTCAGCGCCTGGAGCAAATTCAAAGTGCCGAGCAGGTTGATATTGAAGGTGCGCGCCGGGTCGCGAAACGCTTCGGGGACGAAGGTCTGGCCAGCGAGGTGAATGACCGCGTCGGGCATTTGCGGCCACAGGCCTTCGAGGCTGTCCGGTTGGCCGAGGTCGTAGCGGGACGGCACGGGCAACAAGTGCCACGGCGAGCCTTCAGCGCTCAATCGCGATTGGAGGTGTTGTCCTACGAATCCCGTCAGACCCGTAACGAACAGACGCTTTTTCAAACAGCAGCCCCTTGGTCATACATTTCGTCCATTTCCCACAGGCTTTATGGGGATGTCCTAAGGACCGCGTTGATTCATGGGTCGAAAGACAGGCGAAATGTTTTGTTGTAGTTGTTTGGTAGCCAATCTGTGCCAATTGCTCGGCAATTTCAACAGGTCCAACCGTGACTGGTCAGTTCTCGTCAGCGTAGCCTGATTTATTCTCGCTGGGCGGTTCACGAATCCGCAACGGATGTGTTTAGAATGCCCCTCGTCACGATTACCCAGGGTTCGGCCGGGGGCTTTTTCGACCCCGCGAAACTGACCATTAAAACAAGAACGTAGACGGGCAAGAAGACGATCGACGAGCCGCGGCAAACGCCGCCTCGATCCGCCGCTTCGCCGTCATAGAGTGGGGCTGCCGGGACGGTGGTTTCATCGTGGGATGCCATGAACTTCATTCTTTACTCGGACGTCAACGACAGCTCCATCAGCCAGAGTCTCGGGCGTCCCGAATACAGTTATTACTTCGTGCTCAAGGCCTATCGCCCGGTGCTCGAAAGCCTTGGGCGGGTGCACGTGGTGTCCGCCGTTGCCGAGGTTGATGCGCTTTACCAGCAACACCTCGCTGCCGGCGAAGACAGCTTGTTCCTGTGCTTCACGCCGCCGCACAAAACCCCGAATAATCTGCAATGCCCGATGGTCTGCGTGGTTGCCTGGGAGTTTGACTCGATCCCCGCCGAACACTGGGACAACGACCCGCGCCATGACTGGAGCCAGACGTTGGCGCGGCATGGCCGGGTGATCACTTTGTCCAGCCACACCGCGCAGGCGATCCGCCGCACGCTGGGCCAGGACTTCCCGGTGCTGGTGCTGCCGACGCCGCTGTGGGAACGCTTCGCCGAGGTGCGTGAGCAGTATCCGAGCACGCCGATCAACCCCGGCACCACGTTGCAGATCAAGGGCTGCATCCTCGACAGCCGGCCGATGGGCTTGTCCGCCGATGGCTTGATCGCGCCGATCTTCAATGAGCAGGAACTGGAAATCCGTGGCCTCAATCTCGAAGCGCCCGCGCCAGAACCCGAAGCGCCGCCACCGCCACCGCCACTGACCCTGCGCCGCCGTGCATTCATCAGCAAACATTACCTGCGCGAAATCTATCGCGCGCTCAAGCACAACGCGCTGCTGTGGTACCGCGAAGCGGCTCGCGACCTGGTGCCCGAGGCCGTCCGCCCCCATCTGGCGCGGTTACGATCCGCGCCGCCCGCACCAGCGCCTGCGCCCGAACCCCTGCAAGTGCCCACCACGCTAAGCGAAACCCTCGAACTCGCCGAACACCCGCAAGCCAACCTGCCCGACACCAGCCAACACGTCGAAATCGACGTCAGCGGCGTGGTCTATGTCAGCGTGTTCAACCCCGATGACGGGCGCAAGAACTGGCATCACCTGATCACCGCGTTCTGCTGGGGCCTGCGCGACGCCGCAGACGCGACGCTGGTGCTGAAGATGACGCAGAACGATCTCTCGACCTATTACGTCGAGCTGATCACCTTGCTCTCGCAGCTGTCGCCGTTCAGTTGCCGCGTGGTGATCCTCCACGGTTACTTGCAGGACGACGAGTTCGCCCGGCTGTACGGCGCGGCGAGTTTCTACGTCAACGCCTCGCGCTGCGAAGGTCTGTGTTTGCCGCTGATGGAATTCATGTCGTGCGCGCGCCCGGTGATCGCGCCGAACCATACGGCGATGGCGGATTACATCGACGAGCGCGTCGGGTTCATCGTCAAGTCCAGCCACGAGCCGACAATCTGGCCGGAGGACGCGCGCATTCTCTATCGCACCTTGCGCCATCGCCCGGACTGGGGCTCGCTGAAAACCGCGTATGAGCAGAGCTACGCCATGGCGAAAAAACGTCCAGAGGACTATCAAGCCATGGCCAGCGCCGCCAACCAACGCATGCGCGATTACTGCAGTTTTGCCCCGGTGCAGCAGCGCCTCGCGCAATTTCTGGCGCTGCCGCCGGGCGATCAAAGCACGCCGCTGGCCGCCGCTGTGGGGACGACCGCATGCTGATCATCATTCATTCGGAAACCAACAAGAGCAACATCCAGCAAAACCTCGGGCGCCCGGAATACAGCTATTACTTCGTGCTCAAGGAATTTCGCCCGGTGCTCGAGCGCATCGGCCAAGTGCTGGAAGTCAGCGACCCGGACGAACTGGTCGATCGCTTGTATTTCGACTGTTTGAGCCGTGGCGAGCCGTGCATTTTCCTCTCGTTCTCGCCGCCGCATCGCACGCCGATTCATTACGCCTGCCCGACCATTCCGGTGTTCGCCTGGGAGTTCAGCACCATTCCTACCGAGAGCTGGCAGGGCGAGCCGCGTCACGATTGGCGCGTGGTCCTGCAAGCGTGCGGCCGGGCGATTACGCATTCGACGTTCACGGTCAACGCAGTGCGCGAAGTGATGGGCGCCGAGTACCCGATCTGTGCGATTCCAGCGCCGGTCTGGGATCGGTTTGCCGCGCGCGGCGAACTGTTGAGCAAGCAACCGGTGGTGGCGCCGGTCAGCCTCAATTTGCGCGGCTTGTTGATCGACAGCCGCACCACCGACCTGCGCCCTTATGGCCCGCCCGCCTTGCGCGAAGGCACGCCGCTGACGTTCGACGGCCCGCCGCAGGATTGCCAGTTGCAGTTGCAAGGCGTGGTCTACACCTCGGTGTTCAACCCATACGACGGGCGCAAAAACTGGCAGGACATGATCAGCGCGTTTTGCACCACGTTCCGCGACACTCCCGACGCGACGCTGGTGCTCAAACTCACTCACCATGACATCGCCAACGCGCTCAACGACATGCTCCATCACGTCTACAAAAACCAGACATATCAGTGCCGGATCGTGTTGATCCACGGTTACCTCGCCGACCTCGATTACGAAGCGCTGGTGCAGGCCACCAGCTACGTGGTCAACAGTTCTTACGGCGAAGGGCAGTGCCTGCCGCTGATGGAGTTCATGTCCTGCGGCAAACCGGCGATTGCGCCACTGAACACTGCGATGGCCGATTACGTTGACAGCGACAACGCGTTTATCGTCAATTCCACTGATGAACTCACGGCGTGGCCGCACGACCCGCGCGCGGCGTTTCGCACGCTGCGTTATGTGACGGATTGGGATTCGCTGTGCAGCGCCTATCGCGCCAGTTATGACGTGGCGAAAAGTGATGTCGAGCGTTATGCGCGAATGTCGGCGCACGCGGTCAGCAGCCTGCAGCGCTTTTGCAGTCAGGCCAGCACCGAACAGCGCCTGCGAGCGTTTTTCGAGCAACGCCTGGAAGCCTCGAACGCATGATCCGGCGCCTGCTCGCACGCCTGTGGCCCGCGCCGCCACTGCCTGCGCCTATGCCAACGCCTATGCCAACGCCCATGCCAGTGGCCAGCGTTTCGCCGCGCGATGTCGGTTTGCATGATGCGATTCTTGATGGCTGGTTTCTCAACGATACCGGCGAGTTGCTCAAGGGTTTCGCGATCAGCGCTGACGACACGTTGCTGGATGTCGGTTGCGGCGAAGGCGTGGCGACGTTGTTTGCGGTGCGACAAGGCGCTTCGGTGATTTTTACCGACAGCGAACACAACAAGGTTCGCGAACTGGCGCGGCAAGTCGATGCGCAATCGACCCGACAGAATCTCGGTTTGGTCAGCAACAGCCTGCCACTGCCGCTGGCCGACGGCTGCGCGAGCAAAGTGGTGTGCATGGAAGTGCTCGAGCACATCGCTGAACCCGAGCCGTTCATGGCCGAACTGGTGCGCATGGGCCGCCCGGGGGCGCTGTACCTGCTGAGCGTGCCGGCGCCGCTGGGCGAACAGTTGCAGCAGGGCATCGCCCCGGCCAGCTATTTTCAGTCGCCCAATCACGTACAGATTTTCAGCGCGCAACGCTTTGCCGCGCTGGTCGAAGACGCCGGGCTGGTGATCGAGCATCGCCAGGCCAGCGGGTTTTTCTGGGTCATGGGCATGATCTTCTTCTGGGCCAGCGAACGCGCGGCCGGGCGTGACTTGAGCGGCGCGGTGCGCGACCGGATTCAGGCGCCGTATCCGCCGCTGATGGAGAGTTGGGCGAAAACCTGGCAAGACTTGCTGGCGCAGCCCAACGGCTTGGCGATCAAACAGATGCTCGATCAATTCATGCCGAAAAGTCAGGTGATCATCGCGCGCAAACCGCTGGAGGCTGCGCCAGCATCCGCGGCCGTACCGAGGGCCGGGGCATGAGCGGCAAGCGGATCATGGACATCGAATTGCTGCGCGGCATCGCTGTGTTGGGCGTGTTGTTCCATCACCTGCAAGGCAGTTTGTTCACCGACAGCGTGCCGACGCTGGAGAAAATTCACGCCTGGGCGCAACCGTGGTGGGGCGTCGATCTGTTTTTCGCGATCTCCGGTTTTGTCATTGCGCGCAGTTTGATTCCGGCGCTGCACGGTTGCAGCACACGCCAGGAATACTGGCAGCAGACCCGCAACTTCTGGCTGCGCCGGGCCTTTCGCTTGCTGCCGTCGGCGTGGCTGTGGCTGGCGCTGATGCTGCTCGCCTGTTTGCTGATCAACCGTTCCGGGGCGTTCGGCAGCTTGCACGCCAACCTGCAAGCGACGCTGGCCGGCGTCGCGCAATACGCGAATTTCCGTTTTGCCGACAGCTTCTACAACTACGAGTACGGCACCAGTTTTGTCTACTGGAGTCTGGCGCTGGAGGAGCAGTTTTACTTGTTGTTCCCGCTGCTGATCCTGCTCTGCCGCAAGCATCTGGTGTGGGCGCTGCTGGCGCTGGTCGCGGTGCAACTGTTTACGCTGCGCACGCCGATTTTGATGGTGGTGCGCACCGACGCGCTGGCGCTCGGCATTCTTCTGGCGATGTGGAGCGCGCAGCCGAGTTACCTGCGTTGCGATCCGAGGTTTTTGCGGCGGCCATGGGCGGGCGTGTCGGCGCTGCTGGTGCTGGCGGTGGCGCTGAGTTTTATGGCGACGGATCGTTTCACTTTCACCAGTTACCGGATCGGCGCAATTGCCGTGCTCAGCGCGCTGCTGGTGTGGATCGCCTCTTACAACCGGGATTACTTGCTGCCCAAAGGCCTGCTGAAGAACCTCATGGTGTGGGTCGGCAGCCGTTCCTACGGGATTTACCTGATCCACATTCCGGCGTATTTGCTGGTGCGCGAATTGATTTTCCGTTTACAAGCCGCCGGTTTGCCGAGCCCGGCCGGGCATCCGATTTTGACCATTGCCATCGCGGGCGGGCTGATCGTGCTGTTGAGCGAACTCAATTACCGCTGCGTCGAAATGCCCATGCGTAATCGCGGCGCCGCCCTGGTGCAACGTCTGAGCACGCCGCGATCCGCCGTCCCATCCTCTGGAGCTACCTCATGCTGAGCATTTTGAAAAAACTCACAGGGCACTCGCCCGCGCCTGCGGCAGTCCCGGTTCAGGCAGTGACGCCGGTAGAGCCGCCAGCGGTGGAGAAGGTCGATCCGTACATGCTCGGCTTGCACGATGCGATGCTCAGCGGCTGGTTCAATCAGGCCACTGGCGAGCTGTTCAGCGGTTTTCCGGTGACCGCCGAAGACACGCTGCTCGACGTCGGCTGTGGGGATGGCGGCAACGTGCATTTCTGCGGGATGCGCGGGGCGAAGATCATCATTGCCGACATCGACGCGGGCAAAGTCGAGGCGACCCGCCAGCGTCTGGGCGACACCCCGGCGCGCGACGTCGAATGCCACGTCACTGACTGCAACCCGTTACCGATTGCCGATGCGACCGCCACGCGGGTGGTGTCCACCGAAGTCATCGAGCACGTCGACGACCCGGCGCAGTTCCTCAGCGAACTGGTGCGCGTCGGCAAACCGGGGGCGCTGTACCTGCTGAGCGTGCCGCACCCAAGCTCCGAAGACCTGCAAAAAGACCTCGCCGCGCCGGAGTATTTCCAGAAGCCCAACCACATTCGCATCATCAGCGAAGAGCAGTTCAAAGGCATGGTCAGCGATGCCGGGCTGGAAGTGCTGAGCCATAGCCAATACGGCTTTTACTGGTCGATGTGGATGCTGTTGTTCTGGGAAGCCAAAGTCGATTTCAGCAACGCCGACCACCCGTTGCTCAATCACTGGGCCGACACCTGGAAGGCGATTCTCGAATCACCGCGCGGCGCCCAGATCAAACAGGCGCTGGACGCCGTCGTGGCGAAAAGCCAAGTCATCATCGCCCGCAAACCCTGATCACCGCACACCTGTAGCAGTGAGCCATTGTGGCGAGGGGGCTCGCCCCCGTTCGGCTGCGCAGCAGTCGCAATCCTGTGAGCAGTATTTGCCTGAACGGATGCGGTGACGGGTTTTGGGGCTGCTGCGCAGCCCAACGGGGGCAAGCCCCCTCGCCACGGGGTTATCGGTCTGCCGTGGAGTGCATTACCCTGTCGGCCTCGCATTTCAGGGATCAGGGAAGTCATGTGGTTTTTCGTTCGTCTCTCGGCCCTGTTGGCGGCTGCGTTGTTGCTCAATGCCTGTGAGCAACACGCCGCGCCAGCGCTCGACCAACAACTGTACGTCTGGCAACGCCAATGGACGCCGGCCCACGAAGCCGCGTTGCGTGACAGTCGCGCGGGTTTCTCGACGTTGCGGGTGTTGGCGTTGCAAGCCTTCCCGCAGGAAGGCTGGCGCCGGGCGCGGATTGATCCGGCGTTGCTCAAGCAGGACGGGCGGCCGCTGATTGCGGTGATTCGTCTGGATGGCCAGCTGCCGTCGCTGGATAAACAGCAGATCATCGGCCAGATCCAGCAAGTGCTCGCCGATTGGCAAACTCAAGGCTTAACCGTGAGCGGCGTCGAAATCGACCACGATGCCGGCAACGCGCGCCTGCCCGACTATCGAACCTTCCTCACGCAATTGCGCGCTGAACTGCCGAGCGCGTTACCGCTGAGCATCACCGCGCTGCCGGCCTGGCTCGACAGCGCGCAACTGGCCGAATTGCTCGCGAGCGTCGACAGCAGCGTGTTGCAAGTGCACGCGGTCAGCGATCCGCGTCGCGGCTTGTTCGACGCCAGGCAGGCTAAGCAATGGGCCCAGGCCTGGAGCCGCGTCACCACCAAACCTTTTTATCTGGCGTTGCCGGCGTATGGCGTGGCGTTGTTGCCGGGGGCCAACGGTGCGCCAGTGGTCGAAAGCGAAGTGCCGGTCGAGCGCGTCGGCAAACGCCGGGAATTGCTTGCCGATCCGTTGCAACTGAGCCAACTCGGCGCCGAATTGCGTGACGACCCGCCGGAACATCTCGCCGGGCTGATCTGGTTTCGCCTGCCGCTGGCGGGCGATCGCCGCGCCTGGAGCCTGAGCACCTTGAACGCGGTCGCGCGCGGCGACGCGCTGCAAACGCGCCTGCGCCTGCAACTCGCCGAACAAAACGGCCTCTACGACATCGCCATCAGCAATCAGGGCAACCTCGACAGCCGATGGCCCGAGCGCCTGACGCTGGCGGTGAAAGACTGTGACGGCGCCGATGCGCTGGCCGGTTATGCATTGCAACAGACCCCGGATCTGCTTACTTTCACCCGCCTGCAAGACGGTCGAATCGCGGCCGGTGGACAGCGCGCCATCGGTTGGGCACGCTGCGCACATATTGATCAAGGAGGTTCGCATGTTTACCCGTAACTGGCCGCGTCATCTGCTCTGCCTGAGCCTCGCTTTGCCGCTCGGAACCGCGCTGGCCTGCGGGCCGGACTTCCCGATGCGCTTGCTGGATAACCGTGGCCAGTCGCTGTCGGAGCTGCCGGAAGGCAACTTCGGGTTCGAAGTCAGCCGCCTCGGCCACGCCATCGCCGGACTGAAAAACGTCACCGCCGCCAACACCGCGCCGAACTACATCTACGACGAAACCCCGGTGGACACCGAGCCGCGCGACAAGGCTGAACAGGCCGGTTTGAGCGCCGAACAGCAAGCGCTGGTGAAGCAATTGCGCGGTTTGACCGATGCCCGCCAAGTGGAAGAGCAGGGCGCGAGTCTGCCTGCCGAACAACGCCTGTACCTGGCCGGCGCCGTCGCCTTCAACAACGGCGACCACGGGTTGGCCGCCGAGTATTTCCACAAAGTCCTGGCGCTGCCGGCCGATCAACGCACGTTGCGCAGCACGTGGGCCGCTTACTCGTTGGGCCGCGCCTTGTTTGCCGCGCATGACACGGCGGGCGCCGCGCCTGACCTGTTGGCGCAGGCGCAAAAGGCGTTCGCGCAGACTCGCCAATTGAGCATCGACGGTTTCAGCGATCCGCTGGAACTGGGCGTCGCCAGCCTCGGCGAAGAAGCGCGCGTGGTCATGACCGCCGGCGACTGGAACCGCGCCATCGAGCTGTACGCCACGCAAAACGTCCACGGTTCGGCAGTGGGCTATTCCTCGCTGAAACAATTGGTCGGTGAACTGGCGGCGATGCCGGAACCGCAAGTCGCCGCGTTGCTGCAGGGCAAAACCGTGCAGCAATTGGTCACGGCATCATTGATCAGTCGCGTCGGTTGGTCATTTGGTGAGCAACCTGAGAACGAAAAGAAGCTGATCAAACTGCTGCAAAACAGCACACGCGGCAGCCTCGAAAATGCTGATCGCCTCGCCGCGCTGAATTATCAGCAGGGCGATTACGCCAGCGCCAAAGGGTTTGTCGAGCACGCCGGTGACGGCGGTCTGGCGTGGTGGGTGCGGGCCAAACTGGCGTTGCGCGAGGGCGACAAAACGGCAGCGACGGCGGCGTATGCCAAAGCCGCCCAAGCGTTCCCCGACAACGAATCCTGGGGCGCGCGGCAGACCCCGGACTGGGATTACGAAAGCCTTGAGCCGAAATGCCGGGTCGAGGGTGAGAGCGCGATTCTTGCGTTGCAACGCGGCGATTATCTGCAAGCGTTCGATCAGCTCTATCGCAGCCAATCGATCTATTGGCTCGACGCCGCGACCGTCGCCGAGCGCGTGCTGACCGTCGATGAACTCAAGCAATACGTCGATAAGCAAGTGCCGGCGCCGCCGCCGCGAACCCAGCAGGAACGCGACAACTACGTGCCGCTGCCGGTGGCCGCGAGTTTGCGCAATTTGCTCGGGCGGCGCTTGTTGCGTGAGGAGCGCTTCGATGAGGCGCCGGCTTATTTCGACAATGTCGAACTGCAAAACAAAGCCAAGGCCTACGCGCATTTTCGAAACGAGGCCAATAGCGCTTGGTGGCCAACCACCCGCGCCGCGGCGCTGTTCAACGCCGCGGCGTTTGCGCGGATGTCGGGAATGGAGATCCTGGGCTATGAAATGGCCCCGGATTACGCCACGTTCGGTGGCAACTACAGCCTGGAAAGTACAGAGCTGAAAGTCGGGCCACTGGTGGCTGAGGATGAAGTTCAACGCCAGCAGGCCAGCGCCGCCAAACCGGATCAGCGTTACCACTATCGGTTTATCGCCACCGCGCTGGCCAGCCGCGCGGCGGACAATTTGCCGCACACCAGCAGCGCTTTTGCCGCCGTGCTGTGCACCGCGGCGGGCTGGAATTCCAGTCTCGAAGATCAAAGCGCGCTGTATCAGCGTTACGTCAAGGAAGGGCCGTACGTGGTCTGGGCCGGTGACTTTGGCCACCAGTGCCCGTATCCCGACTTTGAAAATGCCAGCAAACGCTACGTGACCCAAGCCACGGATTCGGTGCGTTCAGCGCTGCGCCCGTACAAAACGCCGGTGCAGATCGGCGCGGTGGTGGTTGTGGTGGCCGGCGCGCTGCTGCTGATCAACCGCCGTCGGCGCACAACCCGCTAAGGCTCACGCCTGTTGCACAAAGGTCAGCCGCAACGCGAAGCCGATCAACAGGCTGCCAAACAGCCATTGCTGCACCCGTTGGGCCGAAGGACTGCGTTGCAGCCAACGGCCCAGCGCGGCGCCGACCAGTGCGTAAGCGCTGTCGAACAGTAAACCAACCGCCACCAGCGCCACGCCGAGCAGGGCGAACTGCGCGAGCACCGGCCCGCCGTGGGGATTGATGAACTGCGGCAGCAACACCGAGCAAAACAGCAAGGCTTTGGGGTTGAGCAGATTGGTCAGCAAACCGCGCTGGATCGACTCGCGCCAGTGCGGTTTTTCCAGGGTCGCCGCGGCAGTGTTCAAATTCGGCAGCATCGTCGTGCGCAAGCATTGGATGCCGATCCACAACAGGTACGCGGCACCGACCAGCCGCACCACATCAAACGTCCACGGCGCTGCTTTGAACAACGCCGCCAGCCCCAGCGCCGCTAGCGCGACATGACAACCCCGTGCGATGCCCAAACCAATCGCCGTGGCCAGCGCCGCGCCTCGGCCCTGACGCGCGCCGGTTTGCAGCAGCAGGATCATGTCCGGGCCGGGCAACAGAAACACCACCGCCAGCGCCATGAAAAACAGCCAGAGACTTTGCATGTTGCACCGCCATTCGTTGTCGATTTGGTCAATCCAGTCTATGGCGGGAGGGCAGGGCAGGTGCGTGCGTAGTTGGCTTCTAAACTCAGCGGGATTGGCATAACCTGCCACGCAACCACTCATTCACCATCAGGATCTGCCAAGCGATGAAACTCGATGCCTACGACCGCAAGATTCTCGCCGCCCTGCAACGCGACGGGCGCCTGAGCAATGTGCAATTGGCTGATGAGATCGGGTTGTCGGCGTCGCCGTGTTTGCGTCGGGTGCGGATGCTGGAGGAGGCGGGGGTGATTCGCGGCTATCAGGCGAATGTCGATCGCGATGAAGTCGGGCTCGGGTTGACGGTGTTTGTCGGGGTCAAGGTTGAACGGCACAACGACGAACAGGCCGATACGTTTCGCGAGGCGGTGACGGCGCTGCCGGAAGTTATTTCGGCGTTTCTGGTGTCGGGGGAATCGGACTTTCTGCTGCAAGTGGTAGTGCCGGACTTGCGCGCGTACGAGCGTTTTCTCACCGGGCGCTTGCTCAAGTTGCCGGGGGTCAGCGACATTCGCAGCAATTTCGCGATCCACACTGTGAAAACCCCAGGCGCGCTGCCGCTCGGGCATTTGCCAGCCAGTTAAGGATCGTTCCCACGCGGAGCGCAGGAACGATCATGTGTCTGCGCTACATCTGCGTCGCCATCCCTTCCACATTCATTGCTGCCTGGCGCAACGCCTCGGAGCGGGTCGGGTGCGGGTGGCAGGTCAGGGCGATGTCCTCGGCCGAGGCGCTGAATTCCATGGCCACGCAATACTCGCCGATCATTTCGCTGACGCTCGGGCCGACCAGATGCACGCCGAGGATTTCATCCGTGCGCTCATCGGCCAGCACTTTGGCAAAACCTTCGGTTTCGTGATTGATCTTCGCCCGGCTGTTGGCGGTAAACGGGAACTTGCCGACCTTGTACGCCCGGCCCTCAGCCTTCAACTGTTCTTCGGTTTTGCCGACGCTGGCCAGCTCCGGCCGGGTGTAGATCACGTTCGGGATCAGGTTGTAATTGACCTCGCCAGCCTTGCCGACGATCTGCTCGACGCACGCCATCGCTTCGTCCTCAGCCTTGTGCGCGAGCATCGGCCCGGACGTCACATCGCCAATCACCCAGACGCCCGCCGCTTCGGTGCGAT
This sequence comes from Pseudomonas prosekii, assembly GCF_900105155.1. Lineage (NCBI taxonomy): Bacteria > Pseudomonadati > Pseudomonadota > Gammaproteobacteria > Pseudomonadales > Pseudomonadaceae > Pseudomonas > Pseudomonas prosekii. The sequence continues at coordinate 2,882,118 of NZ_LT629762.1, forward strand.
GGCCCTGGTTGGCGAGCATGCCGCGCTTGTCGGTGGCGAGGCCGACGTTCTCCAGGCCCAGACCTTCGGTGAAAGGTCGGCGACCGATGGCGACCAGCACGTAATCCGCTTCAAGCAATTCGGCGGTGCCACCGGCAGCAGGTTCGACGCTCAGCTGCACGCCGTTCTCGGACGTGGTGGCGCTGGTGACTTTCGAACTCAACTTGAAGCTGATGCCTTGCTTGCTCAAGGAACGCTGCAAGGTCTTGCCGGCCTCGGCATCGACGCCGGGGCAAATCCGCTCGAGGTATTCGACCACCGTCACCTGCGCGCCCAAGCGCCGCCAGACCGAGCCCAGTTCCAGGCCGATCACCCCGGCGCCGATCACCACCAGGTGTTTCGGCACCTCGCTCAACGACAGCGCGCCGGTGGAGTCGAGGATGCGCCGGTTGTCGATGTCGACGCCGGGCAGGGGAGTGGGCTCGGAGCCGGTAGCGATGATGATGTCCTTGGCGCTCAACTCGGTTTTATCGCCGGCGCTGTCAGTGACGGTGACTTTGCCCGGCCCGTCGATATGGCCCCAGCCCTTGATCCAGTCGACTTTGTTTTTGCGAAAGAGAAACTCGATGCCCTTGGTCAGGCCGGTCACGCTTTCATCCTTCTGCTTCATCATCTGCGCGAGGTTGAGCGTCGGTTTGACCTCGATGCCGAGATTGGCGAATTCCGCACCCATGGCCGCGTCGTACAGTTCGGAGGCGTGCAGCAAGGCTTTGGACGGCATGCAACCGACGTTCAGGCACGTACCGCCGAGCGTCGCGCGGCCCTCGACGCACGCGGCTTTGAGGCCCTATTGGCCCGCGCGAATCGCCGCGTTATAACCGCCCGGGCCACCGCCCAGAATCACGACGTCATAGGTGCTCATGCTTGTACTCCTGAGTAGGGACCGGATGGTTAACCGTAGCTGCTGGTAAAAATTACGAGCGTAATATGAGCGTTTCGCGGTGTTTCGGTCAAGGCTTCAGCCAGGCGACAGGTCGGCGGCTTTAGATGGAGCGATTTACAACGGAAATTTCACCCGCTTCGTTATAAGGTAACGACGAGTAACAAGATGTGACATCGGCAATCAATAAATTCTGGGGTGGTATGCAAGTCGATCTTGATGTCGATGCAACGCAAGTAAGCGGGTTGCCGCGCTTTCAGCAGGCGCAGTTTCAGCAGCGGCGGTTGCGTCAGTACGCGATAGCCCTGGGTGCGCTCGCGGCGATTGGGCTGGTGTTGGCGTTTTTCGTCGCGCTGTTTGCGCCGCAGTCGCTGTGGGGCGCGTTGCTGGTCAATCAGAGCGGCGGTTTGCTGGTGTTGATTGGCGGTTTGCAAGCGGCCGGTTGGGTCACCGAATGGCGCGCGCGGGCGATGCATCCGGCGCTGGCGCTGCCGGTTGGTGCCGACGAAGAAGTGCCTAAGCCGGTGGGCGGGTACGAACGCTTGCTCGACCGAATCGGCCAGCGCTGGGTGCGCATGCTCGCGCAGATCGGCGCGCCGACGTTGTGGCTGGCCGGTTGGGCGTTGTTGACGTTGTACAGCATCGCGCAAGTCTGGAACCTGAGTCTGGCCCCGGCCACGCTGGGTGTGTCAGCCAGTGTCGGCGCTTCGTTGTCGTTGCTGCTGGCCTTCGGTTTGCTGGTGCTGGAACGCCAACTCGCGCAGGAAAACGCCGCCGAATGGCCGGAGGCGAACGCGTTGGCGCAGCTCACGCGCGTGGCGATTATCTGCCTGGTGCTGAGCGCGTTGTGCCTGTTGTTCGCCAACCAAACCGCAGTTTGGCCGGTACGTCTGGCGGTGTTGATCGGTCTGCTGCCGGGGTTGGTGGCAGCCGAATTGCTGCTGCGCGCCGTGCTGTCGCTGTTCAGTCCGCCGCGCGAGCAAGTGGAACCGACATTGCTCGCGCGCAGTTTCATCGCCGACCTGCTGCGCTGGCCGCCGCAGCCGTTGCTGGCGTTGCAGCATGAATTGCACAACCGCTTCGGCATCGACCTGCGGCAGATCTGGGCCTTCAGCTACATACGTCGCGCCTTCTTGCCGGTGCTGGCGGTGGTGGCGGTCGTCGGTTGGGCGCTGACCGGTGTTCACGAAATTCCGTTGCAGGGGCGCGGCATCTACGAGCGTTTCGGCAAACCGGTGCAAGTCTTCGGCCCTGGTTTGCACGCCGGTTTGCCGTGGCCGCTGGGTCGCGTGTTGAGCGTCGAGAACGGCGTGGTCCACGAGTTGGCCACCAGCGTCAGCGACGGAGCAGGGGTGCCGATGGCCGCTGAACCGGCAGAAGGTCCGCCGCCAGCGATCGCCAATCGCTTGTGGGACGCCAGCCACGTCAACGACAAATCCCAAGTCATCGCCAGCAGCCGCGCCGACAAACAGAGCTTGCAGATCGTCAACATGGACGTGCGTTTCGTCTACCGCATCGGCCTCAGCGATCAAGCGGCATTGGCCGCGACTTATAACAGCGCCGACGTACCGACGCTGATTCGCAGCACCGCGAGCCGGATTCTGGTGCACGACTTCGCGTCGCGAACCCTCGACGGTTTGCTTGGCGCCGACCGGGTAGGGCTGGGCGACGAGATTGGCCGCGCGGTGCAAGCCGACTTGCAGAAACTCGACAGCGGCGTGGAGATTCTCGCGACGGTGGTCGAAGCCATTCACCCACCGGCCGGCGCAGCCAATGCGTATCACGCGGTGCAAGCGGCGCAGATTGGCGCGCAAGCGTTGATCGCGCGTGAACGTGGCGCCGCAGCGGAGGCGACCAATCAGGCGCAATTGCAGGCCAGCGTTGCCCGCGATCAAGCGACCGCCAGTGCCCGCGAAATCAACGCGACGGCGCAGGCCTCCGACTTGCGCTTCAGCGCCGAGCGCAAGGCTTACGCCAGCGCCGGCCAGGCCTTTGTCCTCGAACACTATTTGAGTCAACTGAGCCAAGGCCTGGCCAACGCGCAGTTGCTGATCCTCGATCATCGCCTCGGCGGCAGCAGCAATGCGCCGACCATCGACCTGCGAACCTTCACGCTGCCGGCCGACCCCGCGTCGCCGCGTAACCCCGCTCAGCCAGGAGCCACCCATTGAGCCAGCCGCATAATCACCCTCACGACGACCACGCTGGGCACGATCATGGCCATGCGGGCCACCATCACGGGCATCACCATCATCACCACGGTGATGCGCAAGCCGCCGGGCCATTTCCGTGGCGGCGCATGGCTTGGGCGGCCTTGCTGGTGGCGTTTGCCATTGCGGCGGCGAGCCTGGTGCAAGTGCGTTCCGGCGAGGCCACGGTGATTACCCGTTTCGGCAATCCGTCGCGGGTGTTACTGGAACCGGGACTGGGCTGGCGCTGGCCGGCGCCGTTCGAAGCGGCGATTCCGGTGGACTTGCGCCTGCGCACCACGTCCAGCGGTTTGCAGGATGTCGGCACGCGCGACGGTTTGCGCATCATCGTCCAGGCTTACGTGGCGTGGCAGGTTCAGGGTGATCCGGACAATGTGCAGCGCTTTATGCGCGCGGTGCAGAACCAGCCGGATGAAGCGGCGCGGCAGATTCGCACCTTCGTCGGCTCGGCGCTGGAAACCACCGCCAGCAGTTTTGACTTGGCCAACCTGGTGAACACCGACGCCAATCAAGTGCACATCGCCGATTTTGAAGCGCAACTGCGCCAGCAAATCGATCAGCAGTTGCTCACCACTTATGGCGTGCGCGTGCTGCAAGTTGGCATCGAGCGGCTGACGTTGCCGTCGGTGACGCTCACCGCCACGGTTGATCGCATGCGCGCCGAGCGTGAAACAATCGCCACCGAACGCACGGCGATCGGCAAACGTGAAGCCGCGCAAATCCGCTCCGCCGCCGAGCGCGATGCGCGGGTGGTGCAAGCTGATGCCACGGTCAAAGCAGCTGACATCGAAGCGCAATCCCGGGTCGAAGCGGCGCAGATTTATGGCCGCGCTTATGCCGGGTCGCCGCAGCTCTACAATTTGCTGCGTTCGCTCGACACCTTGGGCACGATTGTTTCGCCCGGCACCAAACTGATTTTGCGCACCGACGCGGCGCCATTCCGCGTGTTGGTTGACGGGCCGCCGAGCCTCGACAACAAGTCCGGGTCGCAGCCATGAAATTAGTTCCACGTGGAACACATGCGATAAACAGCCCTTGGATTCAGGCCGGACGCTTGGCTTTTTTGGCGCTGTACGCGGTGACTATCTTGGCCGCGCTGGTCTGGGCGTTTTCGAATGTGCGGCAGATTGATCCACAGAATCGCGCGGTGGTGTTGCACTTCGGCGCGCTGGATCGCATTCAAAACGCCGGGCTATTGCTGGCGTGGCCGAGTCCTTTTGAGCAGGTGATTTTGTTGCCGGCGGCGGATCGGGTGATCGAGCGCCGCGTCGACAACTTGCTCCGTAGCGATGTCGCGTTGCAGGCGGATCGTGTGGCGACGTTTGCCACGCCGCTCAGCGATGCACTCGCCGGTTCCGGTTATTTGCTGACCGGTGACGCCGGAGTCGTGCAGCTGGACGTGCGGGTTTTTTACAAAGTCACCGAGCCTTACGCGTTCGTCCTTCAGGGCGAACATGTGCTACCGGCGCTGGATCGGTTGGTCACGCGCAGTGCCGTGGCGCTGACTGCCGCGCGCGATCTCGACACGATTCTGGTCGCCAGACCTGAGCTGATCGGCGCCGACAACAAAGCCGCCGAACGCCGCGAACGCCTGCGCGGTGATCTGGTACAAAGCATCAACCAACGCCTGGCCGAACTGGCGGCGACGGGGCAGGGCATCGGCATCGAGGTCGCCCGCGTCGACGTGCAATCCAGCTTGCCCGGCCCGGCGGTCAATGCCTTCAACGCGGTGCTCACCGCCAGTCAACAGGCCGACAAAGCCGTGGCCAATGCGCGTACCGAGGCTGAGAAACTCACCCAGATCGCCAACGAACAAGCCGACCGCGCATTGCAAGTTGCGCATGCGCAAGCCAGTGAACGACTGGCCGATGCCTCGGCCGCCACCGCTACGGTGCTGAGCCTGAGCAAAACGCAGCAACAGGGCACCGACCCGCAAATGCTCTTGCGCCTCTATCGCGAGCGCATGCCGAAGATTCTCGGCCAGGCCGGTTCGGTGACCACGGTCGATCCAAAAGACGATTCCCGCCTGATCATTCAGGGAGCCACACAATGACCACCCCCGCGCACATCCCGTCCGAACCAAGCCTGTTGTCCTCGGCCGAACAACGCAGCGCCGCCCGTCAACTGACCTTGGCCATGCTCGCGCTGGGCTTGCTGGCGCTCGGTTTGATCTGGCGTTGGCTGTCGCCGGAGCAGACTGGGGTCAGCCAATTGCTGCTCGGTTTTGCTTCGTTACTGGTGGCCGTGCCGGTGATGCGCTCGGCGTGGTACAGCCTGCGCTACCCAAGTTTGCACGGCATCACCGATCAACTGATTGCGTTGGCAATGCTCGGCGCCTGGGCCACCGGCGATCTGCTCACCGCTGCGTTGTTGCCCATCATCATGATCTTCGGCCACGTGCTGGAGGAACGCAGCGTCATCGGCTCGCAAGAAGCGATCCACGCTTTGGGCAAACTCACCCGCAGCCACGCGCGCAAAGTGCAGGCGGACGGCGCGATCATCGAAGTCGACAACGGCACACTGAAGGCTGGCGATATTGTCGAAGTGCGCGCCGGGGATCGGGTGCCGGCGGATGGCCGCGTGTTGTCCGGTCAGGCGAGCCTCGACACCGCGTCGATTACCGGCGAATCAGTGCCGCTGGAAGTGGCGGCCGGCATGAGCGTGTTCGGTGGCGCGATCAACCTCGACGGTCTGCTACGGATTGAAGTGACGCGCACCGGCCACGAATCGACCCTCGGCAAAGTGATCGCGCTGATGCAGAGCGCCGAGCGTTCCAAGCCGCCGATCACCCGTTTGCTCGAGCGTTACGCCGGCAGCTATATGGTGCTGGTGCTGTTGCTGGCGGCGGTGACCTGGTTCGTCACCAACGATGCGCAAGCGATGCTCGCGGTGTTGGTCGCCGCTTGCCCGTGCGCGCTGGTGTTGTCGGCGCCGGCCACGGCGATTGCCGGGGTGGCGGTCGCGGCGCGTCACGGCATCCTGATTCGCAGCTCGGCGTTCCTCGAAGAACTGGCGGACCTGACCTCGCTGGTGGTGGATAAAACCGGCACGCTGACCTTCGGCACCCTGCGCCTGCAATCGATCGACAGCCCGCTGGAGGATCGCAGCCCTGTGCTGAAACTGGCCGCCAGCCTCGGTTCGGCGAGCAGCCATCCGGTCAGTCGCGCCTTGGCCAGTCTGGTCACGCCAGAACATTTTTTGCTGCTGTTGGACATTCACGAACGCCAGGGCTTGGGCGTCGTTGCAATGACCGAGCAGGGCGAAGCAGCGCTCGGGCGTCCGGAGTTGTTTGCGCAATTGGGCATCGTGACTTCGGCGATTCCCGAACACGACGGGCCAATTGCCGGGCTCGCGCTGAACGGCGAATTTCTCGCGTGGCTGTTGCTCGCGGACACGCTCAAACCGGAAGCGCATTTTGCGTTGCAGGAATTGCGCGAACTCGGACTGGGCCGGCAATTGCTGCTGACCGGTGACCGGCAAAGCGTCGCGCAGACGTTGGCGCGTGACGTCGGGATCAGCGATGTCGAGGCGCAAGCCTTGCCTGAAGACAAACTCAATCGAGTGATGACGGAAATCGGCAACGGCTTTCGGCCGATGGTGGTTGGCGACGGCATCAACGATTCACTGGCGCTGAAGGCCGGGGTGGTTGGCGTGGCGATGGGCGCAGGCGGTGCGGACATTGCGCTGGCGTCGGCGGACATCGTGTTGATCGGCAGCGACTTGCGCCGGCTCGGCACCTGCGTGCGCTTGAGTCGCCAATGTCGGCAGACATTGCAGGTCAACGTGATCATCGGCCTCGGCTGGACCTTGGCGATTGTCGCGTTTGCCGCATTCGGCTGGCTCGGTGCGGCGGGGGCGATGATCGCTGCTTTGCTGCACAACTTCAGCACGTTGCTGGTGCTGGGCAACGCCGGACGGTTGCTGCGCTTTCAGGAGCCACTGTTGAAGTTGAAAGATGAGCACTGAACGGCGCGCTGACTGGCGGATCAGCGGTTGGGAAATTTTCAGAACTGTCTTGCACAGTCGAAGTCATCTGCTTGAGGGCCATCCAACGAGCGCTTGGTAGCTGCGGCCAAGTCTCTGTAGGAGCAAAGCTTGCTCGCGAGTGGGCCAGCACATTCACCCGTGCGCCGCCTGCCAGGTTGCTATCGCGAGCAAGTTTTGCTCCCACAGTCATAGAAAACGGCTATTTATCGATAGGCAGCTATTTTCTAGAGATGGTCTACCCTCAGATCAGACGTCTGAAACAAGGGGGGATTTTCCATGCTCGCGCAACTTCCACCGGCCTTACAGAATCTGCAGTTACCGCTTCGCCTGCGACTCTGGGATGGCCATGAATTCAACCTGGGGCCGACGCCCAGCGTCACGATTGTGGTCAAGGACCCACAAATGGTTACCCAGTTCACCCACCCAAGCCTGGACGCGCTAGGCGCTGCTTTCGTCGAAGGCAAGCTTGAGCTGGAAGGCTCGATCAGCGACGTGATCCGCGTCTGCGATGAATGGAGCCAGGCGTTATTGGGCGATGCCGACAGTCAGCCGGTACGACTTGCCCACGACAAGGAAACCGACGCCAAGGCGATTTCCTACCACTACGACCTCTCCAACGCGTTTTACCAACTGTGGCTCGACAGCGACATGGCGTATTCCTGCGCCTACTTCGAGACCGGCAGCGAGTCATTGGAACAGGCGCAGCAAGCCAAATTCCGCCACTTGTGCCGCAAGCTGCGGCTGCAACCGGGCGAATATCTGCTGGATGTCGGTTGCGGCTGGGGCGGTCTGGCGCGTTACGCGGCACGTGAATGTGGCGCGAAAGTGTTCGGCATTACCCTGAGCAAGGAACAATTGGCGCTGGCCCGTGAGCGGGTCAAAGAGGAAGGGCTGGAAGATCTGGTCGAACTGCAACTGCTCGATTATCGCGATTTGCCGCAGGACGGACGTTTCGACAAAGTGGTCAGCGTCGGCATGTTTGAACACGTCGGCCACGCGAACCTTGCCGAGTACTGCAACATTCTTTTCGGTGCAGTGAAGGAGGGCGGTCTGGTGATGAACCACGGCATCACCGCCAAACACACTGACGGCCGGCCGGTGGGACGCGGCGCCGGGGATTTCATCGAGAAGTACGTGTTCCCCAACGGTGAGCTGCCGCACTTGTCGATGATTGCCGCCGAGATCAGCGAAGCCGGATTGGAGATCGTCGACGTCGAGAGCCTGCGCCTGCACTACGCGCGCACGCTCGATCACTGGAGTGAACGCCTCGAAGACAATCTGGAAACCGCCGCCAAAGAGGTGCCCGAACAGGCGCTGCGCATCTGGCGGCTGTATCTGGCCGGTTGCGCCTACGCCTTCGCCAAAGGCTGGATCAACCTGCACCAGATTCTCGCGGTGAAGGCGCATCTGGACGGCAGCCACGAATTGCCCTGGACCCGCGACGACATTTACACGCCTTAAAGGATCGGCGAAATAAGCCGGGCGACCCGCATGCCGATTTGTTGCAGGCGGTGGGTTTCCCGGCTTTCTTCCTTGGCGATTTCGTGGGACTGGGCGAAGTCATCGTTGAGCATCTTCTCGACTTCGCCAGCGAACACGCTGTCGACGGTCAGCAGCATCACTTCAAAATTCAGCCGGAATGAACGGTTGTCCAGATTGGCGCTGCCGATGGCGCTGATTTCGCTGTCGATCAACACCACTTTCTGATGCATGAAACCGGGTTCGTAACGGAACACTCGCACGCCCGCGCGCACCGCTTCGAAAGCGTAGAGGCTGGACGCGGCGTAAACGATGCGGTGGTCCGGGCGCGACGGCAGCAACAGCCGCACATCGACACCGCGCAGTACGGCCAGGCGCAGCGCCGCGAACACTGCTTCGTCGGGAATGAAATAAGGGCTGGTGATCCATACGCGTTCAGTCGCTGCGTGAATTGCTTCGACAAAGAACAGCGAACAGGTTTCGTAGGAATCGGCCGGGCCGCTGGCGAGCAATTGGCAGAGCACGCCGTCGTCCGGGTAAACGTCCGGCAGGATCAGCGGCGGCAACGTGCGTGCGGCCCAGAACCAGTCCTCGGCGAACGACTCCTGCATGCACGCCACCACCGGGCCGCGCACTTGCACGTGGGTATCGCGCCACGGTGCCAGCGGAGGTTTTTCGCCGAGGTATTCGTCGCCGACGTTATGCCCGCCAACAAAACCGAGGACGCCATCAACCACGACGATCTTGCGGTGGTTGCGGAAATTCACCTGGAAGCGATTGAGCCAGCCGCTGCGCGTGGCAAACGCTTTGACCTCGACCCCGGCATCCCGTAACGGTTGGACATAACTGTGCGGCAACGAGTGGCTGCCGATGCGGTCGTAAAGCAAGTAAACCGCCACGCCTTCACCAGCCTTTTTCAGCAGCAGATTATGCAAGCGCTGGCCGAGGCGGTCGTCGTGGATGATGAAAAACTGCACCAGCACCGCTTCTTTGGCGTTGCTGATGGCGGCGAAAATTGCTTCGAACGTGGCGGCGCCGTCGATCAACAGGTGCACGTCGTTGTTCGCCAGGCACGGCATGCGTCCCAGTTTTGGCATCGCCCGCAGCGAGGCATAGGCATTGGACGCGCGGGCGGCGAGGGCTTCCTCGACCCAGGGGCGCCAGTTCAGCTCGGAAATCGCTTTGCGCATTTCTTCGTTGGCCTGACGTCGGGCCTGAATATAGCCGTCGAACGTGCTGCGGCCGAACACCAGATAAGGGATAAGCGTGAGGTAGGGAATGAACAGCAGCGACAGCGCCCAGGCAATCGAGCCTTGGGCGGTGCGCACGGTCAACACGGCGTGGATGGCGGCAATCAGGCCCAGCGTGTGCAACAAGGCGATCAGGTAACCGAAAACGTGCGGTCCAAAATAATCCATGAGGCAACCTTGCTCCTGAAGATTCAATACGTAAAAGACCATGTTCCGTGCAGAATGTCGCTATTTAATTGGGCCATGAACCGAAGCCTGGAGCTGACGTCTAACGGCCACTAATGATCAGGAGTTACTCGATGAATGTTCGTCTGTTGGGTGTGGCCATGGCCCTCGGTTTGTCCCTTCCGGTTGCCGCTCAGGCGCAGATGCTGCAGCCGGGTCTGTGGGAATTGACCACGAGCAACATGAAAGTCGATAACCAGAACCTGCCGGATCTGCAACTGATCCTCGGTCAGTTGCAAGGCCAAATGACGCCGCAGCAGCGCGCGCAGTTGGAGAAGCAGGGCATCAACATTGGCGGCAAGGGCGTGCGTGCCTGCCTGACGCAGGAGCAAGTGGCGACGGACAACATTCCGCTGACCGACCCGGCATCGGGCTGCAAACAGGAAATCACTGATCGCACCGGCAATCAGTGGAAATTCAAGTTCAGCTGCCCGAAAGCGCAAGGTGCCGGCGTCGCGACGTTCCTCAGTGATCGTGAGTTCACCACCAAGGTCAGCGGCACGTTCAACGCCACTGGTATTCAGCAGCAGGGCAGCCTGGACAGCCGCGCGGTGTGGCTGGGTAAGGATTGCGGAACGGTCAAGCCGCGCGCATAAAAGCTTCGCGGGCAAGCCTCGCTCCTACGGATATCACTGTCCGTAGGAGCGAGGCTTGCCCGCGAAAGCGTCCTCTAAAACGCCATCAACTCAGATCCGCTCAGGGTTTGCTCAACGCGTCGTACAGGGTGTTGAGGTTGTATTCGAACAGCCCGGCGAAGGTGCTGGCCGGGCCGCTGGCGGCGAGCGCATCGGAGTACAACGTGCCGCCAATCTTCGCGCCGCTTTCATCGGCAATCTGCTTGAGCAGGCGCGCATCCTTGATGTTTTCCATAAACACCGCTTTGACCTTGGCCTGACGGATCTGCGTGATCAACGCCGCAACTTCCGCCGCCGAAGGGTCGCGTTCGGTCGACAATCCTTGCGGCGCCATGAACTCGATGCCGTATGCCTGGCCGAGATAACCGAAAGCGTCGTGCGAGGTAACGATCCTGCGCTTGCCCGGCGGCAGCGAACCGAGCTTGGCTTTGGCCTCGGCGAGCAGGGCGTAGATCTGTTTCAGGTAAGCCTGGCTGTTGCGTTGATAGTCGGCGCGGTTTGCCGGGTCTGCGGCAATCAGCGCTTTGGTGATGTTGGCGATGTACAGCTCGCTGTTCGCCAGGTTATGCCAGGCGTGCGGGTCGGGCACGGTTTCGCCATCCTCATCCAGCGAGCGCGGAATCACCCCGTGACTGGCGCTGATCACCGGCGCGGTGGTCTCGGTGCTGGTCACCAGACGATCCAGCCATGGCTCGAAACCGAGGCCGTTCTTGATGATCAGTTTGGCGTTGAGCAGCGCTTTGGCGTCGTCCGGCGTCGGCTCGTAAGTGTGCGCATCGGCGTCCGCGCCGACCATGTTGGTGATCTGGATATGCTCGCCGCCGACCTGCTGCGTCATGTCGGCGAGGATGCTGAAGCTGGTGACGACCTGGAGTTTTTCCGCTGCCGCCGCCAACGCGGGTATCGACATCGACAGCAGCAAACTGAACAGCACGAGTACAACGCGCATCGGGATACACCTCATTGGGATGTGAGCAAGGGCGGGCGGCGCAACAAGCCGTGCACCGGCCCGAACACCACGGACAACAGATACAACGCGCCCGCCACCAACACGATGGCCGGGCCGCTGGGCAGCGAGCAATAGAACGACAGCAGCAAACCAAACCACACCGAGAGGCAGCCGAGCAGCGCGGCGATGCTCATCAGCACTGGCAATCGACGGCTCCAGAATCGCGCAGCGGCGGCCGGCAACATCATCAAACCGACCACCATCAACGCGCCGATGGCCTGGAAACCGATCACCAGATTCAGCACCACCAACGTCAGGAATACGCCGTGCGCGAGCGGCCCGAGACGGCTGACGGTTTGCAGGAACAGCGGGTCGAGCGTGTCCAGCAGCAGCGGTCGATAGATCAGCGCCATGGCGATCAGACTGAAACCGGAGACCCACAACATCCCGCTGAGCGTCGGGCCATCGACCGCCAATGCCGAGCCGAATAACAGGTGCAACAGGTCGAGGCGTTTGCCGGCGATGCCGAGGATCAGCACGCCGCTGGCGAGGGAAATCGGGTAGATCGCGGCGAGGCTGGCGTCTTCGCGCAGACCGGTGCGGCGGGTGATCCACGCGGCCAGTCCGGCCATGCTCAGGCCCGCGCCGAGACCACCGAGGGTCAGCGCTGGCAGGCTTAAGCCGAAGAACCAGAAACCCAACGCGGCGCCGGGCAAGATGCCGTGAGCCACCGCGTCGCCGATCAGGCTCATGCGCCGCAGGATCAAAAACACCCCGAGCGGCGCCGTGCTGCACGCCAGCACCAGACCACCGAGCAACGCCCGGCGCATGAACACGAACTCGTGAAACGGTTGCCAGAGTTGCGCGGCGGCGATCATCAGGCCACCTGCGTTTGCGGTTGTTGGCGAATCAGTTCGGTGCTGAGCCCGAGGGTGCAGCCGCTGCTTTTGATCAGCAGGGTTTGCGTTATATGTTGGCGCACGGCGGCGAGGTCATGGCACACGATCAACAGCGTTCGGCCGGCGGCGTGCCAGGCGTGGATGTGTTGCCACAGCAATTCCTGGCCGAGTTCATCGAGTGCGGCGTGGGGTTCGTCGAGCAGCAGCAACGGCGCCTCGGCGAGGCTTAAACGGGCGAGCAGGGCGCGCTGCAATTCGCCGCCGGACAGCGCCATGAGCGGACGTTGCTCCAGGCCGCTGAGGCACCAGTCGTGCAATACACTTTCGAGTTTGTGCTTGCGGACTTCCGTTGATTGTTTGCTGCCCCAGAATCCTGCGGCCACCAACTCCTGCAGGCTGATCGGAAACTGCCGATCCAAGTGTTGTTGCTGAGGCAGAAAAGACAGGCCGCCCTGGCGTGGAACATCCAGCACAATTTTCCCGGACAGTGGTTTTTGCAGACCGGCGATAACTTTGAGCAAGCTGCTTTTGCCCGAGCCATTGGCGCCAATCACAGCAGTGAGACTGCCTGCGGGCAACGCAAAATCCACCGCAGGCGTCAGCGCTTGGCCAGGTGCGCCCCAGCGCAGGGATAGGCAGCGGATCATGCGCGCTCCCAATTGCAGCGGCTCTCGGCGACTGCATCGTGGGCGTGCAGGCTTTCAGCGTGGACCACGCGGATGTGAAATCCGTCGATGCCGGGAGAGCGTTTCAGCGCCAGATTCAAGCGACGCGCGGCGTCTTCGCAGAACATCAGGTTCTGCCCATTGGCCAACGCGAAGGCTTGTTCGTCGGCGCGTTTCACTGCGGTTTGCACGGCAGTGCCGAGTGCAGCTTCAGCGTCATTGATCGCCGCAATAAGCGGCAAGTCTTCGACAAAGTCGAGCAGGCGTAAGCGCAACTGGGCGGTGCTGCGTTGACTGTGCGGGGTGGCAACGATGCCGTTCGTGGAGCCCAGCCATGTCAGGACGTCTGCGTGATTGAGCGATTTGTTGGCGAAATCATCGACGAATTGCGCCTGGATAAGCTGCCGGGAAAGCGCTGCCGAGCAGGGGCACGTCGAGGAATAAGCCACGTCGATTCTTAGTTCCACGTGGAACATATCGTTTTCCAAACGTGCATCGATGCTGACGGGATAGCTTTTCCAGCCGGCTAACGGACTGATCAGCGCCGGACGTTTGAGCAGCAAATCAGCGTGAATTTTCAGATAAGCGCTAGACGACAAACCTTGATGGCTGTCCAGGAATCGTTGCAGAACCCGGCGCAGTAATGCCGGTGTGAGGTTTTCCCGTTCGAGCATTTCCAGCGCCAGATACAGCCGCGACATGTGAATGCCGCGCGCTTCGCCGTCATCAAGACTGACGCCGGCATCCGCTCTCGCGTTCAGGCGTCGCCCGTCAATCAGGATCGGCAGGGCAATGCCACACATGCCCACCCACTCAAGTGGCAGGGCTTGGCGTGAGGCCTGCGCGGCGATATCCGGCAGAGTCAGCGCATTCATCAGCAGGTCCATCGTGAAGTTCGGTTTTGCATGTTATGTTATTACATTAAAATCAACCAAGGCTTTTTTCGCGAGCGGGCATTCGACCCGTCGTTGGACCCAACCTGAGAGGAATACCTGATGCCCCATCGTCTCCCCGTGACCGTCCTATCGGGCTTTCTCGGCGCCGGCAAAAGTACGCTGCTCAATTACGTACTGCGTAATCGCGAAAACCTGCGGGTCGCGGTGATCGTCAACGACATGAGCGAAATCAACATCGACGGCGGCGAAGTACAACGCGATGTCAGCCTCAACCGCGCCGAAGAGAAACTGGTGGAAATGAGCAACGGCTGCATTTGCTGCACCCTGCGCGAGGACTTGCTGGAGGAGGTGAGCAAACTGGCGAAGGACGGTCGATTTGATTACTTGCTGATCGAATCCACCGGCATTTCCGAACCGTTGCCGGTGGCCGAAACGTTTACCTTCCGCGACGAAGCCGGGCAGAGCCTCGCCGATATTGCCCGGCTCGACACCATGGTCACCGTGGTCGATGGGATGAATTTTCTCCTCGACTATCAAGCCGCCGAAAGCCTCGCGTCGCGTGGCGAAACCCTGTGCGAGGAAGACGAGCGTTCGATCACCGATCTGCTGATCGAGCAGATCGAATTCGCCGACGTGATCCTGATCAGCAAGATTGACCTGATCAGCCGCCGCGAACGCGAAGAGCTGATGGCGATCCTCGAACGGCTTAACGCTCAAGCGGAAATCATGCCGATGGTCATGGGCGAAATTGCGTTGGAGAAGATCCTCAACACCGGCCGTTTCGACTTTGAAAAAGCCGCGCAGGCGCCGGGTTGGCTGCAGGAATTACGCGGCGAGCACGTGCCGGAAAGCGACGAATACGGCATCGCTTCGACGGCTTACCGCGCGCGCCGGCCGTTTCACCCGCAGCGTTTTTTCAGCTTCATCGATCGCCCGTGGCTCAATGGCAAACTCCTGCGTTCCAAGGGTTTTTTCTGGTTGGCGAGCAAGCACATGGACGCCGGCAGTTGGTCGCAGGCCGGCGGTTTGATGCGCCACGGGTTCGCCGGTCGCTGGTGGCGTTTTGTGCCGAAAAACCAATGGCCGCAGGATCAGGAAAGCACTGCCGCGATCATGCAGAACTGGGCAGCGGGCAGCGGTGATTGCCGCCAGGAACTGGTGTTTATCGGGCAGAACATCGACTTCGCGCAGCTCAGCGCCGAGCTCGACAGCTGCCTGCTGACCGACGATGAAATGGCCCAGGGCATCGAGGCCTGGCGCATGTTGCCCGACCCGTTCGGCCCGTGGCACGAAGAGGCCGCATGATGCGCGCACTCACACCTGTGGCGGCCAACCCGCTGGGCAAAACGTCCGCGCGCAAACCTCGTCAGCATCACGGAGCAAATCCGAAAGTCCTGACAAAAATCCTTCACGACGACGCCAATCTCGCGGTGTGGCAACGCCAATTGCCGCTGCACATCGGCGATTTCGCCCGTTTGCTGTTATCGCTGAACGAGCCGCTGGCCGAGTCGCTGGTCCTGGAAATACCCAGCGAGGACGCCGAACCCAACTTGCGCGGGTTGGCCTCGGGTTTCAGCGACCTTGAAGGCTACGAAGGTTTTATCGCCGACGTTTCGTGGCTGGTCAGCGCCTTCGCGTGTTTGCTCGGCGCCAAGCGCGTTGGCCTGCGTTTGCGCGCGTTGGACCAAGCCATGTGCCCGCGATTTCACGTCGATCATGTGCCGG
The DNA here is from genome assembly GCF_900105155.1 of Pseudomonas prosekii. Classification (NCBI taxonomy): domain Bacteria; kingdom Pseudomonadati; phylum Pseudomonadota; class Gammaproteobacteria; order Pseudomonadales; family Pseudomonadaceae; genus Pseudomonas; species Pseudomonas prosekii. The sequence continues at coordinate 2,897,957 of NZ_LT629762.1, forward strand.
TTCGGCTGATCACCACGTATGCGGGCGTCGGCAGCGAGTGGCTGAAAGAAGGCGCGATCGATCGTCGGCAGCTGGGCAATCCGCACGCCGAGCCGCAGGCGCCGATCCAGCACATCGACAGCGGTGACGTGGCGTTGCTCAAAGGTGAAAAGTGGCACGGTAACGAGGGTTTCGGGCTGATTCATCGCTCGCCGCAACCGGCGCCGGGTCAGCGCCGGTTGATTCTGACGCTCGACTGGCTGAGTTAGGGTTTGAGCCAGTTACCCTGGCTCTGCGCCTCGCAGAACGGTTGTAAATACGCCGCGTCGGTGGCCACGCCGTAATAGTGAATATCCTGGCGGTAGGGCATATTGGCGACTTGCGCGTTGCTGCACACGCCGAACGCGCCGCTGGGGCATTGGTCGACGTATTGCACGTCGACTTTCTGCCCGGGCAAGTTCGGTTGGCAGAAGCCGTCGGCGAAGAGTTTTTCCGGGATGTTGCGGTTCTGCTGACAGACTTTGACGTCGAGCCGTTCCGCCGTGCTGTGCACCACACACGCCTGCGCCAGCGCCTCGCCGGACATCAGCGCCAAACCCGACGCCAACGCTGACCACGACAATCCGATCAACCGCATCCTTTACCTCCTCAAAAAACTTTGACCATGTTGCAGAACATTCCCACGCACGTCATCGCCGGGCCATTGGGCGCCGGCAAGACCAGCCTGATCAAGCAGTTGATGGCGCAGCGCCCGGCGCACGAACGCTGGGCGGTGCTGATCAACGAGTTCGGCCAGATCGGTCTCGACGCCGCGCTGCTGACCCAGGGCGCCGATGGTATCGCACTGGGCGAAGTGGCCGGCGGCTGTTTGTGTTGCGTGAATGGTGCGCCGTTTCAGATCGGCCTCGGGCGATTGCTGCGCAAGGCGCGGCCGGACCGGCTGTTTATCGAGCCGTCCGGGTTGGGGCATCCGGCGACATTGCTGCGTCAGTTGAGTGAAGCGCCGTGGCTGGGCGTACTGGCGCTTCAACCGTGTGTGCTGGTGCTGGATGCGCAAGCGCTCGCGGCCGGCAAACCGCTGCCGGCGGCGCAACAGCAGGCGTTGAACAGCGCGGGTTTGTTGTTGCTGAACAAGTCTGAAGGTCTGACTGAGGAAGATCGGCGGCGGATTATCCAGCAGTTGCCGGCGCGTCCCGTGTACTGGACGCAGCAAGCAGCGTTGCCATTGAGCGAACTGCCGGGGCTGGAAAATCGGGCGATAGCGGCTGTGGATAACGTTGTGCTGCCCAAGGGGTTGCCGCAGTTGCCGGCGATCTGGACTGATCCTGCGTCACCGATTTGCTTGAGTCAGGCACAGGAGGGCGGCTGGAGCATTGGTTGGCGCTGGCATCCAAGTCAGGTATTTGATGCGGCGCGGGTAGCGCGCTGGCTGGAAAGCCTTGCCTGGCAGCGGGCGAAGCTGGTTATCCACAGCGCCAAAGGTTGGGTTTCGGCGAATGCGTTGGCTAGCTTGGAGTTGGGTAGCTTGGAAATGAAGGCGTGGCAGGCGAGCGAATGGCGTCAGGATTCGCGGATCGAGCTGATTTTTGCGGAGCCGCAGGATATTGCTGAGTTGCAGGAAGGTCTGAGTCTGTGTCGGATTTTGCGAGAGGTTTGATCACAGGGTTTCAGGTGATGAGCTGAATCTTCAGGGACGCCACTTGGTGTGTTCCTGTCGCCACTGGCTCATTTCGATCACTTCGCCGCGCGGCTTCACCACTTCAACCACCGGCGGCGTGTCGTCGAACGGCATCGGGTACGGCGCCAGTTCAATCTGCGCGCTGTGCGCACCGAATTGGGTGATGGTCCCGGTGTGGCGGGTTTCGCCGGTCACGGTGAATTCGAAGTTATACACCCGAGCCAGACGTCGACGACCGTTGGCATCTTTGATAAAACCGATTTTTTTCAGCGCCACGTTGCCGTCGAGCAACTCGATTTCGAGTTTCGCGCAATGCTGCTTGACCCGCTCCAGTGCGCGCTCGCGCAAGCCGTGGTTGTGCCAGAGCCACGCGCCGCCAGTGGCCAGCAGCATCAGCACGAAGATATTTCCGAGGGTCAGCATCGACAGAGTGCTCCAACAAGATAGCGCCAGCTTAACTGTGTCGCCGGCCTGTCGTACAGGCTGCGTTTAGTCGCATACTGCGCGGCTCGAATTTCAATCGTTTTACGGAACTCAGCGCATGAAACGCACGCCCCATCTGCTCGCCATCCAGTCCCACGTGGTGTTCGGCCACGCCGGCAACAGCGCCGCGGTTTTCCCGATGCAGCGGGTCGGGGTGAATGTCTGGCCGCTCAACACCGTGCAGTTCTCCAACCACACGCAATACGGGCAATGGGCGGGCGAAATATTGCCGCCGCAGCAGATTCCCGAATTGGTTGAAGGCATTGCCGCGATTGGCGAGCTGGGCAACTGTGACGCGGTGCTTTCCGGTTACCTGGGCAGCGCCGCTCAGGGGCGGGCGATTCTGACGGGCGTGGCGCGGATCAAGTCGGTCAATCCGAAAGCCCTTTACTTGTGCGACCCGGTGATGGGCCACCCGGAGAAAGGCTGCAGCGTGCCGGCCGAGGTCAGCGACTTTCTGTTGGAAGAGGCAGCTGCGGTGGCGGACTTCATGTGCCCGAATCAGTTGGAGCTCGACAGCTTTTCCGGGCGCAAGCCACAGTCGCTGTTCGATTGCCTGGCGATGGCCCGAGCGCTGCTGACACGCGGCCCGAAAGCGGTGCTGGTCAAGCATCTGGACTATCCCGGCAAACCGACGGATGTGTTCGAGATGTTGCTGGTGACGGCTGAGGGCAGTTGGCATTTGCGCCGGCCGCTGTTGGCGTTTCCGCGTCAGCCGGTCGGTGTCGGTGACCTGACGTCGGGGTTGTTCCTGGCGCGCGTGCTGCTCGGCGATAGCCTGGTGGCAGCGTTTGAGTTCACCGCGGCGGCGGTGCATGAAGTGCTGCTGGAAACCCAGGCGTGCGCCAGTTACGAGCTGGAACTGGTGCGGGCGCAGGACCGGATTGCGCATCCGCGGGTGCGGTTTGAGGCGGTTGCGATCAGCCTTTAAAAGCTTCGCGGGCGAGCCTCGCTCCTACAGGTTGGAGTTCGCCTGAACGACCCGGGTCCGTAGGAGCGAGGCTTGCCCGCGAAAGCGATTTAACGATCAAACACCTCAGGCGTCGCCCTTGATTTCCTGATAACGCTTTTCCAGTTCCTGACGAATCTGCCGGCGTTGCTGGGCCTGGATGAAGCGGCGTTTGTCTTCGCTGTTCTGCGGTTGCAGCGGCGGCACCGGCGCCGGTTTGCGCTGGTCATCGACCGCGACCATGGTGAAGAAGCAACTATTGGTGTGGCGCACCGAGCGCTCGCGGATGTTCTCGGTCACGACTTTGATGCCGACTTCCATCGAGGTGTTGCCGGTGTAGTTGACCGACGCCAGAAAGGTCACCAGTTCGCCGACATGAATCGGCTCGCGGAAAATCACCTGGTCCACCGACAAGGTCACCACGTAGCGGCCGGCATAGCGGCTGGCGCAGGCGTAGGCCACTTCGTCGAGGTACTTGAGCAGCGTCCCGCCGTGCACATTGCCAGAGAAATTGGCCATGTCGGGGGTCATCAATACCGTCATCGACAGCTGGGCGTTTCCGGGTTCCATAACGTTCTCACGGGTCAAAGCAGAATTTCGAAAGGGCGGCACCTCTGCGGGGCCTGGCCGGTTTTTGCAAACCTCAGTTATCGGGACGCCGGGCAGGTGATTGCCGTCACGCCGCATCGATCTGTTTCCATATATTGCACCGCCTTTCTGCCGGAAGTCGCGGTGTTACCCTGCGAAAGCCCACCCCAAAGGCATTTTCCTACGCGCAAAGCGGATTTTTACTCCGCTCGATCAGGCTTTTTCCGAGCCTGGCCGTCGAGCTATGTCACTCAAGGAGCCTCATACCATGCATGCCATCAGTTTTATTCAGGACCTGGCAGTGATCATGTTGGTAGCGGGCGTGGTGACCGTGCTCTTTCACCGATTCAAACAACCGGTGGTCCTCGGCTACATCGTCGCCGGTTTTATCATCGGCCCGCACACGCCGCCGTTCGGCCTGATCCACGACGAAGAGACGATCAAGACCCTGGCGGAGCTGGGCGTGATCTTCCTGATGTTCTGCCTCGGCCTGGAATTCAGCCTGCGCAAACTGTTCAAGGTCGGCGCCACGGCGTTTATCGCGGCGTTCCTGGAAATCGTCCTGATGATCTGGATCGGCTACGAAATCGGCCGCTGGTTCGACTGGAACACCATGGACTCGCTGTTCCTCGGCGCGATCCTGGCGATTTCCTCGACCACCATCATCGTCAAGGCGCTCAACGATCTGAAGATGAAAAACGAGCGCTTCGCGCAGTTGATCTTCGGTGTGCTGATCGTCGAAGACATCCTCGGCATCGGCATCATCGCGTTGCTCTCGAGCATCGCGGTCAGCGGCACGGTCAGTTCCGGCGAAGTGTTCTCGACGGTCGGCAAACTCTCGCTGTTCATGATCGTCGCCCTAGTCGTCGGCATCCTGCTGGTGCCGCGCCTGCTGGCGTATGTGGCGAAATTCGAAAGCAACGAGATGTTGCTGATCACTGTGCTGGGCCTGTGTTTCGGCTTCTGTCTGCTGGTGGTCAAACTCGAATACAGCATGGTCCTCGGCGCATTCCTGATCGGCGCGATCATGGCCGAGTCGCGGCAACTGCTGAAAATCGAGCGCTTGATCGAACCGGTTCGCGACCTGTTCAGCGCGATTTTCTTCGTCGCCATCGGGCTGATGCTCGATCCGCTGATCCTGCTGCAATACGCCTGGCCGATCGCGGTGATCACCGTGGCCGTGGTGCTCGGCAAGATGTTGTCCTGCGGGCTCGGTGCCTTTATCGCCGGCAACGACGGACGTACCTCACTGCGGGTCGGCATGGGTCTTTCGCAGATTGGCGAATTTTCCTTCATCATCGCCGCGCTGGGCATGACCTTGCAGGTCACCAGCAACTTCCTCTATCCCGTGGCGGTGGCGGTTTCGGTGATTACCACGCTGCTGACGCCGTATCTGATTCGTTCAGCCGATCCGCTGTCGATCAAACTTGCCGCCGTCATGCCGCAACGCCTGAGCCGGGTGTTGGGGATGTATGGCGAATGGCTGCGCAGCATTCAGCCGCAGGGCGAGGGGGCGCTGCTGGCGTCGATGATCCGGCGGATTCTGTTGCAGGTCGGGGTGAATCTGGCGCTGGTGATTGCGATTTTCTTTTCCAGCGCATTTTTCGCCGAGCGGATGTCGGCGTATCTGCAAGCGTGGATCAGTGAGCCGAGTTGGCAGAAAGCGCTGATCTGGGGCGGGGCGTTGCTGGTGTCGCTGCCGTTTCTGATTGCGGCTTATCGCAAGCTCAAAGCGCTTTCGATGTTGTTGGCGGAGATGGGCGTGAAGCCGGAAATGGCCGGTCGGCACACGCAGCGAGTACGTCGAGTGATCGCCGAAGTGATCCCGATTCTTTCGTTGCTGGTGATTTTCCTGCTGTTGGCGGCGTTGTCGGCGAGCATTCTGCCAACCAACGAATTGCTGGTGCTGATCGCCGTGGTCACGGCTGCCGTTGCGGCGCTGCTGTGGCGCTGGTTCATCCGCGTGCATACGCGCATGCAAGTGGCGTTGCTCGAGACGCTGGATAACCACAAGGACGCTGCCGGGCACTGACTTGATCTTGTAGCAGCAGGTCCGTGTAGCCGCGGGGCTTTTTGTAGCAGCTGGCGCAGCCTGCGTTCGGCTGCGCAGCAGTCGCCGGATCAGACGCCACGGTGTGTCAGGCAGATGATCGGCGTGGGTTTGCGGCTGCTTCGCAGCCGGACGCAGCCTTCGGCAGCTGCTACATGGATCTGGTCGCGACGGGGCTTTTTGTAGCAGCTGGCGCAGCCTGCGTTCGGCTGCGCAGCAGTCGCCGGATCAGACGCCACGGTGTGTCAGGCAGATGATCGGCGTGGGTTTGCGGCTGCTTCGCAGCCGGACGCAGCCTTCGGCAGCTGCTACATGGATCTGGTATTGGCAGGACTTTGTAGCAGCTGGCGCAGCCTGCGTTCGGCTGCGCAGCAGTCGCCGGATCAGACGCCACGGTGTGTCAGGCAGATGATCGGCGTGGGGTTTGCGGCTGCTTCGCAGCCGGACGCAGCCTTCGGCAGCTGCTACGTTCGGCGGTTGTCACCTTTGGCGGTTGCTACAAAGGGCTGCGGCGGTTTGCTCAGCTTTCCAGCCAGACGTCGCGCGCCCAGTGCCATACCGATTCCCAGGTTTCTTCGGCAATCAGTTCTTCTTCGGCTTGCCACAACACCACGGTGCCGTCTTCTTCGACCAGGTAGTAATCGTCGCCGTCCTGGCAGATCGGGATCATGCTGCGGTCGACACCGGCGTCCCAGGCGTTGGCGGCAACGTCCGGCAGGTAAGTGTGGGATTGCGGGTCGGTCACGGTGACCGGCTCCAGGCTGCCGTAGACCACGTCGCTGACGATCAGCAAAAATTCTCTGAAGACGAATGGGATGTCGATGAACAATTGTTCTTCGATTTCCACGATTTGATCTTCGTCAGGCAACTCCAAGGGGACCGGTACTGGTTCGTTGGCTTCACGCAGTTGTTCGATGATTTCTTCCACGTCCGGGATCCTCTTGCTTGATGGCGCGGTTTAGTTGGGGCGGTTTATACAGTAGCTCGCTATAGATGCAACCGCGAAATAGAAAACCCCGGCCAAGGCCGGGGCTTTTTCTTGCGACACATTCAACGCGGGGCGGTTCAGCCGTTCTGGCGGATACCGGCAACCAGCCATGGCTGGTTCTCGCCCTGCAGGCGTTCCATGTTCCAGCTCTCGCTGAACACTTCGCCCTGGTCGAAGCGTGAAGTCTTCGACACACCACTGAAGGTCAGGGTGGCGATGGTCTTGTCTGCGCGATCATCGACGCCATCCAGCTGCACATTGAGGTTATCAATGTAAGTGGACTGGAAGCCGTCACCCAGGTCAGCCCGTTCGCGCTTGAGGAACTCCAGCAGCTGCGGGGTCACGAACTCGGCAATCTTGTCCATTTCGTTGGCGTCCCAGTGTTGTTGCAGGGACTGGAAATGGTTGCGGGCCGCAGCAATGAAGTTCTGCTCATTGAACCAGGCTGGCGCATTGATCACCGGACGCGCGGCGGCTGGTGCTGCCGAACCGCCGAAGATCGAACCGGTACCGGCCGGCTTCTGATCGAACGCTTCGCGGTGCATCGGCGCGCCGGCTGGAGACAGCTGGTCTTGCTGCTTGCGACGACGAGCGGCGATGAAGCGGAAGACCATGAAGGCAATCAGCGCCATGATCAGGATGGCGAAGATCTGCATGCCCTGGAAGCCGTCGCCCATGAACATCGAGGCCAACAGGCCACCGGCGGCGATGCCGGCCAGAGGGCCGAGCCAGCGCGAAGCACCGCTGGCCTTGGTTGCAGCGCCAGCCGCACCGGCGGCGCCCGCAGTGGCGGCAGCGCCACCCGCGGCAGAAGAAGGAGCCATTTGGCTGGTCTGGTGAGACGGCGCAGCGCCGGAGCTCTTGCCGCCACCGAAGCGCTTGGCGTTGGCGTCCAGGCTCATCGTCAGACCAATGCACAAGGCCATGGCGATGCTAAGAAAACGTTTCATAAAGGGAATTCCCATTTGTGGATGGAACGCGTGCCATGTTGCACAGCTCAAGTGTCACTGGCTAGCGGCAGAGTGTTTCGGGCTTTTGCCTGACAGGTGAGGTTCAGGTAAGCCGCGGGATAGAGGGCGATGTACTTTTGTCCGTAAGACAAGCGGACATGCGTTGTAGGAAATGTGAACCCTGTGCGAGCGAGCTTGCTCGCGATGGCCGCACCTCGGTTTATCCGTAGACAAACCGCGGCGCCCCTTTCGCGAGCAAGCTCGCTCCCACAGAAAAGCCTCGCCAGGTTTAGATCGCTTCGAGCTTGGCGTAACCGAGCATCAGCCACTTGCTGCCTTCAGCGAAGTTGACCTGCACCCGCGCTTGCGCGCCTGCGCCTTCGAAGTTGAGGATCACGCCGTCGCCGAACACCGAATGGCGCACCGCTTGGCCGAGGCTGAAACCGGTATCGGGAATCTCGCTGCCGCCGAACAGGCTGCTCGAGCTCTGCTGCTGACCACCGCCGAATGGACGGCTGACGCTGTTGGACAGGCGCACTTCCTGGATCAGACCCTTCGGCACTTCACGTACGAAACGCGACACCTTGTTGTAGGTTTCGCTGCCGTACAGGCGTCGGGTTTCAGCGTAAGTCATCACCAGATTCTGCATTGCCCGCGTAATCCCCACGTAGGCCAGACGCCGTTCCTCTTCGAGACGGCCGGGTTCTTCCAGGCTCATCTTGTGCGGGAACAGGCCTTCTTCCATGCCGACGAGGAACACGTAAGGGAATTCCAGGCCTTTGGCGCTGTGCAACGTCATCAACTGAATGCTGTCTTCATGCTCGTCGGCCTGAGTGTCCCCGGCCTCCAGCGACGCATGCCCGAGGAACGCCGCCAGTGGCGTCAGGTCTTCCTCGTCCTCGGCGTTCTCGAACGCGCGCGCGGCGCTGACCAGTTCCTCAAGGTTTTCTACCCGTGCCTGGCCTTTCTCGCCTTTTTCCGCTTCGTGATAGGCAATCAGCCCCGACTGCTCGATGACGGTCTGGGTCATCAGGTGCAGGGGCATTTCCATGCACTTGGCGGCGAGGTTTTCGATCAGCTCGATAAACCCGCCGAGCGCGCCGGCAGCACGCCCGGTCAGGCCTTTATTGGCCACGAGCAGGCGCATGGCTTCCCACATCGACACATCGCTGTGGCGGGCGTGATCGCGGATCGCTTCGACAGTTTTCTCGCCGATGCCACGGGCCGGAACGTTGATCACCCGTTCCAGCGCGGCATCGTTGCCACGACCTTCAAGCAAACGCAGGTAGGCCATGGCGTTCTTGATTTCCGCACGTTCGAAGAAGCGCTGGCCGCCATAGATGCGATACGGAATGCGCTCGCGCAGCAAAGCTTCTTCAAGAACGCGCGATTGGGCGTTGGAGCGGTACAAAATCGCGATATCGCTGCGCGCCAAGCCGGTTTTCAGCGCGCTTTCGATGGTTTCCACCACATAGCGTGCTTCGTCGTGCTCGTTGAACGCGGCGTACAGGTTGATCGCCTCGCCTTCGCCGCCATCGGTCCACAGCTCTTTGCCCATGCGCCCGGTATTGTTGGCGATCAGCGCGTTGGCAGCCTTGAGGATGCCGGCGGTGGAGCGGTAATTCTGTTCCAGACGGATGGTTTCAGCGTCCGGGAAGTCATCGGAATACTGATAGATGTTCTCGATTTTCGCCCCGCGCCAGCCGTAGATCGACTGGTCGTCGTCGCCGACCACCATCAGGCTGTCGCCGCCCTTGGCCAGCAGGCGCAACCAGGCGTACTGCACGGCGTTGGTGTCCTGGAACTCGTCCACCAGAATGTGCCGGAAGCGCTTCTGATAATGCTCGAGCAAGCCTGGGTTATCGCGCCACAGGTCGAGGGCGCGCAGCAGCAGTTCGGAGAAGTCGATGACGCCGGCGCGCAGGCACGCGGCCTCGTAGGCTTCGTAAATGCTGCGCATGGTCGCGAGGAACAAATCGCCGCTGGCCTGAATGTGGTGCGGGCGCAGACCTTCGTCTTTCTGCCCGTTGATGAACCACTGAGCCTGCCGGGCCGGCCAGCGTTGCTCGTCCAGGCCCAACTCGCGGATCACCCGTTTGACCAGACGTTGCTGGTCGTCGCTGTCGAGAATCTGGAAGGTCTGGCTCAGCTTGGCTTCCTGCCAGTGCGCCCGCAGCAAGCGGTGCGCCAGGCCGTGGAAGGTGCCGACCCACATGCCGGCCGGGTTGATACCCATCAGCTGCTCGATGCGATGACGCATCTCGGCAGCGGCCTTGTTGGTAAAGGTCACCGACAGGATGGAGTGGGGCGAGGCGTTTTCGACCTGGATCAACCAGGCGATACGGTGCACCAGCACTCGGGTTTTACCGGAACCAGCACCGGCCAGGACCAACTGACGACCCACGGCGGCAGCTACGGCCTGACGTTGGGCATCGTTGAGGGAGTTCAGCAGAAGGGAGAGATCATCGCGCATCGGGGCATTCTAGGGGGCGGCGTCACACCGGGCAAACCCCGCTTTGATTTAGCCGATGAAAGATCCATGCAGGACGACCGGTCGGTCACTGCCTGCAAGCGGCGGCGGGGCTCGCTTGAGCGCTTTTGGGCGTCTGTCAGGCGCTGATACTTTTGTCTGTTTTCTGACTTTGGGCAGTTTGGTCAACGGCGCTGCTTGTGTATGCTCCGTGCACGATTCGGGCTCACCACGCTCATTATAAGAACAAGAAAATTGCCTATGACCCTCAGTTCCGACCTGGCGGGCCCTTCAGTGGAGCCGCGGGTTATCCGCAAACAGTACGCCATGCAAATGGCCGTCGAGCGTACGCGCCTGCTGTACCAGGGCTCGCTGTTGCCGACGCTGTTCATGCTGATCAACGGTCTGGTGTGCGCCGGGCTGCTGTGGAGCCCGCAACGCTACTTTCTGGTCAGCGTCTGGCTGATCTGGTTGTTGTCGCTGGTGGCGCTGCGGGTGATTCAAGTGGCGGCCTTCGATTCGGCGATTCCCAATCGCCAGGCTCACCCGATCTGGATTCGCATGTTTTTGCTCGGCTCGGCCATGACCGGGCTGACCCTCGCGGGCGCCGGCATTGCCCTGGTCCCCGCCGACACTTTCATTCAGCAAGCCTGGGTATTCGGCCTGATCGGCGCCGCCGCACTTTCGGCCAGCGTCGCGTATGCGGTCAGCCTGCCGGCGTTCCTCTCGTTCACCTTGCCCTGTCTGTTGCCGGCGATTGCCTACATGTTTTGGGGCGGCGATGAGCAGCAGCAAGGTTGGGGCTGGTTCGGGCTGATCCTGCTGGGCGCGTTGAGCGTGGTCGCGTGGCAGGTCAATCGGCTGATTGATCGTGGTTTGTTGCGGCGCTTCCAGAATCAGGCGTTGATCGAACATCTGCAGCAGGCACAGGCGCAGAGCGATCAGCTCAATTACGAACTCGCCAGCGAAATCGATCAGCGCCGCAGCGCCGAAGAAGAGCTGCGCGAAGCCCAGGTCGAACTGGAAAACCGCGTGGCCGAACGCAGCCAGGAACTCAGCGCCGCCACTCAGGCCCTGGGCAAAAGTGAAGCGCGTCTGGCGTTGGCGCTGAAGGCCAGCGAACTGGGCTTGTGGGACTGGAACCTGCAAACCGACGAGGTCCATCACACGCAGATTCAGGAGCTGTTCGGCCTCGCGCCGGAATACGTCACCGCGATGCTCAGCCACCTGCGCCCGCGGCTGCACCCCGACGACGTGCCGGCGCTCAAACGCGCGCTGGTCGAGCACTTGAAGGGCCGCAGCGAGGATTACCAGATCGAATACCGCGTGCGCCATGGCGACGGCCATTGGGTCTGGATCGAGGACCGTGGCCGCGCAGTCGAGCGCAGTGACAGCGGGCGGGTGATCCGCATGGTCGGCACGCGCCGCGACATCAGCGCCAGCAAAGGCCTGGAAGAACAGCGGCAACTCGCGGCCACCGTGTTCGAAGCCGCCAGCGAAGGCATCGTCATCCTTGATCCGCATTACACGCTGATCGCCATCAACCAGGCGTTCAGCCGCGTTACCGGCTACGACATCGGCGACATGCTCGGCCACAACGTGGTCGATTTGCCGTGCAGCCGCGACGCCCGGCGCCACTACAACGTTATCCACCAAGCGCTGGAGCAACACGGCAGTTGGCAGGGCGAACTGGTGGAAACGCGCAAGAATGGCGAGCTCTATCCGCAATGGCTGCAATTGAACGCGGTGCGCGATAGTCGCGGAAAGGTCAGTCATATTGTCGGCTTCTTCGCCGATCTGTCGGCGCGACGCGAATCCGAAGAGCGCATGCGATTCCTCACTCATTACGACGAATTGACGGGGCTGGCCAACCGTTCGCTATTCCGCGAGCGATTGGGCGAGGCTCATCAGCGGGTACGTCAGGGCGGTCGCCGCAGTTTGGCGTTGCTGCATATCAACCTCGATCGTTTCAAGCTGCTCAACGACAGCCTCGGCCATGAAATCGCCGATCAACTGCTGCAGAAAATGGCCCGGCGGCTGATCAATGCGTTGCCCGAGGCCGACACCATTGCGCGGCTGTCCGGCGATGAGTTTGCGGTGCTGTTCGACGCCTACGGCAACCTGTCGAGCCTGGCCCGCGTGGCCACCCGGTTGTCGGCCAAGCTGCGTTTACCGGTGACGGTCGACGGGCATGAGTTGGTGGTCAGTGCGTCGATGGGCATCAGTATGTTGCCGGACAATGCGCGAGAGATTTCCGCGCTGGTCAGCCAGTCGAACATGGCCATGCAGCATGCCAAACACTTGGGCGGGAACAATTTCCAGTTCTACACCGAGAGCCTGCAAGCGAGCACGCTGGAACGCCTGCAACTGGAAAACCACCTGCGCAAAGCCATCGAAGAAAAGCAGCTCAAAGTGTTTTATCAACCGAAGCTGTGCCTCGCCACGGGCCGCTTGAACGCTGCCGAAGCCTTGGTGCGCTGGGAGCATCCGACCATGGGCCACGTGCCGCCCAATGAATTCATTGGGCTGGCCGAAGAGACCGGGCTGATTGGCCCGATCGGCGAGTTCGTGTTGCGCCAAGCCTGCTGGCAAGCCTGTGAATGGCAGCGTCAGGGGCTGCCGCCGATTCGGGTGTCGGTGAATTTGTCTGTGCATCAATTACGTCAGGGCAAACTGGTCAGCCTCGTGCGTCAGGTGCTGGAAGAGACCGGATTGGCCCCGCACCACCTGGAGCTGGAACTGACCGAGAGCCAACTGCTCGACAGCGTCGAGCACATCATCGCGACCTTCCAGCAGTTGCGCGACCTGGGCGTGAAACTGGCGATCGACGATTTTGGTACGGGTTATTCGTCGCTGAGCTACCTCAAGCGCATTCCGGTGGATTACGTGAAGATCGATCAGGCGTTTATTCGTGGGCTCGGGGAGGGCAGCGAGGACGCGGCGATCACTCGGGCGATCATTGCGATGGCGCACGGCTTGTCGCTGAAAGTCGTGGCGGAAGGCGTTGAGCGCGCGGAGCAGTTGGCGTTCCTGGAGGCCGAGCGCTGCGATGAAGTGCAGGGTTATTTGATCAGTCGTCCGGTGGAAGCCGCTGATCTCGCTGAGCTGCTGCGAAAAGACGCCAATCCTTTGTAGCAGCCGACGCAGCCTTCGGCAGCTGCTACAAAGGTGCAAAGGTGCTACATGGAGCGCATGAGGCGTGGAATCGGGACATCGAGTTACGCATTGGGCAGGCAAAAAGCCGATTCATGTAGTATAACTACAAGCTTGCTACATCCCCGGCGCCTGCCAATAACAAAGAGTCCAGCCCCTTGAATCTGCTGCAACATATCGCCCAGTCCCGCCACCTGTTACGCAAGTCGGAGCTCAAGGTCGCCGATCATGTGCTGCTTGATCCTGCGGCGGTGATGCACAGTTCCATGGCCGACCTGGCCCACAGCGTGGGCATCAGCGAGCCGACCATCGTGCGCTTTTGCCGCGCGATCGGCTGTTCCGGTTTCCAGGATCTGAAACTGAAACTGGCGCAGAGTCTGGCCGCCGGTGCGAGCTTCGGGCAGTTCGCGATTCATGAAGACGATTCGGTCGCTGACTACAGCCTGAAAATCTTCGACACCACGTTGCACACGTTGATGGAGGTTCGCGAGAAGCTCGATCCGGTGGAATTGCAGCGCGCGGTGTCGCTGATGTCGCAAGCGCAGCGGGTCGAGTTTTATGGCTTTGGCGCCTCGGGCGCGGTCGCGGCAGACGCGCAGCACAAGTTCTTCCGGTTGCTGCTGACGGCAGCGGCTTATTCCGATCCGCACATGCAGGCGATGTCGGCGGTGACGTTGAAGCCGACCGATGTGGCGATCTGTATTTCCCAGTCCGGCCGCTCCAAGGATTTGTTGATCACGGCGAATCTGGTGCGCGAAAGCGGCGCCTCGCTGATCACCTTGTGCCCGAGTCAGACGCCGTTGGCCGAGCTGTCGACCGTCAATTTGGCGATCGATGTGCACGAAGACACTGAAATCTACACACCGCTGACCTCACGCATCGCCCATCTGGTGGTGATCGACGTGTTGGCGATGGGCGTAGCGATGGCGCGCGGGCCGAGCCTGGTCAACCACCTCAAGAGCGTCAAGCGCAGCCTGCGCAGCTTGCGGTTGTCGCCTAAATCAGTGAAAGCGCTGGACGACTGACGTCGTCGCAAGGTCGTTCCGACCTTATTCGCGAGCAAGCTCGCTCCCACATTTGACCGAGTTGTTGTGGCGAGGGGGCTTGCCCCCGTTGGGTCGTGGAGCGTCCCAGAAATTTTGCGACTGCTGCGCAGCCGAACGGGGGCGAGCCCCCTCGCCACAATGCGATTTGCCACCGCACAAATTTTCATCTGTCTGTAATCAACCCGCCGCCAAATCGTCATCCGCGACGCTCATCGTGTAACTCCCGTAATCGCCTTGGGAGAACCGAAATGGCCCAGCCCTACGAAGAACGCAACAGCGCCCTGAAAACCCGTCGTCAGCAGGAAGACCAGCGCCGCATGGAGTTTCGTCGTGCCATCGAAGATCGCTGCGAACGCCGCCAGCTGCTGGCCGAGATTGGCGATTACCCTGACGAGCTCGAACTCAACTACTGGCAGGCAGCACCGGCAACTTCCCGTCGAAGCGCTCAACCAACGCGCTGATTTGCACCCGCTCGCTGCGGATAAACGCCAGGAAGGCGTGCGCTACCGGTGACAGGCGTTTGGCTTTGGCCTGCACCAGGCACCAGCTGCGATACAGCGGCAGCTCGTCGACCGGCAACTCGATCAGTGCGCCGGTCGCCAACTCAAGGTTCAGGGCGTGGCGCGTCAACAGCGCCAGGCCCAGACCCGCCGACACGCATTCACGCTGAGCCTCGGCCGAGGCGACTTCCTGAGTCTGGGTGAAGTGCACGCGTTTCTCTTTGAAATACTCTTCGCAGGCCATTCGCGTCCCGGAGCCCGGCTCGCGCATCAGCAGCGTGTACGGTTCCAGATCCTGCAAACGCAGCGGGCCCATGTGGCACAGCGGATGATCCGGCGGCGCCACGGCGACAATCGGGTTGTTCAAAAAAGGCAGGAATTCCAGGCCCATGTCCTGCGGGACCATCGACATGATCACCAAGTCATCGCGGTTGTCCGACAGCCGTCGAATCACTTGGCCACGGTTGACCACGGTCAGGTGCAGATTCACCTCGGGATGCTGGCGTTTGAACGCGGCAAACAGGTGCGGCACGAAGTATTTGGCGCTGGATTCCACCGCCAGTTTCAGTTGCCCTTGCAGCGAACCCTGCATGTCCGACAACTGCATATCCAGGTTTTCCAGGCGTCCGAAAATATCCCGACTGGCGCGCTGAAGCGCTTCAGCCGCCTCGGTCATGTAGAGCTTTTTGCCGACGTAATCGAACAAAGGTTGGCCGATCAGCTCCTCAAGTTGACGAATCTGCAGGCTGACGGCAGGTTGTGTCAGCGACATTTCATCCGCCGCGCGGCTGTAAGAGCGCAAATCACAGACCTCATTGAAGATCTGCAATTGACGCAATGTCATACGCATCAATGACTTACGCATCTTATAAATACTCTCACCAGCGGCTGATCGGGCAACTATAAGTCTTTACTTATGGCTGACCCAATTATTAATCATTTTTGTTAATCCCTCGCGAGGGCTAGTGTGGGGCTGCGACTAAATTGAAACATTTAGTCACGCGCCGACCTGGTCTAGCAGGTCGTGGGTACCACCGGCTCAAGGGAAACTCCAAGTGATAACAAAGATCCTGATCGCCAACCGTGGTGAGATTGCCGTACGAATCGTGCGTGCCTGCGCCGAAATGGGCATTCGCTCGGTCGCGGTCTATTCCGACGCCGACCGCCATGCCTTGCATGTAAAACGTGCGGACGAAGCCCACAGCATCGGTGCCGACCCACTGGCCGGTTATCTGAACCCGCGCAAGTTGGTCAATCTGGCGGTGGAAACCGGTTGCGATGCGCTGCATCCCGGTTACGGTTTCCTCTCGGAAAACGCCGAACTCGCGGACATCTGCGCTGAACGCGGGATCAAATTCATTGGTCCATCGGCCGAAGTGATTCGCCGCATGGGCGACAAGACCGAAGCGCGCCGCAGCATGATCAAGGCTGGCGTACCGGTCACTCCCGGCACCGAAGGCAACGTCGCCGACATCGCCGAAGCGCTGACCGAAGGCGATCGCATCGGTTACCCGGTGATGCTCAAGGCCACTTCTGGTGGTGGCGGTCGCGGCATTCGTCGCTGCAACAGCCGTGAAGAACTCGAACAAGCCTTCCCACGGGTGATTTCCGAAGCGACCAAGGCATTTGGTTCGGCGGAAGTGTTCCTGGAAAAATGCATCGTCAATCCCAAGCACATCGAAGCGCAGATCCTCGGTGACAGCTTCGGCAATGTCGTGCACTTGTTCGAGCGCGACTGCTCGATCCAGCGCCGCAACCAGAAGCTCATCGAGATTGCCCCGAGCCCGCAACTGACCCCGGAACAGCGCGCCTACATCGGCGACCTGTCGGTGCGCGCGGCCAAAGCCGTGGGCTACGAGAACGCCGGCACCGTGGAGTTCCTGCTCGCCGAGGGCGAGGTGTACTTCATGGAGATGAACACGCGGGTGCAGGTGGAACACACCATCACCGAAGAAATCACCGGCATCGACATCGTCCGTGAGCAGATTCGCATCGCCTCCGGCCTGCCGCTTTCGGTGAAACAGGAAGACATCCAGCACCGCGGTTTCGCGCTGCAATTTCGCATCAACGCCGAAGACCCGAAGAACAACTTCCTGCCGAGCTTTGGCAAGATCACCCGTTATTACGCGCCCGGCGGTCCCGGCGTGCGCACCGACACGGCGATCTATACCGGCTACACCATTCCGCCGTTCTACGACTCCATGTGCCTGAAACTGGTGGTGTGGGCGTTGACCTGGGAAGAGGCCATGGACCGTGGCTTGCGCGCCCTCGACGACATGCGTCTGCAAGGGGTCAAGACCACCGCCGCGTATTACCAGGAAATCCTGCGCAACCCGGAATTCCGTAGCGGCCAGTTCAATACCAGCTTCGTTGAAGCCCACCCTGAACTGACCAACTACTCGATCAAGCGCAAACCCGAAGAGCTGGCCCTGGCCATCGCCGCCGCCATCGCCGCCCACGCAGGCCTGTGAGGAATAACAAAATGTCCAAGAAAATCCATGTAACCGACACAATCCTGCGCGACGCCCACCAATCGCTGCTCGCCACCCGCATGCGCACCGAAGACATGCTGCCGATCTGCGACAAGCTCGACAAAGTCGGCTACTGGTCGCTGGAATGCTGGGGCGGCGCGACGTTTGATGCCTGTGTTCGTTTTCTCAAAGAAGACCCGTGGGAGCGTCTGCGCCAACTGCGCGCGGCGTTGCCTAACACACGCCTGCAAATGCTCCTGCGGGGGCAGAACCTGCTGGGTTATCGCCACTACAGCGACGATGTGGTCAAAGCCTTCGTGGCCAAAGCCGCGGTCAACGGCATCGACGTGTTCCGCATCTTCGACGCAATGAACGACGTGCGTAACCTGCGCGTGGCCATCGAAGCAGTGAAAGCGGCGGGCAAACATGCCCAAGGCACCATCGCCTACACCACCAGCCCGGTGCACACGATTGACGCGTTTGTCGCGCAAGCCAAGCAAATGGAAGCCATGGGTTGCGACTCCGTGGCGATCAAGGACATGGCCGGCCTGCTGACGCCGTACGCCACTGGCGAACTGGTCAAGGCATTGAAATCCGAGCAGTCGTTGCCGGTGTTCATTCACTCGCACGACACCGCTGGCCTGGCGACCATGTGCCAACTCAAAGCGATTGAAAACGGCGCCGATCACATCGATACCGCGATCTCCAGTTTCGCTTCGGGCACCAGCCACCCTGGCACCGAATCGATGGTTGCGGCCCTCAAGGGCAGCGAGTTCGATACCGGCCTGAACCTCGAACTGCTGCAAGATATCGGTCTGTACTTCTACGCCGTGCGCAAGAAATACCACCAGTTCGAAAGCGAGTTCACCGCGGTCGATACCCGGGTTCAAGTCAACCAGGTACCGGGCGGGATGATTTCCAACCTGGCCAACCAGTTGAAAGAGCAGGGCGCCCTGAACCGCATGGCCGAAGTGCTGGCAGAAATCCCGCGCGTTCGTGAAGACCTCGGCTTCCCGCCGCTGGTGACCCCGACCTCGCAAATCGTCGGCACCCAGGCGTTCTTCAACGTGCTGGCCGGCGAGCGCTACAAAACTATTACCAACGAAGTGAAGCTTTACCTGCAGGGCGGCTACGGCAAGGCGCCGGGCACGGTGAACGAGAAACTGCGTCGTCAGGCAATCGGTAGCGAAGACGTGATCGACGTGCGTCCGGCTGATCTGCTGAAACCGGAAATGACCAAGCTGCGTGGCGAAATCGGCGCCGTCGCCAAGTCCGAAGAGGACGTGCTGACCTATGCGATGTTCCCGGACATCGGCCGCAAGTTCCTCGAAGAACGCAACGCCGGCACCCTGACACCGGAAGTGCTGCTGCCGATTCCTGAAGCCGGCAGCGTCACCTCGGCCAGTGGCGAAGGCGTGCCGACCGAGTTCGTCATTGACGTCCACGGCGAAACCTACCGCGTCGACATCACCGGTGTCGGCGTCAAGGCTGAAGGCAAACGTCACTTCTACCTGTCCATCGACGGCATGCCGGAAGAAGTGGTGTTCGAACCGCTCAACGAATTCGTCAGCGGCGGCAGCAGCAAACGCAAGCAAGCCACCGCGCCGGGCCACGTCAGCACCACCATGCCGGGCAACATCGTCGATGTGCTGGTCAAGGAAGGCGACTCGGTGAAAGCCGGGCAATCGGTACTCATCACCGAAGCGATGAAAATGGAAACCGAAGTCCAGGCTGCCATCGCCGGCAAGGTCACCGCCATTCATGTGGCCAAGGGCGACCGGGTCAATCCGGGTGAAATCCTGATCGAGATCGAAGGCTGAGATAACAGCCGCGATACACCGCTTTAAACCTCGGGGGGGCATGTGCTCCCCTTTTTTTTGCCTGAATATTGGGCTCACAACGATCCCTTGTAGGAGCGAGGCTTGCCCGCGAAAGCGCTGTGTCAGTCAGTTTTGATATCGACTGATCTGCCGCCATCGCGAGCAGGCTCACTCCTACAGGGTTTTTGGTGTGTCATTGATTGTTGATCAGAACGCCATTCGCCACTGGCCCATCACGCCGTGGCTGCGGCTGTCGTTGCCCAGCTCTGCGTTGTAGCCCACGCCGAGCGTATGCCGGGGCGAAACGGCGAGGTCCAGTCCGGCATCGAGCATCAGGCTGTCACGGTCCAGCGCCGCGCCTTCAACGGTGTAAGTCTTGCCGCCGGTGACCAGTCGTTGCCGGGTTTTGCTGTCGACATCGCCGTAGGTGTGTTTCCAGCCAGCGCTGAAGCGCGGCGTGACTTGCATACCGTTATCCAGCGTATTGAGCTGCGCCAGGCGCAGGCCGAAAGTGTTGCTGAAATTGTCGCGGGTTTGCCCGTGAACTTGCAGCTTCGCCGCGCCACCCTTTTCGGTGTAGCTGTCGCGGTGGTAGCGCTGGTAACCGAAATTGGCGAAGGGCTCGGCGCTGATCATGCCGTTACCGAGGTTGTAACCGAACTCGGCGAATGCCTGTTGAGTGTTAGCGTCGTAGCGACCCTTCGGACGATCGCTGAAACCATTGAACGCGATCTGGCGTTTGGTGCTGCCCGCATGCTTGCCATGACTTGCCCCCAGACGTATCGCCAACGGCCCACTTTGACGCAGCGCATAGGCGCCGAGGTGCCAACTGTCGAGGTCGCCGTCCAGCCGGCTACCGTCCAGTCGCGTCTGCGATTTCGCACCGATGACACCGAGGCTCCATTGCTCATCCAGCGCCCAATCGGCGCCCAGTACCAAACCTTTGGTGGAGTGTTGCAGCGCGCTGCTGACATGCCCGCGATCCACCGTGCCGCCATTGCCGAGCGCCTGAAACCACACTCTGCCATCCGCATCGTCGCCCGCCGCCAGACTCGGCGCCGAGTTTTGCGCATTGAAATTGCCACGATCCATCTGCCGCATGGCGGAGAGCATGCTGGCGTTCACCGGATCGATACTGCGCAGGGTGGCGTTCGCCAGATTGGCATTGATGCCCGCAGCTAATTGCTCGATGGCAATGGCAGCGGTGGCTTTGTCGGAACCGAGCAGGGCGGCGATTGCGGCGTTGGTTGGCAAGTCAGGTTTTGCCGGCGCTGCAGCAGGTTGGGTGGCTGGGGATGATCCCTGGAGGATTGCTGCTTCTGGAGGGGGAGGCTCAATCACTTGGGCAATAGAAGTTTCAGGTGCTTCCACCACGTTCTGTATTGGCGCAGATAAGTCCGTCTCGGAGACGGAAGCTTCAGCAGACGCGGGATCCGGCATTTCGATGACCAGCTTTGGCGTCGAAGCGACTTCAAGCGGCTCCGGCATCGGGGGTAACGTTGACTCTACGAGCGATGTCTCGGAGGCGGGGGTAGAAGGCACGTGGATAGGCGTTTCATTAGTCGCCTCGGTTGTTGTCTCAGGAGGCGGGGAAACTTGCTCCTCACTGACACTTTTACCAAGCGCGCGTCCGTTCTCGTCGAAAGCGAGTTTCTCTAAAGGCACATCATTGCGGGTGAACGTCAGGCCGACACTCTTTGCGTCGTAAGTCGCAGCAGGTGTGAAGAAGGCCAGATCACTAATCAACTTGCCGAACACGCCGTCGACCTTATTCGCCGTCATCACTACGTATTGGCTGCTTAATGGATATTCACCCGTCACGGCGACAACCTTCAGCGTGGCGTTTCCAAGTTGAGCGCCACCATCGACCTGAATAGTTTGGCTATGGCCATCGGCGTTCACCTCATAAGCCAACTCTGCCGTGTCTTGCAGCTCCAGATTGCCCCGCACATGCGGCGCTCCGTGCAACGCATTCACTTCCAGCCGACCCGCAACCTGCAAGTGGTGGACCGAGCCTTTGCCGCGAAAGGTCGCGCCTTTCTCAACCGATACCTGCCCGCCGATACGTCCCAGGTTGGTCAACGTTGCCTTGTCGGCGACCATCGCGCCTTCATGGAAATCGTTTTCTCCCGTTCGTGTCCAAAAACCTCGTTTGATGAACAGTTGGTTGAAATTCTTGCTCTCTCCCAATGCGCCACCATTGAGCGTATCAAGTTGCAAAATGTTGAGGCCGCCGCCGCCATCAACGATTCCGTTAAAGCGGCCGCGACGGCTGACCATCACCAGATCGTCGTCATCGCCCAGTTTCAATGCAATACCGTCAGGGCCAGAGGCTCTAGCTGTGACTTCTGTTTTAAATGTTTCCGGACGGTTGATAAATGTTTCGATCGACGTCAGATGCGCCGCCGGCAATGGCAATGAAGGAGCGGGTTCTTGAGCATGCGCAGAACCGGCATGGCCCAGCGCGATAGAGATCGCCAGGGCCATGCAATGCGGTCGAAAAGTGTGCCTGATGGACATCGGGTTCAGCCTCTTTTGGGGTGAGGCCAAACTGTAAAAGTCGATCCGTTTTGAGTCTGTCAGCCAACTCCTGACGCCTCGAAAGGCACGGCGACGGCGCCTGTAGCCGAATCCATTGCGGACTTCGGCTGCTGAGCATTTCACCCACTGATCAGACGCTTTTCCCTACAACCATCGCAGACGCTTCCGTTGGCGAAATGTTGAAAACTCAACTTCAAACGCCCAATCCATCCCAGGGTTGCCGCAATTCTCAACCCCGCCCCAAATACGCCTTCCCATAATGCCGCTCCATCCGCGCCTGGATCAGTTCAAGCCCAATCGACATCACCCAGTAAATGATCGCCGCCGTGGTGAGCATTTCGATATAGCGATAGCTCGACCGACCATACGACTGCGCCAAAAACATCACCTCCCACACCCCCATCACCGAGATCAGCGACGAGTCTTTGAGCATCGAGATGAATTGGTTGGTGGTCGGCGGGATGATGGTGCGCATGGCTTGGGGCAGGGTGACGCGCCAGAAGATCACGCTTTCGCGCATACCCAGGGCCAGGGAGGCTTCGCGTTGGCCGTGGGGGACGCCGAGGATGCCGGCGCGGAAGATTTCGCTGAGGTAGGCGCCGTAGTTCAGTGACAGCGCGATGATCCCGGCGGCGATGGCGCCCGGGACGATGCCCAGTTGCGGCAGGCCGAGGTAGATCAGCAGGATCTGGATCAGCAGCGGCGTGCCGCGAAAGAATGAGGCGTAGAAACTGGCGATGCCGAACGCCACGGCGCTTTTCGACAGGCGTGCCAGCGCGGTGATGAAACCCAGCAGCGACGAGGCGACGATCGAGCACACGCAGAGAAACAGCGTCAGTGCCGCGCCTTGCAGAAAGCCATTGGGCGCCAGGCGCAGGCCGACGAGGTTCGGCAGTTTGTCGAGAATGATCGAGAACTTCAGGTCGAAGCTCAGGAAGAAACTGGCGAACAATCCGAACATCGCCGCCCACGTCAGGTACAACCGCGTGCGGAAACCGAACACGCGTTGCAGACGTGACTCAGCCACCGGTTGCGGTATTTGTGGCAACTGCGGCGGCTGTGGAGGTTGGTGAAAAGAAGTCATTTGCTGATGTCAGCGCCGATCCATTTTTGCGACAGCTTGCTCAACGTGCCGTCCTGTTTCAGTTGCGCGAAGACCTCACGCACCTTGCCGTCCCACTGCGCGTCGCCTTTTTCGATGGCCACTGAGTTCGGCTCGGAGTACAGCGGATCGCCTGCCAGTTTGAAGCGCTTGTCCTGATTCAGGCGTGGTTGCGCGGTCACCAGATTGGTGAGGATCGCGTCGAGGCGCACCCCGGCGCCGAGGCCCAGATCCTGGAAGGCGACGTTGTCGGTGTCGTACGGCGCGATCTGCACATCCTCGAACGGGTACTGCAGTTGCGTGTCTTCGGCGCCTTCGATGACCAGGTTTTTGTTCAGGTAGCTTTCGTAGCTGGAAGCGCTGGTGAGGCCGACTTTTTTCCCGCTCAGGTCCTTGGCGTTGTGGATGCGCTCATCCTTGGCGTTGACCACGATCACGGCGGGCGAGGCGTAATACTCGACCGGGAAATCGAAGACTTCGGCGCGCGCCTTGCTCGGGGTCATCGAGCAGATGCAGATGTCGTAGCGACCGCTCCAGCGGCCAGCGGCGATCACGTCCCAGGACGGCGTTTCGAGGCGCAGTTTGACCCCGAGTTTCTCAGCCACGGCTTTGGCCACGTCGACGTCAAAACCGTCGAGCTGGTTCTGGTCGTTGAGGAATGAAAACGGTGGGTAGCTTTCCATCAACACGCCGACCAGCTCTTTGTTTTGCTCGACGCGGTCCAGCGTGGCGCCGCCGAAAGCCTGGGTAGAGGCGGCCAGAATGGTCAGGCCCAAGGCCAATAGCGGTTGAAATTTCACAGTCGATCCCTGAAAAAAAGAGGTTGTTATTAACCGAATGGTGCGTATTAAATAGTTATAAGAACGACTCTGATAGTGAGTTATTTTCATAAGCATATGAGTGAAAAGCATATGAGCGCAGTAAGCACGGTGATTCTGGATGGCGGCATGGGTCGTGAGCTGCAACGTCGAGGGGCGCCGTTCAGACAGCCCGAGTGGTCGGCGTTGGCGCTGAGCGAAGCGCCGCAAGCGATTGAAGCGGTGCACGCGGCTTATATCGAAAGTGGTGCCAACGTGATCACCAGCAACAGTTACGCGGTGGTGCCGTTTCATATCGGCGAAGCACGTTTTGCCGCAGAAGGTCAGGCGTTGGCGGCACTGGCCGGTGAATTGGCCCGGCGCGCGGTGGACGCTTCGGGCAAAGCAGTGCGCGTTGCCGGTTCATTGCCGCCGCTATTTGGTTCTTATCGTCCGGACTTGTTTGATGCGGCGCGGGTGACTGAATTGCTCTCGCCGCTGGTCAAGGGACTCGCGCCGCACGTTGATCTGTGGCTGGCGGAAACCCAGAGTTCGATCGTCGAGGCGCGGGCGATTCACGCCGGTTTGCCGCAGGACGGCAAGCCGTTCTGGTTGTCGTTTACCTTGAAGGACGAAGACACCGACGAAGTCCCGCGTTTGCGCTCCGGCGAACCGGTGGCCGAGGCGGCAGCAGTCGCGGCGGAGTTGGGCGTCGAGACGTTGCTGTTCAATTGCAGCCAACCGGAAGTAATCGGTGCGGCGATTGATGCCGCACGTGAGACGTTCGAGCGCTTGGGTGTAAAGATTCATATCGGCGCGTACGCGAATGCCTTCCCGCCGCAACCGAAAGAAGCGACGGCCAACGATGGTTTGGACCCATTGCGCGACGATCTCGACCCGCCGGGTTACTTGCATTGGGCGGCCGATTGGCGCGAACGCGGGGCCAGCCATCTGGGCGGCTGCTGCGGGATTGGGCCGGAGCATATTGCGGTGCTGGCTCAAAAACTCGTGTGAAGCCCATCGCGAGCAAGCTCGCTCCCACAGGGTTTTGGGTTGACCACAAAATTGTGATCACCCGCTATCCAATGTGGGAGCGAGCTTGCTCGCGATAGCGTCCTTCCAGGCATTAAAGATTTACCCGCGGCACTCAGCCAGGGTTTTCACCTGCCCCGAATCCGTCTGGTTTTCATCCGAAAGCCATTGCTCGAATGCCGCGCCAACCACCGGCCATTCCGAGTCCAGAATCGAATACCACGCGGTGTCGCGGTTCTGTCCTTTCACCACCATGTGCTGGCGGAACACGCCCTCGAAGCTGAAACCCAAACGCTCGGCCGCGTACTTGGAGCGTGCATTGCCGTTGTTGCACTTCCACTCCAGACGCCGATAACCCAAGGCAAATGATTCCTTGGCGAGCAGATAAACCGCCTCGGTGCTTTTCGGTGAACGTTGCATCGGCGCGCCAAAGGTCACGTGGCCGATTTCGATGCGGCCCTGCGCCGCGACGATCGACATCAGGCTGAGCATGCCTTGCACGTCGCCGCTGGCACGGTCGATCACTGCGAAGAAATACGGGTCGCTGCTGGCCGCGTGGTTGTTCAGCCAATCGTTGAACACGCTGCGTTCTGGAAACGGCCCGTAAGGCAAGTAATCCCAGAGTTTCGGATCGGCACCCGGGCCTTCCAGGGCCTGGAACAAGCCGTCGGCATGGCGCGCCGGGTCGAGTTTTTCCAGGCGAATGAAGCGCCCTTCGAGCAGTTGCGCCGTGGGCGCCGGGGCGCCTTTCCAGTCCGCCAGTGAAGTGGTCATTTGTTGTTCTCCTGAAACCTTAAAGGGCTTTGCGAAACTGGATTAAACCGGGACGCTCGGCGATGCGCTCGTAGAGCTGGATCGCGGTCGCATTGGTTTCGTGGGTCAACCAGTGAACCTTGCAGCAACCATCAGCCTTGGCCGTGGCGTAGACGAATTCGATCAACTGCCGACCGACGCCGGTGCCACGCCTCTGCGGCGCCACCAACAAGTCCTGCAAGTAACAGGAATTCTCGATGCTCCAGTTCGAGCGATGGTAGATGAAATTGACCATGCCCACCGCGTTGCCATCGGCCCAGGCGAGCGCCGAATGGGTTGGCTCGCTGGCATCGATCAAGCGCTGCCAGGTGTTTTGGCTGACGGCGTCGGGCAATTGCGTGTTGTAGAACTGCAAGTACGCTTGCCACAACGGCAGCCACGCGGCGTGGTCGTCGGCGGTGACCGGGCGGATTTCGATCAGGCTCATGGTTGTTCCTTAACGCATCAATTGGGCGAGGGTTTGGTCCTGCGCATCGGAGCTGGCGGCCAGCCCTTCGCGCACACCGGCGACGTCGGCGGCCGCGCGGTTCTGGCTGAGTTTGCGTTTGCCTTGCAGACGCTCGATGGGCAGCGCAAACCCGACGATGGCGCGGAGCATGCCGTCGATGTAGTCGGCGGGCGCGTCGGTGACTTTCCACGGGTCGGCGCGATTCGCTTCGTGGCGATCGGTGAGCGCGCTGACCAACGTGTGCAAGCGCTCGGCGTCAGTGAAAACTTCAGCGCTGCCGTAAGCGTGCACGGCGACGTAGTTCCAGGTCGGCACGACTTTGCCGTGCTCGGCTTTGCTCGGGTAGAAACCGGGGCTGACGTAGGCGTCGGCCCCGGCAAAAATCACCAGTGCTTCGGCGCCGTTCTGCAAGTCTTTCCACTGCGGATTGGCCTTGGCCAAATGCCCGTAGAGTGTGCCATTTGCACCTTCTGCGGCCTCCAGCAGCAACGGGATATGGCTGGCCTGCAAGCCTTGCTCGCCGTGGGTGACCAGCATGGCGAGGCGCGTGCCGAGGATCTGCTGCTGCAGTTCCGACAAATCTTCGATGGCGAATGAGCTGGGGTTGTACATGAGATTTCCCTTGGCGAATGGCCCCATCCTAGGCAGGCTATTGGTCCGTTGTAAGAGCCATTACTGGCCAATTTCATAGGTCCATTCAGTGCGAGAACGGCGATGACCAGCGAACCGTTGTCCTTGTCCTTCAACCCGGCCGGCATCGAACTTGATCCGCGCCAAGGGCTGAGCCGACAGCTCTATCAAGCCTTGCGCGCGCGGGTGCTCGATGGCCGACTGGCCAGCGGCACGCGTTTGCCGGCCACTCGTGATCTGGCGGCAGCGTTGTCGATTTCGCGCAACAGCGTGGTCCGCGCCTACGATCAGTTGTACGCCGAAGGGTTTATCGAAGGCCGGGTCGGCGACGGCACTTATGTCGCGCAATTACCGCAAACCGCGTTACCGGCAAAAAAACTATCCACAAAACTGTCCACAGGCTTATCAACAGGCTTACCCACAGCCTTATCCACAAATTGGCTGGATTTACCTGTGATTCCATCCAGTAAAGTTATCCACAATGTGGCTTTGCAGCGGGTTGAAAACAACCATTTGGCCCTGCCGCCCAGTGGTCCGCCGAAGGCTTTTAGAGTCGGTGTGCCGGCCTTCGATCTGTTCCCGTTCGAGGTGTGGGCCAAGCTCAACGCGGCTTTCTGGCGCAAACCGGATTTACAGCAGTTGTGTTATGGCGACCCGGCGGGCGATGAGCGATTGCGCGGAATGATCGCGGCGTATTTGCGCAGTTCGCGCGGCATGCAGTGCACGGCTGAACAAATTGTGATCACCAGTGGCGCGCAGCAGGCGATTAGCCTTTGTGCACAGCTGCTGGTGGAGCCCGGCGATGGTGTGGCGATCGAGAATCCGGGCTACCGCGCGGCGGGTCATGCATTCGCCGTGGCCGGTGGCCGATTGCACGGCGTGGCGGTTGACGGCGAGGGGATCAATTGCGCTGAGCTGGAAGGGCTGAGCGATTGCCGCTTGGCTTATGTCACGCCGTCTCATCAATACCCGACCGGGGTGATCATGAGTCTGGCGCGGCGTCTGGAATTGTTGGCGTGGGCCGAGCGCACTCAAGGCTGGATCGTCGAAGACGACTACGACGGCGAGTATCGCTACAGCGGCGCGCCGCTGGCACCCTTGGCGGCGCTGGATCGCCAGGGGCGCGTGTTGTACGTCGGCACGTTCGGCAAAGTGGCTTTCCCGGCATTGCGCCTCGGTTATCTGGTGTTGCCGCCGGCGCTGGTCGATGCGTTCTCGCGGCGCCGCGCCGTGGACGTGCGGCATTCGGAGGTCAGCACGCAAGCGGTGATGGCCGAGTTCATTGCCGCTGGGCACTTCCAGCGACACATTCGGCGCATGCGCCGCGCCGCGTTGAGTCGTCGCAATGCGCTGCTGGCCGGTTGGCCGAAGGATATTCCGGGCGTCGGCAGCCTGCCCAATGTCGCGGCAGGCCTGCATTTGACTGTTTCGGTGGAAAGCGTCGCTCGCGAGCGCGAACTGGTGGCGCAAGCGGCGGCGGTCGGCGTTGAGATCAATCCGTTGAGCAGTTATTGGTTGGCCGATTCCACCCTGCCAGCAGATCAGCGCGCCGGGTTGGTGCTGGGTTTCGCCGCTGTGCCGGAGGCCGATATTCACTCGGCGCTGATGCGTTTGCGGGTTGCCTGGGGTTGCGACTGACTCCGCCAAATACCGATCCCCTGTAGCAGCTCCCGAGCCCGCGAGGGTGCGTTCGAGAACGCAATTCTCGCCTTGGGATTTACGTCTGCTACGCAGCCGAACGCAGCCTCGCAGGCTCGGCAGCTGCTACAAACGCCGAACGCAGCCTCGCAGGCTCCGCAGCTGCTACAGGATTCAACTATTTGTTGCGGCCGGTTTTATCGGTTCGAGGTCGAGAAACAGTGAGCGCGTCAGCGGATCGTTGATTCGGCGCAGCACGTAATCCATCGGTTCAATCAATTCGAGTTGTTGACGCAGTTCCGGCTCCAGCGTTTGCAGATAACTGTCGGCAATTTTCAGGTGCGCCGCGGTCGGTTGGCTGGCCGGGCTGTCGGCTGCCTCGTAGTGAAAGTGCGCGACCCATAGCGGCTGATCGCTACGCGTGGTGTCGAGTATTCGATATTCCTGAAAATAGTCTTTGCGATTTTTGGTTCTGATCCGCCCCAGTTCGTTGCGTACGACGGTGACTTGAGTGTTCTGATGCAACCACTGGAAATACTCCTGACGCGGTTTGCGTTTCTTCAGCATCGACGCTCGAACGTTGATCCCGGCGGTACGCAGTTGCTCGGCGCCGCTGCGCAGTTCGGCACTCAGCGTCGAGACCGGCGGCGGCTGACCGGTTGTGCTGCGGATGTTGGCTGAAGCGATATCGACCGCTGCGGCTTCATCCTCATATCTGAGCGCTTGCTGCTCGAACAGATGCTGCATGTCGGCGGGGATGCGGTTGGCGCGTTCGGCGTCCTTGCGCGTGCGCGTGATGAAACTCTCGACTTCAAGATTGAGCCCCAGCGCGTCGGCAATAACTTCTATGTCCTTTCTAACGGGTTTGGCCGGTTGCTCGCTCTTGGGCATCAAACGCTTGAAATGAGCCGTTTGCGCCGGCAGCTCGGTGTCCGTTGGCGAGTTGCGCGGGCGGGTTTTCGTGACTTTCACCTGCAGGCGCGACGGCCCGGCAACGGCGGGCGTTTCTTCCTGCTCGACGGCCCACTCATCTTCCGGCACAAGCGCCGAGAGCTGCGCCTGGGCAATTGCCTGGAACTCCTTGATCTGTTCATGCAAACGCGCCACTGCTTCGGGATGGGTCATGGCAGGGTATTGCTCGGGCAAGTCTTCGAGCCGTTGCAGTGCATCGGCGAAAGTATCGGTCAGTTGCGACAGCACATTGATGCGTTGCGCGGCGGGCGTTGGCGCCTGCGCGGGTTTCAGCAGATCGTTGAGTTCGTGACTCGCTTCCGAGGCATCGACCACGATGTCCGCCACCGCCGCACGGGCAAGCGGCATCATTTCGCTGGCCTGTTCTTGCACGCATTGCTCGTACGCCATGCCGATCAGGTTGGCCTTGTAATCCAGTTGCGAGTAGCGCGGCATCAGGCTTTTGATGGTGTGCGACGCTTCGCGGGAGGCGCGGCCCAACACTTTCAGGCCGTCCAGAGCTTCCTGCGCCCAGCCGATGCGCTGGATGATTGCGTGCGACACCTCGGTGGCCCGGCCAATCGTCGGCAAGTCGCCGCCCACGGGCACATTGGGGTTGATCGCGCCTTCGCCGGTCATCGGCGCAATGATCGTCGAATACAGAGAGCCCTTCACCGTGAACCACAGCGACAGGTATTTTTCCAGCAAGGTAGTCAGGCGCAGCATGTCGTAGGTGTAACCGATTGTGCCGCCCAGTTGGCGCCACTCGCCGAGTTGCGCGAGCGCTTCGCGGTAGTTGTCGATCACGCTTTCGATGCGGTCGGTATACGCCTTGGCGTGCGCTTCGTAGCCATCGACGGGCGCCAGCAGCATCGCATCCTGCAATGCCTGCACTTCATCTTTTATCGCCGTTTCCTGACGTTTGAACGCCTGGATTTTTTCCTCCAAGGCGTCCTTGCGCTGCTCTTTTTGCAGGCGGATGGCTTTCAAGCGGCTTTTCAAACCGCCGCCGCGCAGGCGCAGGCGCGTGTCGACGTACCAATTGCCGTGCAGGTCATGGATCAACAACGGCCCATTACGCATCGGGCTTTTGCGATTGAAGATTTCCACTTCGTCATCGCCATTGGTCATCACCTCGAACCAGCGTGTGCCGACCCTCGCGTAACGTTTGTCGTCGAGCTGGTACAGGTGCGGCGGAGCGCTTTTGAGGATGGTCACGTCGGCATTGTTCAAGTCCGGCGCGCTGACTTTCAGGGCGTCCAGATAAATACCCAGCGGACCTGGCGCGCGGCGCGGAACCGAGGCGGTTTCTTCCAGCGTGGTAGCGTGTTCCAGCGGCAGTTGGCCGGTCAGCAGGTGGCTGTCGAACGTCATGGTGGTCGCGGCAGTCGCCGGTGCCAGCAAGCGCGGCACCGATTTTTGCTGCAGCGAGCTGCGGCGTTTGCCGGGTCTGCGCTCGACCTCGACGCGATTGCGGCGCTGACTGGCGCGGTGGATCAGGATCATCCCCAGCGTCATCAGCACGTCGCCAAGCGACGTCCATTGCACCAGGCTGTCGCCGCGTTCGCGTGCTTCCAGCCCTTGCTGCAATTGCCCGATGCATTGCCAGACCCACGCGGCGGTGCCCACCGGGCCGGTCAGAAAAGTCGAGGCGATATTGAAAATCGCCCAGCCACTGTCGCGCAGCAGTTCCCAGCGACGCTCGCCGTTCGACAGCGATTGCCGATCCGCTTGTTCGACCAACGTGTTGGCGTTGCTGGTAAACAACGTGGGTAACAGATTTTCGCGAATTTCGTCGGTGCCCAGGCTGATCGGCCCGCTCAAGTCGAGGTTGAACAGCATCTCGATCCCGGTTTGCGTGGTCAGCCACGGTGACGGCAGGCCGACCGGAAACACGTACTGCGAATATTCGAAACTGAGCGCCGGGGTCGGCAGCCAGGCCAGCACCGAGTCGCGCAGTTCGCCAGGCTGGTGGATGGCGTAAATCATGTTTTGCAGCGAGGCGAATTGCAGCAGCGGTTGTTCCAGCGCCGGACGGTAGAGCAGGCACGGACTGTTGTGCGGATGCCGTGGGCCGATGATGAACATGTTCGCCACGGTATCGCCCGTCGACAACAAACGATGGCGCGGCACGAAACTCAATGGGCGGATGACGATGTCCTGCGACTCCTGCGGCGGATGACCCTGTGCCCGGTCCATCAATTCACAGATGTAGCGATAACCCGTCGCGTTGACGCCGCCGTCCTTTTGCAGCTTGCATTCCAGAGCCTTGAGTTTGAGCAGGTCGGGCAACAGGTTGACATACCGTTGCAGTTGATCAAATGCCAGCGTGTCATCGTCGATGAGGTGAGCCTTGAGCAGCGCCGGGTAGTTTTTGCCGACATCGACCTGCTGCGCAATTTTCACCAGGTAAGGCACCGTCAGCCAGGCAGGGCAGGCCTGATTGTTTAGAAATTTCAGCGCCGCTTTGTACGGCGTGTTGTTCTGCAGGGCGAACTGGCCGAGGGTTTCGACGTGGGTTTCCTGCGGGTTGGGCAGGGTGAAGGCGCCGACGCTCAGACTGCTGACGACAACAATGCGCAGGTCCTCAAGGGGCAGCGCAGCAGCGTCATTGGCATGCGCGCTGCGGTCCGCGATGATCGCGTTGCGCATCTGTTGTTCGGCATATTCGCTGATCAACTGGATGTCGTTGAGCGCGGAAGCGTTGCGCAATCGGCCCTGATTGGACAGGTAATGGCCGTAGGCTTGCAGGTCGGACGCGGAGGCGTTGGCCAGCCACGCGGGTATCGCCGCTTCGAGTTGGTCGAAGTGGACCTTTTCTTCGGCGCTGAAATTCCCGGTACCGCTGGAGGCGGGTGAAATGGGCAGCGTGGTTGCATCGGCCGAGGATTGCAGCGAAGAGATCGCCTCCATTTGCCCGGCGATCAGCGCCCACGCGACGTAATCGAACACGTTGCCATCCGGTTCGAACAGCCGCCATTGCCAGGTATGCCCGGTGTCCTCCATGCCCATGCGCGTCGGCAGGGAAGCGCCCAACGCTTGCATGGACGCGAAAGTTTCGTAGCCGCCCTCGATGCTGTGCAGCAGCAGGATCTCGCGGTTGTTATGGGTCGCCTTGAGCACGATTGCGCCGCTGAGTACGACGTGGCGGACGTTGTCCGGCTCGTCGTAATCGATGTCGATCAGGCACGCCTGAATGCCCGGGATCGCAGTGTTGGCCGTGGCTCGCTCGGTTTTGTCGGGGTAGGCGGAAACGGCTCGTGCGACTTCGCAGTCATCGGCGGTCCAGCCTTTGATCTGTTGCAGGTTCAAGGCCTTTCTCAGGGTGTCGCTGAGTTCATGCCAGCGCGGTTTGCCGCTGATTGGCGCGTTCCAGTAAGCGAGCTGCTGCTGCTGGAATTCGATAAACAGCAGCGGCGCGTAGTTATTCAGCAGGTTGGCGATGTCCTCGATGCTGACCGCCAGTTGTACGGGGTATTCGGTGAGCGGCGCGGGGGTCAGGAAGTGCTCGCCTTCAATGAAGTTGGCCGCTTGTGCCGAGCGACTTTGCGCCAGCAACGTGGTGGTCATGGTTTCGATCAGCGGCTCGAAGCTGTTCAGCGATTCACCGGCCGGCTCCCAGTGCGGGGTGACGATCAAGGTGTGATCCGGATCGATGTGCAGGTTCGGGTACAGCTCGTGCAGCGCTTCGCGCAACAGTTTTGCGCCGACTTCCCGCAGGCTGGGGCCGCGGCTGGTCTGGTAGATCAGCGCACTTTTTTCCTGCAGCAGCATGGCGTTGTTGAGGTGTTCGGGCGGGGAGGTCATGGTCGGTTCCTTGTTGATCGGGGCATTACGGAGTGGCCCACGGTAGGAAACGCGATGCTGCTGCGGGTGGTAGCTATTTATCGCAGGCAAAAAAAGACCCGCGCATGGCGGGTCTGGTGGCTGGGCGGATGATCAGGTGCCGGATTTGATTTTGGTCCACGCTCGCGTGCGTGCGCGTTCGGCATCACGCGGCAGCGGTTGCAAGGTGTAGAGCGTGCTCATCGCAGACTCCGTCGGGTACAGGTTGGGGTTGTTGCGGATCGCCGGATCGACCAGCTCGGTGGCGTCCTTGTTCGGGTTCGGGTAACCGACAAAATCGCTGACCGGCGCAATCACCTGCGGTTGCAGCAGGTAGTTGATGAAGGTGTAGGCGTCTTGCGGGTTTTTCGCGCCTTTGGGAATCGCGAGCATGTCGAACCAGATCGGCGCGCCTTCTTTGGGCAAACGCATGTCGACCACCACACCGTTTTTCGCCTCTTTGGCGCGATTGGCGGCCTGGGAGAAACTGCCGGAATAACCGACCGCGACGCAGATGTCACCGTTGGCGATGTCGGCCATGTATTTCGAGGAATGGAAGTACGTAACGTAGGGCCGAATCTTCATCAACAGCGCTTCAGCCTTTTCGTAATCCGCCGGTTTTGTGCTGTTCGGGTCGAGGCCCAGGTGTTGCAGGGCCAGCGGCAGGATCTCCGACGGCGAGTCGAGCAGGGCGACGCCGCACTGCTTGAGCTTGCTGATGTTTTCTTCCTTGAAGATCAGGTCCCAACTGTCCACCGGCGCGTTGGCGCCGAGCGCGGCTTTGACTTTGTCCGGGTTGAAGCCGATCAGGATGGTGCCGTACATGTACGGCACGGCGAATTTGTTGCCGGGGTCGTTGGCCTCGATCAGCTTCATCAACTTGGGATCGAGGTGATTCCAGTTCGGCAACTTGCTGCGGTCCAGCGGCTGGAACACCCCGGCTTCAATTTGCTTGGCGAGGAACACGTTGGACGGCACCACCACGTCGTAACCGGAATTGCCGGTGAGCAACTTGGCTTCGAGCGCTTCGTTGGTGTCGAAGATGTCGTAGACCAGTTTGGTCTGGGTGTTCTGTGTCTTGAAGTCTTCCAACGCCTTGGGCTTGATGTAGTCGAACCAGTTGTAGACGCGCAACGTTCGCTCTTCGGCGTGGGCGGCGCCGCTGAGCAACGTCGCGCACAGCATCGTGGGGACGAACGCTGGAGCGATAAAACGCTTGAGTCTGTTCATTGTTTTAATTCCTCAATGGGCGCTTTCAAAACCTTCGAGAACGTTGACGGCGTTGATGCCGATTTCCTCTACCGCGTAGCCACCTTCCATGACAAACAGCGTCGGTTTGCCGAGCTTGCCGATGCGTGCGCCCATTGCCAGGTAATCCGGGCTGTCGAGCTTGAACTGCGAGATCGGATCGTCCTTGAACGTGTCGACGCCCAGCGACACGACGACGATGTCGGCGCCGTACTTTTCGATCTCCTCGCAGGCCTGATCCAGCGCGGCGCTCCAGGTCTCCCAGCCTGAGCCGGCGGGCAGAGGGTAGTTGAAGTTGTAGCCTTCGCCGGCGCCTTCGCCCAGTTCATCGTCGTAGCCGAGGAAGAACGGGAATTCGGCTTCCGGGTGGCCGTGGATCGAGGTGAACAGCACGTCGCTGCGCTCGTAGAAAATCGATTGCGTGCCGTTGCCGTGGTGGTAATCGACGTCGAGGATCGCGACTTTTTTGTGGCCCTGATCGATGAAGGCCTGAGCGGCAATTGCGGCGTTGTTGAGGTAGCAATAACCGCCCATCAAATCACTGGCGGCGTGGTGTCCCGGCGGACGACACAACGCGAAAGCACTGCGGGCGCCGCGCTGGATCGCTGCTTGCGCGGTCAACGCCACTTGCGCTGCGCTGTACGCCGCTTGCCAGGTGCCGGCGGTGATCGGCGCGCCGCCGTCGAAGCTGTAATAACCGAGCTGGCCGTGCAGGCTGGTCGGCATGATCCGCCGCAGGGTGCGCGCCGGCCAAGTGTAGGGCAGCAAGTCGCCGTCGGTATTGAACTCGGTCCAACGGGCCCAGGCACCTTTGAAAAAATCGAGGTAGTCGCGGCTGTGGATGCGGGCAATCGGCTCGAGGCCGAAATCCTGTGGCGCTTCCACCGGGCCGAGGTCGCGGTCTTGCACGCGCTGTAGAACGTGATCGGCACGGGACGGCATTTCGAAGCAGGGCATCAGTTGCCCGTCCATCAATTCGCAGCGGCCGTGGTGCAGGTGGTGATCGTCTGAGTAAATCGTCAGCATTTTGTTGTTCTCCGCAGGCTGATTCGGTTGCACCCAGTCTTGCCTCGCACGGCGTTTGGGAGAACGGCAGGAGAGGCCAAAAGGGGATCGATATGGCCAAAAACTCTGACCGCAATTCGCCCCTTGTTGGCGCGCGTCTGCCCCCGAATGACGCAGAACCCGTAGGAGCGAGGCTTGCCCGCGAAGGCGTCCTTGCGAACGCTAAAAGCTTCGCGGGCAAGCCTCGCTCCTACAGGGATTTGATTCCTGCGTCGTTGTGCTTAAGGGCGGAACTGGCTCGGCGCAACGCCGCTCCAGCGCACGAACGCGTGGCGGAAACTGGCGGTTTCGCTGAAGCCCAGCGCCTCGGCGATCTGGTAAATCGGCAGTTGATCGTCGCAGAGCATTTGCTTGGCCTGTTCAAACCGCAGCTCATCGAGCAGTTCCTGATAACTGCAGCCCAGATCCTTGAGGTGCCGACGCAAAGTGCGCGCCGAACATTTCATCTGCGCCGCCAGCCCCTCAAGCCCCGGCGCCGCGTTCAATTGCGCGCCGAGCAACTGGCGGATGCGCCCGAGCCAGGCCTGACGACCGGTGAACTCGGTGTTCTGCTTGCGGCAACGTTCGGCCATGGCTTGGTGGGTGATGACATCGGCCAGCGGCAACGGCTGATCGAGCCACGCGCGGTCGAAGGCGAAGGCGTTGTCCGGCGCGTTGAAGTTCAAAGGGCAATTGAAGTGTTCGGCGTAGGTCGCCTGATAATCCGGCGCCGCGTGCTCGAAGCGTGCGCCGAGCAGCGGCAGCGGATGGCCGAGCAGGTCGTCGCAGATGACTTTCAACGACACCAGGCAGAATTCGGCATTGAACACTGCCAGCGCCGGGTTCTCCCGATAATCGGCGGCGACGAACCAGACGCGCTCGCCATCGTCTTCCAGGCTCAGCTCGAAAAGTGTTCCCAACAGCGCCGGATAACGCATCGCCAGGCGCAAAGCGTCACCGAAGGTGGCACTGGTGAGCAGCGCATAACCGAGCATGCCGTAGGACGAAACGTGCATGCGCCGGCCCAGTTCCAGGCCGATATCACGCTTGAGCGCGACCGCATTGGCGCAGACCTGCATCTCCTGATTAGTGGTGATGCGCGTGTCTGCCCGGCTCAGATCCGCCGCGCTGATGCCGCTGCCGGCGAGCAACGCTGCGCTGGACAAGCCTTCGGCGCGGAAAGTGCTGAGCACCAGGGAAACCGCATTGAGAGTGGTGAGGTGCGAGTGCAGCATGGGGGCTTCCAGCGATTGGATGCTGGAATGGAGCAAGTTACATGCCCGCAGGCACGATCATGTCGCTAAATAACACCTGTAGGAGCGAGGCTTGCCCGCGAAGCTTTTGGCGTCTTTGATGACGCCTGCGCGGGCAAGCCTTGATACAAGGCCGGTGTCGGATCAGCTCAACTCACCACACAGATCCAGTTCGACCAAGCGTCGCACTTCGGCGTGGTCCAACCCTGCGCCGAGCAGCGCGTGCAATTTGCCGAACGCCGCTTCGCGGGTCATGCCGCCGCCGGACAACACGCCAGCGCCGCGCAAGCGACTGCCAGCCTCATACACATCCAGCTCGACCCCACCTTCATGGCATTGCGTGACCGCAACCACCACCACGCCGTTGTCCCGCGCGCGGACCAGCGCGGCGAGGAACTCGGGGTTGTCGCTTGGCCCGGTGCCGCTGCCGTAGCATTCCAGCACCAGACCCTGAATGCCGCTGTCGAGCAGGCCGTTCAGCACCTCGGCGCCGATGCCGGGGAACAACGGTAATACCGCGACGTTCGCGAGGTTTTTCGGCTGGTCATAGGTCAGTTCTGTCGGCAGTGAAGTCGCCTTCACGCCGCCGCCCTGACGTTCCAGGCGCTTGAACGGATGGCGGCCGAAACTGCGCACTTTCGCGCAGCGTGTCGGGTCCAGCAGTTCGCCATGGAAATACAGGTGAACCCCCGGCGCCAAGCCTTGGCCGAGCGCGACCAGTGCACCGCCGAGGTTTTCCCAGGCATCGCTGTCAGTCACGCCGGCCGGCAGCATCGAGCCGGTAAAACATACGCGCGCGTGCAGTCCGAGCAATTGGAAACTCATCGCCGCCGCGCTGTAGGCGAGGGTGTCAGTGCCGTGCAGGATCAACACGCTGTCGCAGCCCTGCACGTCCACCGCATCGACCACGGCTTCGCGCAGTTGCTGCCAGTAGGCGGGGGTCATGTTGGCGCTGTCGATCAGCGGGCTCATCTCGCGAAAACGCCACTGCGGCACCACGAGTTGCGGTTGGCTGTGCAGGTATTCGCGCATCCGCGCTTCGAAACCGGATGCCGGGGCCAGACCGGCAGCGCTGGCTTGCATGCCGATGGTGCCGCCGGTGTAGAGCACCATGACGTGCTGGGCGGCAGGGTAGGTCGAGGAATTCATGGAGATCTCCGAGAACGATGACGTCCGGTGTAGGAGTGAGCCTGCTCGCGATGGCGGCGTTTCAGTCAACGGTGAAGTTGAAGGTTACGACCGCTTCGCGAGCAGGCTCGCTGCTACAAGGTTTTTCGCACTTTAACCGATCAGCGTTGCGCTGCGGCTACGTCTTGAGGCTTGGCTTGCGTCGGCGCTTCAACCTTGCTGGCGGAGGCTGGCGGGTTGGCTGGCCAGGCTTGCAAGTCGAGGTCGAGGTCCGGGAACTTGCTCGAATCGAATACCGGCGTCTTGATCCCGGCAGCGCGCTGGTCGTCGTAGTCACGCAGCACGCGCATGGCGATCTTGAACAGCAGGAACAGCGCGATCAGGTTGACGAACGCGAGCATGGTCATGGTGATGTCGGCAAACGCGAACACCGTGCCGAGGTTTTCGACCGCGCCCCAGTAGATCAACACCAGCACCAGCGCCCGATAAGCCATCAGCGCCAAGCGGTTTTCACCGATCAGGAAACGCAGGTTGCTCTCGCCGAGGTAGTAGTTGTAGAGGATCGAGGTGAACACGAACAACGACAGCGCCACGGAAATGAAGCTGCGGCCCCAGTCACCGACGACAGCGGCCAGCGAGTTCTGGGTCAGGGCAATGCCGTCGCCTTCAAAGCCCGGCGTGTAGAAACCCGACAGCAGGATCAGCAACGCGGTGCAGGTGCAGATGATGAAGGTGTCGAGGAACACGCTGAACGCCTGAACCACACCTTGTGCCACCGGGTGCTCGACCGACGCGACCGCCGCCACGTTGGGCGCACTGCCCAGACCGGCTTCGTTGGCGAACACGCCGCGTTTCACGCCCATGATGATCGCGCTGCCGACCAGGCCGCCGAACGCTTGATCCAGACCAAAAGCGCTTTTGACGATGGTCATCAGCATCGCCGGTACGTGGTCGAATTGCAGCACGATCACGTAGAGGGTCACGCCGATGTACACCAGGGTTTTGACCGGCACCAGCAGGTCAGCGACCTTGGCGATGCGCTTGATCCCGCCGATGAACACCAGACCCAGCAACACCGCCAGCGCGGCGCCGGTGTAAGTCGGGTCGAGTTCGAATGCGTCTTTCAGTGAGTGGGTCACGGCGTGGGATTGCAGGCCGTTGAAGGCAAAACCGAAGGTCACCAACAGCAGGAATGCCATGACCATGCCCAACCAGCGCTTCTGCAAACCGTGCTGAATGTAATAGGACGGGCCGCCGCGATAGGTGCCGTCGGAGTCGCAGCGTTTGTAGAGCTGGCCGAGGGAACATTCGAAGAAGCTGCTGGACATGCCGACCAGCGCGGTCACCCACATCCAGAACACTGCGCCCGGGCCGCCCATGGTCACGGCGATGCCGACCCCGGCAATGTTGCCGGCGCCAACGCGACCGGCGAGGCTGAGCATCAGCGCCTGGAACGAGCTGAGCTGACCGGCGCTGCTTTTGAGGCTGTCGCGAAACACCGCGAACATATGGAAGAAATGGCGCAATTGAACGAAACGCGAGCGGATCGTGAAGTAGCCACCGAGCCCGACAATGAGCACGATCAGTACTTTCTCTGAGAGGAAGCCGTTGATGACTTCGAGCATGGAGTATTCCTCGCTGTTTTTTGTTTAAGCAAATGCTGGATTGGCAGAAACATCGCGTTACACCGGTTTGCGCAGGGCAAAACAGGTGAGGCGAATGTGTCGTCCCGGGTTCCATATCGCGGAGTTTGTTATTAGTTCGGGTTTCGCATGGGTTTGGGCCTCGTTACCGACGACCGCTCACGCGAAGAGGGGCGGCACTATACCTATCCGAGTGCCGTCCGTCTGCACGATAGCGGTGCAAGCGACGAAACGAAGCCCTTTCTCATGTGGGAGCATGGCTTGCCCGCGATGGCGATGTTGAGGGCGCCATCGCGGGCAAGCCTTGCTCCCACAGAAGTCGAGTCAGGCACGAGTTGTACGGTCGGGCCTGTAAACAGTTAAAAAAAAGGGCTTGGGGAATAAATCCCCAAGCCCTCAAAAGGTGAGAGGTGTCTAGTCCCTCGACCTGGTGAGCGTGGCTCTCGTGCCCTTGGTTACAAGAGCAAGAACCGGCGTTTGGTCAAGCCTTGAGAGGCACCAGACGCGGAGCAATCATGTTTTCCGGGCGCAGGATGTCGGCGAGCATTTCGTCGTCGAGCAAGCCTTCTTCGCGCACCAGTTCCAGCACGCCGCGGCCGCTTTCAAGGGCGATGCGGGCGATGCGGGTGGCGTTTTCATAGCCAATGTACGGGTTCAGCGCGGTGACCAGACCGATCGAGTGTTCGACCAGTTCGCGGCAGCGCTCTTCGTTGGCGGTGATGCCGACGATGCAGTGCTCGCGCAGCATGTCCATGGCGCGTTGCAGCAGGCGGATCGAGTCGAAGATCTTGAACGCGATCAGCGGCTCCATCACGTTCAGTTGCAGTTGGCCGCCTTCAGCCGCGATGGTCAGGGCCAGGTCGTTGCCGATGATCTGGAACGCTACCTGGTTGACCGCTTCCGGGATCACCGGGTTGACCTTGCCGGGCATGATCGAACTGCCTGGCTGACGCGCCGGCAAGTTGATTTCGTTGATCCCGGTCCGTGGGCCGCTGGACAGCAGGCGCAGGTCGTTGCAGATTTTCGACAGCTTGACCGCGGTGCGCTTGAGCATGCCGGAGAACAGCACGAAGGCGCCCATGTCGGAAGTCGCTTCGATCAGGTCGGCGGCTGGCACCAGCGGTTGACCGCTGATCAGCGCCAGACGCTCGACGGCGAGGTGCTGGTAACGCGGGTCGGCGTTGATGCCGGTGCCGATCGCGGTGCCGCCCAGGTTGACTTCGGTCAGCAGTTCCGGGGCCAGCGTCTTCAGACGGGCCAGGTCTTCGCCCAGTGTGGTGGCGAAAGCACGGAATTCCTGGCCGAGGGTCATCGGCACAGCGTCTTGCAGTTGCGTGCGGCCCATTTTCAAGACGTGAGCGAATTCCTGACCTTTGGCCGCGAATGCCTGAATCAGGCTGTCGAGGCTGGCCAGCAGCGCGTCGTGGCCCAACAGCAGACCCAGGCGAATCGCCGTCGGGTAAGCGTCGTTGGTCGACTGCGCCATGTTCACGTCGTTGTTCGGGTGCAGGTATTGGTATTCGCCCTTCTGGTGGCCCATGGCCTCCAGCGCGATGTTGGCGATGACTTCGTTGGCATTCATGTTGGTCGACGTGCCAGCGCCGCCCTGAATCATGTCGACCACGAACTCTTCGTGGAAGTCGCCGCGGATCAATCGTGCACAGGCTTCGCTGATGGCAGCGTGCTTGGCTTCGCTCAGATGACCCAGCTCGCGGTTGGCGTCAGCGGCGGCCTGTTTGACCATGGCCAGGCCGACAACCAGCTTCGGGTAATGCGAAATCGGAACGCCGGAGAGACGGAAGTTGTTCACCGCTCGCAGGGTCTGGATGCCGTAATACGCTTGAGCGGGTACTTCGAGTACGCCAAGCAGGTCTTTTTCTGTGCGGAATGATGCAGCGGAGGACATGATAGAAATCATCTCAATATGGACCCGGTCTGTGCCGGAACGCTGCAAATGCTAGGCTTGTGAACAATTTTGGGCCAATGCTGTTAAGCGCTGGCCTATGCACATTCGGCATAATGCCGATGTGACGCCGTGTACGCGGCAAACGTGTGAGCTAATTTGGTGCGTGTCCGGGAGGACCTGATGAATCTGGAAAGCAAATGGCTGGAGGACTTTAGCGCCCTGGCCGCCACCCGCAGCTTTTCCCAGGCGGCTGAGCGGCGCTTCGTCACCCAGCCAGCGTTCAGTCGGCGGATCCGCAGTCTGGAAGCCGCGCTGGGCCTGCAACTGGTCAACCGCTCGCGCACGCCGATCGAACTGACGGCGGCGGGGCAGTTGTTTCTGGTGACGGCGCGCACGGTGGTGGAACAGTTGGGCGAAGTGCTGCGCCATCTGCATCACCTTGAGGGCGGGCAGGGCGAAGTGATGCAAGTGGCGGCGGCTCACTCGTTGGCATTGGGCTTCTTCCCGCGCTGGATCGCGCAGTTGCGTAATGAAGGTTTGAACATTGCCACGCGGCTGGTCGCGACCAACGTTGGCGATGCGGTGCACGCGTTGCGCGAGGGCGGTTGCGATTTGATGCTGGCGTTCTACGACCCGGACGCGGCGATGCAAATGGACCCGGAGATTTTCCCATCGCTGCACTTGGGGCAAACCGAGATGTTGCCGGTGTGCGCGGCGGATGCTGACGGCAAGCCGTTGTTCGATCTGGAAGGCGACGCCAGTGTGCCGCTGCTGGCCTACAGCGCCGGGGCGTTTCTGGGGCGCTCGGTGAATTTGCTACTGCGCCAGCGCGCGCTGCGCTTTACCACTATCTATGAGACCGCGATGGCCGACAGCCTGAAAAGCATGGCGCTCGAAGGCTTGGGCATTGCCTGGGTGCCGCAACTGAGCGTGCGCGCCGAGCTGGCGCGCGGTGAGCTGGTGGTGTGCGGCGGCCCGCAATGGCACGTGCCGCTGGAGATTCGCCTGTACCGCTGCGCGCTGGTGCGCAAGGCCAACGTGCGATTGCTCTGGCGCAAACTCGAGGGCGGCGCCGCGCAAGGTTCCTGAGTAAACCGACTAACCCCTGTGGGAGCGAGCTTGCTCGCGATGACGGTCTTGCATTCAGGATCAAGGTTGACTGACCGGACGCTATCGCGAGCACGCTCGCTCCCACAGGTGGATTGCGGGGTATTTGACTGACTCTCAAGTCAATAAAACCGCGACTTTTGGGGTTATGACAGATGGTCGCGCAGGGGGCTGTTTATCTGCTTCATTGAGGTATACTGCGCGGCCTTCGGCCGGCTTGACTGGCCATTTTTCGTACAATCGAGCCACGCATTTTTGCGTGGCTTGTTGTTTTTTGACGCGCCCCCGGGCGCCCAGAGAGAAGAGGCACGACGATGAGCGCACTGGTTGGCGTGATCATGGGCTCCAAGTCCGATTGGTCCACCCTTAGCCACACCGCCGACATGCTGGAAAAGCTCGGCATTCCTTACGAGGTGAAAGTGGTCTCCGCCCACCGCACCCCGGACTTGCTGTTCCAGTACGCCGAAGAAGCTGAGGCGCGAGGCATCGAGGTGATCATCGCCGGTGCCGGTGGCGCGGCGCACTTGCCGGGCATGTGTGCGGCCAAGACCCACCTGCCGGTGCTCGGCGTTCCGGTGCAGTCGTCGATGCTGTCGGGCGTCGATTCGCTGCTCTCGATCGTGCAAATGCCGGCGGGCATTCCGGTTGCCACCCTGGCCATCGGCAAGGCTGGCGCGATCAACGCCGCGCTGCTCTCGGCGAGCATCCTCGGCGCCAAGCACCCGCAGTTCCACGCGGTGCTGAAAACTTTCCGTGCTGAACAGACAGACAGCGTCCTGGACAATCCAGACCCACGCATCGCCTGAGGTTGTTGACGATGAAGATCGGTGTAATCGGTGGCGGCCAATTGGGCCGCATGTTGGCGCTGGCG
This sequence comes from Pseudomonas prosekii, assembly GCF_900105155.1. Lineage (NCBI taxonomy): Bacteria > Pseudomonadati > Pseudomonadota > Gammaproteobacteria > Pseudomonadales > Pseudomonadaceae > Pseudomonas > Pseudomonas prosekii. The sequence goes on from NZ_LT629762.1 coordinate 2,941,059, forward strand.
GGCACTCCGCTCGGCATGAACTTCGCTTTCCTCGACCCGGCGCCGGATGCTTGCGCCGCTGCTTTGGGCGAGCACCTGCGGGCCGATTACGGCGATCAGGATCACTTGCGCCAACTGGCCGATGAAGTCGATCTGGTGACCTTCGAGTTCGAAAGCGTCCCGGCCGAAACCGTGGCGTTTCTGTCGCAGTTCGTGCCGGTCTACCCGAGCGCCGAAGCGCTGCGCATCGCCCGTGATCGCTGGTTCGAGAAGAGCATGTTCAAGGACCTGGGGATTCCCACCCCGGCGTTCGCCGACATTCAATCGCAAGCGGATCTGGACGCCGCTGTCGCGTCCATCGGTCTGCCCGCCGTGCTGAAAACCCGCACACTCGGTTACGACGGCAAGGGCCAGAAAGTCCTGCGCACGCCTGATGATGTGGTCGACACGTTCGCCGAGTTGGGCAGTGTTGCCTGTCTGCTGGAAGGCTTCGTGCCGTTCACCGGCGAAGTGTCGCTGATCGCCGTGCGGGCCCGCGATGGCGAAACGCGCTTCTATCCACTGGTTCACAACACCCACGACAGCGGCATCCTCAAGCTGTCCGTGGCCAGCACCGATCACCCGTTGCAGGCGCTGGCGCAAGACTATTCCAGCCGTGTGCTCAAGCAGCTGAATTACGTCGGCGTGATGGCGTTCGAGTTCTTTGAAGTCGACGGTGGCCTCAAGGCCAACGAAATCGCCCCGCGCGTGCACAACTCCGGGCACTGGACCACTGAAGGTGCCGAATGCAGCCAGTTTGAAAACCATCTGCGCGCCGTTGCCGGTTTGCCGCTGGGTTCGACGGCCAAGGTCGGTGAGAGCGCGATGCTCAACTTCATCGGCAAAGTGCCGGACACCGAGAAGGTCCTGGCCATCGACGATTGCCATCTGCATCACTACGGCAAGGCGTTCAAGGTCGGGCGCAAGGTCGGTCACGCCAACTTGCGTTGCGCTAATCGCGAAACCCTGGCCGCGCAGATTCTCAAGGTTGAAGCGCTGATTGCCGAATAGTTTCATTTCGGCGCTGCGGAACCTTAATTGCCAATGGTTCTCTGATTGCAGGATGCCAAAGTCTGACTAGGCTTGGCATATTCAAATCATTCAGAGGAAAAGTGCCATGGGAATTATTGGAACCATCTTTATCGGCTTGATCGTCGGCCTGCTGGCGCGCTTCCTGAAACCGGGTGATGACAGCATGGGTTGGATCATGACCATCTTGCTCGGTATCGGCGGTTCGTTGGCGGCCACTTATGGCGGCCAGGCACTGGGCATCTACCAGGCCGGTCAAGGCGCGGGCTTCATCGGTGCGCTGGTCGGTGCGGTCGTGCTGCTGGTGATCTACGGTTTGATCAAAAAGAACTGATCTGCCGACCAAGCCCTCTCTGCTGCGCAGGCCGAGAGGGCTAGAATGCCCGGCGTTGTTTCGTCCCTTCCTTTGCCGAGCACCTTCATGCGCCGTCTCCTGCTGACTTTCCTTTTACTAGGCTCGGGCCTCGCCCACGCCGGCGAATTGCCGGAAACCGACTGGCTGGCGCTGATGCCCAAGTCGGACCAGAAAGCCCTCGAAGCCATGCCCGAAATCGACCACGACTCGCCCGAAAGCGACGGCACCTTCACGGCCAAGGGTGGCCTGAAGCAAAGCAAAGGCCTGCCGGCGGTGATGTATTCGAGCAAAACCGTGGCGTCGATGAACGACAAGGATATTCGCATCGGCGGTTATCCGGTGCCGCTGGAGTCCGACGCCAAGGGCCGCAGCACGCTGTTTTTCCTCGTGCCGTACCCCGGCGCCTGCATCCACGTGCCGCCACCGCCGCCCAATCAATTGGTGCTGGTGCGTTATCCGCAAGGCTTGAAGCTGGACGACATCTACACGCCGCTGTGGGTGACGGGGAAGTTGAAGGTCGAGAAAGTCAGCAATGACCTGGCTGATGCGGCGTATGCGCTGGATGCGGCGAAAGTGCGGGTGGTGGAAGAGGCGGATTTGTAGCGGCTGGAGATCGATTCGCGGGCAAGCCTCGCTCCTACAGGGGCGAGGTCCGACCACGAAAAAATTGTGGCGGCACCAATCCCTGTAGGAGCGAGGCTTGCCCGCGAAGCTTTTACAGCGGTTTGCTAGCGATGCTTACGCCCAGCGTATGACTGGCACCCGCCGCCAGATCCACCACGTCATCCATCACATTCGCGGTCTCGATGCACAGCATGCGCTGCCAGCCATCGTCGGCCATGTCGCTGAACGCCGCCGCGCGATCGATCCACGGGTTCCAGATCACCGCTGTGCGTGAACCGCTGCTGGTCAGCTCGACGCGCCGTTCCCAGGTCGGGTCGACGATGCTCAACTGCTGCGGGACGTCCAGATAGATCCGGTCCGTCTCGCCGACGAACGCCAGATCACCGCTCTGAGTGGCGGTGGCCCAGTCCTTGGTCGTGTCGATGTAGCGCAAACCGTCCAGCCCTTCGACGTGCACGTTGCGCACATCGCTGACCGCGAAATAGCTGTGCAGGGCCTGGCTGATGGACACGGTTTCAGTGCCGCGGTTATGGCTGGTGAGGCTGATGTGCAGTTGTTCATCCAGACGAATGCTCAACTTCAAATCCACCTGATGCGGCCATTCGGCGAATCCGCCTTCGGGGCAGGGCAGAATGAACTCGACGTTCAGGCTCTCGCCCTCGGCTTCGATGCCGCCCAATTGCCAGTCCATCGCCCGGACCAGACCGTGGGCATTCGCCGCATCATTGCCGACGCGCATCGCCTGCACGCTTTGCGGATTGCGCGCGAAGACTCCGAACCACGGCCAGCACACCGGCACCCCGGCGCGGATGCTTTTGCCGGTCTTGAACACGGCCTCGTCGTTGAGCCAGATCAGCGGCGGTTGGCCGGCCAATTGATAACTGAGGATATGCGCGCCTTGCTGGGCCACCAGCAATTCGGCCTGACCGTGGCGGATGCGCCAGCAGTTCAGTTCATCGAGTTTCACGGCTTCAACGTTGGGCGTGCTCATGGGGCAACTCTCAATCAGGATCAATGACTGCAATGGACCGCAGAAGCAGCGCCTTGTTTAACCTGCAGGTTTAACGAGCGCGCGACGGCACCGAACGTGTGCGACCACTGCCATCGATGGCAACAAACACAAATACCGCTTCTGTCACTTTGCGCCATTCGCTGGACAGCGGATCGTCGCTCCAGACTTCGACCATCATCTGGATCGAGCTGCGGCCGATTTCCAGCGCCTGGGTATAAAAGGAAAGCTGCGCGCCTACCGCCACCGGCACCAGGAATGCCATCCGGTCGATCGCCACAGTCGCGACGCGGCCACCGGCAACTTTGCTGGCCATTGCGGTACCGGCCAAATCCATCTGCGCCACCAGCCAGCCGCCGAAAATATCGCCAAAGCCGTTGGTTTCGCGCGGGAGTGCGGTGATTTGCAGGGCAAGGTCGCCTTGCGGGATTGGATCTTCTTGTTCGAGCTCTATCATGCCGGGGGTGCCTCTGACCCGTGACTCTTCATTAATACTTCAAGGTGATAGCCGTCTCAGAAAAAACGATTCAGCCCCGAACATACTACGTTCGTCACGTTTTTCGTAAGGCGCCTAAAGGGAAACTCTGCGAAATCGCCTGTGAACTCCCGGAGGCGTTTTCGCACAGCAACCCTTTCAAACTGTTACAGGCTTGCGAGTATATCGATCGGTAGACTCCGAGACGACCGTCGGGTTCTCATTTCGACCGTCAATTACGCGCCTCTATGTGCTTTTTCGAACAATTTGCTATCGTGCCGGACCTGCCCAAGCCTCCGCCAGCGTTGTTGGGGTTGCAGATCCGACTATAAGAGAAGCCCTTGCCATGACCACAGCGCCCTCGAGCATCGCGCAGCCGACGCAATCCGCACGTCCCTTGTCCCGCAATGACTACAAGACTTTGTCGCTGTCTGCACTCGGCGGCGCGCTGGAGTTCTACGACTTCATCATCTTCGTATTCTTCGCCACGGTGGTCGGCAAGCTGTTCTTCCCGGCCGACATGCCCGAGTGGCTGCGCCTTATGCAGACCTTCGGCATCTTCGCCGCCGGCTACCTGGCGCGGCCGTTGGGCGGCATTGTCATGGCGCATTTCGGCGACCTGCTGGGGCGCAAGAAGATGTTCACCTTGAGCATTTTCATGATGGCCGTGCCGACGCTGATCATGGGTTTGCTGCCGACGTATGCGCAGATCGGCATGTGGGCGCCGATTCTGTTGCTGCTGATGCGGGTGATTCAGGGCGCGGCGATTGGCGGTGAAGTGCCGGGCGCCTGGGTATTCGTTTCCGAACACGTGCCGCAGCGACACATCGGCTACGCCTGCGGCACCCTGACCTGCGGCCTGACCGCCGGCATTCTCCTGGGTTCGCTGGTCGCCACGGCGATCAACAGCATTTACACGCCTGTCGAAGTCGCGGATTACGCCTGGCGGATCCCGTTTCTGCTCGGCGGCGTGTTCGGTTTGTTCTCCGTGTACCTGCGCCGCTGGCTGCACGAAACCCCGGTGTTCGCCGAACTGCAACTGCGCAAAGCCTTGGCCGAAGAAGTGCCGCTGCGCGCGGTGCTGCGTGACCATCGCGGGGCGATCCTGATTTCCATGCTGCTGACCTGGCTGCTGTCGGCCGGGATCATCGTCGTCATCCTCATGACCCCGACCGTGCTGCAAACCGTCTACCACTTCGCGCCTACCACCGCGCTGCAGGCCAACAGCCTGGCTATCGTGTTCCTCAGCCTCGGCTGCGTGGCGTCCGGCGCACTGGCCGACCGTTTCGGCGCCGGCCGCGTCTTCGTGTTCGGCAGCGCCGCGTTGCTGATCAGTTCGTGGACCTTCTACCACAGCCTGTTCAACCACCCGGACTGGCTGTTCCCGATGTACGCCCTGACCGGCTTGCTGGTCGGCACCATCGGCGCGGTGCCTTACGTCATGGTCAAAGCCTTCCCGGCCGTGGTGCGTTTCAGCGGATTGTCGTTTTCCTACAACCTCGCTTACGCAATCTTCGGCGGCTTGACGCCAATGATCGTCACCTTGCTGCTCAAGCAAAGCCCGATGGGGCCTGCTTACTACGTCGCGATCATTTGCGGGGTGGGGATTTTGGTTGGGGCTTATTTGTGGAAGAAGGGGCGCTGAGCCGGTTTCTTCTATCGACAGGACTGACGCCTTCGCGGGCAAGCCTCGCTCCTACGGATCACTGCGACCTGTAGGAGCGAGGCTTGCCCGCGAAGAACGATTACGCGGTATTACGTCGAAACACCGAATGCTGGCCTTTCATCCAATTGTCATATTTCAGCCATAGAGTGTTCACACGGCCTGCTGATACTTGGCCCCGACTTAACACACCCTATCTGCTAGGAGTAAGGCATGAAACTGAAGCGTTTGATGGCGGCAATGACTTTTGTCGCTGCTGGCGTTGCGACTGCCAACGCGTTCGCCGCTGTTGACCCTGCTATCCCGAGCTACACCAAGACCACTGGTGTGTCGGGCAACCTGTCCAGTGTCGGCTCCGATACCCTGGCCAACCTCATGACCTTATGGGCCGAGAACTACAAAAAAGAATACCCGAACGTAAACATCCAGATTCAGGCCGCCGGTTCCTCCACCGCGCCACCTGCGTTGACTGAAGGCACCGCCAACCTGGGCCCGATGAGCCGCAAGATGAAGGACAACGAGCTGCAAGCCTTTGAAACCAAGTACGGCTACAAGCCAACCGCCATCCCGGTTGCCGTGGACGCCTTGGCGGTGTTCGTGCACAAGGACAACCCGATCCAGCACATGACCATGGAACAAGTGGACGCGGTCTTCGCCTCGACTCGTCTGTGCGGTGGCAAAGCCGACATTAAAACCTGGGGCGACCTGGGCGTGACCGGCGACCTGGCGAACAAGCCGGTTCAGCTGTTCGGTCGTAACTCGGTATCGGGCACCTACGGCTACTTCAAGGAAGAAGCCCTGTGCAAAGGCGACTTCAAGCCGAACGTCAACGAACAACCAGGTTCGGCTTCGGTCGTGCAGTCGATCAGCTCCTCGCTGAACGGCATCGGTTACTCGGGCATCGGTTACAAAACCGCTAGCGTGAAGACCGTGGCACTGGCCAAGAAAGGCACCACCGAGTTCATCGAAGACACCGAAGAAAACGCCCTGAACGGCAAATACCCGCTGTCGCGTTTCCTCTACGTCTACGTCAACAAAGCCCCGAACAAGCCTCTGGCCCCGCTGGAAGCCGAGTTCGTGAAACTGGTGCTGTCCAAACAGGGCCAGGAAGTTGTGGTGAAAGACGGCTACATCCCGCTGCCAGCCAAGGTTGCTGCAAAAGCACTGGCTGACCTGGGTCTGCAAGAAGGCAGCGCTGAAGTCGCAAAGAAGTAACACCGTAGGTCCGGGGTAAACCCGGACCTGTGTAGGAGCGAAGCTTGCTCGCGAAAGCGGTGGGTCAGCCAACAGTGATGTTGAATGTGCCGACGCCTTCGCGAGCAAGCTTCGCTCCTACAAATGCCGGTGAACGCCGGCCCCCCAATTTTCGATCCTCTGCCAGTCCCCGCTGGCGGCGGATTTGTTGCGTCACTGCATTGTCATCTTTCTGTCATACAGGATCGCTAGGGTGTGCGCATGAATGATCTGGCCAATTCCACCATGACTACTAATCCTCCCAAGCGCATTGACTTCAATACGCCTGAGCTGCAACGCAAGCGCCGCATCCGCGCGCTCAAGGATCGCCTGACCCGCTGGTACGTCCTCGTCGGCGGTCTCGCTGTGCTTGGCGCGATCACGCTGATCTTCTTCTTCCTCGGCTACGTCGTCGCACCGCTGTTCCAGGGTGCCGATCTGACCGCCAAGGACGCCATCACCCCGGCCTGGATGCAAGACGCCGGCAAGCCGCTGATGATCTCCCTCGAAGAACAGAACCAGGTCGCCATGCGGATTTCCGACAAGGGCCAGGCGCTGTTCTTTGATATCGACAGCGGCGCCGAACTCAAGCGCGTCGACCTGCCGATTCCGGCCGGCACCACCGTGACGTCCATTGGCGAAGACCAGCCGGGTCAGCCGCTGGTGGCGGTCGGTCTGTCCAACGGTCAGGCGCTGGTGTTCCGTCACACCTACAAAGTCAGCTACCCGGACGGCAAGAAGACCATCTCGCCGGCCATCGAATACCCGTACGGCGAAGCCCCACTGGCGCTGAACGAGGCGGGCGGGGCGCTGGAGCACGTCAGCCTGAATGCCACCGACGCCACGCTGTTGCTGGTCGGTTCGACCGGTTCGCAGCTCAACGTGTTGTCGCTGACCAGCGAAGAAAACATGATGACCGGCGAAGTCACCAACGAGCAGAAACGCATTGATCTGCCGCAGATGACCGAGCCGGTGAAAAACATCTTCGTCGACCCGCGTCAGCAATGGCTGTACGTGATCAACGGGCGCGCTCAGGCCGACGTCTTCAGCCTGCGCGACAAGAGCCTCAACGGTCGCTACAAACTGCTCGAAAACGGCGAAGCGCAAATCACTGCCTCGACCCAGTTGGTCGGCGGCATTTCGCTGATCCTGGGCGATTCCAACGGCGGTCTGGCCCAATGGTTCATGGCCCGCGACCCGGATGGCGAACAACGCCTGAAGCAGATTCGCACGTTCCAGATGGGCACCACGCCGATCGTTGAAATCACTGCCGAAGAACGCCGCAAAGGCTTCGTCGCCCTCGACGCCTCGGGCAAGCTCGGCGTGTTCCACAGCACCGCGCACCGCACCTTGCTGGTCGATCAAGTGGTCGACGGCCAAGGCATTTTCGGCATGTCGCCGCGCGCCAACCGCATCATCGTCGAGGCGGGTGGCAAGCTGCAGCCGCTGCTGCTGGACAATTCCCACCCGGAAGTATCCTGGAGCGCGCTTTGGAGCAAGGTCTGGTACGAGAACTACGACGAGCCTAAATACGTCTGGCAGTCGACCGCCGCCAACACTGATTTCGAACCGAAGATGAGCCTCGCGCCGCTGACGTTCGGCACGCTCAAAGCTGCGTTCTACGCGATGCTGCTGGCCGCGCCATTGGCTGTCGCCGCCGCCATCTACACCGCCTACTTCATGGCTCCGAGCCTGCGCCGCAAGGTCAAACCGGTGATCGAGCTGATGGAAGCGATGCCGACGGTGATCCTCGGTTTCTTCGCCGGCCTGTTCCTCGCGCCGTATGTGGAAGGGCATTTGCCGGGCATCTTCAGCCTGCTGATGCTGTTGCCGATCGGCATTCTGGTCGCCGGTTTCATCTTCAGCCGTTTGCCTGAGTCGATTCGCCTGAAAGTGCCGGACGGCTGGGAAAGCGCAATCCTGATTCCGGTGATTCTGTTTGTGGGCTGGCTCTCGCTGTACATGAGCCCGTACATGGAAACCTGGTTCTTCGGCGGCGACATGCGCATGTGGATCTCCCACGATCTGGGCATCACCTACGACCAGCGCAACGCACTGGTGGTCGGTCTGGCCATGGGTTTCGCGGTGATCCCGAACATTTACTCCATCGCCGAAGATGCCGTGTTCAGCGTGCCGCGTGGCTTGACCCTGGGTTCGCTGGCACTCGGCGCCACGCCTTGGCAGACCATGACGCGCGTGGTGATCCTGACCGCCAGCCCGGGGATTTTCTCGGCGCTGATGATCGGCATGGGCCGCGCGGTCGGGGAAACCATGATCGTGCTGATGGCCACCGGCAACACCCCGGTCATGGAAATGAACCTGTTCGAAGGCCTGCGCACCCTGGCCGCCAACGTCGCGGTGGAAATGCCGGAGTCGGAAGTCGGCGGCAGCCACTACCGCGTGCTGTTCCTCTCGGCGCTGGTGCTGCTGTTGTTCACCTTCGTCATGAACACCCTCGCGGAACTGATTCGTCAGCGTCTGCGCAAGAAATACTCGTCGCTTTAAGCAAAGGTAGAAGTCTGTGAAACAGAACTCCCTGAAAGGATGGTTCAAGAGCGGCGCCCCCGGTGTCTGGATCAGCGGTGGCGCGGTGTCCATCGCGGTCATCATGACCATTGGTCTGCTGGCGGTGATTGCCGTGCGCGGCCTCGGTCACTTCTGGCCGGCGGACTTGATTCACGCCAGTTACGACGTGCCCGGCCAGGCCAATCACCTGGTGGTCGGCGAAGTGGTGCAAAAGGAAGAAGTGCCGCGCGAGCGCCTGAAAAGCGCTGGCCTGCCGGTGCCGGACGTCGGCCCGGAGTTCATGACCCGCGAGCTGATCAAGGTCGGCAACCGTGACTTGAACGGCAACGATTTCACCTGGATCGTCGGCGAGTGGCTGACGGACCAGAAGACGCCGCCGGAGCTGATGGCCATCGAGCGTCGCGAGTGGGGCAACTTCTACGGTTACCTGGTCAACGTCAAACAGGACGGCAAGGTCATCGCTGAAGGCGAGGCGGCCTGGCCTGAGTTGCAGTCGCGCGTTGATCGCGTCAACCAGCTTGCGGCGCAGCTCAAGACCTTGGAAAAATCCGACATTGGCGCGATCAACGCCGGCCTCGAACGCATTCGTCTGCACGGCCGCAAACTGGAACTGGCAGGCAAACTCGACGCCGCTGCGCAAGCCGACATGGACGGCGAACGCGCTGAACTGAACGCGCGTTATCAAGACATCGAAGCGCGCCTGGCGGACCTGCACGCCCAGTTCAACCGCGACAGCCTGACCGCTCGCGATGCCAACGGCAAAGAAGTCGTCATCGACATCGGCAAGGTGGTTCACGCCTACCAGCCGAACGCGATGGGCACGTTGACCAAGATCGGTTTCTACTTCAGCAAGGTCTGGGAATTCCTCAGCGATGACCCGCGCGAAGCCAACACTGAAGGCGGGATTTTCCCGGCCATCTTCGGCACCGTGATGATGACGCTGATCATGGCGATGATCGTGACGCCGTTCGGTGTGCTGGCAGCGGTTTACCTGCGTGAATATGCAAAACAGAACACCATGACGCGGCTGATCCGCATCGCCGTGAACAACCTGGCGGGCGTTCCGGCGATTGTTTACGGCGTGTTCGGCCTCGGCTTCTTTGTGTACGTGCTGGGTGGTTCGGTCGACCGTTTGTTCTTCCCCGAAGCTTTGCCGGCGCCGACCTTCGGTACGCCGGGCCTGCTCTGGGCCTCGCTGACCCTGGCGCTGTTGGCGGTGCCGGTGGTGATTGTGGCGACGGAAGAAGGCCTGGCGCGGATTCCTCGCACCGTGCGCGAGGGCTCGTTGGCCCTCGGCGCGACCAAGGCTGAAACGCTGTGGAAGATTGTCCTGCCGATGGCCAGCCCGGCGATGATGACCGGGATGATCCTCGCGGTGGCGCGTGCCGCTGGTGAAGTGGCGCCGCTGATGCTGGTGGGCGTGGTCAAACTGGCGCCGTCGCTGCCACTGGATGGCAACTATCCATACCTGCATTTGGATCAGAAGATCATGCACCTGGGCTTCCACATCTATGACGTCGGCTTCCAGAGCCCGAACGTCGAAGCGGCGCGACCGCTGGTGTACGCCACGGCGCTGCTGCTGGTGCTGGTGATCGCCACGCTGAACTTGTCGGCGGTGTACATCCGCAACCACCTGCGCGAGAAATACAAAGCATTGGATAGTTGATGCTGGCCCTGTAGGAGCACAGCTTGCTCGCGATGGCGATTTCAAGGACGCCATCGCGGGCAAGCCATGCTCCCACAAAGAATTGCGTAACCGCAGGCTCGGCCTGCGGCTCACTGAACCGAATTTGTCAGCACAGGGAGCCTCCCATGCAGCACGAGACACATACCCACGGCATCAACATGTCCGCCCTGGGCCGCGACAAGCAGAGCCTGAGCCTGGCGCAGGAAACCGTTGCCATCGAAGTTCCGGGCCTGAGCCTGTACTACGGCGACAAACAAGCGCTGTTCGACGTCAGCATGAACATCCCGAAACAGCGCGTGACCGCGTTCATCGGCCCGTCGGGTTGCGGCAAATCCACGCTGCTGCGCACCTTCAATCGCATGAACGATCTGGTCGACGGCTGCCGTGTCGAAGGCGCGATCAACCTCTACGGCCACAACATCTATCGCAAGGGCGAAGACGTCGCCGAGCTGCGTCGTCGCGTCGGCATGGTGTTCCAGAAGCCCAACCCGTTTCCGAAAACCATCTACGAAAACGTCGTGTATGGCTTGCGCATTCAGGGCATCAACAAAAAGCGCGTGCTCGACGAAGCCGTTGAGTGGGCGTTGAAAGGCGCGGCATTGTGGGACGAAGTCAAAGATCGTCTGCATGAATCGGCACTCGGTTTGTCCGGTGGTCAGCAGCAACGTCTGGTGATCGCGCGCACCATCGCCGTGGAGCCGGAAGTGCTGCTGCTCGACGAACCGTGCTCGGCGCTCGATCCGATTTCGACGCTGAAAGTCGAAGAGCTGATCTACGAACTGAAATCCAAATTCACCATCGTTATCGTGACCCACAACATGCAACAAGCCGCGCGGGTTTCCGACTACACGGCGTTCATGTACATGGGCAAACTGGTGGAATTCGGCGACACCGACACGCTGTTCACCAATCCGGCGAAGAAACAGACCGAAGACTACATCACCGGGCGCTACGGCTAGCCGTAGAGCTGCGAGCCGTAAGCTTCAAGCGGCAAGAGAGAAGCGGTGCGATATCAGGACTTATACATAACTGCTTGAAGCTTGCAGCTTGAAGCTTGCAACTTTCGCGGAGCGAAACAGATGATTAGTAAAGAAGGTTTAACCCATCACATCTCTGCACAGTTCAACGCCGAGCTTGAGGAAGTGCGCAGCCACCTCCTGGCCATGGGCGGGCTGGTGGAAAAGCAGGTCAACGACGCCGTCACCGCACTGATCGAGGCCGACTCCGGTCTGGCCCAGCAAGTGCGTGAGATCGACGACGAGATCAATCAGATGGAACGCAATATCGACGAAGAATGCCTGCGCATTCTCGCGCGTCGTCAGCCGGCGGCGTCGGACTTGCGGTTGATCATCAGCATCTCCAAATCGGTGATCGACCTCGAACGCATCGGCGACGAAGCGACCAAGATTGCCCGCCGCGCCATCCAGTTGTGCGAAGAGGGCGAGGCGCCGCGCGGTTACGTCGAGGTGCGCCACATCGGCGACCAGGTGCGCAACATGGTCCGCGATGCGCTGGACGCGTTTGCCCGTTTCGACGCCGACCTGGCGTTGTCGGTGGCGCAGTACGACAAGATCATCGACCGCGAATACAAGACCGCGCTGCGCGAGTTGGCGACCTACATGATGGAAGACCCGCGCTCTATCTCGCGGGTCTTGAGCATCATTTGGGTGCTGCGTTCGCTGGAACGCATCGGCGACCACGCGCGCAATATCTCGGAACTGGTGATTTACCTGGTGCGCGGCACCGACGTGCGTCACCTTGGCCTCAAGCGCATGAAAGAAGAAGTTGAAGGCACAAGTGGCGAAACCGCTAATGTTCCGGGCAAAGCTGACGATAAGTAGGATTGCCCTGACTAAAACGCCTGGCCATTCGGCCGGGCGTTTTTGCTTGTGGGACCGAATTCGAAAGCAGCACCCGCGAACGAAAAGTCCCGGCGTGACTGAAGGTTTGTGGCGATGTGCCACCAGCAAAGCGGTATGCTTGCCGGGATTTTTTAAAGGGGTTGTGGATGAGTAAGGTCAGTGTGTTGGTCGTGGACGATGCGTCGTTCATTCGTGACCTGGTGAAGAAGTGCCTGCGTAATTACTTCCCGGGCATTCGCATCGAAGATGCCGTCAACGGTAAAAAGGCTCAGGCGATTCTGGCGCGCGAAGCGTTCGACCTGGTGCTGTGCGACTGGGAAATGCCGGAAATGTCCGGCCTCGAACTGCTGACCTGGTGCCGCGAGCAAGACAACCTCAAAAGCATGCCGTTCGTGATGGTGACCAGCCGTGGCGACAAAGAGAACGTGGTCCAGGCGATTCAGGCCGGCGTTTCCGGTTACGTCAGCAAACCGTTCACCAACGAACAACTGCTGACCAAGGTCAAACAGGCGCTGAACAAGGTCGGCAAACTCGACAAATTGATGAACAGCGCGCCGACCAAAATGAACTCGGCGTTCGGCAACGATTCGCTCAGCGCATTGACCGGCGGCAAGACTGAAGTGCTCGGCGCCGCGCCAGTCAATCCATTCGCCAAACCGGTTGCTGCGGCGCCAGCCCCGGCCCCGGCGGCTGCAGCATCGCGTGGTTTGCTCAACAACGCACCGCCCAAGGCCCCTGCTGCGACGGCGGCACCTGCCGGTCGCGGCCAGGGCCAATTGCGCCTGTCGAGCGGCAACCAGCCGTGCGTGATCAAGGCGTTGAGTCTCAAGGAAGCCTTGCTGGTAGTGAAACGCAGCGACACCTTGCCGCAAGTGCTGGAAAGCGCGGTGCTCGACCTGGAGCAGGGCGATAACGCAGAAACCGCGCGCCTCAATGGTTACTTGCACGCCATCGTCGCCCACGAACCCAAGCCTGACAGCGAATGGCTGCAGCTGACCTTCCGCTTCGTCGATCAGGACGCGCAGAAGCTCGACTACATCTCGCGCCTGATCGCCCGTGGTACGGCGCAGAAGCACTTCATCCCCGGCGCGTGATCTTCGTCGCCTGACAGTCCGCCATCGCCAGCAAGCGCGCTCCCACAGTCGATTGGTGTTGCTCACAAAATGTGTGGCCACCCCAAAACCCTGTAGGAGCGAGGCTTGCCCGCGAAGGGTCGATCAAATTCAATACCCCTCTCGCTGACGCGACCATCTGAAACATCTGCCGACCACCCAGGTCCATTGCACCTGCTAGGCTCCTCACCAGGCCTTACTCGACAGAATCCTGCCCATGCTCGCGCGCCTGTTGTTTTTCTGTGGTCTGTTGCTCGCTTCCACCACGGCGGGGGCGATGACCATCTACAAGTCCAAAGACGCCAATGGCGTGGTCTCCTACAGCGACCGCCCCACCAAAGGCTCGCAGGTGTTCGTTTTTCGCGATCGCATGGTCGAGCACCTTGAGCGCCAGGTGTACCTCGACATCAAAAAGCAGAAAGGCGCCGACGCCGTGTTCGTGCGCAACGATCTGTATGCGCCGGTGGAAATCGAGCTGAGTTTCGTCGGGTTGAGCAACGTTAAAGGCGCGCCGGGCAAACCGATTCGCCGCGTGTTGCCGGCGCGCAGCAAATCGCGTCTGGCGCTGCTCACGGCGATTTCTCGCGGCAAACCGCTGGTGTATACCCCGAACTTCCAATATTCGATGGGCGACCCGTCAGGCGCCGCTCAGGGCTATCGTTACCCGTTCCCGTGGCGTGGCGGACCGTTTCGTTTGAGCCAGGGCGCCAACGGCCAATACAGCCACTTCGGGGCGAAGAACCGTTATGCCATGGACATCGCCATGCCCGAAGGCACACCGATCATCGCGGCGCGCGCGGGGATGGTGGTGAAAACCGAGAACCGTCAGACCGGGCGCGGCAATGATCCGTCAGGCAATTTCGTGCGGGTGCTGCACGACGACGGGACCATGGGCGTGTACCTGCATTTGCAGAAAGGTTCGGTGAGCGTGCGCGAGGGGCAGCGGGTGATGGTCGGTAGCGCGTTGGCGTTGTCCGGCAATACCGGCAACAGCAGCGGCCCGCACCTGCACTTTGTGGTGCAGCGCAATACCGGGCTGGGGCTGGTGTCGATTCCGTACCAGTTCAATCAACCGGTGGGCGCGTTGCCCAACTTTGCGTTGGGCAAGCAGTGAGGCAGGTGAAGATCATTTGTGGCGAGGGGGCTTGCCCCCGTTGGACGGCGAAGCCGTCCCAAATCCTCTGAATGCGGTGTGTCATGGACTATGCGGTTGCGGGATTTAGGGGCCGCTTCGCCGCCCAACGGGGGCAAGCCCCCTCGCCACAAAAGCGCCCAGCCGACTATCAATCCAGCATCAACACCTTGGCCAAAATGATCTTCGGCCCTTTCATCTTTTTGATGATGATCCGCAAGCCTTCGACTTCCAGCACTTCCTCTTCTTCCGGCACCCGTTTCAGGGTTTCGTAGACCAGCCCGGCGAGGGTTTCGGCTTCGATGTGGTCCAGGTCGATACCCAGCAAACGCTCAACCTTGAACAGCGGCGTATCGCCACGAACCAGCAACTTGCCCGGCTGATACGCGAGGATCCCGCGTTCAGCCTTGCGGTGTTCGTCCTGGATATCGCCGACCAGCACTTCCAGCACGTCTTCCATGGTCAGGTAGCCGATGATGTTGCCGTCGGCCTCTTCAACCACGGCGAAGTGCGAGCCGCCCTTGCGGAATTGTTCCAGCAGTTGCGACAGCGGCATGTGCCGCGAAATGCGTTCCAGCGGACGGGTCAGCTCGGCGAGGTTGAACGACTCCGGAATGTGATCCAGCGCCGCCAGTTCCAGCAGCAGATCCTTGATGTGCAGCAGGCCGACGAACTCCTGGCGCTCGCTGTCGTACACCGGGTAACGGCTGAACTTGTGGCGACGGAACAGCGCAAGGATTTCCTTCAGCGGCGCGTTGAACTCCAGCGTCACCAGGTCTTCGCGGGAGTTGGCCCAGTCGACCACTTCCAGCTCGCCCATTTCGACCGCCGAGGCCAAAACACGCATGCCTTGGTCGCTCGGGTCCTGGCCACGGCTGGAGTGCAGAATCAGTTTCAGTTCTTCACGGCTGTAATGGTGCTCGTGGTGCGGGCCGGGTTCGCCCTGGCCGGCGATCCGCAGAATCGCGTTGGCGCTGGCGTTGAGCAGGTAAATCGCCGGGTACATTGCCCAATAGAACAGGTACAGCGGCACCGCCGTCCACAGCGACAGCAGCTCGGGTTTGCGGATGGCCCACGATTTCGGTGCCAACTCGCCGACGACGATGTGCAGGTACGAAATGACGAAGAACGCGGCGAAGAACGACACACCTTTGATCACTTCGGCCGACTGCACGCCGAGCGCTTCCAGCAGCGGTTCGAGGATGTGCGCAAACGCCGGCTCACCGACCCAACCCAGGCCCAGCGAGGCGAGGGTGATACCCAACTGGCACGCCGAGAGGTAGGCATCGAGCTGACTGTGCACGGTGCGCAGAATGTGTCCGCGCCAGCCGTTCTGTTCAGCGATGGCCTCGACGCGGGTCGAGCGCAGTTTGACCATGGCAAATTCCGCCGCAACAAAAAATCCGTTGAGCAAAACCAGGATCAGAGCAAAAAGAATCATGCCGAAATCGGCGAAGAGTGTCGCGAGGGTCAAGCCAGGGGATGGGTCCATGATGGAGTTTTGCGGGTTCCGTGTATTCGAAAAAGGAGGAAATGCGGTGCCTGAAGGGCAGGCACAAGTCCGCCAATGTAGCGGCTGACTTGGCGATTGCCTAGTGGCGAGTGCTGGCCGGTATCAATCGGCGGCGCTGATGACCTGGGATTTGGCCACTTGCGCCGGGGCAAAATGGCAGGTGAACGTGCTGCCATGCCCCGGCACGCTGCTGATTTCCATGCGCGCCCGGTGGCGCAACAGCACGTGTTTGACGATCGCCAGGCCCAGCCCGGTGCCGCCGGTGTCGGAGTTGCGGCTGGAATCGACGCGGTAGAAACGTTCGGTCAGGCGCGGCAGGTGTTTGCTGTCGATGCCGACCCCGGAATCCTGCACGCTCAAGTGCGCGCCTTGATCATCACCCCACCAGCGAATGCGGATACTGCCTTCGGCCGGGGTGTATTTCACCGCGTTGAACACCAGATTGGAGAACGCGCTGCGCAATTCGGCCTCGCTGCCCTTGAGCAGAATCGTCGGGTCGGCCTCCAGGGTGATCTTCTGATTGCGTTGCCCGGACAGTTGCTGCGCGTCGCTTTTGATCGATTTCAGCAAGCCGTCGATCGGCACCGGCTGGTTGTCCGACGGGTAATCGGTGGCTTCCAGTTTCGCCAGCAGCAGCAAGTCGTTGAGCAGCGTTTGCATGCGCCCGCCCTGTTGCTGCATCTGCTGCAAGGCGCGGGTCCAGCGCGGGTTCACTTCCTCGACGTTGTCGAGCAGGGTTTCCAGATAACCGCAGATCACCGTCAGCGGCGTGCGCAGTTCGTGGGAAACGTTGGCGATGAAGTCTTTGCGCATCTGTTCCAGTTGATGAATGCGCGTGACGTCGCGCACCAGCATCAGGTGTTCGTTGTTGCCGTAGCGGGTGATGTACAGCTGAATGCGCAGGCGATCATTGATCGGCGAGGGGATTTCCAGCGGCTCGGCGTAAGTGTCTTGCTCGAAATATTCCTTGAAGCGCGGATGGCGCACCAGGTTGGTCACCGGTTGACCACTGTCTTGCGGGGTCTTGAGGCCGAGCAGGGTTTCGGCGGCGCGGTTCCACCATTCGAGGTTGCCGTCGCTGTCGAGCATGATCACCGCGTCTTTCAGCGCGGCGGTGGATTCCTGAACGCGGTCGATCACTGCTTGCAGACGCCCGCGCACGCGTTGGTCGCGGCGTTGCAGGTGATAGATGCTGTCGAACACTTCGCCCCACAAACCATAGCCATCGGGCGGCGGTTCATCGGGTTTGTGCAGGCGCAGCCATTCGTGCAGACGCAGCAATTGCTTGAGGGTCCAGGCCAGGTAAAGGCCGATGCCGACCGCCAGGCTCCAGCCGTAATAGCCGGAAATCAGGCCGATCACCAGGCAAGCGGTGACCAGCAGCAGCATGTGGCGAATCAGGGTGCCATGCCAGTTTTGGTTCACGTGAACGCGCGTCCTTGTCAGCTTGTCGGGCGGGAAAGGTCCGGGTCAGGCTTTGGTAGAAAAACGGTAGCCGGTGCCGCGCACGGTTTGTACCAGATTTTCATAGGCATCGCCGAGGGCTTTGCGCAGGCGCCGGATGTGCACGTCAACGGTACGCTCTTCAACGTAGACATTGCCGCCCCAGACCTGATCCAGCAACTGGCCACGGGTGTAGGCGCGTTCCTGGTGAGTCATGAAAAATTGCAGCAGACGGTATTCGGTCGGGCCCATTTCGGCAGGTTTGCCGTCGATGGTCACGCGATGGCTGATCGGGTCTAGCAGCAAGCCGCCGACTTCGATCGGGGTTTCGCCATCGGTCGGGCCGGCGCGGCGCAGCACGGCTTTGAGGCGCGCAACCAGCTCACGCGGGGAAAACGGCTTGGTGATGTAATCGTCGGCGCCGACTTCCAGGCCCTGAATCTTGTTGTCCTCTTCACCCTTGGCCGTGAGCATGATGATCGGGATATCACCGGTCAGCTCATCGCGCTTGAGGCGTCGGGCCAACTCGATGCCGGACGTGCCGGGCAGCATCCAGTCGAGCAGAATCAGGTCCGGCTTGCGGTCGACGATGATGGCGTGGGCCTGCTGCGAGTTCTCGGCCTCCAGGCAGTCATAGCCGGCCATTTCCAACGCAACGGCGATCATTTCGCGAATGGGCGCTTCGTCGTCGACGATCAGAATGCTCCTGCCAACCATGCCTTAATCCTCTTGTCATTCAACTGTCTTGCGCCGCATTAGATAACGGAATTATTGCAGTCGTGTGACAGTATTTTAGTCCGACGGCGATTGTGGGGATCCTGGACTAAGCTCTAATTCCGAATCCTGACAACCACAAGAGAAGGTTTCCATGACTCAGTTCACGCAATCCCTCAAGGCCCTGATGTTGGCCGCTGCCCTGGCTCTGCCGTCGATGGCGTTCGCTGCCGACCCCGCGATGATGAAAGACGGGATGATGGTCGACCATAAGGGGATGACGCTTTATACGTTCGACAAGGATGCCGACGGCAAGTCCATGTGCAACGCCGATTGCGCCAAGAACTGGCCGCCGCTGATGGCGCCGGCGGGTGCCAAGGATGACGGCAAATGGACGGTCATCAAGCGTGATGACGGCATGATGCAATATGCCTACGACGGCAAGCCGCTCTACACGTTTGTGAAGGACGAAAAACCTGGAGAAATGAAGGGTGACGGCATGAAGGATGTCTGGCACGTCGTCCACAAGTAGCAGAAGCAGCGATCCCTGTAGCAGCTGGCGAAGCCTGCGTTCGGCTGCGCAGCAGTCGTAAATCTGCTTATGCGGTTTATCTGGAATACCGCGCCGGTAGATTTTACGACTGCTTCGCAGCCGAACGCAGCCTCCGGCAGCTGCTACATACACACGCAAATCAGCGCAGCGCGTAATCCAGCACGATCCCGACGAAAATCGCCAACCCGGCCCAGTGGTTGTGCAGAAACGCCTTGAAGCAGCGCATCCGCTCCTTGCTGCGGGTGTACCAGAATTCCCAGACGAAACATCCCGCCGCCGCCAGTAATCCGAGGTGGAACCAGCCACCGAGCTCGAATTTCGAACCGGCCAGCATCAGGCACACCAACGCCAAACTCTGCAACGTCAGAATGATGACCCGGTCAGCGTCACCAAACAGAATCGCCGTGGATTTCACCCCGATGCGCAAATCATCGTCGCGATCGGTCATCGCGTAGTACGTGTCGTAGCCCACCGTCCACAGCAGATTGGCGATGTACAGCAACCACGCGGCGGCCGGCAAGTCGCCGGTTTCGGCGGTGAACGCCATCGGCATGCCCCAGGAAAACGCCGCGCCCAGCACCACTTGCGGGTAGTAGGTGTAACGCTTCATGAACGGGTAAGTGCACGCCAGCGCCAGCCCGCCCAGCGACAGCCAGATCGTCGTCGCATTGGTGCACAACACCAGCAGGAAACTCGCGCCCATCAGCACGGCAAAAAACACCAGCGCCTCCCTGGAGCTGATCTTGCCGCTGACCAATGGCCGTTGCTCGGTGCGTTTCACATGGCCGTCGACCTTACGGTCGGCCCAGTCATTGATCACGCAGCCGCCGGCGCGGGTCAACACCACGCCGAGGACAAAAATCACAATGTTGGCTAGCGACGGCGAGCCCTTGCCGGCAATCCACAGCGCCCACAGCGTTGGCCACAGCAGCAGATAAATGCCGATCGGCTTGTCCATTCGGGTCAGCTGAATAAAATCCCAGGCCCGGGGATTGAAGCGATTCAGCGATTTGAGCAGGCGGGTGTACATCAGCAGTTCTCCGGATGTGCGCGCGCGGCGAGCCACAAGGTCGGCAGGAAAATCTCGGCCACCAGCACGCTCAGCGCGCCCCGGTCGAAACGCGAGCGGCGGCCCCACAACTCGGGTGTCCGCGCCTCCAGCGGCAGCCATTCCTGAGGATAGTGACAAACCTCGATGGCCTGACGCTGAAACGCCTGGTCGCAAAACAGCAACTCGCCCAACGAGCGGCTGCCCAGTTCGTCCATGTGTAAGCCGTCGCCCTGCAGCGCGCTGCGCGAGGCGACGCTGCGGGCGAACACCCAAGCCTCGCCATGCCCGCGCAAATACACCTCGCGCACCCAGCCTTCACTGCCTTCGGCAAGCTCCAGCGCCGCGCATTCGTCGGCGCGCAGGGTTTGCCAGCCTTCGAACAGCGGCGTGACGCTGAAGCGATCATTCGACAAACGGATCAACCGTCGCGTCAGCGAACCTTGATCGAACAACCAGTCCAGCACAGCGGCGTCGGGGCGGGGCGCCAACTGGCTTTGCGACAGCCAGGGCGGGGTCGGGCAGGGGGATTTTGAGTGCGGCACAGTGAGTCATTATTGGCAGCAAATGAGGCGGCGAGCTTACCATGTCGGCCGGCGATTTTGATTGAGCCGGCCGGCTGTTGCATCGAACGCGCTTGCATCTGTCGGGTCCGATCAGTACAAAACGCCCTGAGCCGGACGGCAACGCTGCACCCATCGACCGTTCGCGCCAGCAATAGCCTGAATCCTGAGGAAATGACTGAATGAAAAAGTGGCAATGTATTGTCTGCGGCCTGATCTATAACGAAGCCGACGGCTGGCCGGATGACGGCATTGCGCCGGGTACTCTGTGGCAAGACGTGCCGGAAGACTGGCTGTGCCCGGACTGCGGCGTAGGCAAGATGGATTTCGAAATGATCGAAATCAACTAAGACAAAAAATGGAGTTGGGAATGAACGCACCTGTCGTGATCATCGGTACCGGCCTGGCTGGCTACAACCTGGCCCGGGAGTTTCGCAAACTCGATGGCGAAACCCCGCTGCTGCTGATTACTGCCGATGACGGGCGTTCCTACTCCAAGCCGATGCTCTCCACCGGGTTCGGCAAAAACAAGGACGCCGACGGTCTGAGCATGTCCGAACCGGGCGCCATGGCTGAACAGTTGAAAGCCGAAGTGCGCACCCACACGCGCATCAGCGGCATCGACCCCGGTCACAAACGCCTGTGGATCGGCGAGGAATCGGTGATCTACCGGGACCTGATCCTTGCCTGGGGCGCGGAAACCGTGCGTGTGCCGATTGAAGGTGATGGCGCGGACGCGGTGTTCCCGATCAACGATCTGGAAGATTACGCACGTTTTCGCGCGGCAGCCGTCGGCAAGCGCCGGGTGCTGGTGCTGGGCGCCGGCCTGATTGGCTGCGAGTTCGCCAACGACCTGATTCTCGGAGGTTACGAAGTGCAGCTGATCGCGCCATGCGAACAGGTGATGCCGACGTTGCTGCACCCGGCGGCAGCCGCTGCGGTGCAGGCGGGCCTGGAAAGCCTCGGCGCGCGTTTCCATCTCGGGCCGGTGCTCAATCGCCTGCAGCGTTCGGCCGATGGCCTCGAAGCGCATCTGTCCGACGGCCAAGTGATTGCCTGCGATGTGGTGGTCTCGGCGATCGGTCTGCGCCCGCGCATTGATCTGGCGGCGGCGGCAGGCGTTCAGGTCAATCGCGGCGTCATGGTCGATCGGCATTTGAAGACGTCCCACGCCAATATCTACGCCTTGGGCGATTGCGCCGAGGTCGATGGGCTGAATTTGTTGTACGTGATGCCCCTCATGAGCTGTGCGAGAGCGCTGGCCCAGACGTTGGCCGGAAACCCGACCGCCGTCAGCTATGGCGCCATGCCGATCACTGTAAAAACACCGGTTTGCCCATTGGTGGTTTCGCCGCCACCGCGTGGCACCGAAGGCGTCTGGACCGTCGAAGGGCAGGGCGCCGACATCAAGGCGTTGTGCCGCGATGCCTCGGGCAAACTGCTCGGATACGCCCTGACAGGCGCGGCGGTGACGGAAAAACTCGCGTTGAACAAAGAGCTTCCGGCCCTGCTGGCGTAAATACTGGTCGTTCTGTCGGAATCACCCCGCTTTTGCCCCTACAAAGGTCGCGCCGAGACTGGCGCGGCTCTTCGCTGCGTGCCATCCTCACTCCCGTCTGCCGCAGAGTAGAGCACCTGCGGCGCCTTGGGCGCTGTTCCAACGAGAACAGCACGGACATAACAACAAAAAACCGTCAAAGGGGCTTCACTAATGCGTAAACCAGAACTCGCCGCTGCAATCGCGGAAAAAGCAGACCTCACCAAAGAACAAGCGAACCGCGTTCTCAACGCCGTTCTCGAAGAAATCACCGGCGCTCTGCACCGCAAGGACAGCGTCACGCTGGTAGGCTTCGGTACTTTCCTGCAACGCCACCGCGGCGCCCGCACCGGCAAAAACCCGCAGACCGGTGAGCCAGTCAAAATCAAGGCCAGCAACACCGTCGCGTTCAAGCCCGGCAAATCGTTGAAAGACAGCGTAAATCCATAAGTGCGGCGAGCTCCCTGAATCACCGGGAGAACCGTATTGAAAGATGGGCCTGACGACTAAGTCGCAGGCCCATTTTTATGCGCAGCGGGTTCACATGATCGAGTCGATATCCAGATGAAACGGCGTACCGACTGCGTGCCCCCCGGTCAGGGCGGCAATGACCTGGTCGTTGTCCTCAACGGCTGGCGGTGTGCTTGCCAGTTGTTCGGCGGCGGTGTTCGCGAGATTTGCCTTCCAGCGATTCAAGGTATCGGCAAGTAACTGCGGGTTTGTTGCCAGATGCCCGTAAACATTGGCGCTGCTGGCGACCTTGCGCAGCGTCGCCAGGCGATCCCGGGTGACCTGCAGGTTGCCCTTTTCCGCGATGATGGCGTCGATTGCGCCTTGATGAGCGCGCCGATAAGCATCGGGACGCGTCTCGCGGGAGGATTTTTCCAACTGGTTGATCATGCTCTGAATGGCGTCGCTGACCCATTTGAACTCGCGGCTGGTGACGATCGGCCGTTTGTATTCGTGCGATTCCTGCCAGCGGCGCAGCGTCGCCCAACTGTTGGGGATATAACCGCCGACCATCAGGTGATTGAGTATGTAAACGCTCGGTTCAAAAGCCCGATGTTTCGGTAAACCGTTTTTCTGCTGAAGCAATTCATTACAAGCGCGTTGGTTAATGCTCTCGCAGCCCGGCTGCCAGAGGATTGAAGCCTGATCGCCGTTCTCGAACCTCACGGGCATGAAGTGATGCAGTTCGCCGTGGTGGGCGAACGCTTCACCGCTCAAATTGATCACCCCCGCGAAAAACATCGAAACGCCGAGTGGCGCGTTGGCGAAGCCGACCGCGAGGCCGGCGCCCATCACTGCCGGTTTGGTATCCATTTGCGTGCCGGGCACGCTGGGGATCGGGTCGTTGTGATTGACCATGCGGTGGTGGGTGAGGGCGCTGGCGCCATCGACGAAGGTTTGGTCCGCGGCGCGGGGGGCGCCGTAGGTGTAGAGGAGGATGTCGTAAGAGAAGCCTGGTCGGCGGCGGAGCATCTCGACTAGAAGCAACGCGATGGCGCCGCCGAGGCTGTGGCCGGTGATGATGAGTTTTTGGTTGGAATGGAATTTATCGAGGTATTTAGTTGCGAACCTATAGGCGACTTTAGCGGCTTCATAGAAACCTCGATGTGCTTGCCCAACTCCCTCTGCAAAAGGTACTTGATGCGCGTCGATATCACGCAGCAGGTCCCATGGGTGATCGTTGGTGCCGCGGACGGCAATTAAAATCAGCTCGTCGTGATGAGTGATGATGGCTTGGGTATCGGTTCCTCCTTTTTCCTTGCTGTCGTCGAGAGAGTGAACATTGGCGGGATTTTCCTGCTCATCTCCTAGACCGTGGGCATTCGCTCGCGGGTAGTACTCAGGATTGAACGGAATAATTTCCAGACGTTTGGAGTACGGAACGTCTTCATACAGCGGATAAAACGGCGTTTCAGTGTTTTGTCCCGCATCCACCTGCCAAATTTCCTCTCCGGTTGCCAATGCGTCGCCGAACCAGTTGCCGCTGGTTGGCTGCGTAGGGAAAGTGACCTTCATTGACGATACCGGCTGCTCGTCAGGATCTTGACCGAACCGTGTGTAGCTGAGGGTCGACATCAGCGCCAGTTGATAAAGGTTCAGTGCGCAAAACTCGTTGGCCGTGGACAGCACAGGACGCAACGACCGCAGAGGGCGTACTTCGAGCACATGGTGTCGGTTCGGCAGTAGTCCGACGCCGAAACGTCTGGCTGTTTTCAGGTCGGTGCCCGACTCGCCCCTCGCACATGTCGATTGCTGGCGCATCATGAACAGCACGTGATTGGCGGGCTCGAAGTTGCGCTTGGATAGGGGCGGTAAATGCGCCACCTGTTCAACCAGCTCGCTGACTTCCACTTGGCAGTAGAAATCGGTGGGTTCTTTTGCATGACTGTTTTGCGTGCGTGCGCCGCTTTTATCGAAGAATCGGGTTTTTTCAGCGCGCACTTGAAGTTCGGTGATAGGCAGGGGGTAGTGGTGCCTCTCTTGCAAGAGCGAATAGGTTTGCTCACCCCCTTTATATTCTCGGTTGATCTTGAGGATCAACGCACCTCGATAGTGATTATCTACCTTGCCGAAGCCGGTGGAATCGAGTCTGCCGGTGTGAACAGTATCTTCGTAATCGACGACTTCATAGGCCAGCCCAGCGTAGGGTTTGCCGTCCCCGAATTCATCCACCAATTGAAAACTGGTTGAATGACCACGCTTTGGACACGCATGGATGTCGCCACCCATGAAGGGTTTATCGTGCTCTGAGATTGAATTTGGCTTCACGGCTTCACCTCCGTGCTTTCTGTGCAGCCGGGATAAATGGTGCAGCTGCGGCCATCCGGCATGTGGAAGGAGCTGAAGTCCTTATAGTTGCCGCGGCAAAAGGCGTATGGGTCTTCAAAGTTGTCGCCCATACAGCGTTTCCACCCGCCGGGCACCTTGACCCATTGATCTCCCCAGGCGGGTTCCTCTTCTTCAGCTAACTTGATTTTTAACCGAACTGTTTTTTCCGCCAGTTCTTCCAAAGAAAGTGTCACAAGGGGCTTCGGACCAAACGGAATGCCTTGCGCATCGGTATTGCGACAGTCGAGAAGTTTCACAATGCGCCGCAATTTACCGACGGTGCGAAACAACCACTGACACTCTCCAAAAAACTCACTTTCGCCCGACGCATTGAAGGTGCCTCGGTATCGCTCATTTGGCTGCTGACCCACGAGAATCGCGCCGAAATCCCCCCCAACATCCCCTCGGTCTTTTCCGTAGGCCGCATTGATGTCCACCCTTATGCTGCTCAACGCGAGCAGACAGCCATTGACTGTCTGGTAGAGCTTGATCTGCGAATTGGGTTGGTACTCGGTACGCCACTCGCGGTTGAAGACGTCAGCCTTGTTTTCCTTTGCCGGCACAGTGCACGTCTGCCCAACAGCCGGTTTGTAACGCACCTTGGCAACGTACGCAAAGTTGGGCGGCAGGTCGGCGGTGAGGGTGAAGCTGTCGGTTTTCTCGATTGCCGAGCAGCCTGCGATGACGGCCAGACAACCGCCGGCGACCAGATGTTGAATCATGTCTTTCATAAGGCGGCATCTCCCTGCCAGTAACGCGCTTCCTGATACAGGCGCTCGAAGTGAGTGGTCGAAGTTTCCTCAGGCTGAGGGCTCCAGGACGTGGGAACGGAAAAATCCGGCGACTGCAACGTTTGCATCAGCAAGAAGTGCAGGTGTTCAGGTTCGCGCCAGCCCCAGGCATGGGCGAGGTCTAGCAGGTTGCGCAGCCATGCATTGACGTCCTGGTGCTGGGCGAGCCTGGCAAAAGCGTCCGTGTGCTCGGCCATCAGATAGCGGTGAACGTTATCGAATTGCACGCTGGCGTACGTCGCTTGCGGGGTGGGAATGGCCAGCCACGGTGGCTCGGCCGGCAGCGGCTGCGCGCCGGGATCGGGGTTGTTGGTGATCATCCACTGGTCATCGTGCCAGTAGCACACGCTGTCCAACGGGCCGAGATATGTTGGATATTGCTCGGGTTGCAGATGCGCCAGGGCGCGTCCGAGCACGCGGTTATCGTGAAAGCGATAGAGCGCCTGATTCGGTCGCTCACCACTGATCAACCGGGCGCTCCAATGATGGCTTATAGCCGCGATGTCATCGTCCGTGCTGGCCGCCAGCCAACCCCAATGCAGTTCAGGGGTTTCGAGCAGCGTTTTGAGGATCGGGTGATCAGCCCTGTCGAGCCGAAAAATGTACGGCCCGTCGGCTGCCTGCGAACTGGCCGCTGTGCCGATGTAGACGCTACGGTATTGATCGGCTGCCAGGCCTTGGAGCAACGCGTCGCGCGCATCGAGTTGGCCATCGCAATCCAGCATCAGATAGAGGCAATGACCCTGATCGGAATGTGCGCGCAACCACTGTTCGGGAAGGATCATGCGGTTGCTCCCATGCTGCATTGCCCATCAAGACAGGCTTCGCAGAGCGGGCAAAAATCCGCAGCATGCTGGCGGGCGGCGGCCACGATGGAGCGCACGGTGCCGATGACGGGTTGCGCGGCGCCCGCCATCGCAGCGGACGGCAGCAGGCCCGCCGCGGGCGATCCGCCCTGCACGATGGCGACGCTGCTGAAAATCCCGCCGGCGGTAATCAGCAAGTGATGACCACCGGCCATCAACGTCAGGCTCGCGCCTGCATCGATCACGATATTGGCGGCATTGAGGCTGGCCTGCGCACCCGCCTGAATCACCAGCGTGCCACCCGCCGAGGTGCTGCTGTTGCCGGTGATGCTCAGCAACTCATTGCCGCCGACCACGGTTTCGCGCACGCCGCGGGTGGTATGCACCTCGTCGCCTTCGATGAGGCTGAAGCTATTGCGACTGACCTGTTGCCGACGGTCGTGGCCAATCCGGGTGTTGCTGTCGTGGAGGATCAGTTGTTCGAGATCGCGTTCGGCGCGCAGGTAGATTTGCTCTAGCCCGGCGCGGTCTTCAATCGACAGCTCGTTGTAGCCGCCGGTATGCGGCGAGCTATTGCTGCGCAGCACGGTTTTGCTTTTATGCTCGGGCAAGGTGTATGGCACGGACGTGACTTTGTTGGCCACACAACCGGTAATCAGCGGCTGGTCGGGATCGCCTTCGAGGTAAGTGACCACGACTTCCATGCCGACGCGCGGAATCGTCACCGAGCCGAAACCTTCGCCGGCCCAATTGGACGCGACGCGCAGCCAGCAACTGCTGCGCTCGCTGTCGAGCTCGGCGCGGTCCCAGTGAAATTCGACTTTGACGCGGCCGAATTCATCGCAGTAAATCTCTTCGCCGGCAGGTCCGGTGACGCGCGCAGTCTGGGTCACCAGCAAGGTTTTTCGGCTGCACATCGGTGGTCGGTAAAACATGTCCCACGGAATCGCGCTGAAGCTGTTGCGATAACCCTGAGTGAAACCGTCCTCAGGTTTCACGTCGCCGGTCAGCGCCTCTTCGAGTGCCTGGGGCTGGCGGCCAGTGTGCGTGACGCTTAATAACAGCCACAGGTCATTGCAGGTTTTGCGCGGGTGCCCGGTAAGGTTGAAAAAGTGACCGCTGCGCAGGCACGGCTGGTCGCTCCGGCCCTCGGCGATTTGGTAGTCGAAACGATGCCGCTCCAAGGCTTGCCGAGCCAGCTGCTTGCCGCGTTTTTCATTGTCGAGCTTCAGCGGGTAGCGATAATCCTCAAGCTCTGGGCTGAACTCGGCAGTGAAGCTGCTTTGCAGTAACAGGCTGGGCCGTTGCATGTCGTAGTCGCGGCGCGTCACGGTGCTGGTGCGCGTGCTGAAGCGCATGGAAAACCCGCTGACCACCGGATGCTCCGTGACCATGCCGCAATCTTGCTGATAGGGGGTTTCGCCCAATTTGCGGAAGTACGTCTGATCATCGGTGAACACCAGCAGATGGCCCTTGAGCGAATGCTGGTGATGCCAGGCGATACCGTCCTCGGCACACAGGCGCTGAATCAACTCGAAATCACTTTCTGCGTACTGCGTGCAGTATTCGCGCGGGGGAGCGGCACTGACATGCAAGGCAAACGCATCGGTTTGAATGCCGTGCCTCTCGAGCACTTGGGCAATGATTTGCGGCACCGTCAGATTCTGGAAAATCCGCTGGTGGCGGCTGAATTGCAAATAATGCAGCCCGGGCACCAGCGTCAGGTGATAGCGCGTCAGGCGTTTGCCCGTTTTCCCCATCACCACCTCTTCGATGCGACCGTGGATGCCTTCGTCTTCAAGGCCGAACTGCAAAAATGCAGGCTGACTGAGCAAGCTCTCCAAGTCGAAATCGTGGTTTTCGCTGACCAGTTCGACGTGAATGCCGTACAAACTGCTGACGGCTTCCGTGCCATCGAATGCCAACACCTTGAAATCGTTGTGGACCGTGGGGATGTGGAGGGTGAAATGCGCCGTATTGGCCGGTCGAGACATACGCTTGTCCTTAAGCAGGCTGGAGATAGCGCGCGATGCTCAAACCGTCCTTGGTCTGCGATCACGAGAGTTTCAGGCCACGCTATCAACTCGACAAACAAGAAAATGTAGGAGGGGTCCTAGACATCGGTCAGAGTGTTCCGGGATTCAATTCGGCGGTTTAACAGAAGGGATGCCAGCCAATAACAGGCTGCTGTTTGATCGAGATCTGAGAGGTCGAATCGCTTAAGGCACAATTGCTTAATGACGAAACGAAAGATGCCACTATTTTAGTGGCACTTTTTTGTTTGCTGGCGGTCTTTCATAAAATTGAAGTCGGATTGCGGTAACTTTTAGGACGGATCCTACATTTATCTTCGGTGATTTTTGTCATTATCCGTTTCCGCCGGGAGAACCAAGCGGACAAGAGTTTCGAGTATTTGGAGTGATTGCTCTGAAGCTGCCAAAAGAGTGCTGAAGCCCCCTAAACAGGGCATTAGATTGCCATCAGAGGGATTCCCTTACACATGTAGGGTTATCTCCTACAAGAATCAGAGAACTGTTCGTCTTGTTGTTTAATCGGATGCTTGCTAGTGGCCATCATTGTGATTACGATGCGCCCACTTGAAAGAGCGCGAACTCAATTGGATGAGGACCTCGCAGCTCTTTGATACTGTCCGCCGCCGTTGAATCCAATTGGCGTGTGACCGTAATCCTAACTAAAGGCCATGGATGTCCTACTCAAGCAAACTTTCCGCCCATTACCTTGAACTCGCTAAAGCCTCTGTTTCCAAAGAGAATTTCGCGGGCGAGGACGTTCGCTTTTCAAGCGAATATGAGGCGTTGGAAAGCGAGCTGGCCAAGGCCCAATCGATGCACGAAGCCGGGCAGATCGACTGGCTGAAAATCCGCGAAAACAGTGAAAACCTGCTGCGCACCCAGTCCAAGGATTTGCGTGTCGGCGCCTGGCTGACCTGGGCGTTGTACCAGCGCGAATCCTTCCAGGGACTGCTCGCCGGCCTCGGTTTGCTGCACCATCTGTCGGAAAACCACTGGGCCGAAGTTCATCCGAGCAAGGCCCGCACCCGCTCCGCGGCCATTAGTTGGTTGGTGCCGCGTCTTGAGCAGGTACTGACCGAAAACGTTGCGATCAAAGAGCAGTTGCCGATGTTCCGCCGGATGGTGGAACACCTCGAAGGCCTCGACGCTGCGTGCACCGAGCACTTGGGCGATGACGCGCCGCTGCTGCTGCCGATCTCCCGCCGCCTGAAAAACATGGTGCAACGCGCCGCTGACAACCAGCCGGAACCCGGCGTGGTCGGGGCCGCCGTGGCCCAGGTCAAGCAGGCCGCGACGCAGCTGTTTACGCCCGGCGCACCGATCGACAACGAAAAAGAAGCGCATAAAGCCCTGCGCGCGCAGCAGGAAAATGCCCGTCCGCTGTGTGCCTGGTGGCTTAAGCAGAAGGCCACCGACCTGCGCGCCTTGCGCCTTAATCGCACGCTGCTGTGGTTGCCCATCGACGCGGTGCCCGAGCGCAATGCCGAGCAGATCACCATGTTGCGCGGCTTGCCGGCGGACAAGCTCAAGGCCTATCAGGATCGTTTCGATCAAGCCAAGTACGCAGACCTGTTGGTGGAACTGGAGGCCAGCCTTGCGAAGGCGCCGTTCTGGTTCGATGGCCAGCGAATGGTCTGGGAATGCCTTCAGGGGCTGAACGCCGAGATGGCGATGCGCGAAGTGGAAATCCACTTCGCGCTTTTGATTCAGCGACTGCCCGGCATCATCGAATTGCGCTTCCATGACGGCGCGCCGTTCGCCGACCCGGCCACGCGCGCCTGGGTCAGCGCACACGTGCAGCCGCACCTGCAAACCAACAGTGCGCCGCGCAAAGTCGAAGTCGCCGACAGCCAGCCCGCCTGGGAAGTGGCGCTCGAAGAAGTCTTGCCGATCTTGCGCAAGGACGGCCTCAAGGCTGCCGTGCAAATCCTCAAGCAAGGACTGCAAAGCGCTCACGGCGGGCGCGTGCGGTTCTTCTGGCAGTTCGCCCTCGCGCGGCTGTGCTTCATGGCCAAGAAATACGAACTGGCCAAGACCCAACTCGAAACCCTCGACCAAACATTACAGGACTCAGGCCTGAGTGCCTGGGAGCCCGATCTTGCGCTGGAAGTGCTGCATTTGCTGCATAGCTGCTGCGAGTTGCTGCCGCAGAACCATGCCGTACGTGAACGCAAGGAAGAGATTTATCGCAGGCTGTGCCACCTCGATCTCGAAGTGGTACTCGAATAGGCCCCAGGGCCACAACCGCAAGGAGAAAAGCCATGGCCAAAGAAGGCTCGGTAGCCCCCAAGGAACGCATCAACGTCACCTTCAAACCCGCGACCGGCGGTGCTAATGAAGAGATCGAACTGCCGCTGAAATTGCTGGCAATCGGTGACTACACCCACCGCAAGGACGAGCGCAAAGTCGAAGATCGCAAGCCGATCAGCATCGACAAAACGACCTTCGACGAAGTGCTCGCCAAGCAAGAGCTGAGCTTGTCGTTGAGCGTGCCGAACCGTCTTCAGGAAGAAGGCAGCACTGAAGAGCTGGGCGTTCAATTGCGCGTCAACTCGATGAAGGACTTCAACCCGGCCAGCCTGGTCGAGCAAGTGCCTGAGCTGAAAAAACTGATGGAACTGCGCGATGCGCTGGTAGCCCTCAAAGGCCCGCTGGGTAATGCGCCTGCGTTCCGCAAAGCTATCGAAGGCGTTCTCGCCGACGACGAATCCCGCGGTCGCGTACTGGGTGAGCTGGGTCTGAACGCCGCAGCCCAGGACGCCTGATTCCCTATCAGCCAAGGAAGCCAACACAATGAGCACTAGCGCAGCACAGCAAAAGAGCAAAGAGAATGGCGAATACAGCATTCTCGACAGCATCATCGCCGAAACCCGCCTGACGCCGGACGACGAAGCCTACGACATCGCCAAGCGCGGCGTGTCGGCGTTCATCGAAGAGCTGCTCAAGCCGCAGAACAACGGCGAGCCGGTCAAGAAGGCCATGGTCGACCGCATGATCGCCGAGATCGATGCCAAGCTCAGCCGCCAGATGGACGAAATCCTGCACCACCCGGATTTCCAGTCGCTGGAATCGTCGTGGCGTGGCCTGCAGTTGCTGGTCGACCGCACCAACTTCCGCGAAAACATCAAAATCGAAATCCTCAACGTCTCGAAAGAAGACCTGCTGGACGATTTCGAAGATTCGCCGGAAGTGATGCAGGCTGGCCTGTACAAGCACATCTACACCGCTGAATACGGTCAGTTCGGTGGTCAGCCAGTCGGCGCGATCATCGCTAACTACTACATGTCCCCAAGCTCGCCGGACGTGAAACTGATGCAGTACGTGTCCAGCGTAGCCTGCATGTCCCACGCGCCGTTCATCGCGGCGGCCGGTCCGAAGTTCTTCGGTCTGGAAAGCTTCACCGGTCTGCCGGACCTCAAGGATCTGAAAGATCACTTCGAAGGCCCGCAATTCGCCAAATGGCAGAGCTTCCGCGAGTCGGAAGACTCCCGTTACGTTGGCCTGACCGTGCCGCGTTTCCTGCTGCGCAACCCGTACGATCCGGAAGAAAACCCGGTCAAATCGTTCGTCTACAAAGAAACCGTCGCCAACAGCCACGAACACTACCTGTGGGGCAACACTGCCTACGCGTTCGGCACCAAGCTGACCGACAGTTTCGCCAAGTTCCGCTGGTGCCCGAACATCATCGGCCCGCAGAGCGGTGGCGCGGTTGAAGACCTGCCGTTGCACCATTTCGAAAGCATGGGCGAAATCGAAACCAAGATTCCTACGGAAGTCCTGGTCAGCGATCGTCGTGAATACGAACTGGCCGAGGAAGGCTTCATTTCCCTGACCATGCGCAAAGGCTCCGACAACGCGGCGTTCTTCTCCGCAAGCTCGGTGCAGAAGCCGAAAAACTTCGGCATCAGCGCAGAAGGCAAGGCTGCAGAACTGAACTACAAGCTCGGCACCCAACTGCCGTACATGATGATCGTCAACCGCCTGGCTCACTACTTGAAAGTGCTGCAGCGCGAGCAACTCGGTTCGTGGAAAGAACGTACCGACCTTGAGCTGGAACTCAACAAGTGGATCCGCCAGTACGTGGCCGACCAGGAAAACCCAAGCGCCGAAGTCCGTGGCCGTCGTCCACTGCGCGCTGCCCAGATCATCGTCAGCGATGTCGAAGGCGAGCCTGGCTGGTACCGCGTCAGCCTGAACGTGCGCCCGCACTTCAAGTACATGGGTGCAGATTTCACCCTGTCGCTGGTTGGCAAGCTGGACAAAGAGTAAACGGAGCTAACTCATGACTGGATACGGCAGCCTGTTCGAACGCCTGGGTGGCGACGCGCAAAAACGCGTCGGCTGGAGCCGCGAGGTCTCCGCGATGGCGTCCGTGGCTGCCCATCTGGCCAAGATGCTCAGCACCCGTGCGGGCAGCGTGCAAACGCTGTCCGATTACGGGTTGCCCGATCTCAATGACATGCGTCTGAGCCTGCACGACTCCCTGAGTCAGGCCCGTCTGGCGATCGAGAATTTCATCGAAGCCTACGAGCCACGCCTGAGCAATGTGCGTGTCATTTCCCTGCCGCGTGACCACGATCAACTGCGCCTGTCCTTCAGCATCGAAGGCCTGCTGGAAGTTGATGGTTTCAAGCGCCAGGTCAGTTTCGCCGCGCGCCTGGATGGCAGCGGTCAAGTGAAGGTCAACTAAGGAGACCCCGATGGCTGGTAAACCCGCAGCACGCGTCACCGACCCCACCGCTTGCCCGCTCCCCGGTCACGGCACCAACCCGATCGCCGCCGGTTCCGGCGACGTCTTCTTCGACGGCCTCGCGGCCGCCCGCCAAGGCGATGCCTCGGCGTGTGGTGGTGCGATGTCGGGCGGGTTGGCGACGACGGTTTTGATTAACGGCAAACCGGCTGCGACGGTGGATTCAGTTGGGACTCATGGCAACAAGGTCACGGCCGGGTCCGGGACGGTGATTATCGGAAGCTAGCCAGCGCTAGCGTAGATGTGCTGATGAAGACCTGCAGGGATGAGCTCGATGTTCAGGTGGACAGTTTTTTTGGCGTGCGGCGTTTCATTCACGGCTTGCGCCGCACAACAGGTCTACCGCAACGATGTGTATTTCCTGAACACCTGCGGCATACCGCTGGAGCTGTCGCTGGTCCATGACTCCAACTACGACGACCAGCCGCGTCGCCTCACGTTGGCCCCGGGTGAGCACCGCTCCATCGCCAACTACAGGTCGGCAGGGAAGGATGTTTCGGGGCAGATAAGCGCCCGGTACAGCCTGGTGATCAAAACCGCCAGCGCCGTCAAAACCATTGATGCGCAGACGTTGTGCACGGCGTTGGCGAGGGTGGAGAAGGTCGAAGACAACGCAGTACGTGCATGGACGATCGAAGACCGCTCGTTTTGTCCTGCCGAGGCATTGCAGTGATCTGGCGCTTTCGATGGTGATGGGATTTTTGGCCTGCATCGCCAGTGTTTTGGTGGTTTCTCGGATGAATTTTTACAGGATGAAAGGGAAGAGGGATTTTGGGTGATTGATCGTGGCGAAGAATCGCGTGGCAGCGCTTGAACATGAATAGCCAACGAGTGATCGGGTTGGTCATCCATGGGATGGCTTGCGTGCTCTATATCGTGATGAATGGCTTCGCCGTGCCGATCTATAAAACCCTGGTCGGCGGGCTGACCTCCCGTGGCGTCGCAATCGGCATGGGCATGTACCTGATTTTTTACTTTTTCGTTTTCCTGAACCTCGTTTTGGTCTTCATCCCTCGCCTGGCCATCAAGTTTGGCGTGGCGATCTTCATGATGGTCTCGATCCTGATTTACCTGCTGCCGCAATACCCTGTTCGCGCCATGGCGTATTGCGCGTTGGCGGGCGGTTTGACCGTTTCCGCAATTCTGGTGACACGTGCCCTCGATGCGGCGGTTACCCGTTGGCGTGCAACGCAGGGAGTAGCCAGGTTGTGAGTCGGCTATTCACATCGCTCGGCGCACTAGCCGTCGCGGCCGTTATGGTGTCCTTGGCCTGGGCGACGCCCGTGATTTCCAACGCCTTTATGTTGCTGACGGACCGGGCGAATTTCATTCCACGTGAATCGTCGATCTGGACCTTCGAACCCTATGAAATCAACCGGGGTTCCAGCAACTACTGGCTCTATGGGGAGGACGCGCACCGCTACTACTACTTCGTCTACACCCCAGACGAACCATATCGGTCAATCGCCAAGCGCAATCAGTGTGCAGGCTTTGACAAGCGCGATGTGCGCACTTGGTGCACGCCATGACGCGTTCGATGCGGGTCTGGAAATGGCTTAATCATGTGCTGAGCGCGATCGGTGTATTGGCGATCATCGCGCTGGTGACGCTGCTTTTCTCGCTACGGCCCTCCAACCCTGCAACGCCAGTGCTGCCGGGTCACCCCGATGCGGTATGGCGGGGAGCGCAGGATGGCGGCTTTTTCATCGAGATCACCCAGTCCAATCCGCCGGATTATTTTGTGCAGGTGCGGTATGAGCATGGCGATATCTACCGCGAAGGTTGGGTCCGTTTCCAAACCCCGGACGGTAAGCCGTTGACGATGGCGCGGGTCAACAGTGCTGACGACGGATACGTCTATGTCGATTCGTATCTGCCGATGACAGCGGACAGAGAAGAGGCTCGTCCATGAACCTTCTATCCTTCATAGCGTCTGTGTTGGCGGTGGGCTGTCTGTTGTTGGCCGGCTGCACGACTCAACTGAAGTACATTTACCAAATTGACCTGTTGAATACCTGCGGCGTGCCGCTGCAAGTCGAATCGCAGAACGCCAGCAACTGGCTGCCGCTGATGAAGCCGCGCGTGCTTGCGCCGGGCAACCAGTTCGCCGTGGCCAGTTACCTGTCCTACGACGAAGAGGGCGATATACAGGTAGATGACAACTTCTCGCTGACCGTCAAAGGATCTGAACAAACGCGTCTCTTCAGTGCGCACGACATACGCAACGCCCTGCTTGGCATCAAGCGTGAGCGCGATGGCGGTCGACGTATCTGGACACTCAAGGATGGAGTCTTTTGCCCATGATCAACGTATTGGTCGAGATGCGTGGTTACCTGAAGTACGTGGCCGACGCCAATCTGTTCGGTGACATGAACACCCTTGGCCGAATGCTCATCACCGTATTGATCCACCGCCTCGGCGGTGTGGCATACGTGACCCTGAATGACCCGACCGCAGGTGTCTGCCAGTGATCAGTCTGAGCCGTCGACTATTCCTGGGCGCCGCCCTCTGGGTGCCGATCATCGCGTTCGAGGTTCTGATTTATCTCGAATCGACGGTGTGGTACCCGACGGCATTCAACTGGGAGCAGTTCCTGATGATCCACGTCCTCTGCTTCGGAGCCCTGGCCTATATCGTTTTTGCCGCGTGGGCAACGCGAAAGCTGAGCAGGACAACCGAACAACAGATCGTGAAGAAAATCTGGTGCGCGCCGCTGATGTTCATCCCTTTTTACGCCGCGCCATGGGTGATCGGCGGGCTGGGCTTTTTGCTTTTTGGGCACCTCGCCGGGCTTGGAATGATGGTGATGTGGGTGGTGTTTTTGCCCTACCTGCTGGTCGTCGGCTACGTCGTTTCCGGTCTGACGGTCGCGCTCTACTGGACATTTTTTTTCATGAGATTCAATACCAGGCAGGTAACCCGTGTCCTTTAACCACTACTACCAAAGCGAACTCACCGCACTTCGCCAGTTAGGTCGTCGATTCGCCGAGCGTAGCCCGGCGTTGGCGCCTTTCCTGGGTCAGGCCGGGCGGGATCCGGACGTGGAGCGGTTGCTCGAGGGCTTTGCGTTCCTGACCGGCCGCCTGCGCCAGAAGCTCGATGACGAGCTGCCGGAACTCAGCCATTCGCTGATGCACTTGCTGTGGCCCAACTACATGCGGCCGCTGCCGGCGTTCAGCATTTTGCAGTTTGATCCGCTGAAACGTTCGGGTCCTGCGTTGATGGTCGAGCGCGATACGCCGGTCGAAAGCGTGCCGATCGATGACGTGCGCTGCCGCTTCCGCACGTGCTACCCGACCGAAGTCTTGCCGCTGGATCTGGCCGCGCTGAATTATTCGGTGAAGGGCGATGGTTCGCTGTTGAGCCTGCGCCTGCAGATGAGCGCCGACGGCCACCTCGGCGAGCTCGACCTGAGCCGCTTGCGCCTGCACTTCGCCGGCGAGCGCTACATCAGCCAGATGTTGTACTTGAGCCTGCTGCGCAATCTGCAAGGCATCGAACTGATCCCGCTGGACGGCGCCGGCAAGCCGATCAATGGCGTCAACGGTGTACCGATGGCGTTCAAGATGCCCGGCGACCGCGTGCAGCCGGTAGGTTTTGCCGAAGAAGAAGCGCTGATTCCGTACCCGCTCAACACCTTCCGCGGCTACCGCTACCTGCAAGAATATTTCGCCTTCCAGGACAAATTCCTGTTCGTCGATGTCAACGGTCTGGACCTGCTCAACGCCTTGCCGGAAGACACGCTCAAGCAAGTGCGCGGGCTCGAATTGCGTTTCGATATTCGCAAGAGCGGCATCCAGCGCCTGCGTCCGACGCTGGACAACGTGAAGCTCTATTGCACGCCGATCGTCAACCTGTTCAAGCACGATGCGCTGCCGATTCGCCTCGATGGCAAGCAGGACGAATACCTGTTGCTGCCGGCCGAATACGACTTGGAAAACTGCGGCGTGTTCTCCGTGGAAACCGTCACGGGATGGAAGCCTGGCGGCCTCGGTTATCAGGAATACGTGCCGTTCGAATCGTTCGAGCACGACCCGAGTTTCGACGTGCCCAACAGCCGTCCGCATTACAGCATCCGCCAGCGCTCGTCGTCGCTGCATGACGGCCTCGACACCTACCTGAGCTTCGGCATCCGCCACACCGAAGCGCACGAAACCCTGTCGATCGAGCTGATGTGCACCAACCAGAACCTGCCGCGCAAGCTCAAGCTCGGCGACATCAGCCAGGCGTGCGAAGAGACGCCGGAGTTCCTCAGTTTCCGCAACATCACTCCGGCCACGCCGAGTTACGCGCCGCCGCTGAACCGCGACTTCCTGTGGAAGCTGATCAGCAACATGTCGCTTAACTATTTGTCGCTGGCCGACGTCAACGCGTTGAAGGTGATTCTCGAAACCTACGACCTGCCGCGTTATTACGACCAACACGCTGAAAAAGTCAGCAAGCGCCTGCTGGGCGGGCTCAAGTCGATCAAGCATCAACACGTCGACAGATTGCACCGAGGGTTGCCGGTACGCGGGTTGCGCACCGAGCTGACCATCGACCCGGAAGGGTATATCGGCGAGGGCGACCTGTTCGTTTTCGCTTCGGTTCTCAACGAGTTTTTCGCGCTTTACGCCAGTCTCAATTCGTACCATGAGCTGCGCGTAAAAAGCACACAGGGAGAGGTGTACCAATGGACACCACGTATGGGCCTTCAGCCGCTGCTTTAAGCGGGCTGACCCGAGGAATACGCGAGTACTCGCTGTTTCAGGCCGTGCTGCTGGTGGTCGATCGGTTGCGTGACGCGCACCCGCACATGAGCCAGGACGATCTGTACGATCAGCTGGAATTCCAGGCCAATCCGAGCCTTGGTTTCCCCGGCAGTGACGTCGATCGCGTGGAGTTTTTCACCGAGCACGGGCAACTGCGCGCGCGCATGCGTTTCAACCTGATCGGCCTGGTCGGTTCTGGCTCGCCGCTGCCGGCGTTCTACGGCGAGCAAGCCCTGGGCGACAGCGAGGACGGCAACCCGACACGACACTTTCTCGACCTGTTCCACCATCGCCTGCAACGGCTGATGCTGCCGATCTGGCGCAAGTATCGCTACCGCGCCAGTTTCGAAAGCGGCGCGCTCGACCCGTTCTCCGCGCAGCTGTTTGCGCTGATCGGCCTGGGCGGCGAAGAGATCCGCAAAGCCAAGGAACTCAACTGGAAACGCCTGCTGCCGTACCTCGGCCTGCTCAGCTTGCGCGCGCACTCGGCGGCGCTGATCGAAGCGGTGCTGCGTTACTACTTCAAGCACGCCGAACTGACCATCGAGCAGTGCATCGAGCGTCGCGTGGAAATTCTCGACGAGCAGCGCAATCGTTTGGGACGTGCCAACAGCATGATCGGCGAAGACCTGGTGCTGGGCGAACACGTGCGTGATCGCAGCGGCAAATTCCGCATCCACATTCGCGAGCTCGACTGGCTGCGTTTTCACGAATTCCTGCCGATCGGTTTCGGCTACCAGCCGCTGTGCGCGCTGGTGCGGTTCACCCTGCGTGACCCGCTCGATTACGACATTCGCCTGGTCTTGCGCCAGGAAGAAATCCGCGAACTGCGCATTGGTGAGCAGAACGCCTGTCGCCTGGGGTGGACCAGTTGGCTCGGCCGCGAAAAAGCGGACGGCGTGGTGACCCTGGGCAGCAAAATTCATTAAGGACGGATGACCAATGAGCAACGTAGACCTGCAACAACTGATTCAGGCGCTGGACGCCGAAACCCGTCGTGACCTGGAAAGCTCGGCCGAACGCTGCGTCGCCCGTGGCGGCAGCAAAATCCTCGTCGAAGACTTGCTGCTGGGCCTGCTGGAGCGCCCGCAAGGCTTGCTCGCACGCGCGTTGCAAGATGCCGAAGTGGACGCCGGCGAACTCAGCGCCGCCCTGCAATCGCGGGTCGAGCACAGCGCTTCGCGCAACCCGGTGTTCGCCCCGGAACTGGTGCAATGGCTGCAAGACGCCTTGCTGGTGGCCAACCTTGAACTGGGCCAGACCCAGGTCGAACAAGCCGCGCTGATCCTCGCACTGCTGCGCAACCCGATGCGTTACGCCGGCAGCCGCTACCAGGCATTGCTGGCGAAACTGAACATCGAGCGCCTGAAAGAATTTGCGCTGTCGCAGAAAGAACAACCGGCCAACGGCAAACCGGCGGTACCGGGCGAATCGTTGCTCGAGCGCTTCACTCACAACCTGACCCAGCAGGCCCGCGACGGCAAACTCGATCCGGTGCTGTGCCGCGATGGCGCGATTCGGCAGATGATCGATATCCTCGCCCGTCGGCGCAAAAACAACCCGATCGTGGTCGGTGAAGCCGGCGTCGGTAAAACCGCGATCGTCGAAGGTTTGGCCTCGCGCATCGCCGCCGGTGAAGTGCCGCAGGTGTTGAAAGGCGTCGAACTGCTGTCGCTGGACATGGGCCTGTTGCAGGCCGGCGCCAGCGTCAAAGGTGAATTCGAACGTCGCCTCAAAGGTGTGATCGACGAAGTCAAAGCCTCGCCGAAACCGATCATCATCTTCATCGACGAAGCGCACACGCTGATCGGCGCGGGCGGCAATGCTGGCGGTTCCGACGCGGCCAACCTGCTCAAGCCCGCCCTGGCACGTGGCGAGTTGCGCACCATCGCCGCCACCACTTGGGCGGAGTACAAAAAATACTTCGAAAAAGACCCGGCGCTGGCCCGGCGTTTCCAACCGGTGCAGTTGCACGAACCGACCGTCAGCGAAGCGGTGACGATCCTTCGCGGCTTGGCCCAGGTCTACGAAAAGAGCCACGGCATCTACCTGCGTGATGACGCAGTGGTCGCCGCCGCCGAACTGTCCGCGCGCTACCTCGCCGGTCGGCAACTGCCGGACAAAGCCGTCGATGTCCTCGACACTGCGTGCGCGCGCGTGCGCATCAGCCTCGCCGCTGCCCCGGAAAGCCTCGAACGCCTGCGCGGCGAACTGGCTGAAGGTGGTCGTCAGCGTCAGGCCCTGCGCCGTGATGCTGAAGCCGGTTTGCTGATCGATCACGAAGCGCTCGACATTCTGGAAGATCGCCTGGCCGCCGCCGAAGACGAAAGTGTTGCGCTGCAAGCGCTGTGGACCGAACAGAAAGAACTCGCCGAGCGCCTGCTCGACCTGCGCCAGCAACTGGCCAAGGCGCGTGAAGCTGCGGCCGTCGAGCCGACGGTCACGGTTGAAGAAGACGCCGAAGGCACGGTCATCGAAACCCTCGAAGTGCCGGTCGACGAAGCGCAAAGCGTCGCGTCGCTGGAAGCCGCGCTCAACCAAACGCACAAAACCCTGACCGACTTGCAGCTCAAGGACCGTCTGGTCAGCTTCGAAGTGTGCCCGCGTCTGGTCGCCGAAGTGATCAGCGCCTGGACCGGCGTGCCGTTGGCGCAATTGGCCCGCGAGCACAACGCCAAAGTCGCCAGTTTCGCCACCGATTTGCGCGTGCGCATTCGTGGTCAGGAACAAGCCGTGCACGCGCTGGACCGCTCGATGCGCGCCACCGCTGCCGGCCTGAACAAGCCTGATGCGCCGGTTGGCGTGTTCCTGCTGGTCGGCCCGAGCGGCGTCGGCAAGACCGAAACCGCGCTGGCCCTCGCTGACCTGCTGTACGGCGGTGATCGTTTCATCACCACCATCAACATGTCCGAATTCCAGGAGAAACACACCGTCTCGCGCCTGATCGGTGCGCCGCCGGGCTACGTCGGTTACGGCGAGGGCGGCATGCTCACCGAAGCCGTGCGGCAGAAACCGTACTCGGTGGTGTTGCTCGATGAAGTCGAAAAAGCCGACCCGGACGTGCTCAACCTGTTCTACCAGATCTTCGACAAAGGCGTGGCCAACGACGGCGAAGGGCGCGAGATCGACTTCCGCAACACGTTGATCCTGATGACCTCGAACCTGGGCAGCGACCTGATCAGCGAGCTCTGCGAAAACGGCGAGCGGCCAAGCGCCGAAGTGCTCGAAGAAACCATCCGCCCGGTGCTCAGCAAACACTTCAAACCGGCGCTGCTGGCGCGGATGCGCGTGATCCCGTATTTCCCGGTCGGTGGCCCGGTACTGCGCGAGCTGATCGAGATCAAACTCGGTCGTCTGGGCGAGCGCCTGAACCGCCGTCAACTGGCATTCAGCTGGTGCCAGAACCTCGTCGATCACCTCGCCGAGCGTTGCACCCAAAGCGACAGCGGCGCGCGTCTGATCGACCATTTGCTCGACTTGCACGTGCTGCCGCTGGTGGCCGATCGCTTGCTCGATGCGATGGCCACCGGCGAAAGCCTCAAGCGCGTGCACGCGACGCTCGACGGCAACGCCAGCGTGATTTGCGAGTTCGCCTGAGGTGGGTGTGATGTTCACTCAAGTGCCGCAACCGCTGGTCTACGCCGAGGCCTTGCTGGCGCAGTTCGCCAGCCTGTCGCGCGCGGCGGACGGTGCTGCGCTGCTGGGTGACTTCGTGCGCGGTTTGGCCGAACTCAGCGGTTGCGAGCTGACCCAGTTGTACTTGCTGGACGCCACGCACACGTGCCTTGGAATGAACGCCGAGTGCCTCGACGGCGTGCTGCAACCGCGCGAATCGGCGAGCCTGCCGGCGGATTACAACGGTGAACAACTGCTGCAATTCGCGCTGTGCCAGAACCGCGTGGTGTGCCTCAGCGAATTGAGCGGCAGCCTGCACGAAACCACGTTTTTGCCGAGTCAGGCGACGCCGTGGCAATCGCTGCTGTGCGTGCCGCTGGTCAATCAGCAGAAGGCCGTTGAAGGCTTGCTGCTGTGCGCCAGCCGCCGGCACATCGACTTGCAGGGTTTTGCCGATTCGCTCGGGCAACTCGGTTCGTTCGTGCTCGGCCAATTGCGATTGCTGCAACGTTTGCGCCAACCCGCCAGTGCGGC
Organism: Pseudomonas prosekii; assembly: GCF_900105155.1. Lineage (NCBI taxonomy): Bacteria > Pseudomonadati > Pseudomonadota > Gammaproteobacteria > Pseudomonadales > Pseudomonadaceae > Pseudomonas > Pseudomonas prosekii. The sequence continues at coordinate 2,983,273 of NZ_LT629762.1, forward strand.
GACGCCGGTCACCCGCAGCGTGCCGAGCATCAGCGGTTACGGCTTGATCGGCAAAAGCGCGGCGATGCGCCAGACTTATTCGCTGATCAGCAAAGTCCTGCACAGCCCGTACACGGTGCTGCTGCGCGGCGAAACCGGCACCGGCAAGGAAGTCGTCGCGCGGGCGATTCACGATTGCGGGCCGCGTCGTTCGCAAGCGTTCATCGTGCAAAACTGCGCGGCGTTCCCGGAAAACCTGCTGGAGAGCGAACTGTTCGGCTACCGCAAAGGCGCCTTCACCGGCGCCGACCGCGACCGCGCCGGGCTGTTCGATGCGGCCAATGGCGGGACCTTGTTGCTCGACGAAATCGGCGACATGCCGTTGTCGCTGCAAGCCAAGCTGTTGCGGGTTTTGCAGGAAGGCGAGATTCGGCCGCTGGGCTCCAACGACACGCATAAGATCGACGTGCGCATCATCGCCGCGACGCACCGGGATTTGTCGGTGCTGGTCAGCGAAGGCAAGTTCCGCGAGGACTTGTATTACCGCCTCGCGCAATTCCCGATCGAGTTGCCGGCATTGCGGCAGCGCGAGGGCGACATCCTCGATCTGGCCCGGCATTTCGCCGACAAGGCCTGCTCGTTCCTGCAACGCGACGCGGTGCGCTGGTCCGATGCGGCGCTGGATCATCTTTCCGGCTACAACTTCCCCGGCAACGTGCGCGAACTCAAAGGTCTGGTCGAGCGCGCGGTGCTGTTGTGCGAGGGCGGGGAGTTGCTCGCCGAGCACTTTTCGCTGCGCATGGAAGCCATGCCCGAAGACAACAGCGGCCTGAATTTGCGCGAACGTCTGGAGCAGGTCGAACGCAGTCTGCTGCTCGATTGCCTGCGCAAAAACGACGGCAACCAGACCCTCGCCGCACGCGAACTCGGCCTGCCACGCCGCACGCTGCTGTACCGCCTCGGTCGCCTGAACATCAATTTGGGTGATTTCGATGGTTAAGCAAAAACAAATTCTTCAGGTGAACGCGATTCCTGTGGTGAGCAGGCTCTCTGTGGCGAGGGGGCTTGCCCCCGTTCGGCTGCGCAGCAGTCGCAATCCGGTCAACGCGGTTTGCCTGAGGACGCTCGGCAGCCAGTTTTGGGGCCGCGTCGCGACCCAACGGGGTGGTGCGGCATTCCGACAAGCCCCCTCGCCACAGGCGTCCGGCTCAAAGTCCCTGACCAGAGCCTTGAAACCCACCTTATTCGCTTCTAACAGCGCCGCCCAAACGGGTCGGCGCTTTGTACTTTGTCTACCTCTGGAGACCCTCTGATGCCTGTTCGTCACTGGCAAGCCGTCCTGTTGACCCTCGTCGTTCTATGCGGCCTCGGCGGCTGTAGCGGCAATTACAAATTCAACGACAACACCTATCGCCCATTGGGTGATCCGCAGGCGGTCAATCGCGGCAAGTGACCGCAAGGAGCATCATCATGGAACTGGTTTTCGAAATGCTGAACACCAAGCAGTTCGTGCCCACGGATTTGTGCCAGAAGACCTTCAAGCAGGCTGGCGGGGTGATTGGCCGGGGCGACGATTGCGACTGGATCATTCCGGATCGCAAGCGTCACCTGTCCAACCACCACGCGCTGATCAGCTACCGCGAGGGCACGTTTTACCTGACCGATACCAGCAGCAACGGTATCCAGGACAGCGGCAGCGGCGCGCGCCTGCGCAAGGGCGAAGCGATGCAGATCGAGCACGGCAGCGTTTACGTGCTGGGCGACTTTGAGATACGCGCGCGCCTGGTGCGCGACCCGGCGATGTTCGACGTCGAAGTCGGCCGCCCGCAAGCGGCGGGCAGCATCATTCCGGACGACGCTTTTCTCGACCTCGACCCGCTGAACGCGCTCGACCAGCAAGAGCGCGTCTATTCCGAAATCGACGAGCTGATCTCGCCACGCGCGGCGCCCGAAGACACCCGACAGCGCGCCGACTATGCGCGCATCGACATGGAAAGCCTGATGGTTCCGGAGCTGATCGAAGCCCCGGCCGAACCTGTTCCGGCACCTGCGCCGAAACCGGTCGAGCGTCAGAGTGAAGGTTTCTGGGAGCACTTCGGCGCAGCGCTTGGCGTCGACCTCAAAGGCCTCGACCACGACGCCCGCGAAGCCCTGGCACTGAACGCTGCGCGCCTGCTCAAGCAAAGCGTCGGCGGTTTGCAGCAGAGCCTGCGCACCCGCAGCGAGCTGAAAAACGAACTGCGTCTGGCGCAGACCATCGTCCAGGGCAACAACAAGAATCCGCTGAAATTTGCCGTCGATGCCGGTGAAGCGCTGGGCATTCTGTTGCAGCCGAACAAGCCGGGCCAGTTGCCGGCCGAGCAAGCGATCTCGCGCTCGTTCCGCGACCTGCAAGCACACCAAGTGGCGCTGCTGACCGCCAGCCGCGCCGCCGTTCGCGGCACGCTGGAGCACTTCTCGCCGGAGCAACTGACCTTGCGTTTCGAGCGCGACAACAAGCCGCTGATGGCCACTTCCGGCAGCCGCTGGAGAGCCTACGGGCGTTATCACCAGGCCCTGCGCCAGGACGATGACTGGAGCGAACGCCTGTTGGCGCGCGACTTCGCCCAGGCTTACGAAGAACAGATTCGCCTGATTTCCACCCTTCACACCGACCACCAAGGATGATCCGCATGTCTCGCTGCTCGACCGCTTTTTTCAAGACGCTGACGGCATTCGCGGCCCTGGTGCTGCTGGCCGGCTGCTCGTCGCTGTCGCCGTATTCGACCGTGACCAAGGTCAACCTGAAGCTGACCGCCAGTGATCAGTTGAACCCGGACCTCAACGGTCGGCCGTCGCCGATTGTCGTGCGCCTGTTCGAACTCAAGCACCCGGTGGCCTTCGAAAACGCTGACTTCTTCAGCCTCTACGAACGCGCCAAGGAATCGCTGGCACCGGACATGGTCGCCACCGAAGAGCTGGAATTGCGCCCGGGCGAAACCGTCGAGCTCAAGCTCAGCGTGGAGGAGGGCAGCCGCTACGTCGGCATCCTCGCTGCGTATCGCGATCTGACCGACACCAAGTGGCGCTACACCGTGCAAGTCACCCCGGTGGAACTCACCGAGGCAGACTTGACCCTCGACCAGGCCGGCATCCGCAACACCAATGAAACGCTCGCCAAGGCGGTTGACTGATCATGAATTCGCATAAAGTCATTTGGCAGGAAGGCATGCTGCTGCGGCCGCAGCACTTCCAGCACAACGATCGTTATTACGACCACCAGATGAAGACCCGCACGCAGTTGCTGGGCAGCTACACCTGGGGCTTCCTGAACCTGGACATCGACTTGCAGTTCCTCAACATGGGCAAACTGGTGATCAGCCAGGCCTCGGGGATTCTGCCGGACGGCAGCCTGTTCGAACTCGGCGGCAACACCGAGCCGCTGGCGCTGGACGTGCCGCCGAACACCGGCAACACGCCGATCTATCTGGCATTGCCGCTGGTCACGGGCAACCACATTGAGGCCCGTCGTCTGGAGCAATCCGACGTGCTGGCGCGCTACACCGCTTATGAAGCCGAAGTCGCTGACTCCAACGCGGGTGACGATTCTTCGAGCCAGGTCAGCTGCGGGCGCCCGGACTTCAAACTGCTGCTCGGCGAGCAACAGAGCGATCAGGCCTACGTCAAACTGAAAATCTGTGAAGTGCTCGACACCACACCCGACGGCGTGATCAGCCTCGACCCGGACTTCGTGCCGACCTACATTCAGGCGCATTCCTCCAGCTACCTGCTGTCGTGCCTGAAAGAAGTCATCAGCATGCTCGGGCATCGTGGCGATACCATCGCTGACCGGATTCGCTCGAACGGCAAGGTCGGTGGCGCGGAAGTCGGCGACTTCATGATGCTGCAACTGATCAACCGCACCGAATTGCTGCTGCGCCATTACCTTGGCCTGGAACAGGTTCACCCGGAAGAGTTGTACCGCACGCTGCTGACCATGCTCGGCGATCTGGCGACCTTCTCCAGCGACAGCAAACGCCCGCGTCTGGACAGCCGTTACCAGCACAGCGACCAGGGCGCGAGCTTCCGCAAACTGATGGAAGCGATTCGTCAGGTGCTGTCGATGGTGCTCGAACAGCACGCCATCGAACTGGTGCTGCAAGCGCGTCAGTACGGCATCATCGTCTCGCCGTTGCACGACCACAAACTGCTCGGCTCGGCGTCGTTCGTGCTCGCTGCGAGCGCCAACTGCGACTCCGAAGAACTGCGTCACCGCTTGCCGGCGCACCTCAAGGTCGGCCCGGTGGAACGCATCCGCCAACTGGTCAACCTGCATCTGCCGGGCATCAAGGTCAAACCGTTGCCGGTGGCCCCGCGGCAGATCGCGTTCCACTCCAACAAAACCTATTTCATTCTCGAACTCAGTTCCGAAGACCTGGCACAACTGGAGCGCTCCGGCGGCTTCGCGTTCCACGTGTCGGGTGAATTTGCCGAGCTTGAACTGAAATTCTGGGCCATCAGGAACTGATCGACATGATTAAGGACATGGAACACAACCAGGACGATAAAACCGTCCTGCTCGACCGTCAGGGCCACGGCCCGGCTTCGAGTCCGTTGACTGACTTCGCTGCGCCACCGCGTTTCGAGCAGCTCGAAGAACGCATGATTTACGCCGCGCGCCTGCGCCCGGCCGAAGCGTTCAACATCAGCCTCAATTCGCTGGTGGCCGCCGCGTCCGATCTGTTGTCGGAAGTGGTGCGCCTCAAGCACAGCGACACCCGCGAAGACATGTACGCGCTCAACGAGCGACTGACTTCGGCGCTGAAACTGTTTGAAGTGCGCGCGTTGCACAACGGCGCCGAGAGCAGCCAGGTGATGGCCGCGCGTTACGTGCTCTGCACCGTGGTCGACGAAGCCGTCGTGACCACGCCGTGGGGCAATGAAAGCGAGTGGTCGCAGATGAGCCTGCTCAGCAGCTTCCACAACGAAACCTTCGGCGGCGAGAAGTTTTTCCAACTGCTGGATCGCCTGTCAAAAAACCCGGTCAAGCACCTGCCGATGCTGGAATTGATGTACCTGTGCCTGTCCCTGGGCTTCGAAGGCAAGTACCGGGTGCAGGCCCGCGGCATGCTCGAACTCGAAGGCATCCGCGACGCCTTGTATCGGCAGATTCGTCAACTGCGCGGCGACGTGCCACGCGAATTGTCGCCGCATTGGGAAGGCCTGAACGATCAGCGCCGCAGCCTGGTGCGCATCGTGCCGGCGTGGATGGTGGTGTTGTTCACCGTGGTTTGCCTGGCCGTGATGTATTCGGGTTTTGCCTGGGTATTGAGCGAGCAACGCGAAACCGTTCTGCAACCTTATCAGCAGCTTGATCCGGCCGCGGTCCAGCCGCAGTCGCAGCCGTAAACAGGGACGTGTGATGAAAAAGTTTTTCAAGAAAGTCGGCGCATTCTTGCGCAAGACCTGGGTCTGGACCTTGCTGGTGGTGCTGTTCCTCGCGCTGCTGGTGTGGTTCGTCGGGCCGCTGCTGGCGGTCGATGACTACAAGTTCTGGGAAGGTTCGACCTCGCGTCTGCTGACCATCAGCGTGCTGTTCCTGATCTGGGGCCTGACGATGGTCTTCGTCAGCTGGCGCGCCGGTGTGCGCAAGAAAGCCATCGAAGACACCGAAGACGGCCAGGATCGTATCCGCCGCGAAGAGCTGATCGACGAAGAGCAGAAAGAGCTCAAAGTGCGTTTCAAGGACGCACTGAAAACCCTCAAGACTTCGAGCCTGTATCGCGGTCGCAGCGAGCGCTGGCGCAGTGATTTGCCTTGGTATTTGCTGATCGGTCCACAAAGCAGCGGCAAGACCAGTTTGCTGGACTTCTCGGGCCTTGAGTTTCCGATCAACAAGATCGATCGCAAGCTGACCCGCGACACCCTCGGCACCCGTCATTGCGACTGGTATTTCGCCGATCACGGTGTGCTGATCGACACCGCTGGCCGCTACCTGACCCAGGCGGATGCCGAAGTCGATGGCAGCGCCTGGAGCACTTTGCTCGACCTGCTGCGCAAACGTCGCCGCAACCGTCCGTTGAACGGCGTGCTGGTGACCATTCCGGTGGAAACCCTGCTGGGCGGCAGCGAACAAGACCTCGATACCCTGGCGCGCCAGGTGCGTGCCCGCCTGCAAGACGTGCATCAGAAACTGCACGTCGATGTGCCGGTTTATCTGGTGTTGAGCAAGGCTGACAAGCTGCTCGGTTTCGACGAGTTCTTCGATCAACTGACCCGCGAAGAAAGCGATCAGGTGCTCGGCACCAGTTTCCGCAAAGAACAAAGCGGCACCGACGTCGCCGTGCTGCGCGCCGAGTTCGAAGAGCTGCTGCGTCGCCTCAACAGCCAAGTGATCATGCGCATGCACCAGGAGCGCGACACTCAGCGCCGTGGCCGCATTCTCGACTTCCCGCATCAGCTGGGGCAGATCGGCGAGCGTCTGTGCCTGTTCGTCGACATGGCGTTCACCGGCAACCGCTACCAGCGTGTCAGCCAGTTGCGCGGTTTTTACCTGACCAGCGCACCGCACCTGACCGAGGAAATGGACCAGACCACCGCCGGCATCGGCGCCAATCTGGGGATGAACGCCGGCGTACTGCCGACCCTGCGCAGTGGCCGTTCGCGGTTCATTCACCATCTGCTCAGCCGCGTGATTTTCCCCGAGGCCGATCTGGCCGGTCTGGACAAACGCGAACGCAGCCGCATCCATTGGGGCCAACGTGCGTTGTACATCGGTGCGTTGGCGGCGCTGGGCTTGTTCGGTCTGCTGTGGGCGGGCGGTTTTTCGGCCAACTACGAGCGTCTGGAAAACCTGCGCACCCTCGCACAAAACTGGACGCAATCGCGCTCGGCTCTGAGCCCGCGCGATGACTCCATGGCCGTGCTCAAAACCCTCGACAGCAGCTACGCGGCGACTCAGGTTTTCCCCAACAAGGGCGATGTGAGTTACCACGAGCGCGGCGGTTTGTATCAGGGCGAAGAGGCCAACCCGGTGGTGAAAGCGGCCTACGAGCGTGAGCTCGAAGCGCAACTGTTGCCACGGGTCGCGACGCTGCTGGAAGGGCAGATCCGCGCCAACATGCAGGACCGCGAGCGCCTGCTCAACAGCCTGCGCGCGTACCTGATGCTGAACATGAAAGATCGCCGCGACGCAGGCTGGCTCAAGGATTGGGTCGCTACCGACTGGTCCCTGCGCTACGCCGGCAACACTGCGGTGCAGAACGGTTTGAACACGCACTTCGAGCGCTTGCTCAAACAGCCGTTCATCTATCCGCTCAACGATCAACTGGTCGCGCAGGCACGTCAGGTGCTGCGCAGCGAGTCGTTGGCGAACGTGGTTTACCGCATGCTCCGTGAGCAGGCGCGCAACCTGCCGGAATACCGTCTGAGCCAACACATGGGGCCGCAGGCTGCGCTGTTTATCGGCACTGACTACGTGATTCCGGGCTTCTACACCCAACAGGGTTATCAGCAGTATTTCTCGGTGCAGGGTTCTGCGCTGGTCACCGATATCCTGCGCGACAACTGGGTGCTGGGCGAAGGCTCGGGCATCAGCGGCATGGACTTGCGTCGCTTGATGGTCGAACTGGAGCAACTGTACTTCCGTGACTACGCCAACTTCTGGAGCGAAGCCGTTGGCCAGGTTGCATTGCCGCCGATCAACGACGCGGCAGAGGGCGCCGAGCAACTGGCGGGCCTGACCTCGTCGAACTCGCCGATCCTGCAACTGCTGGTCGAAGTGCGCGAAAACACCCGTTTCCCGGTAATCGCCGACAGCGCTGATGAAGCCGCCGACGCCGCTGAAAAACTCGGTGAGAAGGGCGGCAAACTGGGCAAACTCGCAGCGTCCGCAGCGGACAAGGCATCCGATGCCCTGGCCAAAAACCTGCCGGACACCTCGAAGAAATCCCTGCAACGTCGCTTCGAACCGCTGCACCGTTTGCTCGATGACAACAACGGCCCTGCCGCTGATCTGACCCCGGCACTGCAAGCGCTCAATGACCTGCAACTGCAACTGTCGAGCCTCGCGCGTGCCAGTGCGCCGGAGCAAGCTGCGTTTGAGATGGCCAAGACGCGCATGAGTGGCCAGCGCGATGCGCTGAGCAACTTGCGTAATGCCTCGGGGCGCCTGCCGCGTCCGGTCAGCGTCTGGTTTAACGTATTGGCCGAAGACACCTGGCGTCTGGTGCTCAACGATTCCTACCAGTACCTGAACCAGCGTTATCAGAGCGAGCTGTACAGCTTCTACGGCAAGGCGATCAACAAGCGTTATCCGTTCAGCGCCCACAGCACCAGCGACGTGGCGATCAACGACTTCCGCGAGTTCTTCAAGGCTCAGGGCATCGTCGACCGCTTCTTCGACAGCTACATGCGCCCCTTCGTCAGCGGTGAACCGGGCAACTACCGGATGCGCAGCGTCGATGGCCACAGCCTGCCGGTCTCCAAGGTTTACCTCGACCAGATGGCCGCGGCGCAAACCATTCGCCAGAGCTTCTTCGCCGAGAACCCGGCCGAGCCGCAAGTGCAATTCAAATTGGAGCCGTACACCCTCGACCCGGCCGTCAGCCGTTCCGAGTTCAAGTTTGGCGACAAGACCATGGAATACCGTCACGGCCCGATCCTGCCGATGGCCTTCAAATGGCCGACCGATGCTGAAGACGGTCGCACCAGCCTGGTCCTCGACAAAATGGCCGGCCGCCCGATTGGTATTGAGAAGAACACCGGCCCATGGTCGCTGTTCCGTCTGTTCGATTTGATGCAGACCGAGTACCTGACCGGGCGCGACGTGCTGGTCCTCAAAGCAGACGTCGGTGGCCTGCGCGCCAACTACCTGCTGTCGAGCCAACGCACGCCGAACCCGTTCGACATGGGCGTGCTGCGCACCTTCCGTATGCCGGTGCAGCTCTGATGCAGGTTGCCAGTCCCTGGCGCAGCGCTGCGCGTACCGACGCCGGCAAGGTTCGGGCGCGCAACGAAGATGCCTTCCTCGACTCGCCGCAGCAGGGGCTGTGGGTGGTCGCGGATGGCATGGGCGGTCATCAGGGTGGCGACATCGCCAGCCAGTTGATCGTCGCCAGCCTGGCGGAATTGCCGGCGCAGGACGACTTCGATGAACGGCTCAAAGGCATTCGCCAGTGCCTGCACTGGTTGAACCGCCGCTTGGGCCAGGAGTTGACCGTCACGGCCGGGCGCCACGACAGCATCATGGGCAGCACCGTGGTGGCGCTGCTGGTAGAAGGCAGCCGCGCGGCATGCATCTGGGCCGGTGACAGCCGTTGTTACCTGTGGCGTGGCCAGCGTTTGTATCAGCTGTCCAAGGACCATTCGCTGCAACAGCAATTGATCGACGAGCAAAACATGAGCGTCGAGCAAGCCAAGGCGCATCCTTCGGCGCATGCCCTGACCCGCGCGGTCGGGGCGGCCGAGGTGCTGACGCTGGACGTGCTCGAACTCGAGGTTTATCCCGGCGATACGTTTCTGCTGTGCAGCGACGGTTTGTACCAAGGGCTCAGCAGCGATGCCTTGGGTAACGCCCTGAGCCTGACCGCGCCGCACGTTGCGCTGGAGCGTCTGTTCGATGGCGCCCTGCGTGGCTCGGCGCGGGACAACCTGACTGCTGTGGTGATCCGTAAATGACTGAACTCATGCCACCGATCGACGACTTGCTGGTGAGCGAAGAAGAGGCCAACAACCTTACGTACTTCGCGTTCGCCAAGCCTCTGAAAGGAGCGCCGCACAAGGCTGAACCTGCGCTGGCGCCGACACGGGCCAGCGTCGGCCAACTGCCCGACGTGCTCGCGGGCCGTTACCGCATCGAGCGCCTGCTGGGTGCCGGTGGCATGGGCGCGGTTTACCGCGCACGGGACTTGCTGAGCGAACAGTTCGGCGATCCCGACCCCTACATCGCGCTGAAAATCCTCAGCGAAGAATTTGCTGAATCGCCGGACGCCAGTGCCTTGCTTTACAGCGAGTTCGCCCTGACCCGACGCTTGCGCCACGACCACGTGCTGCGCTTTCACACCTTTGAAGTCGACACCGACTGCCAGCGCGCCTTCATCACCATGGAACTCATGCGTGGGCTGACCCTGGACAAATTACTCTGCGAGCGGCCCGTGGGCATGCCGTGGAAAGAACTGCGCGACATCGCGCTGCCGCTGCTCGACGCGCTGGCCTATGCCCACGCTCGCGGCGTGCTGCACGGTGACATGAAACCGAGCAACGTCATGCTCAGCGAAGAAGGTGTGCGCCTGTTCGACTTCGGTCTCGGCCAGGCTGAAGAGGGCATCTTGCCCGGCCTGCCGCACCTGAGCCGCAACCGTTTCAACGCTTGGACCCCCGGCTACGCTGCGCCGGAATTGCTCGAAGGCCAGCCACTGACCGCCAGCGCCGATGTCTACGGCGTGGCCTGCGTGCTCTACGAACTGGCCGGCGGCAAACACCCGTTCCGCCGCTTGCCCTCGACCCAGGCCCGCGATGAACACCTGGAGCGCGAGCTGCACGCACCGCGAAACCTACCGAAACACTGCTGGCCAGCCCTGCGAAAAGCGCTGACCTTCAACGCGGCTGATCGCACCATCACCGCCGCTCAATTACGCGACGCCCTGGGCGTCACCTCGTCTTTGCTGCAACGTCTGCGACTTCGGGCGTAACGGATGACATCCGAACAGGGAGCACACAATGTTCAACCCAGCTAACGAAACGCATTTCAGCCTGACCATCGAGGGCGCTGAAAGCGACAACATCGGCAACCTGCAAGTGCTGTCGTTCAGCGGCACCGAAGGCATCAGCCAGCCGTATCGCTTCGACCTCGAACTGGTCAGCGAAAACCCTGATCTGGACCTCGAAAAGCTCCTGCACAAGCAAGCGTTTCTGGCGCTTGATCAGCAGGGCTCAGGCATCCACGGCCAGATCTATCGCGTCGCTCAGGGCGATGCCGGCAAACGCCTGACGCGCTACAAAATCTCCCTGGTGCCGCACCTGCAATACCTGCATCACCGCACCAATCAGCGCATTTATCAGCAGATGTCGGCGCCGAAAATCATCGCGCTGATCCTCGAAGAACACGGGATCAAGGGCAACACCTACAGCTTCCAGTTGAACGAAACCTGCCCCGACCGCGACTACTGCGTGCAATACGACGAAACCGACCTGCACTTCGTCCAGCGCCTGTGTGAAGAAGAAGGCATTCACTACCACTTCCAGCACACGCCCGAGGGTCATTTGCTAGTGTTCGGCGACGACCAGACTGTGTTCCCGAAACTTGGCCAGCCCACCGCGTATGTGCAGGGCAGTGGCATGGTCGCCGACGAGCCGGTGATCAAAGGTTTCAAACTGCGTCTGGAGACCCGCACCGGCCGCGTCACGCGTCGCGACTACGACTTCGAAAAACCTCGCCTGCAACTCGAAGCGGGCTATAAACCTGACGGCGAAAGTACCGAGCCGGACCTGGAAGACTACGACTACCCGGGCCGCTTCATCGACCGCGCGCGCGGCAAGTTCCTCAGCCAACGTGCCCTCGAAAGACACCGCGCCGACTATCAACAAGCCGAGGGTAACGGCGACCAGACACGACTGGTCAGCGGCCATTTCCTGGAACTGTCCGACCACCCGCGTCAGGAGTGGAACGACCTGTGGCTGCTCACCGAAATCTTCCACGAAGGCAAACAGCCGCAAGTGCTCGAAGAGTCGGTAACCAGCGACACCACCGCCAACAAAGACGACTTCCACCAAGGCTATCGCAACCGCTTCCTCGCCACCCCGTGGGCGGTGTTCTACCGCCCGGCGCTGCAACACCCGAAACCCCGCGTGCTCGGCAGCCAAACCGCGCTGGTCACCGGGCCCAAGGGCGAAGAAATCCACTGCGACCAATACGGCCGCGTCAAAGTGCAATTCCACTGGGACCGCGAAGGCCAGGCCGACGACAAAACCAGTTGCTGGATGCGCGTTTCATCAAGCTGGGCCGGCGACCGCTACGGCGCCATCGCCATCCCGCGCATCGGCATGGAAGTGCTCGTCACCTTCCTCGAAGGCGACCCCGACCAGCCGCTGGTGACCGGTTGCCTGTACCACAAGGAAAACCTCGTCCCCTACGAACTGCCGGCGAACAAAACCCGCACCGTATTCAAAACCCTCAGCTCACCGGGCGGCGGCGGGTACAACGAACTGCGCATCGAAGACAAAAAAGGCGCAGAACAGATCTACCTGCATGCCCAGCGCGATTGGGATGAAAACGTTGAACACGATCAGAAGATTCGCGTGGGCAATGAGCGTCACGACACGGTGGAGAAGAACACTTACACCGAGTTGAAGGCGGAAGAACATCGCACCACCATTGCCGACCGCAAGAGTGAAGTGCGGATGGATGATCACCTGACGATTGGGCAGAACCAGCATGTGAAGTTGGGGACTGCGCAGCTGACTAGCGTTGGGAAAGAGATACATCTGAAGGCTGGGGACAAGATTGTTATTGAGGCTGGGATGGAGCTCACGGTTAAGGCCGGGGGGAGTTTCATCAAGCTGGATGCCGGTGGGATTACGGTGGTTGGGCCGGTGATCAAAATCAACGCTGGTGGGTCGGCAGGGAGCGGGACAGGGATCGGTATTGCGGCACCAGGCTTGCCGTTGATTGCTGATCAGGCGCGGGCAGGGAATACGCTTAAATCCGGCGCGGCAAACAGTGAAAAATTCGATGAACAGATTCGTTTTGTTACGGGGACCGGTAAACCAATTAAGTCGGTAAAAGCAGCCATTATCATTCCCTCTTCCGCTGTCCCGAAAATTTCCAAAAGTAATGCAGACGGCCTCCACCCACGGATCGAAACCGAAGTGGAAGAAACTGCAGAAGTTCACCTGATGTGGGACGAGCTGATTGTTCCGCTAGACGCTGACGATTACGAAGCGAGCAGAAATAAATGAGTGCACCTGTAGCTACTTTTCAGACCAATAACCAAAGCTGCTCAGTCAAAGAGATTCCTCTAAAGTGCGGGACATTGTGGGCGATGGGGCAGCAGGAAGCTATTCAGCGACTAAGTATCTCTAAGAAAGGTCTTTTTTCTAAAACGGCAAAAATGGAGTTGGTTTCAGATTTTAGCGCTCGTGCCGCGCGCATCGCAGCGGCGTATGCCGAATTCTATTTGGAACTGGGTGAAGATGGGAAGCCTGAAAAGAAAGGGCGCTTTTATTGGATGGGTTTAGCTGCATTCGCAAGTAAGCAGGTCAAGTGCGGTCTGGACTATATTCCTTCAGAACCCTATCTGACCGCTCTGGTGCCATTACCGTTTCAAGTTCCCTACAAAATAGGAAAAAACGGTTTGGGGATGGGCAATTTTTGGTTGTTTCAAGATATATTTGTTTGGCACTGGTTTTATAAAAAATACCCTTGCCAGTTCACTGAGTGCTCTCCTACAAGGAATGCACAAAGCGTTGAAGCACAAGTGGCAGTAAACATAAATAGTTTGCCTTGGGCACGTGAAGCGTTGCCTGTATTAAAGAATTTAGCACTGACACCCTATGTGGAAAAAGGCTTCAATCGAATAAAGGAGTGTGAGGAGGTGACCGACCCCGTCATAAAAAGGGACTTACAAATGTCCTCGCTTCTTGCAATCGCTGACCACGAGCAACGAAAAATACTACAACCTTTGATTTACGAAGGTTATATGTTCAAAAAGGTGCTAACAACTCAAGCGGCACTTGAGGGCGCCCCGTTGGTACCGCTACGTGTAGCTTCTTTCAGTTCCGCATGCGACGTAAAGGCTGAGGCGTTAAGGGTTCAAATGACAAAGGGTGATCTATTCAATGAATCGGATCGAATGGAATTCATTAAAAAAATCGCCGATCAGTACCATAAGTTAATGGGCGACAAGAAGGACTATATGGAACAAGAAATCGAAACCATCTCTACCTGGAAAAACACCCAATGAGATATTGTTTTTTTGTGCTGTTCTTTTTATTGGCTGCTTGCGGCGATTCAGACACTATTGGGGGTAAAACGATGACCGGTAATCAATCATTGATTCAAATTCAGCTACATCAGAACATCCAAGATCTGATTTCAAATAGCCCTTTGAAGTTTGAAGAAGAATGTATGGCACAGGTGAATATGTGCTGGTACAAGATTAGCGCATCTTTTAATAGCGAAACTCTTCCTTCAGTAGTTGTAGATAAAGATCTGAAGCTTGATCAAGTCGCCAGCGTCTCCATTGCAGTTGATAAAGATGTTGGGCCTGATATAGAAAATATCGAATTGTCGATAAAGAGTTTGCCTGATAACAGCAAGCATGAAGCCTATCAGGCTTTTTTGTATGAACTGATGAAGGAAATCAAGGCGGCTGGTTGGAAGCATTATTATTCTCCTTCAGATCCTAGGATTTCAGGATCGCAAAATGACAAAGTGGCTACACCCAATAAAATTTTAGGTGACTATGTTTTAAGTCATCCATGGTTGGATCCAGACTATCAAATTGATGTTGAGCAATGGTTGGAGGTAGACGATTTTTATAATTGGCATTTTTACAAAGATGGCAATCACCTGAAGTTGCAGGCGTGGCGGCATGATTCTGAAGATCGGCCAAAAGAGCGCGGAACGTACTTGGTCAGTTTGAACTTCACGACAGAGCGTGAGTACTGGGTCGCTTCGTTTAGCGAGACTAAAGATAAGGCGCGCTGGAAGGAACTATTGCCGGCGCGTCTCAAGGAATTTCAAAAAATTAGAAACGCTCGTGAAAAAAAGGCAGTCGATGCAGGCATTGAGATAGATACTAGCTATCAAGATCCTGCCGTTAAGGCATTGAACTAAGGCGAGTAACTAAGAAATAAATTGTAAGGTCGACGGTGTCTATGCATCGTCGGTTTTGCACATTATTTAAACAAAAGTGAAAAGATTTATTTATGCAGATCACCTCGTGGAAAAAATAAATCTGTCCCCGTATTTCATCAGCATCGCGCTTACCTATGGTTTAACTTCCCGCAGGATGCAACAAGGCCTGGGCGGAATACTTTCATTATGCATGCTTAAAGTATGAAATATCTTTTCGTTTTAATTGGCTTGTTTTCGACCCTTGCATGGTCAGTTGAAGGTGAGTTTTGCAATGCTGATACAGACTCTAAAAGCCTTATAACAGACTGGAAGTTGGGTGATGGTAAAACCAAGGTTCTTGCTACGATAAGTTCTACCGAGTTTATTACAGATCATGGGAGAATTGTTTATACCGGCGACCTGAGCGGAGACAGTAATGACGACTTTATTTATGAGGCATCTACAGGGGCAGGGTCTAGCGGAGACAGAGTTTTTAGCTTTTTACTTCAATGCCACGGTTACCTTAAATTGGTAGGTAGTGACTATTTTGCCAAAGTTGAAGTTCTGGATTCTGATAAGAGCAGTGGCGCCAAATTTAAAAATATAAAAATATATTCCTATAAGCGGAATCCGGATGGAAGTATTCAACAGAAAGGTGGAGAGGAATTAATGACTCCTCATGTTTGGAGGTTCAATCCGGAAACTAAGAAATACGAAGGAGGATCCGAGTAAGCATTTTATTCGCGACTCTGAATCTGGCAGATGCGTATTGAGATATGGGTATGAAGGGTAATGTATGCCCACTGTAAAAAGAATTTTGAGAGCGACGTGTGTGAAATTTAATATTGTTTATTCTTTTCTTCTTTTGGTTTGCGCGGTTTCGGTGTGGGCAGATAATAAAAATATGATCTGTGATCCGGATAGTAACGTGTGTTCTGTTGCTGTGGCTAATAATTATTGCGCTTCAGGCGAGGTTGCAAATACAAAATGGGATATCCGTTCAGGGGCATATGTCTTGAGTTGTGAGTGTGATTGCACATCTCAGGAAAATACATTTTGGTTGATCGATACTGCTGGAAAGTCTCCCGTGAAGACTATTTATACCAGTAAAATAGTCAGCTCTATTGATATAGAAAAAAATAAAGGCGGCGTCCCTGATTTGTTTGGATTGGTGCCTTATTGTACAAATCCTCAAGTAAACTCAGAGGTATTGATTAATCTAAAAAAAATTCCAGGCCCAGAAGGAGCGACACAACCTTATTGCTATTCGGTCGAAAAATCGGTCGCGGCAGAGGTTTGCACTACGACGGATTGCGAAGCTAAAAAAAGTCTGGTCATGCGAGACTTTGCCAGATTCAAAGAAGAGTCTTTATCTGAGTTTAAGAATGCTACGGCTAGACTTTATAAGGAAAAGGTCAGGTTTCAAAATTTCCCTAAGCAGCAGTTTGTTGCGCCGTATGTCAGCACCTTTGGCTATTCTAAGTCTGATCAGCAGTCGTATAATGATATTGCATACTACTGGCAGCAGGCAGGCTTTAATGATGATGCAATTTGGTTGCTGGAGAAAGTTATCTCCAGTAGTCCCAGTCGTATGGTTGCTTACTTAAATATTGCGGATGCATATTGGTCGAAGGGTGAGCAGAACAGAGCGTCAGATAACTATAAAAAATACATCGATTTGATGATGCTGTCGGGCAAGAAACAAAAAATTCCTGAGCGTGCCACTAATAGAAGCAAATAATACGAGTAAAAGTATTGGATTTATTTTAGTGAAATATCTGAAGGTGTGGATGTGATCGGAAGGAATTTAATTTTCGGCGAATGCACTGAGCCGGACCTGGAAGACTACGACTACCCCGGCCGCTTCATCGACCGCGCGCGCGGCAAATTCCTTAGCCAACGCGCACTCGAAAGACACCGCGCCGACTATCAACAAGCCGAGGGTAACGGCGACCAGACCCGACTGGTCAGCGGCCATTTCCTGGAACTGTCCGACCACCCGCGTCAGGAGTGGAACGACCTGTGGCTGCTCACCGAAATCTTCCACGAAGGCAAACAGCCGCAAGTGCTCGAAGAGTCGGTAACCAGCGACACCACCGCCAACAAAGACGACTTCCACCAAGGCTATCGCAACCGCTTCCTCGCCA
The DNA here is from genome assembly GCF_900105155.1 of Pseudomonas prosekii. Taxonomy (NCBI): domain Bacteria; kingdom Pseudomonadati; phylum Pseudomonadota; class Gammaproteobacteria; order Pseudomonadales; family Pseudomonadaceae; genus Pseudomonas; species Pseudomonas prosekii. The sequence continues at coordinate 3,000,214 of NZ_LT629762.1, forward strand.
CCCCGTGGGCGGTGTTCTACCGCCCCGCGCTGCAACACCCGAAACCGCGCGTGCTCGGTAGCCAAACCGCGCTGGTCACCGGGCCCAAGGGTGAAGAAATCCACTGCGACCAATACGGCCGCATCAAAGTCCAATTCCACTGGGACCGCGAGGGCCAGGCCGATGACAAAACCAGTTGCTGGATGCGCGTTTCATCGAGCTGGGCCGGCGACCGCTACGGCGCCATTGCCATCCCGCGCATCGGCATGGAAGTGCTCGTCACCTTCCTCGAAGGCGACCCCGACCAACCACTGGTGACCGGTTGCTTGTACCACAAGGAAAACCTCGTCCCCTACGAACTGCCCGCGAACAAAACCCGCACCGTGTTCAAAACCCTCAGCTCACCGGGCGGCGGCGGGTACAACGAACTGCGCATTGAAGACAAGAAAGGCGCGGAACAGATCTACCTGCATGCCCAGCGCGATTGGGATGAAAACGTTGAGCACGATCAGAAGATTCGCGTGGGCAATGAGCGGCATGACACGGTGGAGAAGAACACTTACACCGAGTTGAAGGCTAAGGAACATCGCACCACCATTGCCGACCGCAAGAGTGAAGTGCGGATGGACGACCACCTGACGATTGGGGAGAACCAGCATGTGAAATTGGGGACTGCGCAACTGACGAGTTTCGGGAAAGAGATACATCTGAAGGCTTGGGACAAGATTGTTATTGTGGCGGGGATGGAGCTCACGGTTAAGGCCGGGGGGAGTTTCATCAAGCTGGATGCCGGTGGGATTACGGTGGTTGGGCCGGTGATCAAGATTAATGCGGGCGGGTCGGCGGGCTCGGGCACGGGGATCGGGATTAAGCCACCGGTGCTGCCGGGGGCTGCGGATTCTGACATTGCCGGCGAGTACCGCCTCAGGCTCTCGGCAGTACCCCCGCGCCGATGCCGCCACCGCCAGTGTGCAAGGAATGCCTGGCACGGGCCAAACGTAACGCTCAGGCTTTGGCCGCACGATAAGGGACGACATCATGCATAAAACTAACGCGCACTGGCTCGACGAGTTATGGGTCAACGCTCTACAACTGCAACACCAGCACCTCGACTTGCTGATCGATGCCACCAGCCTCGACTATCCCTTGCTGCAAGAATTAGCAGAGCAAGCCAACACGCCCAAATTAGCCAAATTGTTCGAAAACACCCCGGAAGTCGCGATCGCCGACTTTGGCCCGCTACTGCTGCGCGTGGAAACCTCCCAACGGCCCTGGCTGAAAACCTTCATCAGCGCCGTCGACTGCAACAAACACGTCGTCGCTCTGTTCAGCCCTTGGGATTTCGAGGCACTGGCCAACCATCTACGCGGCTTCCTCCAAGCGCAATGGAACCAAGGCCGCTCGGAGGGCGTTCTGCGTTACTACGACCCGCGCATGTTACTGCCGGTCGTCGAAACCCTCACGCCTGTGCAGAGCAAAGCCTTCCACGCAGCCGTCATTTCCTGGCACTGGCTCGACCGCGACCAACGCCCACAAAGCCTGCCGGGCAACTACGTCCGCCACGCCACCGTCCCACCCAGCGCCCCCGTCATGTTCGACCACCCACAAGTGGCCAACCTGCTCGCTTGGACCGAAGCCGATGCCTACCGCATCGACCACTGCGCCATCCCGCAGCACTACGGTCTGAGCCGCAATGAAAGCCTTATTCGTCATCTGTACCGCAGCCAATTGGCGGCGAATCAGAAAGGATTGAAAGAGCCGGAAGAGCGGGAGCCGTTTATTGATCAATGGTTGGTGGAGAACTCGGCGTTTGTGATTGATGAGCCGGTTAGGGAGTTGATTTGATGAGTGGGTTGGTTGAGCTTGCAGGGGAAGTGATGGTTTCTTGGTTGGTCCGTGGGTGGGTGTTGGTGGCGTTAGTGGGGGTGAGTGGGTGCCATGCTCATCCTGAAATGGTGTCCGCATCGGTCACTGGTTATAACCATACCTCCGCAGAAATTATACGGTTCAGTATCAATGGCGCTGGCGGTCCTAGCATTCCACCCAATCAGGCTGGAGGTGAAGTTTGCTGCGGCGTACTTCCTGTTCAATGGACCTCTGAACTTAGAGCGTTTATCGAATGGGACAAAGACCCAAAGCCATACGAATCCCTAGAGCGTGATCAGTACGGCCAAATTGTAAAAGAGGCTGCTATTCGCCACACCGTTGGCTATTCTCATCACTCAGCTACTGTAGAAATTCCTAAGTACGCTGAAGAAGTTTGCGCTTTGCAAGTTCACTTTTTTCCTTGCGATCAAGTAAGAGTGTCCACGACTTGTCATACCCCCGGGCATCCGAACTATCCCGACAAGGCTTATTTCCATGTAAAGGAGTCGACGAAATGTCCGGTTCTTTGATTGGGCTTTTTAGGGACTTCGGATCTCGGAGTTATGGTGGATTGCTTTGCCTGAGTCTGTTGGGATTAAGCGGTTGCCATACGCGTCCCGAAATGGTGTCAACACCTGTAACAGGGTTTAATCATACTTCGGCCAGTATCATCAAGTTCACCGTGAATGGTGCCGGGGGACACAATATTTCGGCATTTCAAGGTGGAGGGAGTCAAGTTTGCTGCAGCATGCTCCCTGCTCAATGGAGTTCGGGGCTTAGGGCGGTCGTTGAGTGGGATAAAGATCCTAATCCCGATAAATTTGTTAAGCGTGATAAATATGGACAAATTGATAAGGATGTCTATAAGAAGTACGCGGTCAATGCCTATCATCACAAGGCGACTGTTGAAATTCCACAGTACGGTAGCGAATTTTGCGCGCTTCAAGTTCACTTTCTTGCTTGTGATCAGGTGAAGGTTTCTACGACTTGCTTTACACCTAAGCACCCGGATTATCCCGACAAGGCTTATTTTCAGCCTAAGGAGTCGACGATATGTTCGGTACTTTAATTCGATCGGTCGCTCATATGCGATCAATAAGTAGCATCGGTTTTCTGGTTCTATGCCTGCTGGTTCTAAGCTCCTGTAGCAGCAATAAGTCTAGGATGTTGAGTACGTCGGTGACTGGGTATAACCACACATCGGCAGCCATCAATCGGTTTACTGTTAATGGCGCAGTCGGACCGAACCTAGGACCCAGAATAGGTGGAGGCAGTGAGGTTTGCTGCGGGATGATTCCTCCCGTCTGGAAGCCAGGATTGAGGGCGATTGTTGAGTGGGAGAAAGACCCTAAATCAAATTTTCCAGAAAAATGGCCACCTCTTGGAACTGATGAGTTTCGTGCGAAGCTAAAAAAACATGCCGCTAATTACTCGCACCATGTAGCGAATGTTGAAATTCCAAAATACGATGTTGCAGGATCGTTGAAAGTACACTTTTTACCGTGTGATCAGGTTCGTGTCTCCGCAGACAACATTAAGTTTGGTGAGCCGGACTACCCCTATAACTACCCGATGAACATGGAGGAGCCGAAGGTATGTACAAGCTTATGAGGAAAAACCCAGAAGAATATTTATTCAAAGTGTGGGGGGTGAGGTTTTTATGTGTGAGTGGCGCCGATTAGTTTTGATTTTTGAAGTTGGATATATTGTTCGGGTAATGTTGGTACTGATGGGCGCTGTAAGCTTGAGTGCGTGTCAAGCAGGTCAAGAAATAGTATCGGCCCCTGTAGAGGGTTATAACCATACGTCTGTCAATATTAATAGTTTTTCAATTAATGGTGCCGGAGGTCCAAATATTGGGCCTTATGAGGGTGGCGGAAAACAAGTTTGCTGTAGCGTTCTTCCAATGAAGTGGAGTCCAAATTTAAAGGCTGTCATAGAATGGGAGACTGATCCAAACGCCAGTTCAAAAAATAATTTGCCACCTTTGGGGACGGATGAGTTTAGAGCAGCATATAAAAAATATGCGTCCCACTACGTTCAACATAGAGAGACAGTCGAAATACCTCGTTATGCTGAAAAGGTTTGCTCCCTCAAAGTGCACTTTTTACCTTGTGATCAGGTTCGCGTTTCTACTACTTGTTTTACTCCGTCACATCCAAATTATCCCGATACAGCATATTTTCAAATGAAGGAGCCGGCCGTATGTCCAAGTCATTGACCAACGCCGGTGTATCTCCCGCTAGCGCGTTGATTCCGCCTCGGTTCCCTTTGGAGGGACTGCTATGTATGGAACCGAAGCATGTCACTAATAACCTCCAGTTGCAGCGGCGTGACGAGACAGAATTCCGCAATCAGCATCGAAAAATGCTTCAGGCCAAAGGTGAGGCTGATAGCGGAATGCCGTGCTGTAAAACATTGCATATTACATTGGCATTTGACGGTACCAATAATAACGATAAAGCGGACAGCGCATCAACACCCCCATCTTCCAGTAATATTGCGCGAATTTTCCATGCTAGTTTAGGTGGGGACGAGGATAGTCAAACTCAAGGATATTTCAACTATTATTGTCCCGGTGTTGGAACGGTATTTCCTGATGTTAACGAGTATCAACCCAGGCAAATGGGGCTAGTAGGCTCATCAGGCGATGAAAATCGAATTAATTGGGGCCTGACAAGACTTTTAGATGCTCTGAAACGGACGCTGGAGAAAGAAGAATTTGATATCGATGAAACGAAGGGGTTGCTCGAGAAAATGTCAACCAATTGGCTCGGCAATGTGCTTAGTGCTGGGTTGTTGGAGAATGGAGAAAAAAACGTGAAGCAATTTTGCGCCCTATCATCGATGATTTCGAAAAGAAGCTGATTAAACTTCGTGAGTCCGATACTAAGCCCCAGCTCTTGGCCATGCGTCTTTATGTGTACGGATTTTCCAGAGGGGCGGCGGAGGCCCGAACGTTTGTAAATTGGCTACAAACTTTGGTCCGGTGTGAAGCTACTAATGGTTCCGTAGAGTATCGTTTGGCAGGATTACCCATATCCATTAATTTTCTTGGCATCTGTGACACCGTTGCAGCTGTTGGTATCGCTGATAGTACCCCATTTGCTGCCGGACATATGGATTGGGCCGATGGCACAATGCGTCTTCCTGACGATGATGGGTCTAATTGTCAAGACACAACTTTGCCAGATGATTGTCATTTCTTGAGACGTTGCGTTCACTTGGTATCCGCGCATGAGCAACGAGGGAGCTTTCCTTTAGATTCTATTCGCCGTCGGCCCAAAACAGCTGATGGGCGAAGAGATACACAGCAACCATCCAGTTATCGCCATGATACCTTTGAATATCTTTATCCTGGTGTGCACTCGGACGTTGGTAATGGTTACTCACCGGGCGATCAAGGAAAAGCCGTATCTGGCACAGAACTGTTACTGTCGCAGATTCCCTTGCATCATCTTTATGCTGAGGCCTTCAAGGCGGGTGCGCCGTTACAAGTCCCTGAAAGCTCCTTGCAAGAAGGTGTGCACGATAAATGGCGAGGGATGAAAGGTAACCTTATAAGTGAATTCGACTTCAGTAAAACGTTAGTTACGCGTTTTAACGCTTGGCAATCACAAGCCAAGGGCGGCACTCTCGAAGAGATGATGAAACGAGAGCAGAGCTTAATAACCGGCTGGCGTATTGACCGCTATGCAGGTGGGCTGAAACAAGTAGATTTTTTTACTAAGCTACGACCTGATATGACTGAGGTAGAGCGTGATACTTGGAAACGTATCCATACTCGCCGTAGCGAAGATTCTGCAATAACTTTGAAGAAAAAGCCGCCGCTGATCTATACCGATGCCGAAAACGCGCAGCATGAAGCTGATATCGCATCCGTTGGCGGAATCCAAGAAGTTAAAAAAATGCACTTGGAAAAGGATTTCGACCCACGGCTTGATCAACGCCAATTGCTGAACGCTGCGGCCGAATTCCGTCATGATTACCGGCAAGAGTGGGGGGGCGTTGAAGATGGGTTTACAGTCGCCGGTGTGGTGGATATGTTGCTAGGCGGAACTGTTTACTTGATAAACGAGGAAGACGAAGCAGAAGAATATGCTTACTTATATAAAGAGGGCACGTCACGCTATCAGCAAATGTTTAGTGCTCCTGGTAAGCCGAAAGTCGGTAAAGAAGACTTGGTTGCACTATTTGATGATCAGGTTCATGACTCTCGAGCCTGGTTTATGAATTCGGACCCTGTCATGGGGCCCCGCGAACCATTCACAGATTATTTCCGCATTCGTCTGGTCCACTTCGACAATGAATCGAATAAGCAACTGTCGCTTTTGGCTACCGCCGGACGAGTAATAGGAGTCGGTATTGCTTTGGCTAGTATCGGTTTGAGTATCAAGAAAAAAGATCCTCGTATGTTGCTGGGACTGTTCTTGCCGTCCTTGGCGCGGCCGGTCCTGAGCGGCAAAGTTGGTCTTCCGGAAATCAGCGCGTTCGACCCGCTTACCGGTGTTGCACTACCGATGCTCACTAACCTCGATTCGTTGAGGTCGTTCACCAAAGAACCAGGCGACATGGTGGCTAAAGTCGCCGCATTACCCGCGCTGCAGCCGCTTACCGCAGCCAACGCAAACACTCCAGCCCTTCAGAAAATCCTGGTGGCCCATCAGGCAGTCGAAGCAGCCCGCAAGAAAGACGCTAGTGCGTTGGCAAGTCTGGTGGCCAAAGCGGCTAACGATGAGGATAAGCCCGGAGGTTGGATGGATATGGTGGCCGATCAGGCTGGTAAGTTGAACTCGTCTGAAAAGACTGTGTAACTGCAAAACGATGGAGGGCGGCTCTTGATGAGCCGTCCTTTGCGTTTGTGCGCTCAGGTTTCTGGATCAGAATTGGCGACCGGATGAGGTTCTCCCAGCTACCCCTACAGCTACCCGATGAAAATGGACGAACCCAGGGTCTGTCCAGGCTCCTAATCGCCAACAAAAAACGGCCCTGATTGTTGGTAATTCCAATCCAGGGCCGTTTTTTTATTGGGCTGGCGAGCCAGGTTCGCGTTATGCCTTAGTCCAATGCCCCCTCGGATCCGGCGAATCAATTTGATCCAGCGCTCGCTCCACCATCAATTGCACCCCGTCGGCCAATCGACTCAGCGCCAACGCTACCGAGCGGCGTGTGCCTTCCACGTCGTCCGCCAGATCTGCAGCGATGGCGCTGATGGCTAGCAGGTCTTCGGATGCATTGGCCAAAAGTGTTTCGGTGTTGAGTTCGGAGGAGGCGGTGAACAGCGCGCCTTTGCGCGGTTCGGGTTTGGCTTTCGCGTCGGGGTTCGGCCCGAGGTGGTAGTCGAGGGCGCGCTCGGCGGCTTCGTGGAGCTTCTTCGAATCGAGGGATTCGTAAGGGGTTATCGATACGTCTTCGGGCGGGTTAGGTGTTGGTTTGAACATAGATGTAGCTCCTGGAATTAAGAGACTGACACCGTTTCGCTTGCACTTCGAAAGAGGTGGCAGCTGTGCGTTGGTGTGCAAGACCGGACCAGGACCCGGCAGATCCGCAGATCTCCGACGCACAGCTGCCATAACGATCCGCGAGGATAGGAAAACACTCGACGAATAGCCATACCATTCATGCACCTGGTCCGGACTTGCACGTCCGAGTCACCGATTTTGCGGTGACGAAAACAAGGTTATCGATGAAACCCAACCTCGCCTAGTTCACGCATAGCCCTGCGACTTGAAGGAAATTTCCGAGAGGTTTGCGGGCAGCCACCTCGGAAAAACGCCACCCGGATCGGGTCCTACACCACGACGTTTCCTGTCATATAAATCGCCGATTTATTTCCAATCAACAACCGCCATTCACTCATAAACCCTTTAGACTTGCCCCCCTCAAGGAAGACCTCAGGACACGGAATGCCAGTCCCCCCAAACCGACTTCGCCAAGCCCTCGTCGCGTGGCTATATGCCGCCGCGCTGGTGCATTTATTCGTCAGCCTCATCCTGACCTGGGCCGGCAATTCCGGCCTGCTCGACGGTTACCTGCAAACCATCGAACTCGGCTTCTGGTCCGACCTGCCGCCGCCCGCCGCCCGCGAGCAACAAGTCTGGTGGCTGGCCCTGTTCGGCGCCACGCTGCAAAGCTACTCCCTCTATATGTTCGCCCTCGTGCACTTGGGCAATCGCCTCAAAACCTCCATCGCGTGGGGCTGGTTAATCGCCGGTATCGTCATCTGGGCGCCGCAAGACATGTGGCTTTCCCTGACCGCGCAGCTCTGGTTACACCTTTGGGTCGACAGCTTCGCGCTGCTCACTTTGCTGCCGCCGCTGGTCTGGCTCTACCGCCACGACCGCCGCGCCGCCACTTCAAACGTCACACTGAGGGACGCCAGACATGGCTGATTTTTCACTTCTCGATTGGGCGGTCGCGCTACTGATTGCGCAGGCCATTCTGGGTGCGCTGGATACCATCTATCACCACGAGCTGACCGTCGCGCTGCCGTATCGGCACAGTGCGCGGCTGGAGTTATCGATCCACGCGATGCGCTCTTGTTTCTACGGGATTCTGTTTCTCGGCATGGCGCATCTGGCGTTCCAAGGCACATGGGCGATTGTGATCGCGCTGCTGTTTGCCCTGGAAATTTGCCTGACACTGTGGGATTTCGTGGTTGAGGATCGCAGTCGCAAACTGCCGGCCATCGAGCGAATCATGCACACCGTTCTGGCGGTGAATGGCGGCGCATTTTTCGCGTTGTACGGCGTGCAACTGGCGCAGTGGGCGAGTCTGCCGACCGGGTTGAGCGCGATTGATTTTGGCTGGCGTGGCTGGTTGCTGACGCTGTTCGCCGTCGGCGTCACGGCTTCGGGCATTCGCGATGGTTTGGCGGCGTGGCGCATGCAGCGCGAGGGTAAACCGTCGAACCCGTTTGCCGGTGGCTCCTACAAACGTGTGCTGGTGACCGGCGGCACCGGGTTTATCGGCGAAGTGCTGGTCAATCAATTGCTCGACGCGGGGCACACGGTCAGCGTGTTGGCGCGCGATCCATTGAAAGCGGCTTACCTGTTCGATGGTCGCGCGCGGTGCGTGCGTTCGCTGAGCAAACTCGGCTACGACGAAACCTTCGACGTGGTGATCAACCTCGCGGGCGCGCCGGTCGCCGGGCCGCGCTGGAGTGCCAAGCGACAGGCGCAATTGATCGCCAGCCGGGTCAACACCACCGAGGCGCTAATGGCTTGGTTGAAAAACGCCAAGCACAAACCGGCATTGTGGATTCAGGCCTCGGCCATCGGCTATTACGGTGTGCGTGATGCCAGCGAAAGCCTGGATGAACAGGCGAGCAAGGGCGACGGCTTCATGGCCGAGTTGTGCGCGCGCTGGGAAGCCGCCGCGCGACCGGCAACCGAGTTCGGCGTGCGTCAGGTGGTGTTGCGCTTGGGCGTGGTGTTTGGCCCGGGCGGCGCGTTATTGCCATTGCTGATTCCGTTCCGTTCGGGTTTCGGCGGGCGCATGGGCGATGGCCAGCAGATCATGAGTTGGGTGCATCGCGACGATGTGATTCAAGTGATTGCACGGTCGTTCGATGACAACCATTTGAGCGGCACCTACAACCTCGTCGCGCCGGATGCGGTGAGCCAAGGTGTGTTTGCCGAGCGCGTCGGCAAAGCCCTGAAGCGCCCGGTGTGGTTTCACATTCCGGCGGCGCCAGTGCGAGTGTTGGCGGGTGAAATGGCCCAGTTGTTTTTCGACGGGCAGCGTGTGGTGCCAAGCCGATTGACCGAGGCCGGTTACACGTTTCGTTATCCGACACTCGACGCTGCCCTGCGCGATCTGGCCTGAGGACTGTTCATGAGCAAGCCGTTGATGTACCTGCTGGCCGGCAATGGCAGCGCCGCCGATTGGTGGGATGACGCGCTGCCGCATTTTCAGCGCTACCAGGTGCTGCCGCTTGAGTTGCCGGGCTTCGGCGACAATCCGCAGGCGCCGTGCGAAGACCTCGCCGATTACGCGCGAGCCTTGCTGGCGATGACGGTTGAGGGCAGCGCGATCATGGCGGTCGGGGTCAATGCGTTGTTGGTGCTGCATGCGCTGCAACGCAAGCCGGGGCATTTTTGTCGCAGTGTGTTGCTGGCGCCGGTCGGCGCGTTTTTGTGGCAACGACGGCTGCCGGCGCTGATGTCGCCGCGGCCGATCCGCAAGACCATTCATTGGTTGCTGTCGAATAAACCCGCTGTGTTCGCCCGCAAGTTCTCCAACCAGACCTGGACGCCCGCGCAGTATCAGCGCATGGGCGCCGGTTATGCGCGGTGTCGCGCGTTTGTGCCGCACTGGGACCTGGTGCGCGCCGACACCGCGCTGCCGCTACTGGAGTGGATCAGCGACCCGGTCGAGCTGGTTTGGGGTGATCAGGACAACGTGCTCGGCATTGCACAAGCTGCCGCATGGTCGGCGATTCTGGCGCGCGCAGACCTGACCATCAGCCTGAAAACCGGTTGGGGCCATTACCCGTGGATCGACGCGCCGGCCGAGTTCGCCGCGTGGCTGGAGTCGGGCGAGCGTGGATTCGTTGCGCACACCAAGGGTGGCCGTTTGCGCCTCGCCGAGCTGGCCGGGCAGGCAGTGCCGCCAGCGCTGTCGCTCAACGATTGTCATGAATCACGGTTGTCGGCATTTCTCGCCAGCCAACCGGATGCCACGTGGGCCGTGCGTTCTTCCAGTTACGGCGAAGATCAGGCCGATGCGGCGAATGCCGGGTTGAGCACCACGTTCCTGCGCGAACCGGCGGCCAATGTCGCTGCGCGCATCGTGGAATTGAGCGCGGCGGGCGTTGAGGAAGTGGTGGTGCAGCGGTTTATCACACCGCAGGTGTCCGGGATCGCTTTTGTTCGGCATCTGTCGGTCGAACTGGAGTGGGTTGAAGGTCATCTGGAGTCGCTGGCCGACGGGCACGTCAGCCCCGAGCGCGCGATCATTTCCCGTCTCGGTGAATCGTGGAGCAGCGACACATTCAAACCTTCCCATGGCCTGACGGCGGACGCGTTATGGCGCTTTCTGCAAGGCGTATTGCGGGTGTTTCATTACGTGCCCGGCGACGTCGAATGGGCCTGGGACGGCCAGCAACTCTGGCTGCTGCAATACCGGCCGATCAGCGACTACGGCTGGCGCCGGCACCTGACCGCCGCCAACATCGCCGAGATCCTGCCGCCGCAACCGAGTGTTTTTGTGGAGTACGCGCAACGACGTGCGGCAGCGAGTATTCCGGCAATCATGGCGCGTTGGGATTCGCGGGTGTTGCAGGATAACGAGCCGTTTACCGCAGTGTTTGGCGGCGCTTCGTACATCAACAACGACCTGTTTCTCGCGCGGCTGGCCGACTGGGGCATTTCCGCCAGCAGCTATGCCGGTGAGGTTGGCGGCGCAACACCGCATCTGCCGTGGCGGCCGCTGCGGATGGTGCGTTCGCTGCCGTTGTTCCTGCGCATGCAACGCATCGCGCGCGGGCATTTGCTGACGCTGGAAAGGGGGTTGCAGCGCTTCGATCAGGAGCTCTCCGAACTCATCGCCCAAGGGGCCGGCGGCCAACATCTGGCCGACTGGTTCACCCGGTTCTACGTGTTCGTAGTGCAAGGCAATCTGTGCATCGCCACGGCGTTGGCCAGCAGTGGCGGCGACCTGCTCGGTCGGCCGCCGACCGCCTATGACGATCTCGAAAACAGCCCGCATCGGCTGCCATGGGAAACCGACCCGGCCACGCCACGCCCAGCACCGACCGATCTGCCGTTGCAGGCCTTCCCGCAATGGTCGGGGCTTATCCGTGTCGCTCACTCCACCGGCCTGCCGGGGCTGCGCGGTTACTACCTGCAAGTGCGCGAATGGTATCGCGACAACCTGATGCGGGTGTTCTTCCGCCTGCACCACGCCATGCCGATGGCCGACCGGGCCCACTGGTTCGCGCCGCATCCCGACATTCGCAGCCGCAACGGCAGCTTCTGGCAGGACGGCCGCGAGGGCACCGAGCAGGCGACGGGTTTCATGATTTATCCGGGCCAGGTGCAGGGCATTTTGGGCGACGACATTTTGATCGAGGACACCTTGGACCCCGGACGCCACGCGCACTATCAAGCCGCGCGGGCGGTGATTGCGCGCATGGGCGGGCGCTTGTCCCACGGCTCGACCTTGTTGCGGGAACTGCGCAAACCCTCGGCGGTGCTGCCGCAGGTTGATGTGGCTTGGGTGGGGTGTGAGGTGTTGTATCGGGATGGTGAACTGACGTTGGTGAAGTAATTTTTTGATGAAAAGGAATTCTTTTGTGGCGGGTTTGATGCGTGTGTGTCTGGCGTGGTTGGCGCTGGCGTTGTCGTCGGCTGCATTTGCGGCGGAGCCGGAGGCGGCGCAGTGCCCAAGCACCGATTTTGCGGAGTTCATATCCGCGGTTACGACGAATGTAGACACGCGGCCAGCCTTTGTCGCTTCGCCGGTAATGGAGTTGTCAGTGGTTTCCACCGGGTCGAAACCTCGGGTGGTGCAACGCCAAGTGCCGATGCTGAGCCCGCGATCGTTGGTTGAGCTGTCTGCGGATTACATCGCCAAATCCGGGCTGAGCTTGCAGGTTCAGTTGCCCAACTATGTGTTCGTCCGCGACCGCAAAGGCGAAGTGTTGAAGGTCTTCACGTTCAAGTTCGGCGACTGCTGGAAATTGGTGCGGGTCGAAGACTGGTCACTGGAAAAAGTGCTGTCCGCGCAACAAGGGGAACTGCGCGCTGCGCCGGGTGCCCGTGCCCTCAAGCGAGGCGCGCTGTATGACGCGCTGACGAACGAGTCGGGGTATCCGGCCGATGTGCAATTGTATGTTTCGTCCCTGGACAGTTACCTGGACGGTGCCGCCCAAGGTAACGACCAGGCTGCCTATGCGGCCGCGTCAGTCAGCCTTTCGGGACAGGCGCCGCGTCTGGACAACAGCAAAATCCTCGAACTTTATATTCAAGGTTCCCGAACACTCGCGCAGGCCAGCCATGCGCTGTCCGGGTTTTATTGTGACGAAGGCGAGTATGGCGACCCGCGCCCCTGCGCCGACCCGGCAAAATCCCTGGCGGCGCTGAAAAGGTCCGCTTCGCAAGGTGCGCCCTATGCGCTCAACGACCTCGGCAGCGCCTTTCAGCGGGGCACGCTGGGCATTCAGGATTCGCAACGGGCGCTGGCCTGTTACCTGGCGGCGGCAAACAAGGGACAGGAAGGTTCGCGCACCAACGCGGAACAACTGATTGCTCAGGGCATAACGGTCGACACGGCCAAGCCGTGCCTGGCGCAAGAACCTGCTGAGGAACCCCAGGCATTAGCCTGTCCGTCGAAGAATCTCGAGGCGTTTTTAGCCGATTTCCTGGAAAGCACGGCCATTCAAAAAGCCTTTACCCGTGTCCCGATGAAGAAGCAGATCACAGTGGACGCCGAGCCTGAGCCGAAGCAGGTCAGTACGTTGCTGGATCGCAGCGAACTGGTATTCCCGCTGATCCCTGAGGCGAAGACGCGTGAGACGCAAGGGCTGACGCTAGAGGTCGTGGACAAGCGCGACACGTCGGCGACGGTGAAACTGCAAAAACCGGATACGGGTTATCAGGTTATTTACCGGTTCAGTTTTGATGGGTGTTGGGGACTGGACGAAGTGCAGGATTTTTCGATTTGAATGCCGGGGTTATTTCAAAGGATTTGAAGTGAAGAGATTGCTGCTGTTGGTCATTAGCGTGCTGCCGTTGGCGGCTCACTGCGAGGTTGTGTCGGAGAATCTTTGTTTTGAAAGGGGTGAGGGGAGTCCGGTGAAATTCGAGCTTCGGACTTACTACGACGAAACGAACAAATGGCACGGTGGGTTTGTTAAGTACGCATCCTCCGGTGTGGCGATTCCTCTGGTTTTAACCGACCACCAAGCAGAGGAAGTGAGCCCGGATATGCCTTGGCTGGCCACCACCACGTGGACCGAGGTGTCTCACGGTAAGGTGTCCGGCGAGTACGAAATGGTGAGTCAGGGCGTAACAGTCCTTTCCATGACTTACACGAAGAAATCGAATGGTAGGCAGTCCGACTTTTCTCACAACTGGAGTATCGATTTTTCTCCGGAGAAAGGATGCCAATGGGAACAGTGAATTTATTCAGGAGTTACCACATGAAAGGACTGCCGATTTAGTACCTTGAGGATTTGTTCGATGATTCAGCGTTTATTCGTGGGCAGCGTTTCGGCGTTGTTCACACTGGCGGTTTTTGCCGCTCCACCGGATGCCTACACCCAACGCGATGTCTTGCAATGCGGTGGCGACGAAGTGGCATTGGTTTCATCTTGCCGGTCGGTGAGGGTGCAGGACGATCAAGAACACCAGCTCCCGGTGTGCTCCAACCAGACCATCACTTTCAACGGCAAGGAGCTAAAGCGCAAACTTAAGCGGGTTTCCCAATTGACCATGGACGGCGCAAGCACACCGATGGTGGTCACTCTTGTAAGTGCGATGGGTTGCCTCAAAGGGACAAAGGGCAGTCTGGTCGCCATTGGTGGCCATTCTGGTTGTGACGTTTGCAAGCAGTGGTTTGGCTATTACTCAACGGCCGGCGAATTGGAGATGTTTACCTATGGCGATTCTTACCAGTCGTTTGGCGCGAAGGGCTCTAAAGGCTCATCTGAAGCATTGATGGAAGCCTACGGCGTGACTGCGAAAGACCTTCGCGGGGAAAGCCCGGAGATAAAAAAGATTACTTATGGGCAGCCTTGATCTGGCTGGGCGCAAGGGTATGGACTAGTCAAAACAAGGGAGTTGTCTTTGAAAAAGTTATTGATGCTGATGTGGCTAGCCTTCCCCGCATTCGCTCACAGCGAAGTGGAAACGGAAATTGACTGTTTTCAATCCTTGGAAGGCAAGGACATAAAGCTGGATTTCAGGATCTACCGTGACGAGGCCGCCAAGTGGAGCGGGGCGGGCGCCAGGTATGGGACGTCCAAAGAGTCGATCCCGTTGGTATTCAAAAGTACCGAGCAAGAAGAAATGGCCGAGGGCCGGCCTTTTCAGTTCACCACCACATGGGTGGAAGTCGTCGGCGGCGCAGTCACGGGTGAATACGTCATGGTTCGCCAAGGTGCGTTGATTTACGGCATGTCCTACACCAATGCCAAAACCAAGAAACGGTTTGAGTTTGATCATCACCCCTTGATTGAGACTTCTGCTGAGAAGGGGTGTCAGTGGTGAAACTGTTTACCTTGAAGATTTCAATGTTCCTGATGGCGCTATTGAGCTTTGGCGCGGGTGCCACTGAGTTGGTTTTTCCCCACGCCACGATCTGTGAGTATTACGGCAAGGCCCCCGGCAGTTGTTCAGTTGCCTTGAGTGCAGACGGCTACATTTTAGATGCCCGCTCAGGAAAGAAACTGTTCGACGGGCCCGAATATACAGGCGCCATGTTTACCAACGCGCTGTACCGATCCGGCAGCCGTTACATTCTGGAGAGTGAAAATTACTCTTCTGCCAAAACCCGTCGTTGGGTGGACTTCAGTTATGACGGTAAAGACATTGTCCTGAACCATATCTATATTTTTTCTTTGAATATCTCGATGCAAGTGGGTCCGTACTGGCATGGCTATGACTGTCGTCCGGTCAACGCGAAGCTGAGCTTCCCGGCAGGGCAGGGGCTCCTGGAATCCTCACTCGATGCTGTTTGCAAGGACGTTGAATCCTACGCCCCATCAGTAGCGGATGGCGCACCCGAGTCGTTGGCGGCCGGTACGTTGGCGGTTAGCGTTCCGGTATACAACGACGGGCAACAAAATGGTTCTGCGACTTATCTGTTTGAGGGCACTGATCAACCTGAATTGTTGAAGTTGGCGTGTTATTCCGGCTGCGAGTCAACTTCGAAAAAAACGGCCTCCCTGGATAAGGGAGAAGTCGCGCAACGAAGTACCGCAGCCACCCAGACAACCGTCATCAAAAAACTATCGGCCAGCTTATTAGGCGATGCATCCCGGCAAAAAGTGTCTGTGCTGTCCGGCGCCACCGGGGCAGACTTCCGCCGCCTGCAGATCACACGCGAACACGGCACCGGCGACGACATCCTGCTGGATACCTCCAAGGCGTTGCCGTTGGTCAAGAGCCAATACTCGACGGCCATGAACGATGTCTTCAGTGTCAACATCATCAACAACCCGGCAGGCGTGCTTAATGTGATCGATATGCAGGGTGAGCCTGTGTCGGTCAAACAGTCTTCTGCCGAAGCCGGGAGCGCCCTTGTACTGGTCAGCAGCGAAGAAGATAACGCCGTTTATAACTTCAACTTGGTGTTTCGCTACAACAAAAGCTCCAGACAATTTGAGCTGAAAAACGTGTTGCAGGTAACGAACAACGACGCCTGTGATCACTCGATTGTCGGTGTTCGAGAAATGCCTCTAGGAATGATCGGCGAAAAGTCATTGGCGTCTTTCGAGGGGCGCAAGGTGTTTGAGCAGCTGTCTGACTTGCACCCTAAGTCTGCCGACTACAAGAAGTTGATGATGACTGACGTCGCGGAAAAGCTCGACAAGGCGTTGGCGCTGTATCGAAAAGGGCAGACCGAGGCGGTCCGGGAGTTGATGGGAAGCTTCCTGATGTACAACAACGCAGGCCAATGCGATCCAGAAGGCTACATCGCTTCAAAGTATGATTTTCCTCAGCTACCCGGCTGGTCTAACGACTTGGGGTTCCTATTGGGTGAAACCGGTTATTACCAAGAATCCATCGAGTTGTTGAACGCGGTGATTGCCCGAAATCCCAACCGGACCGTGGCCTATCTGAACCTCGCGGACAGTTACTGGGGACTGAAGGATAAAGTGCGGGCGGCACAGGCTTACAAGCAGTACGCCTCGTTGATGACTGACGCGCGTAAGGCGTCGAAGATTCCTGCGCGAGTGACTGAGCGCAGTGATGGAGTAGTTGAGTGATGTGGGGATACACAAAGGTATTAGCCGGTATTGCCTTAGCGACGTTCATATCTCCGGTTTTCGCTCAACCGTCCTGTCAGCCCGACAGTTTTGAGAATCCCGACCTGCTGATTTGCAGTCAGGAAACCTTCGACCGACTCGATTCATCGCTAAATGATCAATACAAAAAAGCGTTGGCCAGTCTTTCCCCGGACGACAGGAAACTGTTGGTAGATGTGCAGCGCAGTTGGGTGAAATTCAAGGAAGAGTATTGCCAAGAGCTTTATCAACATGCCGGTACTGGTGAGGATCCTGCACTCAAAAAATGGTCCTGTTTACTGCACACCACCAATGGACGATTGAGCGAGTTGATGTATCTGCAGACAGGGATGACCAACGATGGTTTCTACAATGCGATGCAGGCGATGGTGGGCAAGAATCAAGCTATGACGTTGGGCGCGGCGGCTGATCGCTTGGGAGGAGAGGCATTGGTTGACCCGGTCTGGCAGCACTACGTGGATGGCCATTGTGAAATGGCCTTCAGCTTATTCCGCGAAGACCTGGAGTACTGCGGGCAGCGAATGCGCTTTCAGTTGCCGATCTATCGCTGATTAGTCAGTCGGAAATCGTGACTTGGCAGTCATTTACGCCAAAAAGTGCTACATCTTCTTCCAACACAACCCGATAGTGTCGTTATCCGCCGAAGCCGCTACACTGCGCCCGCCGTTCATTTCCTTTTGAGGCTGCACGCATGAAATTTCGTTTTCTTCTGTGGATGCTGGGTTTGTTGATGGGTAAGGCCAGTCGGACTAATCCTGCGTTTCAGCAGCAGTTGGGTGACAAGGAGTTGGTGTTCCAGCTACAGACCCTGGACGGGAAAGTGGCGCGGCACTTCCTGGTGAAGAACCAGCGCATTACCAGCAAGTCCGGCATGTATGCCGAGCCGGCGTTTGCGATTGCTTTTAAAGACGCGGCGTATGGCTTTGCGACGATGCAGGCAAAGAACAAGCAGTTGGCGTTTATGACGGGGATTCAGGACAAGTCTATTCAGATCAAGGGCAACCCGGCGCTGGTGATCTGGTTCCAGGGTTTGACCAAGTATTTGAAGCCGCGCAAGGCGAAGCCTAAAGCCAAGGCTTGAGGTTGATGATTAACCTTGTGGCGAGGGGACTTGTCCCCGTTGGGCTGCGAAGCGGCCCTGAAACCTGAAACACCGGTTTTATCTGACACCCCTCTTTGAGTGGTTTTGCGACTGCTGCGCAGTCGAACGGGGACAAGTCCCCTCGCCACAGGGGTTGGGGTGTTTCAGGCAGATCGGCGGGGGATTCTTCGCGGGCAAGCCTTGCTCCTACAGGAGCGAGGCTTGCCCGCGAATGCTTTCAGCCCTGCGAGAACTGCGAGGCGAGTTCGCGCAGCAGCACTTCGGCTTCGAGGACTTTGCTGACCACGTCGTTGGCTTTCTCGCGGCTCAGGCCGACGCGCTCCAGCAGCGCATCCGGGATGTCTTCATCTGGTCCCGAGCCGACTCCGCGGCTGCGTAGCAAGCGCACGGCCAGGCACACCAGATTCGGGTATTCGGCATAGGCGCCGTCATACGCCGGGTCGTGCTGGAAGCGCAGCGCCGTGGCCAGCTCATCGGGCATGTCCCAATAACGCATCAACCACGAGCCAATCTGTTCGCGACTGATGCCCAGCAAATGTTGCTCGACATAGCTGTGGCACAGGTGCGGGTTGACCTCGAGGTGACGGCAGATCAGCGAAAAGTGCGGCGGGAACACGTGCGCCAGCAGCAAGTAACCGAAGTTGTGCAGCAGGCCGGCGAGGTAGGTCAGGCCGGCTTCGGGGCGCTGGGCGCGCGGCATGGCGCGGGTCAGGCCTTCGATGACGGCGGCGGTATAGATCGATTGCTGCCAGTACGGCGTGGTGTGTTGCGGATGATCCTTGGGCAGGCTCAGGGTTTTGCCGAGGGCCAGACCCAGCGCCAGGTTGATCACCAGATCAAAACCGAGCACGCGGACGATCGCGTCTTCCACCGAACGAATCTTGCCCGGCGAAGCGTAATACGGCGACGCCGCCCAACTCACCACTTGCGCGGCCAGCGCCGGATCGGTTTCGACCACGCCAGTGATGTCATCAATCGTCGCGTTGGGATCGACGCGCAGTTTGATGATTTTCTGTGCGGTTTCGGCCAGCGGGGGAATCTCGATGGTTGCTTCCAGACGTTGCTGGATGCGCCGCGCGGTGAATGCCTGAACGGCCTGGGTGATTTCCTCGCGGTCATCGTCCGGGCGGTCGAGGTTGGGGCGGATGCTGGTCAGGTTCTCGCCGAAATTGGCGGCGCTGGCCTTGGTCAACATCGTCTTGAACGCGTCGCTGGTGATTTCCAGCAGCACGTTCGGCTCGCCCGAGTTGATCAGCAACTTCGGCTCGCGCAGCAGACTTTCTTCGTACAGACACGGTGAGCTGGTCAGCGCCGGCAGGCCCGGCAGCAAGCTCAGGTTGTGCTTGCCGAGCATCTTTTCCAGGCGCTCGGTGGACACCGCGGTCAGGCGCCGGCCAGTCAATTCGGCGAGGCGATTGAGGTCCAGCAATTGGCTTTGCGGGAACAGCACCATGAGCGCGCCGACGGCATCGTCGAGCAACACTGCCTGCACTTTACGCGCGGCGTTGAGGCCGTGGTGGTCGATGACTTCTTCGTAGGCGATGCCCAGTTTGCCGAGCAGCATCCGAATAACAGACGGGGCGTGCGGGGCTTCGGGAACGAGAGCAGCTTCGGTCATGGTCTGTGTCCGTTTTCAAACAATTGCAGGAGTATAACCAGCTTGCCCGGCGCGAGTGTCCGGAAACTGCGACGGTGCTCACACTTGTCCGTATTGCTGCCCATGACGCAACCAGCGATCGAGCAACGGGCTGACATGATCGGGCCAGCGCTCAAGCAATGCCTGCGCCGCATCGCGCACGGCGGGCAACAAATCAGCGTCACGCATCAGGTCCGCAACCTTGAATTGCAGCAGGCCGGTCTGGCGAGTGCCGAGCATTTCGCCGGGGCCGCGCAGTTCGAGGTCTTTTTCGGCGATGACAAAACCGTCGTTGGTTTCGCGCATGATGCCCAGGCGCTGACGGCCGATTTGCGACAGCGGCGGATGGTAGAGCAGCACGCAATGACTGGCGGCGCTGCCCCGACCGACACGGCCACGCAATTGGTGCAGTTGCGCGAGGCCGAGGCGTTCGGGGTTTTCGATGATCATCAGGCTGGCGTTGGGCACGTCGACGCCGACTTCGATCACCGTGGTCGCGACCAGCAGTTGCAGGTTGCCAGCCTTGAATTCGGCCATCACCGCGGCTTTCTCCACAGGCTTCATGCGCCCGTGGATCAGCCCGACCTTCAACTCACCGAGCGCGGCGGTGAGGTCTTCAAAGGTGGTTTCGGCGGCCTGGCAGGTCAGCTCTTCGGATTCTTCGATCAGCGTGCACACCCAATACGCCTGACGCCCTTCGGCACAGGCGCCGCGCACGCGTTCGATGACTTCGACGCGCCGCGTGTCGGTGACCAGCACGGTGTTGACCGGGGTGCGGCCGGGCGGCAGTTCGTCGAGGATCGAGGTGTCGAGGTCGGCGTAAGCGCTCATGGCCAGCGTCCGTGGGATCGGCGTTGCGGTCATGATCAATTGGTGTGGGCACATGCGCCCGCCAACGCCTTTCTGTCGCAGCGCCAGACGTTGCTGGACGCCAAATCGGTGCTGCTCGTCGATGATCGCCAGTGCGAGGTTCTTGAACCGCACTTCTTCCTGAAACAGCGCGTGAGTGCCGACCACCATGGGCGCGCCGTTGGCGATCTGCTCCAGCGCGGCGACGCGATTCTTGCCTTTGAGCTTGCCGGCCAGCCACGCGACCTCGATGCCCAGCGGTTCGAGCCAGCGCTTGAAGGTGATGAAGTGCTGCTCGGCGAGGATCTCGGTCGGCGCCATCAGCGCGACTTGATAACCGGCCTCCAGCGCTTGCAGGGCGGCGAGGGCGGCGACCACGGTTTTACCCGCGCCGACATCGCCCTGAATCAGCCGCAGCATCGGCTCGTGCTGACTGAGGTCGTAGGCGATTTCGTTACCGACCCGCTGCTGCGCGCCCGTCGGCGTGAAGCCGAGATTGGCCAGGTATTTGGCTGGCAACCGGGTGGCTTTCGGCATAGCTGGCGCGCGCAGTGAACGCATGCTTTCGCGCAGGCGCTGCTGGGACAGTTGATGCGTGAGCAGTTCTTCGAACGCCAAACGGTGCTGCGCCCAGTGATGACCGATGGCGAGTTCATCGACGTCGGCGTCGGCGGGCGGGTGATGCAGGTAGCGGATTGCGTCGGCCAGCGGCGCCAGTTGATAGTCGCGCGCCAATTCGGTCGGCAGCCAGTCGGGCAAGCTGGTCGGGCCGAGCAGGGTCAGGGTTTGCATGCACAGTTGGCGCAAACGCTGTTGGGTCAGGCCTTCGGTGAGCGGGTAGACCGGCGTCAGTGTTTCATCCACGGGCGGCGGTTCGTCGCCGGTGATGGCGCGGTATTCCGGGTGGTAGATTTCCAGCCCCGACGCGCCGGGCCGCGCTTCGCCGTAACAGCGAATCCGCGTGCCACGCTTGAGGCCTTCTTTCTGCGCGTTGCTGAAATGGTAGAAGCGCAGGCTGAGGCCGCCGGTGCCGTCCTGTATCCGCACGACCAGACTGCGGCGCCGGCCCATGACCACGTCGGCGCCGCTGACGGTGCCTTCGACCACGGCATCCTGGCCGGGGCGCAAATGACCGATCGGGACCACGCGTGTGCGGTCCTGATAACGCAGCGGCAAGTGAAACAGCACGTCCTGGAGATTCTCCAGGCCGACCTTGGCCAATTTCTCGGCCATGGCTTCACCGACACCCTTGAGTGCGGTCACCGACACTTGCGACAACTCGGTCATGGCTGCGACTTAACCGGCTACCACCGGCGCTTGTGGCTTGGCCACCGAGCACAGGCGAATGGAGTCAGCGAGGATTTCGATGGCTTTCGGACGCGGGAAACTCGCGCGCCAGGCAATCGCCACGGTACGGAACGGCACTGGCGGCGTCAGTGGGCGCACGGCAATCACGCCCGGCGCGTAATGGTGGCTGTCGACCGCCGACAGCGGCAGGATCGAAATGCCGAGACCGGATGCAACCATGTGGCGGATGGTTTCCAGCGAGCTGGATTCGACCGTGGTGTGCTTGGCGCCGTCATTGCCCTTGCCCAGCGTCGGGCAGGCTTCCAGCACTTGATCGCGGAAGCAGTGGCCTTCGCCGAGCAGCAGCAGACTCTTGTCGTTGAGCAGGGCGGCGTCGATCGATTGTTTTTTGGTCCACGGATGTTGCGCCGGCATCAGCACGTAGAACGGCTCGTCGTAGAGCGGCAGGGTCAACACATCGGCTTCGTTGAACGGCAGGGCGATGATGATCGCGTCGAGCTCGCCGTTGCGCAGTTTGTCGCGCAGCACGTGGGTGAAGTTTTCTTCGATGTACAACGGCATCTGCGGGGCGACCCGGTGCAGTTGTGGGATCAGGTGCGGAAACAGGTACGGGCCAACGGTGTAGATCGCGCCGACTTTCAGCGGTGCGGTCAGCTGGTTTTTCCCAGCCTGGGCCAGCTCGCGGATGCCTTGCGCCTGTTCGAGGACTTTTTGCGCCTGGGCGACGATGCCTTCGCCGACCGGGGTCAGGCGCACGGCGCTCTTGCTGCGCTCGAAAATCAGCACACCGAGTTCGTCTTCAAGCTTTTTCACGCCCACCGACAGGGTCGGCTGACTGACGTGGCAACGCTCGGCCGCGTGGCCGAAGTGCTGCTCTTGGGCGAGGGTAACGATGTAGCGTAATTCTGTAAGGGTCATAGCAAGCGTCCGTGAAGTTGCGGGCCAAGCATACCGGCTGCAATCGATAGACGCACGTTATCAGAGAGAGTGTGGTGAGTGACACCGGGCAATGCAGGTTTGCCGTTGGCGGATACGCGAAAGGCACCTTTTGGTGCCTTTATCTTGTGCGTGACTTCTGTGGCCCATGAACTTCTGTGGCGAGGGGGCTCGCCCCCGTTGGACTGCGCAGCAGGCCCGGCAGCAGCGAGTGTGGAGTGTCGGGTGATTTGCATTCGCTGATTTTGGGGTCGCTTCGCAACCCAACGGGGGCAAGCCCCCTCGCCACACGTTGGGGGTTCGGCTTAACGCCGGCGTTTTTCCAGGGAGTAAACAAACGGCGCAACGATTTCAATCGAGCCATTGTTCAGCATGTCCGCCGGTGGCTTGGGCAGTGGCTGGGCGCGTTTGATCATTTCCAGCGTCGCGCGGTCCAGATCGGCGTTACCGGACCGGCCGACCAGTTCGTACGACAACACATTGCCTTCAGCATCGACCACAAAGCGCAGGCGGTTCAGCCCTTCTTTGCCCCGCGATTGCGCACTGGCCGGGTACTTTTTGTACTTGGCCAAGTGAGCGAGCAGGGTGCCTTGCCAACTGGCCTTGGCGGCCTGTTGCGCAGGCGATGGGCCCGGCGCTGGCTGCGCGGATTTCTCGGTCGGTGCCTGAGTCGGTTGCGCGTCGCTCGGTTTTTCCTCGGACGGTTTCTCCTTCGGCGGCTCCGGTTTTTTCTCCACAGGCTTCGGCGGTTTAGGCTTTGGCTTGGGTTTGACCGGTTTCGGCACAGCGATCTCGGCTTTCGGCACTTCCGCCAGTTTCGGGATCGGCAGTTCTTCCACCGGAGCCGGTGGCTGCGGCGGCGTGATCACCTTCGGCGGGGCGGGCGGTGGCGGGGCCGGAACCGGCGCCAACTCGACCATCATCGCCTGCGGTGGCAGCTCGATCGGCGGGCGCGCGGTCCAGTTCACCGCCAGCGCGATGGCCAGCGCATGCACGCCGAGCACCACGGCCAGGCTCCCGCTGTAACGCGTCAGCTTATGGCGCGTCGTGATCATTTCTTGACTGCCGTCTCAAGCCCGACCAGACCGACCTTCAGGTAACCGGCCGAGCGCAGGCTGTCCATCACGCTCATCAGGTCGCCGTAATCCACGCCTTTATCGGCCTGGAAGAAGATCGTCGTGTCTTTCTTGCCCTGGGTCCGGGCGTCGAGTGTGGCGCCGAGGGTTTCGACCTTCACTTCGTCTTCACCGAGGAACAGGCGCTGGTCAGCCTTGACGCTGAGGAACACCGGTTTCTCTGGCCGTGGCGCCGGTTTGGCGCTGGAGGCAGGCAAGTCGACCTTGATGTCCACGGTGGCCAACGGCGCGGCCACCATGAAGATGATCAACAGCACCAGCATCACGTCGATAAACGGCGTGACGTTGATTTCGTGGTTCTCGTGCAGATCGTCGTCCGCACCTTCTTTCAAATGCAAGCCCATGGCTGATTACCCTACTTTGACCACGTGGGGCTGCGGGGAGCGCTCAGCGGTCGGCAGGTGATCGAGATCACGGCTGACCAGCAACAGGACTTCAGCAGAGGCGTCCGACACCTGCGCCTTGTAACCGGCGATGGAGCGGGCGAAGACGTTGTAGATGACCACGGCCGGAATCGCTGCAACCAGGCCCAGCGCGGTAGCCAGCAAGGCTTCGGCGATACCCGGAGCGACGACGGCGAGGTTGGTGGTCTGGGTTTTGGCGATGCCGATGAAGCTGTTCATGATGCCCCACACGGTACCGAACAGGCCCACGAACGGCGCGGTGGAACCGATGGTGGCGAGCACGCCGGTGCCGTTGCTCATGTTGCGACCGCACGCGGCGACGAGGCGCTCGAGACGGAAGCTCACACGTTCCTTGATGCCTTCTTTTTCGCGGCTGTTGGCCGACAGGCGCATTTCTTCCAGCGCGTCGTGGACCAGCAGATTGGCGAGGGTGCCTTGCTTGGTCGCCGAAGCGCTGGCTTCTTTAAGGGTGGTGGCTTTTTTCAGGTGGACGATTTCGTTACGCAGACGACGCTTGGCGCCCATCAGCTCGAAGCCTTTGGCGATCCAGATGGTCCAGGTAATGATCGAAGCGATGGCCAGGCCAATCATCACGATTTTGACGATGATATCGGCGTTCTGGTACATGCCCCATGGCGACAGGTCGTGGGCCATGCCCAGGGTGTTGTCCGGTTCGAGCACTTCCGGAGCATCTGCAACGGAAGCATCGATGGCCGGGGCCGGGTCGGCAGCAGCAGGCGCGGCGACTGGCGCGGCTGGGGCAGGTGCCGGCGCAGCTTCAGTAGCAGCGGCGGCCGGAGCGGCTGGCGCTTGCGCATCAGCAAAAGCGGCGACCGGTGCGATCATCAGGCTGAGCAACAGAGCGGCCACAGCGCTCCAGGCGCGAGGTCGTTTGGTAGGCGAAGCGGGGAATTGATTGCGTGTCATGCTGGCCGGACCTGAGAAAAAAAGACGGTAAATGTTCTTCCAGGCCTCGAAGGCCGAGAACAAAAGTGGCGGGCATTATTGCAAGTAATTCTTGTTAACAAAAGTAATAGAGTATCTTTTTTTCCTTCATTGCTAGCCGCTCGTCCTGTGCGGAAGCTAGTCTGTACCTTTCCCGGAGGAGTTTTCTGATGTCCGCGCCTTCTGTTTTGATCGCCGGCTGCGGTGATGTTGGCAGCCGTCTGGCTAAGCAATTACTGGTTTCAGGCTGGGAGGTTCATGGCTTGCGCCGGAATATCTCGCGGCTGCCCGAAGGGGTGATCGGCGTTGCCGGTGACCTGTTCAATAAGGACTGCCCGGACACCTGGCCGATCGGCGCGGTGGATTACCTGGTGTATTGCGCGGCCGCGACCGATCACGATGAGGCGGGTTATCGCGCCGCTTACGTCGAGGGTTTGCAGCACGTGCTGGAGTGGCTGGGCGATTACGGCCAAGTGCCAAAACGCCTGTTGTTCGTTTCGAGCAGCAGCGTCTACGGCCAGCAGGAAGGTGAATGGGTCGATGAGACCTCGCCGACCGTCGCCGGTAGCGGTTATTCCGGGCGGTTGATGCTCGAAGCCGAGCAAGTGGCGCTCGACAGCGGCATCCCCGCGAGCATTGTGCGGCTGACGGGTATTTACGGGCCGGGCCGCGAGTGGCTGCTGACTCAGGTTCGTCGCGGTTATCGCGTGGCGCTTGATCCGCCACTGTACGGCAACCGCATTCACGCCGATGACGCGGCGGGGTTGATGGCGTATCTGCTTGAAGCGAATGAGCGCGGTGTGGCGCTGGATGACGTCTATATAGGCGTCGACGATGCGCCAGCGCCCCTGGCCGAAGTGGTTGGCTGGTTGCGCGAGTATCTGGGCGTGACCGAATGGGCCGAGGACGCGAGCGTGCGTCGGGCGGGGAGCAAGCGCTGCAGCAATGCTCGGGCGAAGGCGTTGGGCTGGGTGCCGCAATACCCAACCTACCGCGAAGGTTATGCGGCAATTCTCGAGGGCCGCTGCTGACTTCCAAACCCCCGAAGCATTGTAGGAGCGAGGCTTGCCCGCGAAGGCGTCATAACATCCAACATCTACGTCGGCATTTATGAAGCTTTCGCGGGCAAGCCTCGCTCCTACAACGATTTCGCTGTTACTGCTTCTCCAGCAACCACTTGCGATCACCCGGCGTGAACGACGGCATTTCATCAGCCATCGAGGCGTTCACGGTCTGGAAAATCTCCAGTTCCTTGCCCTTGCGCGCAAACACCCACGTGTTGCCCTGGCCGTTGAGTTGCAGCCACATGCTGTCATTGCCGCCGCTCATCGACGCGCAATCGCCGGCCAGACATAACGCATAACGGTCCGCCCCGGTCAGGCCGGTGACTTGGCCATCCGCCTGAAATTGCACGGTGTTGCCTTCGCCCGGGCCGCTGATGACTTTCCAGCTGCCGCCCATGTAAGCGGTGTACAGCGCCCGTTCGAAACTGGCGCCAATCGGCGCGCCGTCCGGCACTTGAATCACTGCGCGGTCGAAAACCTGCGCCGGTTCGTTGTCGCTGGCGACCTGGCTCAGTTGCTTGCCGTCGCGGCGCAGTTCGCTGGCGGAACTGCCATAGAAGTCGACCTTCCATGCGCCGGACTCGTCGGCCAGCAGCTTGCCTTCGACGTTTTCAAAACCGTTGGTGTAGCGGGCCTGATTGGCCTTGGTGTTGACGTCCCATTCCAGGTTCGGGCCGTAAGCCTGCAGCGCTTCACGCAGCGGACCGCCCTGAGCGGCAGCATCGATGGCGACCTGGTTGATCCAGGTGCCGCTGATGTCGCGGTCGGCAGGATCGCTGGCGCAGCCGCCGAGGAAAACGGCGAACAAGGAGAGGGCAAGCGCTTTGCGCATGTTGGAATCCTTTCAAAAACCTTTCTTACAAAAGATCAGCCGGCGCAGCCTGTGAGGGCTGCGCCGGATGTATTACTCGATGACCAGAATGGCGTCCATTTCTACCTGCGAACCCTTTGGCAGAGCGGCAACGCCGATGGCGGCGCGGGCAGGGTAGGGCTGTTCAAAGTACTTGCCCATGATCTCGTTGACCTTGGCGAAGTGGCTCAGGTCGGTAAGGAAGATGTTCAGTTTGACGATGTCCTTGAACGAACCACCGGCGGCTTCAGCCACGGACTTGAGGTTCTCGAACACCTGGACGGTCTGGGCTTCGAAGCCTTCAACCAGTTCCATGGTTTTTGGGTCCAGCGGAATTTGACCCGACATGTAAACGGTATTGCCAGCCTTGATCGCCTGGGAATAAGTACCGATGGCGGCCGGGGCCTTGTCGCTGGTGATAACTGTTTTGGTCATGAATGACTCCTTGTAATGGGTGGGCTACGCACGCATGCGGGTGATGCGGATCACCCCGGTCAAGGCGCGCAGTTTCTTGATCACACGAGCCAGGTGCACACGGTCGTGCACGCTGACCACCAGTTGGACCACGCTGATGCGACCATCGCGTTCGTCCATGCTGATTTTTTCGATATTGCCGTCGGCCGCGTTGACGCTGCTGGCCAGCAGAGCGATCAGGCCGCGCTGGTGTTCCAGCTCGACGCGCAGTTCGACGTTGAATTCGCCGGTAACATCCTTGGCCCACGAGAGCTGGATGCATTTTTCCGGGTTGTGCCTGATTTCGCTGATGTTGCGGCAGTTGTCCAGGTGCACGACCATGCCTTTGCCCGCCGACAGATGGCCGACAATCGGGTCGCCCGGGATCGGCGTGCAGCACTTGGCGTAGCTCAGCACCAGGCCTTCGGTGCCGCGAATCGCCAGCGGACCTTCCGGGCTCGGCAACTGTTCGCCTTCGCCCAGCAGTCGGCGCGCGACCACGTACGCCATGCGATTGCCCAGGCCGATGTCTTCGAGCAAGTCTTCGATCAGTTCGAGGCGGTACTCGGCGAGCATTGCCTTGACCCGCTCGGCGGCGATTTTTTCCAGGCTGCTGTCGAAGCCGTTGAGCACCTTGTTCAACAGACGTTCGCCGAGGCTGATGGACTCTGAGCGGCGTTGCAGTTTCAGCGCATGGCGGATGTGCGTGCGCGCCTTGCCGGTGACCACGAAGTTGAGCCACGCCGGGTTTGGCCGCGCGCCGGGGGCGCTGACGATCTCGACCGTGGAGCCGCTTTGCAGCGGTTCGGACAGCGGCGCGAGACGGCGGTTGATCCGGCAGGCAATGCAGCTGTTGCCGACGTCGGTGTGCACCGCGTAGGCAAAGTCGACTGCCGTGGAGCCTTTGGGCAGCTCCATGATCCGGCCCTTGGGCGTGAACACGTATACCTCGTCCGGGAACAGGTCGATCTTCACGCTTTCGATGAATTCCAGCGAGTTGCCGGCACGTTGCTGCATTTCCAGCACGCCTTTGACCCACTGGCGGGCGCGGGCGTGAGTGCCTTTGGGCTGCTCGTCGCCGCTGGATTTGTACAGCCAATGGGCGGCGATGCCGTTGTTGGCCATCTCTTCCATTTCACGGGTGCGGATCTGGATTTCGATCGGTACGCCGTGCATGCCGAACAGCGTGGTGTGCAGCGACTGATAGCCGTTGGCCTTGGGGATCGCGATGTAATCCTTGAAACGCCCCGGCAACGGTTTGTACAAATTATGTACAGCGCCCAGTACGCGGTAGCAGGTGTCGACCTTGTCGACGATGATCCGGAACGCGTAGACGTCCATGATCTCGTTGAAGGCCCGACGCTTGCCGCGCATTTTCTTGTAGATGCCGTAGAGGTGTTTCTGGCGTCCGCTGACTTCGCCCTGGATTTCATCAATCGCCAGGCAGTGGCTCAGGGATTCTTCGATCTTGTTGACGATTTCCTTGCGGTTGCCCCGGGCGCGCTTGACGGCCTGGTTGATCCGCGCGGAACGCATCGGGTGCATGGCTTTGAAACCGAGGTCTTCGAATTCTATGCGGATGGCGTGCATGCCCAGCCGGTTGGCGATGGGCGCATAGATTTCCAGGGTTTCCTTGGCGATGCGTCGGCGTTTTTCGCCGGACAGTACTTCCAGCGTGCGCATGTTGTGCAGGCGGTCGGCGAGCTTGACCAGGATCACGCGAATGTCGCGCGCCATGGCCATGGCCATTTTCTGGAAGTTTTCGGCCTGGGCTTCGGCTTTGGTCTCGAAGTTCATCTGGGTCAGTTTGCTGACCCCGTCGACCAGTTCGGCCACGGTTTCGCCGAACTGCGCTTGCAGCGCTTCTTTGGCAATCCCGGTGTCTTCGATCACGTCATGCAGCATCGCGGCCATCAAACTCTGATGGTCCATGTGCATGTCGGCAAGAATATTCGCCACCGCAAGAGGGTGCGTGACGTACGCCTCACCGCTGCGGCGGCGTTGGCCGTCGTGGGCTTGTTCGGCGTAGAAATACGCTCGGCGGACCAGGTTGACCTGGTCCTTGCCGAGGTAGGTCGATAAGCGATCGGCGAGGGCGTCTATGCTCGGCAAAGTATTAACTCCTGCCGTTGGCTGTGACCCCACGCCGTGCTACGTCGACCAGGCATAGGCTTAGACGGCCTCGTTGGACTCGTCCTCGAACGCTGCGAACAGCGGTTCGTCTTCGACGATTTCAGCATTGGCGATGAACTCATAGCTCATCAGGCCTTCAGCGATTTCACGCAGCGCTACAACGGTAGGCTTGTCGTTTTCCCACTGAACCAGTGGCTCTTTGCCGCCGGTGGCCAGTTGACGGGCACGTTTGGTGGACAGCATGACCAGCTCAAAACGGTTTTCCACGTGGTTCAGGCAGTCTTCAACAGTTACGCGGGCCATGGTATTCCTCGGAGCGAATGCAATATGCGCGCTGCCCGGTTGGGCGAGCGGACTCGACAGTTTAAAAAATCACCAGCGTTTAGGGAAGCGCTGATTTTTTGACCAAGCCCTTCAACGCGCTGCAAGTGCCAATGTAAAGCCCTTGCAGCGGTTTTGGGAAGAGCTGATTAAGCGCTCATCAGCCAAGCAATTCGGCCAAAAGTTTTCCGTTGCGCTGCTGCTGACGCTTTTGATGCAGCTGATTGGCACGGAAAATCGCCTGCAGGTCGCGCAGTGCGTGGGCGAAATTGTCGTTGATGATCAGGTAGTCGTAGTCGACGTAGTGGCTCATCTCGCTGACCGCTTCACGCATCCGCCCGTCGATGATTTCGTCGCTGTCCTGGCCACGATTGGTCAGGCGCTGGTGCAACGCTTCCAGCGATGGCGGCAAAATGAAGATCGAGCGCGCTTGCGGCATCAACTTGCGCACTTGCTCGGCGCCCTGCCAGTCGATTTCCAGGATCAGGTCGTGGCCCGCGTCCAGCGTCTGCTGGAGGTGACTTTGCGAGGTGCCATAGAGGTTGCCGAAGACTTCAGCGCGCTCGAGGAAATCGCCGTGTTCGCCCATCTTCACAAACGCTTCACGCGTGACGAAGTGATAGTTCACGCCGTTCACTTCACCGGGGCGCATGGCGCGGGTGGTGTGCGAAACCGAGACGCGAATCTCTTGGTCAGCGTCGGTCAAGGCCTTGACCAGGCTGCTCTTGCCCGCGCCCGATGGGGCGGAAATGATGTAAAGGGTGCCGGTGCTGTGGGTCATGTCGGGGTTGCCTTACTCAATATTCTGCACTTGTTCGCGCATCTGCTCGATCAACACTTTGAGGTTGACCGCCGCCGTGGTGCTGCGCGGGTCGAAGGCTTTGGAGCCCAGTGTGTTGGCTTCGCGGTTGAGTTCCTGCATCAGGAAGTCGAGGCGCCGACCGGCGGCCCCGCCGGACTTGAGCACCCGGCGAACTTCGATGATGTGAGTGCTCAGGCGATCCAGTTCTTCGGCGACGTCGCTCTTTTGCGCGAGCATGACCATTTCCTGTTCCAGGCGTTGCGGGTCCATCTCGGCTTTCATGTCGGCAAAGCGGTCGAGGACTTTCTGGCGCTGGGTGGCGAGCATTTGCGGGACCAGCCCGCGCAGGGTCACGACGTCTTCTTCAATAGAGGTCAGGCGGTCATTGATCAGCCGGGCCAGCTCCGCGCCTTCGCGCTCGCGGCCAGCCTTCAATTCCTTCAGGCCCTGGGTGAACAGCGCCAGTGCCTCGGCGTTCAAGGCTTGCGGGTCCGCCGCGTCGCCCACCAGCACGCCGGGCCAGGCGAGCACTTCCAGCGGGTTCAGCGCGGCCGGGTTCTTGATCAGGTCGGCAATTGTTTCAGCGGCGGCGACCAGCTGCGCGGCGCGTTCGCGGTCCACTTGCAGGGTTTTGCCGGTGCTTTCCTCGGTGAAGCGCAAGGTGCATTCCAGTTTGCCGCGCGACAACCCTTGGCGCAGCGCTTCGCGAACGGCGCCTTCGAGGTCGCGAAAGGATTCCGGCAGACGCAGATGCGGTTCCAGGTAGCGGCTGTTGACCGAGCGCAGCTCCCAGCTCAGGGTGCCTTGGACGCCGGCGGATTCGACGCGGGCGAAGGCGGTCATGCTGTGCACCATGGAGGTACCTCGCAATGCAGGCTGGCGCGAAACCTTGGCTTCGCGAACCCGATATCAATGAATGTGAGCCGACTGGCAGCAAAGGCGCAGGATTGTAGCGCAGTGCGGCGGATGCGCCCAAACACACCCTGTGACAAAGGGCTGCAGGCCGTCGGTTAAGGCAATTTCGCGGGCTTCAGCCGTCGGCTGGATTTTTTAGGCGTGCCCACTCGCGGCTCGCGGCTCTATAATGCTCGGCAGTTTTCCGTCCCCAGTACAGGTATTCCCTATGAAACGTCCAAGTGGTCGCGTTGCCGATCAGCTCCGCTCGATCCGCATTACCCGCAACTACACCAAACACGCCGAGGGTTCTGTGCTGGTCGAATTCGGTGACACCAAAGTCATCTGCACCGTCAGCGTCGAAAACGGCGTGCCACGTTTCCTCAAAGGTCAGGGCCAAGGCTGGTTGACCGCTGAATACGGCATGCTGCCGCGTGCCACTGGCGAGCGTAACCAGCGTGAAGCGAGCCGCGGCAAGCAAGGCGGCCGTACCTTGGAAATCCAGCGCCTGATCGGCCGTTCGCTGCGCGCTGCGCTGGACATGTCGAAGCTCGGCGACGTCACCCTGTACGTCGATTGCGACGTGATCCAGGCTGACGGCGGCACCCGCACTGCCTCCATCACCGGCGCCATGGTTGCACTGGTCGATGCGTTGAAAGTGATCAAGAAGCGCGGCGGCCTGAAAGGTGGCGACCCGCTCAAGCAAATGATCGCAGCCGTTTCGGTCGGCATGTACCAGGGCGAGGCTGTGCTTGACCTCGATTACCTGGAAGACTCGGCTGCCGAGACTGACCTGAACGTGGTAATGACCAGCACTGGCGGCTTCATCGAAGTCCAGGGCACCGCTGAAGGCGCGCCGTTCCAGCCGGAAGACCTGAACGCCATGCTGGAATTGGCCAAGAAAGGCATGAACGAGATTTTCGAACTGCAAAAAGCTGCATTGGCTGACTGATCGAGTCGTTTTTCACACCAAGGAGGATGTTATGAGTGATGGGCAAGAGTTACTTCCTACCCCGAGCCAAGAGGCTCGGCAGTGGGCGATGTTTTGTCACTTGTCCGCCTTGTTGGGGATCTGGATTCCATTTGGTACGTTGATCGGCCCGCTGATCCTCTGGCAGATGAAGCGCGAAAGTGACCCGTTCATTGATGCGCAGGGCAAGGAAGCGCTGAATTTTCAGATCACCGTTGC
Organism: Pseudomonas prosekii; assembly: GCF_900105155.1. Classification (NCBI taxonomy): domain Bacteria; kingdom Pseudomonadati; phylum Pseudomonadota; class Gammaproteobacteria; order Pseudomonadales; family Pseudomonadaceae; genus Pseudomonas; species Pseudomonas prosekii. The sequence goes on from NZ_LT629762.1 coordinate 3,033,055, forward strand.
CATCGCCGCGACCATCTCGTTCTTTTTGATATTGGTGGTCATCGGGTTTTTCCTGCTGGGTCTGATCGCCATCGCAGGTCTGGTACTGACGATCATCGCTGGCGTAAAAGCCAATGAAGGTGTGCCTTATCGGTATCCGTTCACTTTGCGGTTGATCAAGTAACGACCCAATCAGCCCCGCGCTCAGATTGCCGCTTGTAACCAAATGCCCTGACTTGTCAGGGCATTTGTATTTTTATAATTCAATTAACAGATTTGATATAGAGGGCGCGCGATATCTGTGATAACCACGCGCGCATTCTTTAATAAAATATGACTCTTACATCTTAAGTCACAACTTCAATGCCTCTAAGTTAGCTGCTTTCTTGGCAATCAGACTTTGCGATTGTTAGAGTTGCCCCACGTTATATTTACTTAGAAATATATCGACATATTCAAGCCAACGAAGGTCCTTGAATTTCAGCCAATCAGTGTTGAGATACTCAGCCGATTCATCAGGCGTGCGCGGGTAAAAAGTTCGCCTATGAATATATAGCCAAGAACAATTCCAATGATTCAGCTCGACTTTTATGGAACGCTGGTGGCCGCTTCCTTAGTGCTTTTGCTGGGGCGCGGACTTGTTACGCGCGTGGCTTGCCTGCGTAATTACAATATTCCCGAACCCGTTGCTGGCGGTTTGGTGGTTGCCCTGGCTCTGCTGGTGTCACGAACGTTTGATATTGAAGTCCGTTTCGATACTTCGTTGCAGACGCCGTTGATGTTGGCTTTTTTTGCCACGATCGGCTTGAGTGCCGACTTCGCCAGCCTGAAGAAGGGCGGTCGCGTAGTAGGCGTTTTCCTGCTGGCAGTGGCCGGACTTCTGATCGTCCAGAACGCAATGGGCATTGGCCTCGCAACCATGCTCGGGCTCGATCCGCTGATGGGGCTGCTGACCGGTTCGATTACGTTGTCGGGCGGTCATGGTACAGGCGCTGCGTGGGGGACGGTGTTCAGTGAGAAGTACGGTCTGGCGTCTGCCTCCGAGCTGGCGATTGCCTCTGCAACGTTTGGCCTGGTGTTGGGTGGCTTGATTGGCGGCCCGGTCGCCCGCCTGCTGATCAAGCGGGTTCAAGTACCTGGCTGCCACACTCAAGAGGCGCCACGCTTGCCAAAAGGCTTTGAGCAGCCGAACAAAGAGCGTTCGATCACGCCATTTTCGTTTATCGAAACCCTCGCGCTGATTGCAGTGAGCTTATTGGTCGGCAATCTTCTGAATGGTTTGCTGCAAGGAACCGCGCTTGAATTGCCGACTTTCGTGTGCGTGCTGTTCATTGGTGTGGTTTTACGCAATGGGCTTTCAGCGCTGGGCTTGTATCAGGTATTCGAGCGTGAAGTGTCCGTGTTGGGTAACGTCAGCCTGTCGCTGTTTCTGGCGATTGCCTTGATGTCGCTGAAACTGTGGGACCTGGCGGCACTGGCCCTGCCGATCTTCATCATTCTGGCTGCGCAAGCGTTGGTCATGGCGTTGTTTGCAATTTTCGTGACGTTCAGAATCATGGGCCGTAACTACGATGCGGCGGTGTTGGCGGCGGGGCACTGCGGTTTCGGGCTGGGTGCAACACCTACGGCCATCGCTAACATGCAGGCGGTAACGCAGCGCTACGGGCCATCGCAGATAGCGTTTCTGGTGGTGCCGATGGTGGGGGCGTTCTTCATCGACATCATTAATGTCATCGTGATCAAGTTGTACCTTGCGCTGCCGTTTTTTGCCGTTGCCTGAAGTTTTGGCCGTGTTGCCTGGCGCATAAAAAATGCCCGTATCTCGCGATACGGGCATTTTTTTTCTGCGAATCGACGCTTAGATCGTCAGCGTCCAGTCGTAGTCCACGATCAACGGTGCGTGCTGCGAGAACCGTGGCTGACGTGGCAGGCGCGCGCTGCGGACAAAGCGGCGCAGGCCTGGGGTCAGCAACTGGTAATCGAAACGCCAGCCCAGGTTGAGCATCTCAGCCTGTTCGTTGTCCGGCCACCAGCTGTACTGGTCGCCTTCACGGCTGACTTCGCGCAGGGCATCGACATAACCCATGTTGCCGACAATCTCGTCCATCCAGGCACGTTCAGGTGCCAGGAAGCCCGGGGATTGCTGGCTGTCGCGCCAGTTCTTGATATCCAGCTTCTGTTGCGCCACGTACAGCGAGCCACAATAAATGTACTCGCGACGTTTGCGTCGCTGTTTATCCAGATAACGGGCGAAATCGTCCATTAGCTTGAACTTCTGGTTCAAGTCTTCATCGCCGTTCTGCCCCGAAGGAAGCAGCAAGGTCGCGATGCTGACCTTATCGAAATCGGCTTGCAGGTAGCGCCCGTAGCGGTCGGCCGTCTCGAACCCGAGACCGCTGATGACTGCCTTCGGTTGCAGCCGCGAATACAAAGCCACGCCACCTTGGGCGGGTACTTCGGCTTCGCAGGCATAAAGGAAGTAGCCATCCAGTTGGAAGGCTGGATCGTCCAGTTCAAAGGCGGAGGCGCGGGTGTCCTGCAGGCAGATGACGTCGGCATTCTGTGCTTGCAGCCAACTGAGCAAACCTCGCTCCACTGCAGCCTGAATACCATTGACGTTCACACTGATGATCCGCATAAATGGCCCCAAAAATCGCGTGCGTGTATGATACACGGCGTCAACCTAATTAGCTAAATCCGTGGTATTTGGGGTTTTTTTCATGCAAGCGTATCAGCGCGATTTCATTCGTTTTGCCATCGATCGCGGCGTTTTGCGCTTCGGTGAGTTCACCCTGAAGTCCGGGCGCACCAGTCCTTACTTCTTCAACGCCGGTCTGTTCAACAGCGGTTTGGCCCTTGCGCAGCTGGGTCGTTTCTACGCGGCAGCCATTGTTGAAAGCGGTATTTCCTTCGATGTGCTGTTTGGCCCAGCGTACAAAGGTATTCCTTTGGCGGCGACCACTGCCGTGGCGCTGGCCGAGCATCACGAGCGTGATCTGCCATGGTGTTTCAATCGTAAAGAAGCCAAGGCCCACGGCGAAGGCGGCAGCCTGGTCGGCGCACCGCTGAGCGGCGAAGTGCTGATCATCGACGACGTCATCACCGCCGGCACTGCGATTCGTGAAGTGATGCAGATCATCGCGACTCAGGATGGCGCCAAGGCTGCGGGCGTGCTGATCGCCCTCAATCGTCAAGAGCGCGGCAACGGCGAGTTGTCGGCAATCCAGGAAGTGGAGCGCGACTTCGGTATCCCAGTGATCAGCATTGTCTCGCTGAATCAGGTGCTGGAATTCCTCGCCGATGACCCGCAGCTCAAGCAGCACCTGCCCGCCGTAGAAGCCTACCGCGCGCAATTCGGCGTCTGACCGCATTCCCTTGTGGGAGCGAGCTTGCTCGCGATGAGGCCATAACATCCAACATCTTCGTTGGCTGATACACCGCTTTCGCGGGCAAGCCTCGCTCCTACAAGGAGTGCGTCGTTAGTGCAGTCTTTGCCATTTCCGTACGAGTTTCAGTGCCAACCACGGGTTGAATAGCGCAAATACCAGCAATGCCAGGACGACTGACACGTAGAGCGTTCGGTCCACGTCGAAGTCCCACAGGTCCAGTGTGCTGGAGCTGATGATCCTTACGGCGGCAGGTAAGTTAACGTAAAACAACGCCGAAAAAGCGCATGTCATAGGCAATGCGCAGGCGAGCAAAACATCACGCACCTTGCCCCTGCTGCGCTTTCTGGCCAGTTCCCCCGACTGATTTTCATCCAGTTCCAGCGCCTCATGCAGCCTTGGCCACGCCAGGTTGAACATGAAAGTGGTCAGGGTCAGCAGCAAGCCGCTGACCGCGACAATGTCACTGAACGGCATTCAGGCCCAGCGTCTGGCACAACAGCGCGTGGGAATCCTCGCTGATTTCGAACTGCCCAGCACTGCCTTTGCGTTTGGTGATGGGTTTGAAGGTCGGCTCGTTTTGCGTGATCAGCATGTTCAGCTCATCACGGATGACGTCCGAGCTGATGACTACCAGATACACCGTCTGTGCGTGCTCCGCAGACTCGATGACCGTTTGCATGCTGTGCTGCAAGATCTCGTCGAGCTGATTGCGAAAGCGCGAAACCGTGTTTTTCAGCAGGGTTTTGCTTTGGCTCTGGGTCAACTGAAAAATCGTCGAAATCTGCGATTCGGTCGGCAAGGTCTGGCCGAAGTAGCTTTGGATCAAGTACAGCAAACGATCCTGTTTCGCTTCATCGGCCCGACTCGGCATCCCGCCTTCGACCAGCATTTTCAGGTACTCAGTGAGGCTTGCCTTGGCGATCCGTTGTAAGGCATGAGCGATTTCGCCGTCGGAAATCTTCAGGGTCTTTTTGACCGGCTCCTTTTGCTCCTGCTCGAAAGCCTGAGCGTCGATCGTGAACGAGATCTGCATGCTGAGCCTCCCGAGATCACTTGTTGGCATTATTTGGGTACGGATCTTCCACGGCATCGCCTTGGCCGCTGAGGACCTTCCAGCCGTTCAGAGAATGGGTGCTCGGTTGGTAATACGGGCAGGGCGGCATCGACGTTCTCGACGGGGCCGAATACTCATGGCCGCAGTCTGCGCAAGCATAACGGCCTGCCGAGATATCGCTGCCGTAAGGAACATGGTCTTTTTGCATCGGGAAGATCTCCTGTGGATTCAGGGAAGATCCTATGCGGACTAGTACCGGGCGATATGTCAGACGTTTCGCTGAATCAGGTCAGACGTTTCCCGCAGGCAAAAAAAGATCGCAGCTTTCGCCAGGTCCTACAGGGTTATCGGAAAACCCTGTAGGCACTGACGAAAGCTGCGATCTTTTGGCGTTACTGAATCAAGGACGCTTGCGGTTACTGATCAACGTACCCACGCCGGTATCGGTGAAGATCTCCAGCAGAATCGCGTTCGGTACCCGGCCATCGATGATCAGCGAGCTGCCGACGCCGCCCTGAACCGCTTCCAGCGCGCAACGGATCTTCGGCAGCATGCCGCCGTAGATCGTGCCATCGGCGATCAATTCGTCAACTTGCTGGGTGGTCAGGCCGGTGAGGACCGTGCCTTGCTTGTCCATCAGGCCGGCGATGTTGGTCAGCAGCATGAGCTTTTCAGCTTTCAGCGCTTCCGCCACTTTACCGGCCACCAGGTCAGCGTTGATGTTGTACGACTCGCCGTTGGCGCCGACGCCGATTGGCGCGATCACCGGGATGAAATCGCCTCTGACCAGCAGGTTCAGCAAATCGGTGTTGATCCCGACCACTTCGCCGACCTGACCGATGTCGATGATTTCCGGTTGGGTCATCTCCGGCGTCTGGCGGGTCACGGTGAGTTTTTTCGCACGGATCAGCTCCGCATCTTTACCGGTCAGGCCGATGGCGCTGCCGCCATGACGGTTGATCAGGTTGACGATGTCCTTGTTGACCTGGCCGCCGAGGACCATTTCCACCACGTCCATGGTCTGCGCGTCAGTCACGCGCATGCCATCGATGAAGTGGCTCTCGATCGACAGACGCTTGAGCAAGTCGCCGATTTGCGGGCCGCCACCGTGAACCACCACCGGGTTGATGCCCACGGCTTTCATCAGCACGATGTCGCGGGCGAAGCCGGTTTTCAGCTCCTCGCTTTCCATCGCGTTGCCGCCGTATTTGATCACCAGCGTCTTGCCGACGTAGCGGCGAATGTAAGGCAGTGCTTCGGACAGGACCTTGGCGGTGTTGGCGGCGGCTTCGCGTTCGAGGGTCATTCAGGGCTCCGGGTGAATCAGAAGATCAAAACGGTAGTTGGAGATCAGGTGCAACGCGCTTCAACTGGACTTTGAACACATCCTTGATGCGCTGCAATTCAGCCTCGTCATCGGCCTCGAAACGCAGTACCAGCACCGGTGTGGTGTTGGACGCGCGCACCAGGCCCCAGCCTTTGGCGTAGTCGACTCGCACGCCGTCGATGGTGGTCAGGTCGGCGCCTTCGCCCCACTTCGCGTCGTGCAGAGCATCAATGATGCTGAATTTGCTCTCTTCGGTCACATTGATATTGATTTCAGGCGTAGAAATATCGTTCGGGAAGGTCGCGAACAGCTCTTCGGCGGTGGATTTTTCCTTGCTGAGGATCTCCAGCAAACGCGCGGCGCTGTAGATGCCGTCGTCGAAACCGAACCAGCGCTCCTTGAAGAAGATGTGCCCGCTCATTTCGCCGGCCAACAGCGCGCCGGTTTGTTTCATTTTCTTTTTGATCAACGAGTGACCGGTCTTCCACATTAGTGGGCGACCGCCGTATTCCTTGATCAGCGGCGTCAGGCGACGGGTGCATTTGACGTCGAAGATGATTTCCGCGTCGGCGTTGCGCGCCAGTACGTCACGGGCGAACAGCATCAGCAAGCGGTCCGGGTAGACGATACTGCCGGTGTTGGTAACGACGCCAACACGGTCGCCGTCGCCGTCGAAGGCCAGGCCCAGGTCGGCGTTGGTTTCCTTGACCTTGGCGATCAGGTCGACGAGGTTTTCAGGCTTGCCTGGGTCCGGGTGATGGTTCGGGAAGTTGCCGTCGACCTCGCAGAACAGCGGGATCACTTCGCAGTTCAGCGCTTCGATCAATTGCGGGGCGATCACGCCGGCCGCGCCGTTACCGCAGTCGACCACGACTTTGAGGCGACGGGCCAGTTTGATGTCCTGGACGATTTCGGTGTTGTAGCGATCGAGGATTTCGACCTTGGTGATGCTGCCCTTGCCGCTGCTCAAGTTGTTGGTCTTGAGGCGTTCGTGCAGGGCCTGGATCTGTTCGTTGGCCAAGGTGTCGCCAGCGATGACGATCTTGAAACCGTTGTAGTTCGACGGGTTGTGGCTGCCGGTCAACATCACGCCGGATTTGCCGGCCAGTACGTTGGCGGCGTAATACAGCGCCGGTGTTGGCACCAGGCCGACGTCGCTGACGTGGCAGCCGCTGTCGGCCAGGCCCTGGATCAGGCGTTCGACCAATTCCGGGCCGGACAGGCGACCGTCGCGGCCAACGGCAACATTCGGTTCGTCCTGGGCAAGGCTCTGGGCGCCGATCGCGCGGCCGAGCCAATAAGCGGTTTCGCCGTTGAGAAATTCCGGGACGGTGCCGCGAATATCGTAGGCGCGGAAAATGCTGTCGGGGAACTTGGGTGCAACTTGGGCTGGACTGCTCATCTGTGGAAATGCTCCATTTCGAAAGTGACTGGACCGGCCAGCGATTGACGCTTGGGCTGGCTCAAACTGAAGGGTATGACGGCATTTTCCACAGAGAGTTCGTGGTGCGAAAAGGCCATGATCGTCGCATTAGCCGGTATTTTGCCGGCCAATCCCTTGATTTTCAGTGGTAAACCTTCCAGATGACAGCTGTGCAATTTGCAGTACGAGAACCTGTGGGAGCGAGCTTGCTCGCGATAGCGGACTGGCAGGCGACACCTTTGTCGAATGTGTGGCCGTCATCGCGAGCAAGCTCGCTCCCACAGTGGTTTTCGTCCGATCAGTGGCTACCGGAATGCCCGAAACCACCGGCGCCGCGTTCGGTTTCGACGAACTCTTCAACCATTTCGAAGTGCGCCTGAACCACCGGCACCAACACCAACTGCGCCAGACGTTCGCCCACTTCGAGGGTGAAGTCCTTGTCGCTGCGGTTCCAGCACGAAACCATCAGCGGGCCCTGGTAATCGGAGTCGATCAAACCGACCAGATTGCCCAGCACGATGCCGTGTTTGTGGCCGAGGCCGGAGCGCGGCAGGATCAGCGCCGCCAGGCCCGGATCGCCGATGTAAACCGACAGGCCGGTAGGGATCAGCAGGGTTTCGCCCGGCTTGATCACGGTGTCTTTTTCCAGCATGGCGCGCAGGTCGAGGCCGGCGGAGCCTGGCGTGGCGTACTGCGGCAGCGGGAATTCACTGCCGATGCGTGGGTCGAGGATCTTGGCTTGCAAAGCGTGCATGTAAATTAAACCTGGTTCAGACGGTCGGCGATAAAAGTGATCAGCTGGCGAGCGATTTTGCTCTTGCTGGTCTGGGCGAAAAGTGTGGCGTGCAGTTCACGGTCGATCACGCTGCAGGCGTTTTCTTCGCTGTTGAAGCCAATGCTCGGATTCGCCACGTCGTTGGCGACGATCAAATCCAGATTCTTGTCTTTCAACTTGCGTGCAGCGTAATCGAGCAGGTGTTCGGTTTCGGCGGCGAAACCGACGCTGAACGGACGGTCGGGGCGCGTGGCGATGGTGGCCAGGATGTCCGGGTTGCGCACCATTTGTAGCAACAAGCCGTCGCCGTTCGTAGGATCTTTCTTGAGTTTCTGTGGTGCGACGACTTCCGGGCGGTAGTCCGCGACCGCCGCCGAGGCGATAAACAGGTCGCAGGGGATCGCCGATTCACACGCGGCGAGCATGTCGCGAGCGCTGACCACGTCGATGCGCGTCACGCGATCCGGCGTCGGCAAGTGCACCGGGCCGGTGATCAACGTCACGCGGGCGCCGGCTTCAACCGCCGCTTCGGCGAGGGCAAAACCCATTTTCCCCGAGCTGTGGTTGGTGATGTAGCGCACCGGGTCGATGTTTTCCTGGGTCGGGCCGGCGGTGATCAGCACGTGTTTGCCGGTCAGCGCCTGACGCTGGAAGCAGTCCGCAGCGCACTGCGCGAGGTCGGTGGCTTCCATCATGCGGCCCATGCCGACGTCGCCGCAGGCCTGGCTGCCGGAGGCTGGGCCGAAAGTCTTGAGGCCGCGCGATTCAAGGGTTTGCAGGTTGGCTTGGGTCGCCGGATCGCGCCACATCGCCTGGTTCATTGCCGGCGCGACGGCCACCACCGCATCGGTGGCCAGCACCAGCGTGGTCAGCAAATCGTCGGCAATACCTTGGGCGAGGCGGGCGATCAGGTCGGCGGTGGCTGGCGCGATCAGCACCAGGTCAGCCCATTTGGCCAGCTCGATGTGGCCCATCGCCGCTTCGGCTGCGGGGTCCAGCAGGTCCAGGTGAACCGGGTGCCCGGACAAGGCCTGCATGGTCAGCGGGGTAATGAACTCGCTGCCGCCACGGGTCATGACCACGCGCACTTCGGCGCCCTGGTCGATCAAGCGGCGGACCAGGTCGGCACTCTTGTAGGCAGCAATGCCGCCGCCGACGCCCAGAACGATGCGTTTCCGATACAGCCGCTGCATAGGTCTGCCTTTCATTTCGTTGATGACTGCATGGCGAAACCCCCTCCCCAGGGATTAATTCGCCCGCAAAAAAGATGGGCTACGATATCACAGCGACCGCTACGGAACAGCGGCGCCCACAGACCAGGGAGGTGTTATGAGTATTCGTGATTGGCCGGCGGCGGAACGGCCGCGGGAGAAGCTACTTGAGCAGGGTTCGGCGAGTCTTTCGGATGCTGAGCTGCTGGCCATTTTTCTGCGCACTGGCGTCTCGGGCAAAAGCGCGGTGGATCTGGCCAGGCACCTGTTGAGTCAATTTGGCAGTTTGCGCACTTTGCTGGAGGCTGATCTGCGTACCTTCAGTGGGCATCTCGGCCTCGGCCCGGCGAAATTTGCGCAGCTGCAAGCGGTGCTCGAAATGGCCCGGCGACATTTGGCCGAGCGCTTGCGGCGGGATTCGGTGCTGGAGAGCCCAGTGGCCGTGCGCGATTATCTGAAATCCATGCTGCGCCACGAGCCCCACGAGGTGTTCGGCTGCCTGTTTCTGGACTCCAAGCACCGCGTGCTGGCCTTCGAAACGCTGTTTCGCGGCTCCATCGACACCACCAGCGTCTACCCGCGACAAGTGGTCAAGCGCGCATTGGCGCACAACGCCGCCGCGCTGATCCTGTGCCACAACCACCCCTCTGGTAACCCCGAGCCGAGTCAGGCAGATCGAATGCTCACCAGACGCCTGCAAGAGGCGCTGGAATTGATCGACGTGCGGGTGCTCGACCATTTCATCGTCGGCGACGGGGAGCCGCTGTCGATGGCTGAGTACGGCTGGATGTAACGCAGGGACACCCTGTAGGAGCGAGCCTGCTCGCGATTGCATTCTTTCAGTCACTGGATCGTTGGCTGATACGGCGCCATCGCGAGCAGGCTCACTCCTACAATTGATCTGCGGTGAACACAAAATCTGCGCCCAACTCATGGGAGCGAGCAAGCTCGCTCCCACAGGTTTTGTGTCGGGTCGGACTATTTGATGTTGACCTTGGAATAATCCTGGCGGCCGAACGGGCTGACTTGATAACCCTGCACGTCCTTGCGCGTCAGCGCGAACGCCGTCGGGTGCGCCAGCGGCAGCCACAACGCCTGTTGCTGGATCTGTGTTTGCGCCTGCTCGTAGAGTTTGGTGCGCACGCCTTGTTCGCTGGTGGTTTTGCCGGCGCTGATCAGCTTGTCCAGGTCCTGATTGCAGTAGCGCGCGAAGTTGGTGCCGGACTTGACCGCCGCGCAGGAAAACTGCGGCGTGAGGAAGTTGTCCGGGTCGCCGTTATCGCCAGCCCAGCCCATGAACAGCAAGTCATGCTCGCCAGCCTTGGCGCGACGAATCAACTCGCCCCACTCAATCACGCGGATCTCCGCTTGAATACCGATGGCGGCCAGATCCGACTGCAACATCTGCGCGCCGAGGCTTGGGTTCGGGTTCAGCAAACTGCCGGAAGGGCGGGTCCAGATAGTCGTCTGGAAACCTTCCTTGAGCCCGGCCTTGGCCATCAATGCCTTGGCTTTTTCCACGTCGTGCGCGTAGCCGGGCAGGTTCTTCGCGTAGCTCCAGGTGTTCGGCGGGTAAGGGCCGTTCGCCGGTTGGGCGGTGTCTTCGAACACGGCTTTGATGTAGTTGGCCTTGTCGAACGCGAGGTTGATCGCCTGGCGCACTTCCGGTTTGTCCAGCGGCGGATGCTGAGTATTGATGCCGACGAATGCGGTCATGAACGCGTCAGTCTTTTCGACTTTCAGCGTCGGCTCTTTCAGCGCGGCTTGTACGTCGAGCGGCTTGGGCGAGAGCGCAATCTGGCATTCGTTGCGGCGCAATTTCTGCAAACGCACGTTGGCGTCCGGCGTAATGGCGAAGATCAGCGGGTCGACTGATGGCTTGCCGCCGAAGTAGTCGGGATTGGCCTTGTAGCGAATCACCGCGTCTTTCTGGAACCGCGTAAATACGAACGGGCCACTGCCGATCGGCTGGCTGTTGAGCTTTTCCGGTGTGCCGGCCTTCAACAGTTTGTCGGCGTATTCGGCGGAATAGATCGAGGCGAAACCCATGCTCAACGTCGCGAGGAAGGTCGAATCCGGATGATCGAGGGTGAAGCGCACGGTCAGCGGGTCAAGCGCGTCGATCTTCTTGATCAGCGCCGGCAACTGCATTGACTGCGCGTGCGGGAAGCCGCTCTGGGCGACTTTGTGCCACGGGTGCGCCGGGTCGAGCATGCGGTCGAAGCTGAATTTGACGTCTTCGGCGCTCAACTCGCGGGTCGGGCTGAAGTAGTCGGTTTTTTGGAATTTGACCTTTGGATGCAGTTTGAACACGTAGGTCAGGCCGTCGGGCGAGACTTCCCAGCTGTCGGCGAGGCTGGCGACCACTTTGCCGCTGGCGGTATCGAAATCCACCAGGCGGTTCATCAGCACATCGGCCGAGGCATTAGTGGTGGTCAGCGAGTTGTATTGCACCACGTCGAAGCCTTCGGGGCTGGCCTCGGTGCAAACGGTCAGGGCCGCAGCGTGGGCCAGCGGGCTCAGCAGCAGAGGGGCGAGCAGCAGCGGTAGGGCAGCGAGGCGCATGGTCAGATTCCTTCACAGATCGATTGCCCATCTGCAAGTGCAGTCTGGAAAAGGCCTACCCTAGAGGGCTCTTTTGCAAATGACTATCCCCTTTTTCATTTTGGGGCGACTATAGGCGCCAGATTTTTGTGTGTGAGGGTTGGTAAGGGTCTTGGGTTGAGGTGTTGGTGGAGGCTCTGCGACGAGCGGTCGCCATCGACGATAGCCTTTATCCAAGGCGCTCACAGCCCGGAAAATGGGCTTTTTGTGAATTCTTCGCACACTGAATGTTGTTGCTTCGAGGTCTTTCTGGTATAAAGCAGCGCTCTTTTCTAGGGGCCCGGTTCCTTCACTGTAGGTGTAGCCGGTAAGACCTCTAAAGAAACGCGGCGCCTGGCGCCAAATGACTGAGAGATTAAGCGGCCAACCCATGCCGGGTTGGGCATGTGGTTTTAGAGGGCTGAGGCATGTCGAGAGTATGTCAAGTTACCGGTAAGGGTCCGGTGACTGGGAATAACATTTCCCACGCAAACAACAAAACCCGTCGTCGTTTCCTGCCGAACCTGCAGCATCACCGCTTCTGGGTTGAAGAAGAGAAACGTTTTGTGCGTCTGCGCGTATCTGCCAAAGGCATGCGTATCATCGACAAGCGTGGCATCACTGTCGTGCTGGCCGAAATCCGCAAAGCTGGCAAGATCTAAGGGAGCTAATCATGCGTGAATTGATTCGTTTGATTTCGAGCGCCGGTACTGGTCACTTCTACACTACCGACAAGAACAAGCGCACTACGCCGGACAAAATCGAGATCAAGAAATTTGATCCGGTTGTTCGCAAGCACGTGATCTACAAAGAAGGCAAAATCAAGTAATTGATTTTTCCGACTTACGAAAAAGGCCCGTATCGCGAGATACGGGCCTTTTTTGTTGCCTGCGGGTTATGTGTTGCCTGTCAGGACGCCTTCGCGGGCAAGCCTCGCTCCTACAGGGATCGCGTCCGTCCTGTAGGAGCGAGGCTTGCCCGCGAAGAGGCCGGCCCAGACAACCAAAGTCCCCAAACCCTCAGCCCTTCTGCTCAAACGCCACATAAATCTTGCGGCACGCTTCCAGCACTTCCCACGTACCGCGAAAACCCGCCGGAATCACGAAGCGATCGCCCGCGCGCACGGTTTTACTGTTGCCGTCGTTATCGCGCAGCACCGAAACGCCCTGCACGATCTCGCAATATTCATGTTCGGTGAAGTTCACCAGCCACTGGCCCACCGCGCCTTCCCAGACGCCGGCATTCAACTGGCCGCAAGGGCTGTTGTAGTGGTTGTAAACCACTTGTTCGGGATCGCCCTTGAGAATTTTCGCCTCGTCCGGTCGATAACGTTCCGGTTCGGTTTTGGCTTGGCTGAAGTCGACCACGTTCTCGATATTCATTGTTGTAATCCCCCGTGATTGCGGCGCGATGGCTGGAAAGGCCAAAGTCTATGTTTATTAAAATGAACACCGCAAGGCCGTTTACCTGCCTTATGTCAAATATATTGAAACAACCCCGGTCACTGGTTTAGGGTGGCGGGTGCCCTGAGCCGAAAGTCGGCTGGCCGGGCGGAATTCCTGAAAGCACTCGCGAACAAACGCGGGGCACTCGTATTCAACAAGAGGAGGACACCCGAATGACCACCCTGACTCGTGCCGATTGGGAGCAACGCGCTCGCGATCTGAAGATCGAAGGCCGCGCCTACATCAATGGCGAATACACCGACGCCGTCTCCAGCGAGACCTTCGAGTGCATCAGCCCGGTCGATGGCCGTCTGCTCGGCAAGATTGCCAGCTGTGACGCCGCCGACGCCCAGCGCGCTGTGGAAAACGCCCGCGCTACTTTCAATTCCGGCGTCTGGTCGCGCCTCGCTCCGACCAAACGCAAAGCCGCGATGATCCGTTTCGCCGGCCTGCTCAAGCAGCACGCCGAAGAACTGGCGCTGCTCGAAACCCTGGACATGGGCAAGCCGATCAGCGATTCGCTGTACATCGACATTCCCGGCGCGGCGCAAGCGCTGAGCTGGAGCGGTGAGGCGATCGACAAGATTTATGACGAAGTCGCCGCGACACCACACGATCAACTGGGTTTGGTGACCCGCGAGCCGGTGGGCGTGGTTGGCGCCATCGTGCCGTGGAACTTCCCGTTGATGATGGCCTGCTGGAAACTCGGGCCGGCGCTGTCCACCGGTAACTCGGTGATCCTCAAGCCGTCGGAAAAATCGCCGCTGACCGCCATTCGCATCGCCGCGCTGGCCGTTGAGGCCGGTATTCCAAAAGGCGTGCTCAACGTCCTGCCGGGCTACGGCCACACCGTCGGCAAGGCTTTGGCCCTGCACAACGACGTCGACACCTTGGTGTTCACCGGTTCGACCAAAATCGCCAAGCAATTGTTGATCTACTCCGGCGAATCGAACATGAAACGCGTCTGGCTCGAAGCCGGCGGCAAGAGCCCGAACATCGTCTTTGCCGATGCGCCGGACCTGCAAGCCGCCGCCGAATCCGCCGCCAGCGCCATCGCCTTCAACCAGGGCGAAGTCTGCACCGCCGGTTCGCGCCTGCTGGTCGAGCGTTCGATCAAGGACACCTTCCTGCCGATGGTGATCGAAGCACTGAAAACCTGGAAGCCGGGCAACCCGCTGGACCCGGCGACCAACGTCGGCGCGCTGGTGGACACGCAGCAGATGAACACCGTGCTGTCCTACATCGAATCCGGCCACACCGACGGCGCCAAACTGGTCGCGGGCGGCAAGCGCATCTTGCAGGAAACCGGTGGTACCTACGTTGAGCCGACGATTTTCGACGGCGTGAACAACGCGATGAAAATCGCTCAGGAAGAAATCTTCGGCCCAGTGTTGTCGGTGATTGCTTTCGACTCCGCCGAAGAAGCCATCCAGATCGCCAACGACACGCCGTATGGCCTGGCCGCAGCGGTGTGGACCAAGGACATCTCCAAGGCGCACCTGACCGCCAAGGCACTGCGCGCCGGTAGCGTTTGGGTCAACCAGTACGACGGCGGCGACATGACCGCACCGTTCGGTGGCTTCAAGCAGTCGGGCAACGGTCGCGATAAATCGCTGCACGCGTTCGACAAATACACCGAACTGAAGGCGACCTGGATCAAGTTGTAAGTCGGTAACGGGGGCCTGCCAAGTCAGGCTCCCGAATACAGAAATCCCTGTGGGAGCAAGCCTTTGTGGCGAGGGGATTTATCCCCGTTCGGCTGCGGAGCAGTCGCAGAGCCCATGCGCGCGGTGTATCTGATACTCCGTTGTTGCAGGTTTTGGGGCCGCTGCGCGACCCAACGGGGATAAATCCCCTCGCCACCAAGGCTCGCTCCCACATTGTTTTGTGCTGAATATAAAAATATCCACAGGAGCGTGGAACATGCGTTGGGCGACTTATTTCGCCGTGTTGGCGTCTGTCTTGAGCGTTGGCCTGGCCCTCGGCGTGAGCATGCCGCTGGTGTCGTTTCGCCTCGAGAGCTGGGGTTATGGCTCGTTCGCGATTGGCGTCATGGCCGCCATGCCGGCGATTGGGGTGTTGGTCGGGGCGAAGATCTCCAGCCATCTGGCGGCGCGTTTCGGCACCGCTAACCTGATGCGTTTGTGCCTGTGGGCCGGGGCGGTGTCCATCGGTTTGCTCGCGCTGTTGCCGAGTTACCCGATCTGGCTGCTGCTGCGGCTGATGATCGGCGTGATCCTTACGTTGGTGTTTATCCTCGGCGAAAGCTGGATCAATCAGTTGGTGGTCGAGCAGTGGCGTGGCCGTTTGGTGGCGCTGTACGGCAGCAGTTACGCGTTGAGCCAACTCGGCGGGCCGTTGTTGCTGGGGGCCTTGGGCACTGATCACGATTACGGTTTCTGGGTCGGCGTCGGTTTGCTGATTTCTGCGCCATTGCTGTTGCTCGGGCGCAGCGGCGCGCCGGCCAGTGAAGCGAGCAGCGTGACGTTTGGTGACTTGTGGACGTTCTGCCGAGGCTTGCCGGCGATTGCCTGGGCGGTGTCGCTGTTCGCCGCGTTCGAGGCGATGATCCTGACGCTGCTGCCGGTGTATTGCCTGCGCCAGGGGTTCACTGCCGAGATTGCTTTGGCGATGGTCAGCACAGTGGTGGTCGGCGATGCGTTGCTGCAATTGCCGATTGGCGCGCTGGCGGATCGGGTGTCGCGGCGCAGTCTGTTCACCGCTTGCGCAGTGGTGCTGCTGGTGTCGAGCCTGGCGATTCCGCTGCTGCTCGACACGTTGCTGATCTGGCCGCTGTGGGTGTTGTTCGGCGCGAGCGCTGGCGGGTTGTTTACCTTGTCGCTGATCTTGATCGGCGAGCGCTATCGCGACGACGCGCTGGTGCGGGCCAATGCGCACATCGCGCAGCTGTGGGGCATCGGTTGCCTCGTCGGGCCGTTGGCGGCCGGGGCGGGCAGCCAGTGGATCAGCGGACACGCGTTGCCCTTGCTGATGGCGGCGGGGGCGTTTGGGTTGGTGATATTGCTGATGCGCCAAGGTGCGTTTGGCGCAGTGGCCGAACCTGCCTGAAACTGAACACAAAACCTGTGGGAGCGAGCTTGTGTGGCGAGGGGGCTTGCCCCCGTTCGGCTGCGCAGCAGTCGTAAAACCATCCAACGCGACATAACGGGTAGATTTGTGTCGTCAACGTTGGGGCTGGTTCGCAGCCCAGCGGGGGCAAGCCCCCTCGCCACAATTGATCAGTAAAGCTTGACTACAACATCCGCTCCAAGCCGACGGTGGTGCTGAACCATGCGTTAAACCGCCGCCACAGACTGCCCGGCTCTTTGCTCAACATGTGCATTTTGCCGTCGTCCTCGGTCACCCAAACCACTTTTCCATCCTGCAGTTTCGCCTCGTAACTGAGCGGCGGCGCCATGCCTTGCAGTGCCAGTTCACGCACGTGCGCGGCGAGTTCCGGGCTGTCCACCAGCACCCCGACTTCGGTATTCCACAGCACCGAACGCGGGTCGAAATTGAACGAGCCGATAAACGATTTCTTCTGGTCGAAAATCATCGCTTTGCTGTGCAAACTCGAATCCGAGCCTTGATACGCCGAGCGTCGGAACAGGTTCGGGCCACTGCCGCCACCTTCACCCGGCTGGCGACGCAACTCGAACAACTTCACCCCGTGCTCCAGCAACGCTTTGCGATACGGCGCATACCCGCCGTGCACCGCCGGCACGTCGGTGGCTTCCAGCGAATTGGTGAGCAAACTCACGGTCACGCCCGCGTCGGCGCGCCCGGTGAGGTAAACCAGCCCCGGTTGCCCCGGAACGAAATACGCCGAAATCATGATCAGCTCTTTGCTGACCCCGGTCAGTTCCGGTGCCAGTTGCGTGGTCAGCAGCAATTGCGGATCGGGTTCGCCCTTGGATAACACCTTGCTCGGCGCGTCCCACAGTGCCTGGTTCCAGGCCCAGATCAACTCGCTGCGCCAGATATCCAGGCGCGGGTGTTTGTCGTAAATCATCAATTGCTGATACAGCGCGTGGTTCTGCTTGCGCGTCTCTTGCAGAGATTGCTCCAGCCGCGCGCGGGTCTCTTGCAGGTCCTTGGCGGTTGGTTTGCTGCTGAGGAAATCGTCGATCGGCTTGCTCAGCGCACTGTTCCAGTACTGGTCGAAACTGTGCCCGAGCTGCTCGGCGACCGGGCCGACGCTGAGCATGTCGATGTCAGTGAAATTCAGGTTCGGCTCGGCGTCGAAATACTCATCGCCCAAGTTGCGTCCACCGACGATGGCGACGCTGTTGTCGGCCAGCCACAGCTTGTTGTGCATGCGCCGATGTTGCAGCGACAGGTCAAACAAACGGCCCATGGCCCGCGTCACGCCGGTGGCGCGGCCCAGGTGCAATGGGTTGAACAGACGAATCTGGATCTGCGGATGTGCGGCCAGCGTCGCGATGATCTGGTCGAGGCCGTCGCTGGTGGTGTCGTCGAGCAGGATGCGCACGCGCACGCCACGGTCGGCAGCCTTGAGCAATTCCTCAACGAGCATCCGCGTGCTGATGCCGTCGTGGACGATGTAGTACTGCAAGTCGAGGCTGGTCTGGGCGTTGCGGATCAGCTCGGCGCGGGCCATGAAGGCTTCGGTGCTGTTGGACAACAGGCGAAAGCCGGATTGCCCTTGATGCGGCGCCGCTTGGGCCTGGATCGAGCGGCCAAACGCCGAATCGGCTGCCGGCAGCGCTGAGCTCGGCTCGCGCGGGGCGCTGATGCTGGCGCAACCGCCAAGGAGCGCGGTGAGTAACAAAAGCACGTACAGCGGTGGTCTGGCTCTCACGTAGGATCGTTCCGAGTGGCGGCGGTTGTCGGCATAGGATGCCGGTTTTCCGAGAAAGGTCAGTCGCTGGTGAAATCTGTTTCGGCCAGCAACTTGATCGCCGCCGCGCCGACCTTGCGCACGGCGTCTTCGATCTGCGGCGTCGGTTTGGCAGCGTAGTTCATTCGCAGGCAATTGCGGTATTTGCCCGAGGCGGAAAAAATGCTCCCGACGGCAATCTGTACGCCTTGGTCGTGCAGCGCCCGATTCAGTTTCAAGGTGTCGAAACCTTCCGGCAACTCGACCCACAACATGAAGCTGCCCTGCGGGCGACTGGCGCGTGTGCCGGCCGGAAAATAACGGCTGACCCAGTCGATCATCAAGTCACGATTGCGCTGATATTGGCTGCGCATCCGCCGTAGATGCGGCTCGAAGTGGCCGCCCTTGAGGAATTCGGCAATCGCGATCTGCGGTTGCGGCGCGGTGGAGCCGGTGCTGATGTATTTCATGTGCAGCACCCGTTCCAGATAGCGGCCCGGCGCTACCCAGCCAATCCGCAGCCCTGGGGCCAGGGTTTTGGAAAACGAGCTGCAAAGCAGGACGCGGCCGTCTTCATCGAAGGATTTGATCGTCCGTGGGCGCGGGTAGTTGTAGGCCAATTCGCCATACACATCGTCCTCGATGATCGCCACGTCAAAACGCTGCGCCAGGTTCAACAAGGCGCGTTTGCGCCCCTCGGGCATGATGTAGCCCAGCGGGTTGTTGCAGTTGGGCGTCAGTTGAATGGCTTTGATCGGCCATTGTTCGAGTGCCAGTTCCAATGCGTCGAGGCTGATGCCGGTGAGCGGGTCGGTGGGAATTTCCAGGGCTTTCATGCCCAGGCCCTTGAGGGTTTGCATGGCGCCGTGAAAGCTCGGCGAGTCCACCGCGACGATGTCGCCCGGCGCGCAAATCGAGCGAATGCTGGTGGACAGCGCTTCGTGGCAACCGGTGGTGATCACCAGGTCGGCGGCGCTCAATTGGCAGCCGGAATCGAGCATCAGCCGGGCGATCTGTTCGCGCAGGTCGAGGTTGCCGTGGATGTTGTCGTAATACAGGCCGGGCATGTCTTGGCGCCGACTGATCTGCGCCAGCCCGCGCAGCAACGGTTTCATGGTCGGCGTGGTGATGTCCGGCATGCCGCGACCGAGTTGCACGGTGTCTTTGCGAGGCACGGCGCGGATCAATTCGAGCACCTGATCCCACTGCGAAATATCCACCGGGCGTTGCGCCGGGCGGCCGATGGCGGGCAGCTCCGGCAACTCGCGGCCAACCGGTACGAAATAGCCGGATTTCGGTTTCGGCGTCGCCAAGCCACTGTCTTCGAGCACCCGATAAGCCTGTTGCACGGTGCTCAGGCTGACCCCGTGTTCCACGCTCAAGGCCCGCACCGACGGCAACCGGTCGCCGGGGCGATAGAAGCCCTGTTCGATACGCGTGCCGAGCAATTCGGCGAGATTGACGTAGAGAGTCATGGTGCAGCCTCGGCGCGGATGATGCGGTTAACCAGTACAGATCAGCTTTAAATACGTGATTCAGAGCCTGAACGGTCAATCTGTATGGAATTAATACAGTTGCTTTGAATCTGTAATGCTTTTCGACGTCCGCGCATCATGAAAGCTCTGGCTACCCAAGTAAACAGGAGCAATCAAAATGAACGGCTTGAGCGATGTGCGGCTGACGTTACACAGTCAGGAACTGGCGGCAGGGCAGGAAAACGGCACCCGCGCGGCGGCGATGCGCAATGCGCCGTCCTGCCTGAGTCGCTGGCATCTGTTCTGGCGGCGTTTGCGTACACGCAAGGCGTTGCTGAACCTGACGACCGAACAGTTGCGCGATGTTGGCTTGAGCCGGGAGCAAGCGCTGGAGGAGGGGCTGAAGCCGTTTTGGCGGATTTGAAGTCTGTGGTGTTCTTCAGGTCCATTCGCGGGCAAGCCTCGCTCCTACAGGTTATGCGCTGGATACCTGTAGGAGCGAGGCTTGCCCGCGAAGGCGTCCTTACAAACGCCAAAAATCTCTCAAACCAACTCTTTCAACCGATGCCACAACATCCCCAACGCCAGCAACGGTGAGCGCAAATGCTTGCCGCCGGGGAAGGTGATGTGCGGCACCTGCGCAAACAGGTCAAAGCCGCCGCTGTGCTGGCCGCTGATTGCTTCGGCGAGCAGCTTGCCGGCCAGGTGCGTGGCATTCACCCCGTGCCCGGAATACGCCTGGGCGTAATACACATTCGGCTGATCCTTGAGCCGGCCGATCTGCGGCAAGCGATTGGCGCCGATGCCAATCATCCCGCCCCACTGATAATCGATTTTCACCCCGGCCAGTTGCGGGAATACCTCGAGCATCTTCGGCCGCATGTACGCGGCGATGTCTTTCGGGTCGCGCCCCGAGTAATGGCAGGCGCCGCCGAACAGCAAACGCCGGTCCGCCGAGAGCCGGTAATAATCCAGCGCGACCCGTTGATCACACACCGCCATGTTCTGCGGCAACAGGTTATGCGCCTGTTCCTCGCTCAACGGCTCGGTGGCGATGATGTAACTGCCGGCCGGCAGCACTTTGCCGCTGAGTTCGGGGTTGAGGTCTTGCAGGTAAGCGTTGCAACCGAGTACCAACGTCTTGGCGCGCACCGACCCCTGGGCGGTCTGCACCTTCACTTCGCGGCCGTAATTGATGCGGGTGACCGCCGAGTGTTCGAACAGTTTGACCCCCAGTTGCTGCGCGGCGGCCGCTTCGCCGAGCGCCAGGTTCAGCGGGTGCAAATGCCCGGAACCCATATCGATCAAACCGCCGACGTAACGATCCGAGCCCACCACCGAGTGCATTTCATGGGCTTGCAGCAAGCGCGTTTCGTAGCGATATCCGAGGCTGCGCAGTTCTTCGGCGTCCTCGGCAAACCCTTCGAGGTCGCGGGGTTTGTTCGCCAGATCGCAATAACCCCAGGTCAGGTCGCACGGTATCTGGAAACGCTCGACGCGCTGGCGGACGATTTCCACCGCTTCCAGGCCCATGAGTTTCATCTGCCGCACGCCGTCGGCGCCGATGACGTTGGCGAACTGATCGAGGCCATGGCCGACGCCACGAATCAGCTGCCCGCCGTTGCGGCCGCTGGCGCCCCAGCCGATCTTGTGCGCTTCGAGCAGCACTACGCTGAGGCCACGCTCGGCCAGTTCGAGCGCCGTGTTCAACCCGGAGAACCCGCCGCCGACCACGCACACATCGGCAATCAACTCGCCTTGCAGCACCGGTTGATCGGGCTGCGGCAGGCTGCTGGCGGCGTAATAAGAGGCGGTGTGCCGGGCAGGGGCATTCATGCGTGGGTTCCTGATTATCGTGTTTGAAAAAGTCGACGGAGGATAAGCCGGACCTTCCGGCGCGGGCAACACTGGTCGGTTGCGGCTGTATGGATCGGGCCGGATGCGTCAGACTCGCGCTCTATTTCGCTTTTGGTCAGCGCTTCGATGAGTTGCAACAGTCAGAAAATTCGCACCTTGCGCCAGCAGATCCCCTCGTTCGAGTGCGTGCCTGGCTGCCATGACTGCTGCGGCCCGGTGACCACCTCGCCGGAAGAAATGTCGCGCCTGCCGCGCAAGACCCGCGCCGAGCAGGACGCGGCGATGGATGAGCTGAACTGCGTACACCTGGGGCCAAACGGCTGCACCGTGTACGACGAGCGACCGCTGATCTGCCGGTTGTTCGGCACCACCAAAACCCTGCCATGCCCCAACGGGCGCGGGCCGGTGGAGCTGATCCATCCGCGGGTGGAGAAGCAGATTCATGAGTACATGGCGTCGACGCGGCAGGTGTTGGTCTAGCGGTCGCGTTCCTGCGAATTGACCGGGTCGACCCCATCGCGAGCACGCTCGCTCCCACAGGTGCCGCGCTGTCCTTGTGGGAGCGAGCTTGCTCGCGATGGCGTGCGCCCAGCCGTCTTGATCTCAATCCGGGATCGGCAGGCACAGGCTCTCTTTGACTTCTTCCATCACGATATAGCTCTTCGATTCGCGCACATGCGGCAGTTTCAGCAGGATGTCGCCGAGCAATTTGCGGTAAGACGCCATCTCGGAAATCCGCGCTTTCACCAGATAGTCGAAATCCCCTGAGACCAAATGGCACTCCAGCACGTGCGGCAGCTTCAGCACCGCGCGTCGGAACTCTTCGAAAGTGTCGCCGGATTTGTAGTCGAGACTGATCTCGACGAACACCAGCAAGCTACCCTTCAAATGCTGCGGATTGAGCCGGGCGTTGTAGCCCATGATGATCCCTTCGCGCTCCAGCCGACGCACACGCTCGGTGCACGGCGTGGTCGAGAGGCCGACCTTTTCCCCCAGCTCGGTAAAGGAAATGCGCCCGTCCGCTTGCAGGATCCGCAAGATGTTGCGGTCGATCTTGTCCAGCTCACGTTTGGTCTGAGTGTTGGTACGCATAGGGGATGCGCCTCCGTGAAAAGGGTTTTTGCCGAGAATTGTCGCCAAATATAGGCACTTATATAGTGAAAAGCACTGGCTGATCTTTTTTAAACTGCGCATATCATCGGTTTGCTCACATTGATCTGCACAACACACGTCAGCGGTCCGCCGCGATGAGGGAAATAAAAATGCGCGTTATGGTCTTGGGTAGCGGCGTCATCGGTACCGCCAGTGCTTACTATCTGGCCCGTGCCGGATTTGAAGTGGTGGTCGTGGACCGGCAGCCGGCCGCTGCCATGGAGACCAGTTTCGCCAACGCCGGGCAGGTCTCGCCGGGTTACGCCTCGCCGTGGGCCGCGCCGGGCGTGCCGCTCAAAGCGATCAAATGGCTGCTGCAACGCCACGCGCCATTGGCGATCAAGGCCACCGCCGACATCGACCAATACCTGTGGATGGCGCAGATGCTGCGTAACTGCACCGCCAACCGCTATGCGGTGAACAAGGAGCGCATGGTCCGTCTGTCCGAGTACAGCCGCGACTGCCTCGACGAATTGCGCGCCGAAACCGGCATCGCCTACGAAGGCCGCAGCCTGGGGACCACGCAACTGTTCCGCACCCAGGCGCAGCTCGACAACGCCGCCAAAGACATTGCTGTACTGAAAGCTTCCGGGGTGCCGTTCGAACTGCTCGACCGCGCCGGTATTGCTCGCGTTGAACCGGCGCTGGCCAGCGTCACCGATATCCTCGCCGGTGCCCTGCGCCTGCCGAACGACCAGACTGGCGACTGCCAGATCTTCACCACGCGCCTGGCCGAAATGGCCGTGAAACTGGGCGTGGAATTCCGTTTCGACCAAGACATTCAGAAACTCGATTACGCCGGCGATCGCATCAACGGTGTGTGGATCGACGGCAAGCTCGAAACCGCTGACCGCTACGTTCTCGCGCTCGGCAGTTATTCGCCGCAACTGCTCAAGCCGCTGGGCATCAAAGCGCCGGTTTACCCGCTCAAGGGTTACTCGCTGACCGTGCCGATCACCAACCCGGCGATGGCCCCGACTTCGACCATTCTCGACGAGACCTACAAAGTCGCGATCACCCGTTTCGACAACCGCATTCGCGTTGGCGGCATGGCCGAGATCGCCGGTTTTGACCTGTCGCTGAACCCGCGTCGGCGCGAAACCCTGGAGATGATCGTCAACGACCTTTATCCTCAGGGCGGCGATCTGGCCCAGGCGAGTTTCTGGACCGGCCTGCGCCCGACCACCCCGGACGGCACGCCGATCGTTGGCGCGACGCCGTTCAGCAACCTGTTCCTGAACACTGGCCACGGCACGCTCGGTTGGACCATGGCCTGTGGTTCCGGGCGTTTGCTGGCGGATTTGATGGCGAAGAAAACCCCGCAGATCAGCGCCGAAGGCCTCGATATTTCCCGTTACGGCAGCAAAATCCAGGAGTCCGCAAAACATGGCAATCCAGCGCCAGCTCACCAATGAACGCATGAGTCAGATCGTCGCCCACAACGGTACGGTGTACCTGGCCGGGCAGGTTGGCGATGACATGAGCGCCGGGATTGAACAGCAGACCCGCGAAACCCTGAGCAACATCGAGCGTTTGCTTGATCTGGCCGGCACCGACAAAAACCATTTGCTGTCGGTGACGATTTACCTGAAAGACATCGATGCAGATTTCGCCGGCATGAACGCGGTGTGGGACCAGTGGCTGCCAAAAGGCGTCGCCCCGACCCGTGCCACCGTCGAATCGAAGCTGTGCGAACCGGAAATTCTGGTTGAGCTGTCAGTGGTTGCCGCACTGCCTTAACCGCTTGTAACGATCCCTCTCCCGGTGCTGTTGGCGGTTCACGCCGTCAGCCAGCGCCGGTTTTTATTCCCATGACCGCCTAGAAGTCTGCCGCCATGCGTCCTGCCCGTGCCCTGATCGACCTTCAAGCCCTGCGTCACAACTACCAAATCGCCCGTGAAGTCACGGCGGGCGCCAAGGCCCTCGCGGTGATCAAGGCTGATGCCTACGGCCACGGCGCGGTGCGTTGCGCCCAAGCGCTGGAAGCCGAGGCCGACGGCTTTGCGGTGGCGTGCATTGAAGAGGCGCTGGAGCTGCGCGCGGCGGGGATTCGCGCGCCGGTGTTGTTGCTCGAAGGTTTTTTTGAAGCTGAAGAGTTGGCGCTGATTGTCGAGCACGACTTCTGGTGCGTGGTGCATTCGCTGTGGCAACTCGAAGCGATCGAGCAAGCGGCGCTGAGCAAACCGATCACGGTGTGGCTCAAGCTCGATTCGGGCATGCACCGGGTCGGTTTACATCCCAAGGACTACCAGGCGGCCTATCAACGGCTGCTGGCCAGCGGCAAAGTGGCGAAAATCGTCTTGATGAGCCACTTCGCCCGCGCCGATGAATTGCACGCTCAGGCCAGCGCCGAGCAGGTTGCGGTGTTTGAAGCGGCGCGGCAGGGCCTGGCCGCCGAGGTCAGCCTGCGCAACTCGCCAGCCGTGCTCGGTTGGCCGCAAATCTCCAGGGATTGGGTGCGCCCGGGGATCATGCTCTACGGCGCCACGCCGTTCGAAGAAGCCAACGCCGTGGCCTCGCGCCTGCAACCGGTGATGACCCTCGAATCAAAAGTGATCTGCGTGCGTGAACTGCCGGCCGGCGAGCCGGTGGGCTACGGCGCGAGATTCATTACGCAGAAGCCGATGCGCATCGGTGTGGTCGCCATGGGTTATGCCGACGGCTACCCGCGTCATGCGCCGACCGGCACGCCGGTAATGGTCGCCGGCCAGCGCAGCCAACTGCTCGGACGGGTGTCGATGGACATGCTCTGCATCGATTTGACCGATGTGCCGCATGCCGGCCTCGGGTCGACCGTCGAGTTGTGGGGCAAAAACGTGCTGGCCAGCGAAGTGGCGTTGGCCGCCGACACGATTCCTTATCAGATCTTCTGCAACCTGCGCCGGGTGCCGCTGCTCTATTCCGGGGCTTGAGGCAAAACAGGCCGCGCCGGAAGTCGCCTCGCTGAACAGGATTCAGGCCAAAGTGTTGTAAATACTGAACGCTGTCGCCATGATAACGCTCAAATTTTCTACAACCTGAATCCCTGGAGGCTCCAGCATTGGACGTCGGTGAACGACTGCAATCCATCCGTAAGCTCAAAGGTCTTTCGCAGCGTGAGCTCGCCAAACGCGCGGGTGTCACCAACAGCACCATTTCGATGATCGAGAAAAACAGCGTCAGCCCCTCGATCAGCTCGCTGCGCAAAGTGTTGGGCGGGATTCCCATGTCCATGGTCGAGTTCTTTTCCGAAGAAATCCTGCAGGAAAAACCGACTCAGATCGTCTACAAAGCTAACGAGCTGATCGATATTTCCGATGGCGCCGTGACCATGAAACTGGTCGGCCGAGCCCACCCGAGCCGGGCCATCGCGTTCCTCAATGAAATTTACCCGCCCGGCGCCGACACCGGCGACGAAATGCTTACGCATGAGGGCGAGGAAACCGGGATTCTGGTCGAAGGTCGGCTGGAACTGGTGGTCGGCGGCGAAACTTTTGTGCTCGAAGCTGGCGACAGCTACTACTTTGAAAGTACCAAGCCGCACCGTTTCCGGAATCCGTTCGATGCGCCGGCGCGACTAATCAGCGCAGCCACTCCAGCGAATTTCTGACAGAAGAGGCGCCCGGCCAGCATCGCGAAGGCGCCCGAAGGGTTTTACCCCACACAACAAGACCCCTTCGACTTTGGGGTTGTTTCAGTGTGGCGGGCTTGCCGTTATACTTGCGCCCGCCTGCGAACCGTGGCCGCGGGCGTGAATAGCCACCATTGAGGGTGAACGCGTGAACCTAATTATGAAAATGCTGGCTGCACCAGCAACCGTACTGGCCCTATGGGCTGTCAGCGCACAAGCTGCGACTACCGATGACATTGCCAAACGCCTTGCGCCTGTCGGCCAGGTCTGTGTAACGGGTCAAGAGTGCAAAGGGATGGAAGTGGCCGTTGCGGCCGGTGGCGGCGGCGCCAAAACGCCGAAAGATGTTATTGCAAAACATTGCAATGCTTGCCACGGCACTGGCCTGTTGGGCGCACCGAAAATCGGTGACACAGCGGCCTGGAAAGAACGCGCCGATCACCAGGGCGGCCTCGACGGCATCCTGGCCAAAGCCATTACCGGCATCAACGCGATGCCGCCAAAAGGCACTTGCGCCGATTGCTCCGATGACGAGCTCAAAGGCGCAATCAAAGAGATGTCCGGCCTGTAACACGCCCGCATCTGTCACGAAAAAGCCGCTCACCAGCGGCTTTTTTGTGCCCGCGATTCTGTTCAAAGCGCTGGGTCAGGCAACTTTGCTGGCGCCTGACACGGCCTCATCGCGAGCAAGCTCGCTCCCACAGAGGGCCTCAGTGCTTGCATGATTTGGCGGCTGAGACTGTTCATTGCAGCAATTCCCCGGCAAGCTCGGTCCAACCCCCATTCACGCAATTCAAGGGAGGATCCGATGGTGCAGCTGTGTTCTATCGAGCAGGCGGTCGATGAGGTGCTGGCGCGGTTGCCGGCGCACATTCACATGGGCCTGCCGCTGGGGTTGGGCAAACCCAACCACTTCGTCAACGCGCTGTACCAACGCATCGCGCAATTGCCCGAGCGCCGGCTGACGGTCTACACCGCGCTGTGCCTGGGCCGACCGGCGCTGGGCGATGGCTTGCAGAAGCGCTTCATCGAACCGTTCGTGGAGCGCGTGTTCGGTGATTACCCGGAGCTGGATTTCCTCGCCGACCTGCAACGTGACGACCTGCCGCCGAACATCCAGATCCAGCAATTTTTCATGCAGCCCGGCAGCCTGCTGAACAGCGCGCAGGCCCAGCAGGATTACGTCAGCAGCAATTACAGCCACGCCGCCCGCGACATCAATGGCGCCGGTTTGAACCTGGTGGCGCAAATGGTCGCCAGCCATCCCGAGCATCCGGATCGCCTGAGCCTGAGTTGCAACCCGGACATCACCCTCGACCTGTTGCCGATGATCGCCAAGCGCCGCGATGCCGGGGAAACCATTCTCGTAGTCGGCCAGGTACATAACGATTTGCCCTACATGCCGGGCGATGCGGAAGTCGGCATGGACGCTTTCGATCTGCTGATCGACGCCAAGGACAGCAGCACGCTGTTCTCGACGCCGAACATGCCGGTGGGTTTTCAGGATCACTTCATCGGCCTGCACGCCAGTACGCTGGTGCGCGATGGCGGCACGCTGCAAATCGGCATCGGCTCGATGGGCGATGCGCTGACCGCCGCGTTGCTTGCGCGTCAGGCCGATAACGCCGGTTACAAAGCCTTGCTCGCCGATTTGAACCTCAGCCAGTGGGCGCAGTTGATCGAGCGCGAGGGCGGCACCGATGCGTTCGCCAAAGGCCTTTACGGTTGCAGCGAAATGTTCGTCAACGGCCTGCTGGTGTTGGCCGACGCCGGGATCATCCGGCGCAAGGTCTACCCGGACGTGCCGACCCAGCAACAGGCGAACGACGGCACCCTCGACGAAGCCGCGCAACCCGATGGCATCTCGGTGCACGGCGGGTTCTTCCTCGGCCCGCGCAGTTTTTATGAGCGCCTGCGCGAGTTGCCGCAGGAAAAACGCCTCGAATTCAACATGACCCGCATCAGCTACATCAACGAGCTCTACGGCCAGGAAGAGCTCAAGCGTTTGCAGCGTCTGGACGCGCGGTTTATCAACACCGTGTTCACCATGACCTTGCTCGGCGCCGGTGTCGCCGACCAACTGGAAGACGGGCGCGTGCTCAGCGGTGTCGGCGGGCAGTACAACTTTGTCGCGCAGGGGCATGCGCTGGAAGGCGCGCGTTCGGTGCTGATCCTGCGCAGTTGGCGCGAGTCGGGCGGCGAGGTCAGTTCGAACATTGTCTGGGAATACGGGCATTGCACGATTCCACGGCACCTGCGCGACATCGTCGTCACCGAATATGGCATCGCCGATTTGCGCGGCAAGACCGACGCAGCGGTGATCGAGGCATTGTTGAATGTCAGCGATTCACGCTTTCAACCGGGGCTGATCGAACAGGCGCAAGCGGTCGGCAAGTTGCCGAAGAATTTCCGTATGGATCCGCGTTTTGCCGATAACCATCCGCAGCGTTTGCAGGCGATTCAGGCGCGGCACCCGAACCTGTTTCCGGAGTATCCGCTGGGCTGCGATTTCACTGAGGTCGAGCGCGATGTCTTGCGCGCGCTGAACTGGCTGAAGAGCAAGTTCAAACTCACCGAGATTCTGGAATTGGGCAAGGCTGCGCTGGATGCGCCCGAGGCGACGCAATACCCGGAGCATCTGCAGCGCATGCAACTGGAGAAGCCGGAAGGGCTGAAAGAAGACCTGTTTCAGCGACTGCTGCTCACCGGCCTGAAAGCCACCGCGCAATAACCGCTAAACCCGAAACACCTGTGGGAGCATAGCTTGCTCGCGATTAGGCCATAACGGTCGACATTTGTATCGACTGTTCTGCCGCCATCGCGAGCAAGCTTTGCTCCTACAGGGTTACTCAATGAAGGTGACTACGCCATCCTTCAGCGATTGCACGCGGGCCAGCGATTCAACGCGATAACCCTGTGCATCCAGTTCCGCTCGGCCGCCCTGGAACGACTTCTCGATGACGATGCCCAAACCGGCGACGGTGGCGCCTGCCTGTTTGATGATCGAAATCAGCGCTTGCGACGCTTTGCCGTTGGCCAGGAAGTCATCGATGATCAGCACGCGGTCGCTGCTGGTCAGGTGGCGCGGGGAGATCGCCACGGTGCTTTCGGTCTTCTTGGTGAACGAGTAAACAGTCGCCGACAGCAGGTTTTCAGTCAGGGTCAGCGACTGTTGCTTACGGGCGAAAATCACCGGCACGCCGAGGTTCAGACCGGTCATGATCGCCGGGGCGATGCCCGAGGCTTCGATGGTGACGATCTTGGTGATCCCCGAATCCTTGAACAGCGTGGCGAATTCGTCGCCGATCAGCTTCATCAGGGCCGGGTCGATCTGGTGGTTCAAAAAGGCGTCAACCTTCAGGACCTGGTCGGAAAGCACGATGCCTTCTTCGCGGATTTTCTTGTGCAGTGCTTCCATGAAGCTTTCCTCTAAGGACGCCTGTGCGTCCAGGGCTGATTAAAAAGTAGTCGATTCTAGCGCTTTAACATCGCGCGTATGTCTGCCAAAGCGGTATTGCCGCGAACGGCTTTCACTTCGACGGGGGTGTCGTCGTTGCCTTCCCAGGCCAGGTCGTCCGGCGGCAGCTCATCGAGGAAGCGGCTCGGCGCGCAATCGATGATCTCGCCGTACTGCTTGCGCTTGGCGGCGAAGGTGAAGGCCAGCGTCTGCCGCGCGCGGGTAATCCCGACGTAGGCCAAGCGGCGTTCTTCTTCGATGGTGTCGGCTTCGATGCTGGAACGGTGCGGGAGGATTTCCTCCTCCATGCCCATGATGAACACGTAGGGGAATTCCAGGCCTTTGGAGGCGTGCAACGTCATCATCTGCACACCTTCGGCGCCGTCCTCTTCTTCCTGCTGACGTTCGAGCATGTCGCGCAAAACCAGTTTGCCGATTGCATCCTCGACGGTCATCTCGCCTTCTTCGTCCTTCTCCAAGGTGTTTTTCAACGCCTCGATCAGGAACCAGACGTTGCCCATGCGGTAATCGGCAGCCTTGTCGCTGGAGCTGTTGGTGCGCAGCCAGTTCTCGTAGTCGATGTCCATGACCATGCTGCGCAGGGCCGAGATCGGGTCTTCGCCGGCGCATTGCTCGCGGACCTTGTCCATGAAGCGCTTGAAGCGCGACAGGCGATCGGTGAAGCGCGTGTCCAGATGCTCGCCCAGACCGATTTCGTCGGTCGCGGCGTACATCGAGATTTTTCGCTCGGTGGCGTAGTTGCCAAGTTTTTCCAGGGTCGTCGAACCGATCTCGCGGCGCGGCACGTTGATCACGCGCAGGAAGGCGTTGTCGTCGTCCGGGTTCACAATCAGGCGGAAATAGGCCATCAGGTCTTTCACTTCCTGACGGCCGAAGAAGCTGTTGCCGCCAGACAAACGATACGGAATCTGGTGGTGCTGCAGCTTCAGCTCGATCAGTTTGGCCTGATAGTTACCGCGATACAGAATCGCGAAATCGCTGTACGGCCGGTCGGTGCGCAAGTGCAGGGTCAGCAACTCGACGGCAACGCGCTCGGCTTCGGCGTCTTCGTTGCGGCAGCGGATCACGCGGATCTCGTCACCGTGGCCCATCTCGCTCCACAGTTGTTTTTCAAACTCGTGCGGGTTGTTCGAGATCAGCACGTTGGCGCAGCGCAGGATGCGGCTGGTGGAGCGATAGTTTTGCTCCAGCATCACCACTTTCAGCGACGGGTAATCGTCCTTGAGCAACATCAGGTTTTCCGGGCGCGCGCCGCGCCAGGCGTAGATCGACTGGTCGTCGTCGCCGACCACGGTGAACTGGTTACGCGTGCCGATCAGCAACTTCACCAGCAAATACTGGCTGGCGTTGGTGTCCTGATATTCGTCCACCAACAGGTAACGAACTTTGTTCTGCCACTTTTCGAGGATGTCGGCGTGTTCCTGGAACAGTTTTACCGGCAGCAGGATCAGGTCGTCGAAGTCCACCGCGTTGAACGCCTTGAGCGTGCGCTGGTAGTGGGTGTAGACGATGGCGGCGGTCTGTTCCTTGGGATTGCGCGCGTTTTCCAGGGCTTCGGGCGGCAGGATCAGGTCGTTTTTCCACGAGCCGATCATGTTCTTGATCTCGTCGACGCCGTCGTCGCCCGCGTATTCCTTTTGCATGATGTCGGTCATCAGGGCTTTGACGTCGGTCTCGTCGAAGATCGAGAAGCCCGGTTTGTAGCCCAGCCGCACGTGTTCCTTGCGGATGATGTTCAGGCCCAGGTTGTGGAAGGTGCACACGGTCAAGCCACGGCCTTCGCCGCCCTTGAGCAGGGTGCCGACCCGTTCCTTCATCTCGCGCGCTGCCTTGTTGGTGAAGGTCATGGCGACGATGTACTGGGCGCGGATGCCGCAGTTCTGGATCAAGTGCGCGATCTTGCGGGTGATCACGCTGGTCTTGCCGGAGCCTGCACCGGCGAGCACCAATAGAGGGCCGCCGACGTAGTTCACGGCTTCTTGCTGCCGGGGATTGAGTCGGGACATACGGAATCAGGGAGTCATTTGCGAAATGGGCCGGCATTTTAACAGGCTCAGCGAATTGTGCTGCTCTGTCCGACTTGTGACGCAGCACGCGATCTCCATTTGCCGGTTTTGTTACTTTCACGCAGGATGCGCAGGGAGTTTGCGGCTAATGTTCGTATTCCAGCGACAAAGCCGCGTTTGCACACTCAGGTCAGTTGGTCATTGGTTTTGTGCGCGGCATAATGCTGCCGCCTACATCTATTGCAGAGTCTAGGGAGCTAGCTTGTCTACGCCTGTCGAACCCTTGCGTTTGCTGCTACTGGCCGAAGAGCCAGCGTGGACAGCGTTGTTGCGCGAGTGTCTGGCTCCGATGGGGAGCTCGGCAGTGCTGATCAGCGCGCCGAGCTGGGAGTCGGTCAGCAGTCTGTTCGATGACAACCGCAGCGCGGTGCTGTTGACGATCCCGGCACTGCAGCCGGCGCCCGGGCGCTGCAACTTGCCGACCGTGTTGTTGCTCGAACACGAACCATCGGCGCCGCCCGACGGTGTCAGTGACTGGCTGGTGCGCGACGTGCTCGACCCCGGCATGCTGCGCCGCTGCCTGCGCCATGTGCGCGAGCGCGGCGTACTCGAAAACACCCTGCAACGTCTCGCCGAGCAAGATCCGCTGACCGGCATCGCCAATCGCCAGGGGTTCCAGACTTTGCTCGCCGCGCGCCTGGCGGAAAACGACGGGCGCGGCCTCGCGCTCGGCCACCTCGACCTCGACAACTTTCGCCATGCCAACGACGCCCTCGGCCATCAGGCCGGCGACCGCTTGATCCTGCAAGTGGTCTCGCGGCTGAAAAGTCAGCTGGAGGTCGGCGATCAACTGGCGCGCCTCGGCAGCGACGAATTTGCCTTGCTGATCGACACGCGCCGCGCACCGCAACGCGCCGAATGGATGGCTGAACGCATTACCGAAGCGCTGGCCGAACCGTATTGGGTCGACGGCGAAAGCCTGTTGATCGGCTCCAGCCTGGGCATCGCCCACGCCCGCGCGCAGGCCGGCGCCGACCCGCTGATGTGGCACGCGCACATCGCCATGCAACAAGCGAAAAGCACCCAGGGCTGCACCTTTCATATCTTCAACGAACGCATCAACCGCAATGCCCGGAGCATCGCCGACCTCGAAAGCGAACTGCGCCGGGCCTTGCGCCGCGATGAGCTGGAGCTGCATTACCAGCCACGCCTGAACCTCGAAGACGGGCAGATCGTCGGCCTCGAAGCCTTGGTGCGCTGGCG
Source organism: Pseudomonas prosekii (assembly GCF_900105155.1). Classification (NCBI taxonomy): domain Bacteria; kingdom Pseudomonadati; phylum Pseudomonadota; class Gammaproteobacteria; order Pseudomonadales; family Pseudomonadaceae; genus Pseudomonas; species Pseudomonas prosekii. Next base: position 3,065,922 of record NZ_LT629762.1, read on the forward strand.
CCACGCCGAACGCGGTTTGCTGCCGCCGAGCGAGTTCGTGCCGCTGGCCGAGCAGAGCGGTTTGATTGTGCCGCTGGGTTACTGGGTCATTTCCCGGGCGCTGCGTGACATGCAGGCGTTGCGCGAACGCGGTCTGCCGGCGCTGCACATGGCGATCAACTTGTCGTTCCGCCAGTTTCAGGACAGTCAGTTGCTTTCGACGCTGAGTCGCTTGATCACCGAGCGTGGCGTCGAGGCGCAATGGCTGGAATTCGAACTGACCGAAACCGCGGTGATGCGCCGCAGCGATCTGGTCAAGCAAACCATGGACGCGCTGGGCCGTTTGGGCGTGCGCTTCTCACTGGATGACTTCGGCACCGGGTTCTCGTCGTTTGTGCACCTCAACAGCCTGCCGATCACCTTGCTGAAGATCGACAAGAGCTTCGTCGGCGGCATGGAGCAACGCGAAGAGAATCGCAAACTGGTGCACGCGATGATCAACCTGGCGCACAACCTCAATCTGGAAGTGGTGGCCGAAGGCGTGGAAACCCCGGCACAGCTGGATTTGCTGCGCGGGTTCGGTTGCGATCAGGTGCAAGGGTATTTGATCAGCCGACCGCTGCCGCTGGCGGAATTGGTCGAATACCTGACGTTCGGCAGCAGCCAGCAGACCGCCATAGAAGTGATGAGCTAACGCAAAATCCCCTGTAGGAGCGAGGCTTGCCCGCGAAGGCGTCGTATCAGTCGACATCTTTGTTAACTGACACGAAGCCTTCGCGGGCAAGCCTCGCTCCTACACGGGATCTCACTCTGGCTGAGGAACTTCGAAACGCTGCTGCACCGCAGGCTCGCGCCGGATCATCCGTTTCATCTTCCACTCAAACGCCAAGGTCAAACTCACCGCCGCGCACGCCAGGCCCAGCGCCAGGCCCCACCAGACGCCCGTCGGCCCCCAGTTCAGATTGAACGCCATCAGCCACGCGGCCGGTGCGCCGATCAGCCAGTAGCAACCGAGCCCGACCAGGAATGTAGTCTTGGCGTCCTTGAGCCCACGGATGCAGCCCATGGCAATCGTCTGCGTACCGTCGAACAACTCAAACCACGCCGCTACCGCCAGCAGGCTCACCGCCAGATCAATCACCGGCCGGAATGCCGCGTCGTTGTGGTCGAGAAACAGCCCGATCAATTGATTCGGCAACAACCAGAAGACCATCGCAAACGCGAGCATCGAAGCGCCGCCGAACACGATCCCGACCCGACCCGCCAGCCGCGCATCGAGCAATTGCCCGGCGCCGTAATGCTTGCCGATGCGCATGGTGATCGCATACGAAAGCCCCGCCGGCACCATGAACGCCACCGAAACAATCTGCAGCGCAATCTGATGCGCGGCCAATTGCGTGCTGCCCATGGTGCCCATGCACAGCGCGGCAAACGCGAACAAACCGACTTCCACCGCGTAGGTGCCACCAATCGGCAAACCCAGGCGCCAGAGTTCTTTGAGGTACTGCCGGTTCGGCCGCGACAGGCCCTGACGCAACGGATAAGCGTCGTAAGCCGGGTGCCGGCGAATGTGCAGCGCCAGCGCCACGGCCATCAGGTTGGCAACAATTGCCGTCACCAGGCCAATGCCGACCAGACCCATTTTCGGCAAGCCGAACATGCCGGTGATCAACGCATAGTTGAGGACGAAGTTGGCCACCGTGCCGCACAGGCTGATCACCATCACTGGCGTCGCCCGGCCAATCGCGCTGGTGAACCCGCGCAGGGCCATGAAACTCAGGTAGCCGGGGAGGGCGAACGGCAGGATCAGCAGGAATTGCCCGGCGGCCTGAACGTTGGTTTCGGTCTGGCCAAACAGCAGCAGCACCGGTTTCAGGTTCCACAGCAGCAACCCGGCCACCAACGCCATCAGCCACGCCAGCCACAACCCGGCCTGCGTCAGCCGCGCCGCGCCGACAATATCGCCAGCGCCCTGGCGGATCGCCACCAACGTGCCGACCGCCGCAATCACGCCAATGCAGAAAATCGACACGAACGAATAAGTCGCCGCTCCCAGACCACCGCCGGCCAGCGCCTCGGGACTCAGGCGCGCCATCATCAGGGTGTCGGTGAGGACCATCAACATGTGCGCCAACTGCGAGGCAATCAACGGCCCCGCCAGCCGCATGATGGCCCAGAGTTCGGTACGTGCTGGATGCTGCATGGTCATCACGCTCCTACGGCAGATAGAACAGGGAAACGCCGATTCTCGGCGCTCTGCGGGGTTTTCACAAAGGGATAAAAAGGATGGGTGGCATGATTAAAACTCATCCAGCGGACTTTCTGATAAGTTTGCCCGATCCCTCTTTTGCCCCATCCGCGATAGGAGCTTTGCGCATGTCTCGTCGGCTTCCTCCCCTGTATGCCCTGCGCGCATTTGAAGCGGCGGCGCGGCACAGCTCGTTTACCCGTGCGGCAGAAGAGCTGTCGATTACCCAAAGTGCAGTCAGTCGGCATATTCGTACGCTCGAAGAGCACTTTGCCTGTCGGCTGTTTCATCGCAGTGGGCGCAATCTGCAATTGACCGAGTCGGCGCGGCTGATTCTGCCGGGCATTCGTGAAGGTTTTACCGCGCTGGAACGCGCCTGCAATACCTTGCGCGCCGAGGACGACATCCTGCGCATGAAAGCCCCGTCGACCCTGACCATGCGCTGGTTGCTGGCGCGGCTCAGCCGTTTCCGGCATGTGCAGCCGGGCAACGAAGTGCAATTGACCAGCGCCTGGATGGACATCGACGCGGTGGATTTCAACCACGAACCGTTCGACTGCGCGGTGATCCTCAGCCGTGGCAACTTCCCCCCGGATTGGGAGACAACGTTGCTGTTTCCGGAAGAACTGATCCCGGTCGGTGCGCCGAACCTGCTCGACGATCAACCGTGGGATGTCGCGCGATTGGCCAGCACCGAGCTGCTGCACCCGGCGCCGGACCGGCGTGATTGGCGCAATTGGCTGGAACGCATGGGGCTCGCCGACAAGGTTTCGCTCAAGGGCGGGCAGGTGTTCGACACGCTGGAGCTGGGCATGATCGCCGCCGCTCGCGGTTATGGCGTGTCGATGGGCGACCTGCTGATGGTCGCCGAAGATGTCGCGCAAGGTCGCCTGAGTCTGCCGTGGCCGACCGCCGTTGCCAGCGGTGAAAAGTATTATCTGGTGTGGCCGAAAACCCGTCCCGGCGGTGAGCGCATGCGCAGGCTCAGCGACTTTTTGCAGGGCGAAGTCCGCGCCATGGAATTGCCCCCGGTCGAACGCCTGAGCTGACCAAAACCGCACCTCAACGAACGCACCCCCTGTAGCAGCTGCCGAGCACCGCGAGGCTGCGTCCGGCGGCAAAGCCGTCGTAAACCCGCGCACACGCTGAAACTGAAACACCGCGCTGGCTGATTTCACGACGGCTACACCGCCGAACGCAGGCTTCGCCAGCTGCTACATAACGGCTACGCCGCCGAACGCAGGCTTCGCCAGCGGCTACCGAACGGGTGGCGGCATCACGGACTGTCATCAGTTCTGCGCTATAACCGGGTTAATAACTCAAGTATTCAGATTTGCCGCCGAATATCTGCTGGTGGAACCTTCGTGCAGGTTCTGCGCTACGCCTACACGCGTTATCCAATTATTAGAAATTTTGCTGAGCGCCCAACCGGATCAAGGAGGATCCGGTCGCTTGGCCAGGAGCTGTCATGTCTCAACCCCGTGCCCGGATCGCCTCACAGCTAGGTCTTGCGCTTGCCGTGATACTGGCGATTGTCATCAGCGGCAGCACCGTGTTCGCCTTGCGTTCGCTGGACACTGCCAACCTCGCCACCCGCGAAGAGCATTTGGCCAGTGAAGCGCGCTTGCTCGCCGATCAGTTGAGCACCTTCCACGGCACGTTGCGTGAAAGCACCCAGCGCCTCAGCGGCTTGTTCGAAAAGCGCTTCAGCGCGGGCCTGAGCGTGCACCCGGACGAACCTGTGAGCGTGGCCGGCGTGCAGACGCCGGGGCTGCATCTGGGCAGCGAAGTGTTGAACAACAACTTCCAGGAAGTCGACGAGTTCAAGCAAATGACCGCCGGCGTAGCCACGGTGTTTGTGCGCAGCGGCGAAGACTTCATTCGCGTCAGCACCTCCCTGAGCAAGCAGGACGGCACCCGCGCTATCGGCACCTTGCTGGATCACGCTCACCCGGCTTACGCACGGTTGATCGCCGGGCAGAGTTACGTCGGCCGCGCCTTGTTGTTCGAACGTTCCTACATGACCCAATACACGCCGGTCAGGGACACCAGCGGTAAGGTCATTGCCGTGTTGTTTGTAGGATTTGATTACACCGACGCGCAGAACGCGCAGTTCGCCAACCTGCAGCGCTTTCGCATCGGCCAGACTGGCTCGCTGGCGTTGCTCGACGAACAAAGCAAATGGCTGGTGCCGATTGCCGGCGTGCAAGCGCTGGATCAGGCGATCCCGGCCATTGTCGACCTGGCCAAAACCCCGGGTAAAGGCGAGTTCTGGAGCGACAAGTCGCAAGCGTTCTACAGCGTTGCCGTGCCGTTCGACGGCGGCCCGTGGTCGGTGGTGGCGAGCATGCCGAAAACCGAAATCAGCGCCGTGACCTGGAGCGTCGGCATCCAATTGGCCATCGGCAGTCTGTTGGCGATGTTGATTGCGGTGGGCTCGGCAGTCTGGTTGCTGCGCAGCAAACTGGCGCCGCTGGGGGATCTGGTGCGTCAGGCCGAAGCCTTGGGCGCCGGTGATTTGAGCGTGCGCCTGAACGTCTCGAGCAACGACGAAATCGGTCAGTTGGCGCGCGCCTTCAACCAGATGAGCCAAGCGCTGTCGACCATGGTCGAGCACATCCGCAAGGCCTCTGCCGAGGTCAACAGCCGCGCCCAGGCCTTGTCCGGTTTGTCCGGCGGCGCTTATGAAGGCATGGAGCAGCAGTCCGGCGAAATCACCAGCATGGCCGGCGCCGTGGAAGAGTTCAGCGCCACCTCGCTGAACATCGCCGACAACATGAGCAACACCCAGCGCATGGCGCAGGAAAACGCACAGCAAACGCAGATCGGTCGTACATCGATGACCGAAGCATCCTCTTCCCTCGAACAAATTGCCGGCGCACTGAACAGCACCGCGACGGTGATCAACACCCTCGGCCAGCGCTCCCAGGAAATCGGCGGCATCGTCGGCGTGATTACCGCGATTGCCGACCAGACCAACCTGCTGGCGCTCAACGCCGCCATCGAGGCCGCGCGTGCCGGCGAGCAGGGCCGTGGTTTTGCCGTGGTCGCCGACGAGGTGCGCAACCTCGCGTCGCGCACTCGTGAAGCGACTGACGAAATTTCCAGCATGATTCAGAGCATCCAGCAGGAAACCGGCAACGCCGTGAGCACCATGGAACAGGGCAACGTGCTGATGCAGGAAGGCTTGTCGCGCAATGCCAACGTCGCCTCGGCACTCGAGCGCATCGACGAACAGAGCCGCTCCGCCGGCCAACAATTCGCCGCTATCACCACCGCCACCCAAGAGCAGAGCAGCACCGCGACGTTGCTCAGCAGCAACCTGCAAAGCATCGCGCTGGCGAACAGCGAGCAGCGTGAAGTGGTGTCGAACCTGGCGATCACCGCCAAGGAACTGGAAAGCCTGGCCGCAGACTTGCGCCAAGAGGTTGATCGGTTTCGTTGAGACGCCTGTGAAATAGCTATCGCGAGCAAGCTCGCTCCCACAAGGTCAATATCGGCCTTGTAGGAGTGAGCCTGCTCGCGATGGCAGCAGCGCAATTTCCTGCCTAGTCACACTTGGCGTTACTCGCCACTTCCTTGCTCGCCAGTTTCAGCTGTTTGCCCAGTTCCGCTGCGTTGTTGCTGGAGTAGACGCGGCCGCCGGTGTTTTCGGCGATGCAGCGCGAGGGGCCGCCGGTGCCGATGTTGACCACGTTGACCCGCAGGCGCGGCTGGTTCTGGGCGATTTGGCGGGACACGGCGCAGACGTCTTTCTGGCAGTTGTCTTCGCCGTCGACGAACATCACGATCACCGCATCGTTGTTGCGCCCATCGACGGTGCTGGCGGCTTTGGCCAGGCTGTCGGCCAGCGGCGTGCCGTCGTTCGGGCGCAAGCCGCGGATGCCGTTGATCAGGCGCTGACGATCGCCAAACTTGAAAACCCCTTGATCCGGCGTGCTGTTGCAGCCTTCGTAGGTGATCAGCCGTGTGTCGATCTTCGGGTCGAGGCCGTTGATCATGCCGGCCAGCGAATCCTTGGCGACGTCCATGCGCGTCGGTTTGGCGAAGATTTGCATCGTGCGATTGGCGTCGAGGTAGCGGTTGTACTCGTTGCTGAAGAACCAGTCTTCGTCGGCCTTCACTGACTTGATGTTCATGTCCATCGAGCCTGACGTGTCGAGCACCACGACGAATTGCGGAATCTTGGTGTCCGGGGATTTCTTGCGGCAGGCGAAGTTGTCCAGCGTCGGCGCCGGTGGCGGGGCGACGACCACCGGTTTTGGAGGCGGCACGGGTTTCGGCGCGGGGACCGGGATCGGTTCTGGTTCTGGCACGGGTTGCGGTTCTGGCTCCGGTTCAGGCACAGGTTCGACGACAGGCTCGGGAACCGGCTCCACTGGTGTCACCACGGGCGCGACCGGCACCACCACCGGCGCGACTGGCGCCACCGGAACGATCGGCACCACAGGCTCGCGGTGCAGGAACCAGTACAACCACAGCGCCAACAGCAACAACAGCAACGCCAGCAATGCCGCCGCGACCCACCAGCCAAGGCGCGATTGCCGCGCAACCACCGGCGCAACGACTGGCGCAATCACCGGCGCAACAGCAATCACTGGCGGCGGAATCGGTCGCGGTGGCCGCTGGTTCCAGCGCACCGCCAAGGGCTCGCCATTCAGGCTGTAGAGCTTGTCCAGCTCGGGCGCGCCCAACAGGCTGCGCAGCTCATCGGCGACGCTCGGCTGACCGCGTTTTTGCAGTTCGTCCGCCAGCAGTTCGAGGGACGCCTGGCGCGCATCCCAGGTTTGCAGCAATCGTCGTTGTGCGTCTTCGTTGAGCTCGGCATAGGGCGTCGGTTGGCCACCCAGTTCGGTCCACCATTCCAGCACGTCGCCGCTGCCCATGCGCGGGATGGCGAAGAGGCTGGCGACGTTCGGCGGAAAGTGTTTCTGGATAAGGGCGACTTTCGCTTGCAGCGCACTCATCCCCTCCGGTGTGGCTTGCGCATCCCTGATAACCCGCTGCATGACGACGATTCCTGGAAAAAGGTGCAGGCCTCCAACGGAAGCCTGCCGGGTGAAAAGTTACTCTTCGTAACCGAGGCTGAATTGCAGCTGATTGACTTTCTTCTGCAGGGTTTTCAGCTGTTCCTGCTTGGCTGCCAGCGTTGCCGGCGAGGCCTTGGTTGTGGGGGATGCCTGGGACGCCTTGAGTTGCTGTTCCAACCCGGCAATCTGCTTTTGCACCTGGCTCTGATTACCGTGACGGGCCTTGAGCGAGCTCAGCAACTGGCCCAGCGACTGGTTCAGCGCAGCCTGGGATTTCTGCTGGCTGGCGAGGTCGGTTTTGGTGCTCAGTTGCTGGGCCTGAATGTTCTCGTAGACCTGACGGAACATGGCGTTTTCCTGACGGGACGCCGCCAGGGCGGTTTCCTTTTGCTTGACCTGATCGCTGTAACCGCCGGAGTAGTCGCAGTTCATTTTGGTCAGCATGCTGCTGTCGCGATTGGTCGCATCGCATTCGCCCGGCTTGGTCGCGCAACCGCTCAAGCTCAGGACGGCGGTGAGAATCGCCAGTTGTTTTAGCGTCATGTGCTTAACCCAGAGTGATCGCGGAACGTTGGCTGTACAGACCGTCGACTTCCTTTTGCAGGGCGGCGACTTTCTCGTTCATTTTCAGGATGCTCACGTCCACTTGCTTGATCTCGGCACTGCTGCCCTGAGCGCGCTCGGCGTTCGCCACTTTGGTGTATTCGGTGACCTTGGTGCGCATGTTGCCGAGGTCTTTGCGCAGGCGCGCAATGTTCTGGTCAATCTCGGCGATGTCGGTTTGCGCCTTGGCCTTGTCGACTTTCTTGTTGGCGATGTCTTTTTTGATCTGGGCGATGCGCGCCTGGTCGTCGTTGATCACCTGCTGCGCGGTCGCGGTACGGGCGATGACGTTCTGCGTGTCTTGCTCGACATCGCTGTTCATCTTCGCCAGACGCGTGGTGGTGTCGGAGTATTCGCTGCGACGCTGATCCAGATAATAGTTGGCGCCCATGGCCACGCCACACGCGGTAATCCCGGCGGCAATCGCGCACACAGCCTTGTTGCTGCTGTTGGACAGTGCACAACTGAGAATGCCGACACCGGCGCCGACGGCGCAGGCCTGGTAGCCGGATTTGCTGAAGAACTGCGCGTCACTGCCCTGGGTCAGGCGCGGGTCGGCGCCGTCGCTGCCGCCGAGCATCGAACTGCCGGTGTTGGCACAACCGGTCAGCAACAGACTGCCGGTGAGGACGAAAGCGATCTGTAGCTTGAAGCGAGTCCAAAGGCTGCGCGACATGATGAAACTCCTTGGTGACGATGTTGGCGTGGCGTTCTTTTGATTGAGTAGCTGATCAGCTAGCCAATTGCGTTATTGGGTGACGGTCTTGCAACTGGTCAGCCAGGCCTCAGTGTCGATCTTCTGCTTTTGCAGGAAGGTCTTCTGATTGGCCCAGTGAGTGCGCAGGTACGGCTTGAGGTCTTGCAGCTGTTTGTTGCGGGTGATGATCTCTTCCATCACCGGCACTTGCGCTTCCAGCAGTGGCTGGCCGTACAACGTCGCCGATTCCACCAGGCTGCTGGCGTAGTAGCGGCTGAGTTTGTGCAGGCGATCCTTTTGCTCGTCGAGCTTGCCTTTGCGCATGTCGCAACTGGCGTCCTTGTCGGTGCCTTCGCAATTGAGCTTGTAGTTCTTCTGCAGGAAATCCACGTACTGGCCGTCGTCGAGCATCTTGGTGCACAGGAACGCACCGAGGTTGAGGCTGGCGCGGATCGCCTGATCGCGGGTTTCTTCCTGCTGCTGATTGCTGGCGCGCAACTGGTTTTCCAGCGCCTGGAGTTTCTCCTTGAGCGCTTTGTCTTCGACGCCGGACGCCAGGCTGTTCAGCGATTGCACGGTGCCCTTGTCCGCCGACTCGGTGTCCTTGGCGCCGGTGCCGAGTTTCTTCCAGCTGCTTTCGATCCCGGCCACCCGCTCGCGCGAAGTCAGGGTTGGCGAGACCAGCACCAGGCGCAGACCGGTGGTTTTGTTTTTCACCTGGCCGTCGGCGTTGTAATACGGCTCTTCCTTGCGCAACGCGGTGCGCAGGTCGGCCTGGGCCGTTAAGTAGTTGCCGCCGCGCACCACGTAGCCTCCGGCCTGACCGTGCTGGCGGTCGAGTTTGTTCAGGCGAAACGGTTCGAACATCATTTCGTCGGCGTTACCGAGCATGTCGTGCAGGCCCAGCGGATTGGGTTTTTGCAGCCCGGACAATTGCAGTTTGCCGTTGGACGACTGCGCCCCGGCGAACCATTCGTAGGCGTTGATGCCGTCAGCCATCGGATAGCGCGTATCGCGGAATTCCGCGGCACCGACTTCCAGGCCACCGCGCGCGGCGAACTCCCACTCGACTTCAGTCGGCAAGCGCAGGAAACCCAGCGCGCCGTCTTCTTTGGGCAACTTGGCGGCGGCGTTCTTGCGCAGCCACAGGTTGTATTTGTCCGCCGCGTCCACGGCTTGCACCCAGCTCACCGAGACCTGCGGCAAGCGCATTTTGGTCGCGGCGGTGGGGCAGGTTTCTTCGGTGAGCGCAGCGTATTGCAGCTGGCTCATCTCGTATTTGGCCATCAGGTAATAACGCGATTTGTCGTTTTTCGCGCCGGTGAAACTGCCGGCGATAAACGCCGGTCGAGTCTGCTCGACGTAGCCGTATTCGGCGCCGTCCTGGCCGATGTTGATCGGGTAATCGTCGAGCGGCCCGGCGACCGGAATGAACACCTTGCGAAACACCATCGAGCCTTCACACGGCATCGGCAGCACGACATCGCTGGCCTCGGGCATCGGGTTGTAATACTTCTCTTCCCAGCCCGCCGCCGAGGCGTCGAGCAAGTAACCCAGGCTCAGGGGCAACAGCAAGCCAAAACGTTTATAGCTCACGCAGACTCTCCGCAGGTTGGATGCTGATGGCGCGCACGGCGCCGATCACGGCGACCAGTGCAGCGACCAGAAAGGTCAGGAGCAGGGCGGCGAGGCCATGCCAGAGGGTAATGTGGCAAACGAAGGTGCCGGTGGCCTGGCTGCTGCCGAGCAAGTAGTCGAACAAATGGCTGCCGACCGCGTAAAACATCAGCCCGCCAAGGTAACCGGCGAGGCTCAGCAGCAGCGCTTGCAGCACCACAAAACCAGCGACCGCCGTACGCTTGAAGCCGAGCAGACGCAGGACCGCGAGGCTTTTGCGCTTGCGGTCGATATTGGCCAGAAACGCGCCGACCATCGACGCCACGCAACCGATCAACGCCGCCAGGGCAATAACGCCGAAGATCAGCCCCAGCACATGATTGATCGCTTTGACGTTATCGATATCGGCCAGTCGGCTTGAAGTTTCAATGTGTTGTTCGTTGAGCCAGCGCTCCAGCGGCGCGACTTGGTCGATGTCGCGCGCGTAGACACGGGCGCGCGCGTACAGCGGTTGCAGGTCGCCGAGCGGTTTGCCGGTGGTGACGCCGAACGCGGCGACCTGATAACCGTCGCGAAAGCGTTCCAAATCCAGCAACAGCGGCGGCGCGACAAACCCCGCTGCGCGGCCGAATCGGGCGCCGTCGAGTATCGCCAGCACGGTCAGGTTCAGCTCGCCGCGCTCATTGACCCCTTCGAGCCGGCGCAGCACGCGCATTTGCACAGTGTCGCCGACCTTGGCTTGCAAGCGTTGCGCGGCGCGGGCGCTGAGGATCACTTGCTGGCCCACGGGATTGAATTGCGCCAGGTTCAACTGCGGATCGCCGGGTTCGGTGGCGATGATTTCGGCACTCTCAACAAACCGCGTCATGCCGATCAACAAATCCGCCTGAGTGTTCAACGAGCGGGTCTGGCCGAGGGCAAAACCTGTTTCCGGGCGCAGGCGCAGACGCTCGATCCAGGCAGTGTCGTAGTTGCCGTTGCTGAGCATTTTCACTTCGAGGTTGCGCGGGTCGCGCAGCAATTCGTCCTGCAACTGGCTGACCACGCCGTGCTTGAGTCCGAACAGCAGCAACAGCGGCGCGATCACCGCCACCAGCGAGGCGGCGATGCACAACGACACTTTGCGGTCGTGCCAGAGGTCTTGCAGCGCCAGTGAGCCGAGCAGGCGCAAGCGGTCAGTCCATCGGTTCAAACAGAGTCTCTCCCTGACGGCTGACCGCACCGAGGCGCGGCAAGCCAAAATCTTTCAGCAACGCCCAATCGTGTGACACCACCAACGCACTCAGGCCCATGCTCGACACCAGACTCAGGAGCAATTCGAACAGGCGCCGGGCACTGTGCGGATCGAGCGCGGCGGTCGGTTCGTCGGCCAGCAACAGCAGCGGTTCATGGGCAATCGCGCGCACGCAGGCGACCCGCTGGCGTTCGCCGATCGACAGCGCTTGCGGGTGCTTGTCGAGCAAACCCTGCAGACGCAACACCTCGACCGCGTGGTCGATGTGCGCGCTGTGCGTCGACATGCCGAGCAAGCGCCGGGGCAGGCTGATGTTGTCGCGCACGCTCAAGAACGGCAGCAACCCGCCGCTCTGCAAAATAAATCCCAAGTGCTGCGAACGCACCGCTGCCAGCGCCGGTTGGTCATCACTGGCGAGCAGCCGCGCGATGTCCTGCGCGGGTAGCACGCCTGTGCGCGCCGGGGGCTCTTGGCGTCCAGGGCCTAACTGAAAACGTTCGAGCTCGACCGGCGCGAGCAACAGGCCGATGGCTTCGAGCAAGGTGCTTTTGCCGCTGCCACTCTCGCCAGTGATGGCGAGGATTTCCCCGGCACGCACGTGCAAGTGCGGCAGGCGCACGTGATGGGCCAGCGCGCCTTCACCACGGCGCACCAGCAGGTTTTTGATATCGAGCATCGGTGTCTCGTTAAGGCATCATTTCCAGGGGCACGGGATAAACGTTGTCCCGTGCATCGCTGTCCTTGGCCAAAGCCACCCAACGGTCGACGTCAGCGTTGTAACGCTGGTAGTGCCGCAGTTTGGTGTTGAGCGTGCGGATAAATTTCTCCTGCGCCAGGCCGTCCCAGCTCTTCCAGGTTTCTTCGTCGAGGTTCAGCACTTCGCTCTGATAGGGCAGGTCTTCGAGGTATTCGCCGAGCACGCCCATGTCTGCCAGTTTGGCGTTGCTGTTCTGCTTGAGCTGGTTGGGATCGGCGCCCATGGTCGCGGCCACCGAGCGCAGGCGTTCGAACATTTCCGTCGGCGAGATCAGGCCTTCGTTGGCGGCATCGAGAATCTGCTTCATGACGTCGCTCAAGTCACTGAGCTGGGACTTGGTCAGCAGCACCCGCACGTCGGTGGTGGGGATGTTCTGCTTGATCAGGTCACGGTCGGTGATCCACGCCTTGAACACCGGCGGCGCCTTGCTGTTGGTCTTCTCGCCGAGATAGGCGAGCTGCATGGCGTGGCCGATCAGCGCGGCGTCTTCGAGCATTTTCTTCTCGGCCGGATCCTGCTTGGCGTTGATCGCGCTGCCGATTGCGTCTTCACCCAGGTAAGCGGCTTTCACCTGCGAGGTGATGGCGGTGGCCAGCGCGTCGACCTTGCGCCCGAACTCCTGAACGTCGCCGGCGTTCACCGGGTAATACAGCGAAGTATTGGTACCCGGGTAGGTCGACAGGTTCTGGTACTGCGCTTCAGCCTTGCTGTGGTCTTTGATGCCTGCCGGGGTTTTCAGGTGCAAGGTGTAAATCGCCACGCCTGGGTTGGTGGCTTCGAGGCGAACCTGCGAGGCACTCAAACCGGTCTGCGAGAGTTTGTCGTCACCTTCGATGGCGCCGGCATCGGTGATCAGCACCACGTAGCGCGCGCCGAATTGAGTCCAGTCGACTTTGTCGATGCTGTGCATCACACCGGCAAACGCGTCTTCATCAAAACTGCTGCTCGAGACTTTGGCCTGCTTGAGGTCAGCGACCTTGGCGAGGAAGTCGGAGCTGTCCTTCACCTGGGTCGGGTCGGCGTACATTTTCGTGGTGTATTCCAGGCCCGGCACCGCTTGCGTGCTGGAACGGAACGCGACGAGGCCGAACTTGACCTGCTTGCCGAGGTTCTGCGATTCGATCTGCTGATAGACCTTGCGGATCGCTTCGCGAGTGCGGTCGATGTACGGGTCCATGGAAATCGTCGAGTCGATGACAAATACCACCGCCGCGCTGAATTCCTTCAACTGGCTGGCAGCCTTGTCGTCGGCTTCCTTGCCAGCGGCGGCGCCGGTTTTGGCCGCGCCACCCTTGGCGTCCTTGTCATCCGGTTTGCTCACCGAAGCGACGTTCAGCAGGCGCGTGCGGAAGCCGCCTTCGGTCATCACTTCTTCGCCGCTGAGCACCGGCAGCAAGTAGAACTGCTTTTGCAGGTCGACGAAGTATTCAGGTTCTTCGGCCAGCACGCCGGGTGCCTGCTGGCCTTTTTTCAGAGTGGCACGCAGCGGTGCGACTTTGCTCACCGGGTCCGGCGCATCGAGGATGCCTTCGACCGTGGCGCGTTCCTTGAAGAACAACAAGCGGTCGCGGTTGGCCGGGTTAGTGAAGGCCAGTGTCAGCTGCATCTTCCACTCGGTGGTGCAACTGGCGGGCAGCCAGCCAATGGTTTTGCCGTAACTGTCCGGGCCGACTTTCAGCCATTCGGCGTTGGCGGCCTGAGCGCGCTCATACACGTAGAAACGGCTGAAGGTCGGTTGCGCCTCACCGGCAGCGCCGCCAGCAGTCGGGCTGATCTGGCAGCCCGGCGTGGTCAGCACGCGTTGGAACAGGGTTTTTTTACCGGCCTGGATCAGCGGTTTGTCATCGGCCTGGGACCACGGGCTGATGCACAGCGCCAGCAGCGCAGCGCCGCTCAACAGGAATCGACTCACGGGCGAGCGCATCACTTCTGCAACTCCTCGAAGCGCTGTTTGGCTTCGGCGTTGTTCGGGTCCTGAGTCAGGATGGTTTCGTACCAATAAGCGGCAGTGGCGTTATCGGCGGCCGGGAAGCACTCGCTGGCCTTGAGGTATTTCGGGTCGTACTCGCGGGCGTAGGCATTGGCGATCAGCGGATCACCGGCCTGCGCGCGGTTGGCGTACAGACGCTGGGCGACGCCGCAGTGTTTGCTGGCCTTGGCCTGGTTGATGATTTCGAGCAATTTGGCGCTGTCCGGCGCAGCCTTGATGCAGGTCTGGACGAAGGTCAGCTCGGGCACGCTGTTCATGCTGTCGAGGGTGCAGGCTTCAGCGTTCGTCGCGGTCGGTGCGGGCGCCGCAACTGTCGGTGCCGGTGCCGGGGTGCGTTGGTAAAACCAATAACCGAGGCCGGCGGCCAGCAGCAACAGCACCACGATCAACAGCGCGATCAGGCCTTTTTTGCTTTTCTTCACCGGCGCCGGTGGCGGGGTGTAGACCGGTTCGGCGGGGGCCGGGGTTGGTTCTGGTTCCGGCTCGGCGACCGGCAGGATCAGCTCAGGCAGTTCCGGGATTTCCGGTTCCGGCTCGGGCACGACTGGCGCGCTCAGGTCGGCGCCGCCGTAAGTCGAACGCGTCTGGCCACCCGCCGTCGAGGGCAGCAAACCGACGCCCGGACGCACTACGCCTTTGTCGGCGTGGCCGAGGTTCTGTTCGCGCAGCTCAATCTGGAATTGCGAGTTGGCGCCGCCCTCCAGCAACGGATCGACCACTTCCGGGCCAACCTGCGCCTCAAGTGCTTCGCCGCTGGCCGCGAGGGCAAAACGCGAGACCTTGAACCAGAACGGATTATTGCTCCAGGCCTTCTGGTCCTGGAGGTAAAAACCGTCCTGGTTGCGCTGGATGGAGAATTCCAGCTGTTCTTCGCCACCCTGCCATTTCTTCACAGTGAGGCACGCCCGGCCAGGCACATTGGGCTCTAACGCGAGCAGGTCGACACGAATTGGCATTGCTTATCTCGCTGCGAAGGCTGTGAGCACTTGGCCCAGCCGTTCGTTCTGTTCAGGGGTGATTTCGCGACCGGCACCATGGCCGGCGTTGTCCATCGTGATGTAGGCCAGGCCCGAGAGCCAGTCGCCGAGGAAGCGCTGCGCTTGGTTCGCCGGTTGCGCCGGCAGTTCCGGCACTTGCCCCGGACCGATGTCGGTGTAGAACGCAAACAGCGGCGCTTTGGCCCCGGCGCGGCTGTTCGGGCGCTCGCTCACGGGTTTCTGGATGTAGCCGAACCAGGAGACGAAATCGCGCAGCACGCGTTGCACTTCCAGCACTTGGCGCTCGACCAGTTGATCGCGCCGTGCGCCGCTTTGCGCACGTTTGAGCACCGCGCGGCTCAACTGGCCCGGCAGGTCCTGGCGATAACCGGCGGTGATCAATTCGTCGACCACCGCTTCGAGCAGGGATTTCTCCAGGCCCAGCAGGTTGAGCAAGCTTTGCCGTGTCGTCAGTTCACGCAGGTGCGCGATCCACGCTTTGAATGCCGCTTTGGCAAAGCGATGCTCGTTGCTTTGCAGTTCCGGCGCCGGGGCAGCGGTCTTGCTGCTGGACGGCGTGTCGTGGCTCAAATCGTCGCCAAAATCAAAGTCGAAACCGGCGTCGTTGCCGTACAGGCTGTGGCTCGGCGTCGCGGCGACGGGTTCGTCACTCTCGGCCGGCTCGTCATCGGTTTCATACACGCCGCTGAGGTACAGGTCGCGCACCTCTTCGCTCGGCATGTCGAGTTGATCAATAAACTCGCCCAGCACTGCCGGACGTCGACCCAGCCCCGACAAAATCATCTGCGCCTGGGCTTTCTTGGCGGCAGCGGCGCCATCACCATCAGCGTGATACCAAGTGCTCAAACCATGCGTGGTCAAGCCTTCGAGGCATTCGCCCAACTGCTCGCGGATCCGCTGCAGTTTGAATTCGATGTTCGCCACACCTTTGAAACTGCCGCTGAAGTGGCTGATGCCACCGTCATCGTTGCGCAGCATTTCTTTCCAGGTGTTGGCCGGGTTGTTGATGTGTTTGCACACCAGCGCGTTGGCGGCAAAGCTGCTGCCCAGCGCGTCGATACGTTCCTGGTAAGCGCTGTTGATCCCGGTTTCGGCGCCGCTGGCGTCCTGGCCGATAAACGCCGCGTCCATTCGCGGTTTGCGCACCAGGAAGGTGTTCTGGAACGGCGTGCCGGCCCAGTCGTTCATCCAGCTGAGGCTGCCGAAGCGTTCGAGCATGGTCAGCTTGACCATGCCGTTCCAGCTCTCATCGTACTGATCGGCCGTCAGGCTCAGGGAGTTGGTGATGCGCAGGTCGAGCATGGTCAGCGCCCAGATCAGGCCGGTATCGCGCTTGCTGCGCGCGGCGGCGTCGGCGCCCTGGGTCTTTTCGATCCAACGCGTCAGCACCGGGCCGACGTCGTTGACGTCGCTCTGTTTGGTCGAACCGGTGCAGACCACCAGCGCGTTCATTTCCTGATTGTCGGTGTAGCGTTCAAACAGGTAAGCGACCTTGCCACGCAGGATCAACTGCGAGACGGAGTTGTCCTTGGTCGCGGATTCCGGGTCGTTGGAATCGGCGATTTCGTGGAGCTTCTTGCGTCCGCGGTAGCCGGGGAAGTCGAGCAAATCGACCTGATTGACGATGTCATCGGCCGGCGCTTCGATCAGGCAAAAAGTCATTTCGGCGGTCAGCGCGGCGAGTTGCGCCACGGCAATGCCCTGACTGTTTTGCAGGCGGCCATCAACCTTGGGTCGCACGTCGATCGGCAAGTCGCGCGGGCTGCCGAAGCGTTCGAGAATGTCGACGTTCATGATGCTGTCGCGCTGGCTGTAGGTGTCGTTTTCGAAACTCACCAGAGCTTTCAACGGCGCGAACACGGTTTCGGGCAAACCGAGCTTGTGCAGGGCGCCGGCCAGTTGCTGGTAGACGCGCGTCAGTTCGCCTTGCTCGCCCCAGAGAATCGCAAACAGCTCGGCGCGTTCCTGGAAGTTCAGGCGTGGCGCCAGTTGCAGCGCTTTCGGCCAGTACAGGTGTTCGAGTTTTTTCACCGAATTGCGGAAGTTGTCGCGCAGGTAATCCCACAGCGACACCAGGTCATCGGCCGTCACGCCCGGCTGGATCGGCCCGTTCTCGCGGCCCTCGAACGGTTTCAGCACACGCTGGATGCGCTCTTCGTCGATCTCGTAGGAGATGCGTTCGAGGTCGAAATCCTTGAACCACGAGTTGGCGAGAATCTTCGCCAGTTCGATTTCCTTGAACAGCGTCAGCTCGACCGGAAACTGATCGTCCGGGCTCGGCGTCGCCCGACGGCTGAAGCGCGTCACCAGGCCGGTGGCTTCCTTGCCGCCACCCACCGGGTTGATGTGCTTGATGAAGTCCAGGCGCTGGCCGCCGTAGTTGGTTTCGAGCTTGCCGTTGTGCCCGGCCGCGAGGGCCGAAATCAGGTACGACTTGCCGGCCTGGGACAAACCGAAGAAGCCGATGGTCATCGGCGTGCAGGCCACGCGACCGAGGCTGTGGGCCAGGTTGCGGGCGCGGTGCAGGCGGATGTTGAGATTGTCGGCTTCGCTGTCCAGGCGCGGGGCGTTGACGCGCGTCTGGCCAATCCATTCCAGCGCCTGACCGGCACCTTCATAAACAGCGGCCCAGCTGGCAGCGAGCTGATGTTGATCGGGGTTCAGATCATTCATTTGCGTTTCACACTTCCACTGTCGAGCCAGTACTTGGTCTCGCTCAGGCCGGCGTCGAGCATGGTGTTGAGTTCCAGTTCGAGGTCGCTGCGCGGGTTGAAGTTGACGTTGTTGCTGTTGGATTCGATATCACGCACCGAGAGGCGATCGCTGACCAGATCCTGTTTTTTCGTGTACTTGTCCGCGGCTTTCACCTCGAACCGCACTTTGAGCAACGGCGCGCTGCCGTTCTCACCGACCGCACGCGAGAATTTCTCGCGGCCAGCCTTGGTGAAACGCAGGGTGTACAGCGGCGAGGCGGCCCAGCGGTCGGCGGCCAACTGGCGGAAGCCGAGGCGCAGATCGCCGCGCATTTCCAGTTGCGGCGTGTCGGCCGCATCGCCGACGCCGATTTCCGGCAGCTTGATTTTGTAGTCTTCGGACTGGATGTCGCGGTACAGCACGTCGGCATCCTTGATCACGTTGTTCAGGTCGATGACGCCGATGTGCTTGACCGTCGAATACGGCTTGAGCGCCGAAGAGCGGAAATAGAAGTTCGGCACGCTGTGGTTGGCGCACAGCAGACAGAGCATGGCGCCGACCGAAGCGGTACTTTTCGGGTCGTCGATGCGGCCATTCTTGTGGAACGGATACCAGCCACCGGTGCGGTAGTTTTGCAGCGCCAGAATGCGCCCCGGCGGCAGCGGCAGGACCTTGCGAATAAACGCCTGAATCCCCGGCAGGCGCGAAGGACGGCCGGTCAGCAACAGCACGTCGCACGGGTAATGCGACACCACTTCACACAGCGCGCCGAGGATCTTGGTGATGTTGATCTGGTCGTTGAGGAACGCGGCGTGGAGCTTTTGCAGGTCGAAGCTGATCAGCGCTTCATACAGGTCGAACGCGCTCTGGCCACCGACATCGCGGCGCACCGCAGCGTTGACGTAATCGAGCACGGTCTGGCTGATGGCGTTGTCGCCGAGCAACTGGCGATAACTCTGCGGCGTCACTTCCTGCGGCTCTTGCGGGTCGTAATGTTCGTAGGCCTTGAGCAGCGCCAGGCCCAGCGGCGAAAACACCTGCAGGTTCAATTGCTGGCGCAGGATCATGTCTTGGGCGCTGACGGACTCGTCGCCGCACAAGCGCGACATCAATGAATCCGGGGCTCTGACGCCAGCGTTCTGCAAGGCTTTGTCGAAGCTTGGCAGGATGAAATCCTGAATCACGTCGAGCAGGATGTCGTCGCCGGCCACTTTGAATCCGTCGCGGAAACGCTGTTCCGGGACAATGTGCACGTTGCTGCCACTGCCGGTGTTGCCGGCGCGGTCGAGGCGATAGTCGGTGATCACCAGGTCAGTGGTGCCGCCGCCAATGTCGATGGTCGCCAGCGTAATGCGTTCGCGGTCGGTCTTGTCCGGGCGGGCGATGGTGTCGAAAAACTCTTCCGGGTGACCGGCGAAGTTCTCGTTGACCTCGGTGTACAGGTAGACCAATTGGCCGCAGGAGGCTTCGTCCCATTCCACGCGAATGCTCGGGATCGGCGTGCGCGGGCTGACGGCCTGATCCTGATGCGGGTCTTCTTCGCCGGCGTGCCAACCGAGGCTTTTCCACACCAGGCCGATGGCTTGCAACATACGTTCGTTGAGAATGCTGCGCTCGGCTTGCGGCATGCCCGGCGGCACGGTCAACGTGATGCTGTTGAGCTGGCGCGGCACGCGGGTGTGACCCTGGCGCGAGCGCTGGGCCGGGCTGTTGATTTGCGACAGCGCCTGGGCCAGCACTTCGGCGAGCATGAAGGTCATCAGCGAGCTGCGCGAATAACGCGGCATGAACACCGGCAGGCGATCGTCTTCTTCGAGGCTGTAAAGCGCCTCGCCGGTTTCGTTGATCAGGTGCGAGAACGGTGCGGCGGTGGCGTACGGTTCGTTATCGGTCTTGATGTACGAACAGTTGAAACGCCAGCCGTGGCCGTAGGCGTTTTCGTCCCACAGATAACGTTTCGGGCTGGACAGGCCGGTCGAGCCTTCGGTGCCGCGACGACGGCTGGCCAAGCGGCTGGCTTCGTTGCCGACGCGGGCGATGGTCGCCCACTGGAACGCGTCGTGGCGACCGCTCTTGACCGAGCAATGGTCCTTGCCGAAATTCGCCTGGGCAAACTCCACGCGGCTTTCGAATGGCAGGTTGTAGGTGTGTTCCGGGGTGATCAGGTCGCGCAGTTCGAGCACGTAATTGTGTTTCAGCCCGGAGCCGGCCTGACCGTGGTTCTCGATGAGGATGCCGCAGGTACGCGAGTTGCCGACGTCCAGCACCAGGTCCACGAGGATCGGTTTGACCAGGCCATTGCTGTCGTTGGCGACTACTTTCAGTTCCGGGATATCGACTTTCGGCCGCGCTGTGGACTGCGTTGCCACCGACGGCGTGCTCAACAGGCTCAGCAGGTTGAGGAAGTGCGCGAGGTGATGGTTGGCGCGAATGTCGATGTCCAGCTCTTCGCGCGAACGGTGCGAATTGCCTTCATTGAACACTTCCAGCAGCCATTCATTGACCCACGCCTGCGCCAGGAACCAGCGGGTTTCGCTGGCCTTGGTCGCCAGTTTGAAAGACACGCCGGAGCTGATGTCTTCTTCGTTCGGCGCCAGGTACGCGGTGCCGTCACGCTTGGGCATGACGCGACTGTCGAAAGCCATGGTCAGGCGATGGGTGTTGCCGTCGATGTCCGGCGTGGCCAGTTTCACCAGGCGCATGCGCGACCAGTTGCTCGGGCCTTCGTCGAAACGATGCGGCGGCATGAAACGGAAAAACGGGATCGGCAGCCAGACGCCGTTGAGCAGGTCGAGGCTGCTTTTCATGTCGACGCTGAACGCCGGTTTGGCTTTCTCGATTTTTTCCGGTTCAGGCTCGTAGAAGTAGAAGTCTTTCTCTTCGTTGTACTGCAAGCGGCAGATCAGCCCGCTGATCATCGGCGCGA
The DNA here is from genome assembly GCF_900105155.1 of Pseudomonas prosekii. Taxonomy (NCBI): domain Bacteria; kingdom Pseudomonadati; phylum Pseudomonadota; class Gammaproteobacteria; order Pseudomonadales; family Pseudomonadaceae; genus Pseudomonas; species Pseudomonas prosekii. Next base: position 3,086,695 of record NZ_LT629762.1, read on the forward strand.
ACTCGCCCGCCGGTTCCTTGCGCGGATCCAGGCGCAGGGCGAAATCCATGAACTGGATACCGGTGTCGCTGACGAGCGTGACGGTGTCTTCGAATTGGGTGACTTCAGGCAACATGTCAGGTTATTCCGTGTTTATTCGCCCGTCTGCCGCATGGACATGGGGAATTGATCTTTTCCGTAACCACCGGTGCAGTCCGCGACGGTGGTCGCGCCTTTGCGGCAGTTGACCTTGGGCATGTCGTAAGTGCTGCCATCGCCGCACACGGCCTGGCCCTGACTGTCGATGGCGAGGCTGCCGCCCTTCATGGCGGCCGTGACCGGGCCGCTGCATTTCGAGCCGTCGGCCTGGTGCACGGTGACTTCGCCCTTGCCATCCTTGAACTGGTATTCCAGACGCAGCGGTTTGCCGGTGCGCCGATCCTGAATGCCGGCGCCCGCGCGGTACTGGCCGTCAAGGAAATCAGCGGCGCCGTCGGCGGCGTCCGGTGGAATGCTCAGCGCCGGGCCCGGTTTGGCAGCGGCGGCTTTTTCCGCTGCGGGTGGCGTGACGGCGGGTGGGGCGGTCGGGTTTTGCGGTGGCGCAGTCGGCGCCTCGACGGCCGGGTCCTGCGTTATGTCGGCGGGCGCAGCGTCGGCCTCCGGGCCTTCGACGGCGGGCGCTTCCACGGCATGCGTGCCTTCGACGGCAGGTTCGTTGGCGGCGCCCGGCACAGTGCCGGTGACCGGCACACCGTTGAGCGTCGCGGCGTTGCCGGTCAGTTGCGGTTCTTCGGTTTGGTGGTCGATCGGCACGACGCCGCTTGGCAGCAGATCAACCGCCACCAGCGGAATCGGCACGCAGCCGCGCATGCCGAGCAACAGCCACAGCAGCAGCAACAGAAACGGCAGCAGCAACAGCCACCACCACCAGCGACGCCACCATGGGCGAACGACCACGGGAACCACCGGCGCGACTGGCGCAATCACTGGTTCTTCAACCACTGGCGGCAGCGTGAACACCAGCGGCACGGAATAAAGGCAATGCAAAGGGTCGCGATTGCGGTCGGCGCCGGCATGCTCGAAACCCCAAAAGGTCAGCACCGGCTTGCCTTGCACCAGGTAAACGAAATTTTCGTCGGGGAAATGAATGACGCGCTTGAGCAACTTGCCGAACACGGCTTTGTCGCCCTGTTGCTGCTCGGCCGGGTCGGTGCCGAGGAAGCGCTGGCTCAATTCATCGAGCGCAGTTTTCAGCGCTTCAAGTTGCCGGCGGGCGGGCGCGCGTTCTTCTTCGGTCGCGCTGCTCCACGGGATCACATCGCCGTCGAGGCCGCTGTACCAGTCGATCTGGTTGCCGAGTTCATCGCTTTGAGGGATGGCCAGGTGATCGACCATCTCGGGATTCTTGCGGCGAATCGCTTCGCGCAATTGCAGCGCCGCCCGGTAGACCGGTTGGCCTGTTTCGCCCAAGGCAGTGAATGACCCGCTCTTACCGCTGCGTAATAGTGCCCCGCGCATCCAAACTCCATATGATCCGTTGCGCAAATGACAGACAAAATTGCCTGTGCTTGCTCCTGCAATTAGCCGGCGACCTTAATGTCATTATGATGTCGCCGTCAATCAGCCGTTGGTCCAAAACCGTATGAGACTAGCGCAAGACGAAGCGCGCTGCTCATGCTGTTTCGGTATTTGTTGAGGACGGTCTGGACGGCTGAATTTTTTAATCTTGCTGAATCGATTCATCAGCGCTATAAAAAATGCACAAATCCAAGAAAGGCTTGCCTCATGACTCCGCTAAAATTTGCCATCACCCTCGGCGCACTCACCGCTGCCTCCCACGCCATGGCTTGGGATTACGTGTTGCTTGACACCGACAAAGCCGCGCAGAACTGGCAGATCACCAGCCAGCAACTGGGCGTGAAGACCGACAAACCCTTCTCCGTGACCCTGCGCACCTTGCACGGCGGCCGGCAGGAAGGCGTGAGCATCGTCGACATCGATAACGGCACGCTGAAACTCTCGGTGGTGCCGACCCGCGGAATGAACGTGTTGCAAGCGTCTGTCGGCAACGTGCGCATGGGCTGGGATTCGCCGGTCAAGGACGTGGTCAATCCGTCCTTTATAGAGCTCAACGGTCGCGGCGGGCTGGGTTGGCTCGAAGGTTTCAACGAACTGGTCGCCCGTTGCGGCTATGAGTGGGTTGGCCACCCCGGCATCGACAACGGCGAACTGCTGACCCTGCACGGTCGCGCCGCCAACATCCCGGCCAGCAAAGTCACCCTGCACATCGACGAAAAACCGCCTTACGCCATCAGCCTGCGCGGCGAGCTGAAAGAGCAGGCCTTCAAGAAAGTCGACTTCTCGGTACTCACCGAACTGGTCACCGAGCCCGGCAGCGTGGCGTTTTCGCTCAACGACACGCTGACCAATAACGGTGATTACCCGAAGGAATACCAAGCGCTGTACCACAGCAATTTCAGCACCCCGTTCCTCGAGCAGGGCGCCCGTTTCGCGGCGCCGGTAAAACAGGTTTCACCGTTCAACGACAAGGCTAAAGCTGACCTGCCGGACTGGCAGACCTACCGCGCGCCGACCAAGGATTACGACGAAACGGTCTACAACGTCGTGCCCTATGCCGACGCCAAGGGCGACACATTGACCGTGCTGCATAACAAGGCCGGCAGCCTCGGTGTTTCCGTCGGTTTCAATACTCAGCAACTGCCAGTGTTCTCCTTGTGGAAAAACACCGATACGCAAGGGCAGGGCTACGTTACCGGGCTAGAGCCCGGGACGAGTTTTTCCTACAACCGTCGGTATCAACGGCCACTTGGTTTAGTGCCGACGATTGGGGTTAAAGAGCAGAAGCAGTTCCAGATTCACTACAGTTTGTTGGCGGATAAAGGCGCGGTGGATAAGGCGCTGAAGCAAGTGAGCGATATTCAGGATGGGCGCGAGACTGAGGTGCGTCAGGTGCCGTTGGTGGATTTGTCCAAGGAATAGACGCCCTGACAAGATGAGCAGTGAAGTGGGTGTTCACTGCTCATGGCCGGACTAAAAAGGCAGTCTCATTTTTGAGGCTTGTGCCGCATCAAATAACCGCCGGATGAAATCAAAGTCATTCCAGGTTTGGTTGGTATAAAACCGGTATTCCTTATTTCCTACTTCATCCACGTAATAAATGACGTACTCCGCGTATTTCTCATCGGCGTTAAAGCTGTAGCGCAATGAAAGAGAGAAGCTGTTTTCTTTAAGTTTCACCAGCGAGTTATTGTCGTCAAAATTCCATGAGAATTCGCCTTGCTCCGTTCTCGCGGTGAGCGCTTTGACAAAGTCGAGAAATCTAGGCGGTAGCATATTTTCGCCCTCTGGCAGGATTAACCTTTTCAAGGTTCACTTTGATGTTTTCAAGATTGTGGTGAATAAGGACTCTGAAAGGCTTCTCAAGCGGCGCGTTAGCGGTCGCGAAAATCCCTTTTCTGATGGCGATTTCAGTCTCGCCAAGAATATTGTCAATCCTGTCGAACGCCTGACCTGTGCCGGGTATTTTGGCAAACAGAATCCTGAAATGCTGATAGCACTTCAGCGCTAATGGATAGTTTTCGGTATCCACATAACCTGCTGCTTCATTGAGCGTTGCAAGACATTCGCTGACGGCTGAAGCGGCTTCTACAGCCTTGGCGTCCTTGAGCACTCTGCTGGCTTCTGCACTGATGCTTCGTGAGTAGCGCACGCTGTGCAGAACTTCGGATATTGAAATGATGAGTGCGACGATGGTTATCACCGTGCCAATGTAGGAAAAGTTATTCAGTGAAGCCGGTGAGCCGACGACGATTTCCTGCTGCAACAATGCCGTCCATACGATAGCAATGCTTATCAGGCAATAGACAAATCTGATCCAGTGACTCTTTAGTCGCTCCATTTATTACTGACGCTCTCTCTGAAAGTTTATCTGCCTGAATGACTTGCGATTGCATCGGTTACGCTGAAGCAGGTCGATATTGCAACGCTTCCGCCAAGTGCTCGCGGGTAATGCCATCGACTTGTTCAAGGTCTGCCAAGGTACGGGCAACCTTGAGCAATCGGTGTGCTGCCCTCAACGATAAGGTCAGTCGTTCGCAAGCCGATTCCAACCAGTTCTCGTCAGCTGTGGATAACTTGCAGTGGCGGCGCAAGCCCGGCAGATCGAGGAAGGCGTTGGCGCAACCCTGACGTTTGTGTTGGCACTCTCTTGCGTCGGCGACCAGTGCTGCAGCGGTGGCGGTGTCGTCTCCGGGTTTGGGCGATGGATTGAGTGCCGTGGCTTCGCGGGCGACGGTCAGGTGCAGGTCGATGCGATCCAGCAGCGGCCCCGAGAGTTTGTTGCGATAACGCTGGACCATGTCCGACGAGCAGCTGCAACGCCCGCTCGGTTCGCCAAGATATCCACAGGGACACGGGTTCATCGCCGCCACCAATTGAAAGCGGGCCGGGAAGCGAACACGGTCCTTGGCGCGGGAAATCACGATGTGGCCGGACTCCATCGGCTCGCGTAATACCTCGAGAACTTTGCGATCAAACTCCGGCAGTTCATCCAGAAACAGCACGCCATGGTGGGCGAGGGTGATCTCGCCGGGTTGCGGTTTCGAGCCGCCGCCGACCAGCGCCGGGCCGGAGGCGGAATGGTGCGGCTGGCGGAACGGCCGTTGCGGCCAGTGGCTCAACGCTACACAACTGGACACCGATTGAATCGCTGCCACCTCCAGCGCTTCATGCTCGGCCAGCGGTGGCAACAGGCCCGGCAAACGACTGGCGAGCAGGGTTTTGCCCGTGCCTGGCGGGCCGCTGAACAGCAAATTGTGCGCGCCTGCCGCCGCAATCAGCAGCGCACGCTTGGCTGACATCTGGCCTTGCACCTCATTCAAATCGGGGTACGGCATGCTGGCGTAGAGCAAACCGTTGGAGACATAAGGCTCAATCGGCGTGTGCCCGTTGAAGTGCGCCACTGCTTGCAGCAAATGATCCACCGCAATCACCTTCAGCCCCGACGCCAGACACGCCTCTTCGGCATTCGCGCGCGGCACCACCAGCGTTCGCCCGGCCTTGCGCGCCGCCAGCGCCGCCGGCAGCACACCACGAACCGCGCGCACCGCGCCTGAAAGTGCCAACTCGCCCAGGCATTCCACATCGTCCAGGGTCAATGTCGGCACCTGCACGCTGGCCGATAAAATCCCCAGGGCAATCGCCAGATCAAAGCGCCCACCGTCCTTGGGCAAGTCCGCCGGCGCGAGATTCAGCGTGATCCGTCGCGCCGGAAACTGCAGCCCGGAATTGATGATCGCGCTGCGCACCCGGTCCTTGCTTTCCTTCACCGCCGCTTCCGGCAAACCGACCATCGTCAGCGACGGCAAGCCGTTGGCCAAATGCACTTCTACGGTAACGGCGGGCGCATCCACGCCAATCTGGGCGCGGCTGTGGACGATGGAGAGGGCCATGATCGTTCCTTGAGCTTTTTGGGAACCGCTTCCTGCGGTTTCAGAAGGGTAGTCGGATGGCGTGACGTCGCAGGTGCCAAACTTTCGCAGGATGTTGCGAGCTTCTTTTTGCAGCCTGTAGCTTAAGCGTGCCAGTTCGCCGACGTAATCAGTCGCGGGACGAGGTTGTTGTAGGATGTTGCCTGGATCGATGAAGGATGTTGGCGAAAGCTGAATTGGAGGCGAAAAAAAACCGCCTTGAGTTGGCGGTTTTTTATTTGCAGGCTTCGGTGAGGCCGGGGCCTGCGTATCCTCAACAGATACACCCACGACGGGGAGCCTATTCAAATTTGATCAGCCAGGCAAGCGTCAATAACCCCACGCCGCAAGCGTGGGGTTTTTTTGCGTCGTTCAGAATGCTTGGAGCATTCGCGAAGCACGCTTCCACCACGGCGCATTCCCCGCGCGCTGTGGCCGATCACCCTCCGGTAGCATGTGTGGCACATCCTGCAACCGAATCCACGGCTGGTTATTCCAGTGCAGCAAGCTCAATGACATGTCTGGCCAGCTCAGCAGGCTCAAGATCGGGCGCTCGATTGAGGTGGGTTGTTGCGCGTCTCGTAGGGCGGGCACTACGTCGTGGGTGAGCCATTCGCGCAGGCTTCGGTGTTCGGGGCAGTAGTGGTAGATCAGTAGTGCGTAGACGCCGGATTCGCTGATGAGCAGGGTGTTTTCGACGGTGCCGTGGCTGAGCATTCGCACCGATTGATGTTGGTCGGGGTCGAGTTTTCGGACGGCGCGTTCGTCGAGGAACAGGCGTAGCAGACGCCCGAGGTCGCGGGCGCTGAACCAGGGTTGATTCTGGATGAGCAGGGCGTGGAGGTGGAGTTTGTGGCGGGTGAAGGTGTTTGGGATCAGATAGGTTTCGTCGCTATTCATTGATACAACTCCTTTTGCTTGAAGGGCTGCTCTCAATCGTCGCCAAACAATTGGTGGCAGCTGTACGCGGGTTGGCGAACCGGAGCAAAAGGAACCCGGCAGACCCGAAGGTCTCCCACGCACAGCCACCATGACTCGATGTGGCTCAAACTAGCCGCCATCGAACAGAAGTAGCCTCCTTAAGCTTCCAGGTCGCCAAACCCAGTGCTGAATAATCAGCTGCTGGGAGCTTAGAAGTTGGAGCACTACGACGCTATCGGACGGCGGGGATGTTCTTTGTAGGACGTTGCCGAGATTGTTGCGGGGCGCAAGATCAAAAGATCGCAGCCTTCGGCAGCTCCTACAGGGGGGTAGTCGTTACAGTGTGGGAGGGCTGGGCGACCGAGGCGACTCATTCGCGGGCAAGCCTTGCTCCTACAGGGGAACGCATTGTCAGCGGCGTTACTCGACCGGCGGATTCAGCTTCGCTTCCATCTCTGCGACTTTCGCTTCCAGGCTTTCCAGGCGTGCCCGCGTGCGCGCCAACACGACCATCTGGCTATCAAACTCTTCCCGGCTGACCAGGTCCAGTTTGCTGAAGCCGCTCTGCAACAGGGCCTTGAACTGGCTTTCGATTTCGCTTTTCGGCAAAGGGTTGTCGCCGCTGAAGAGGCGGGAGGCGGTGCCGCTCAGGGCGTCGAGGAAGTCTTTGGGCGCGAGCATGGGAAAGGTCCTGGAAACAATGGCGGGCAGTGTATCACGCAGTGTCTATAGTCAACTCCGCAGGCACGGATGCACGCTTTTCGCGCAAGCGGACGGACGGCAGCGCACCGTTGTTGTGCGTTATCTCTGCGGCGTTAACGAGAAGCGGCTTGCAGCAGCGACCAAGGGATTGAATTCAGGGGTTTTTGGCGAGATGGCAAGCTTTCTGCTTAGTCGCTAATGACCCATGCACTGATGCAGTCGCTGTGACGAATGCAGTGCGCCACGTGGAACGGGGAAGTTCTGCACGGAGTGGTTAGCTGGCGTCGGACGGGCAGGTTGGGCCGACGATGCGTTACAAAGCCAGGCACTGCGCTTAGACTTGAGACGGGTTTGTTTTCCTGGGGCAAGTCCACCAATTCGGGAGAGAGTTTTCATGAAGCTAGTCACTGCCATCATCAAGCCGTTCAAGCTGGACGATGTACGCGAGTCGTTGTCCGAGATCGGCGTGCAGGGCATTACCGTTACTGAGGTCAAAGGCTTCGGTCGGCAGAAGGGTCACACCGAGCTGTATCGCGGCGCGGAGTACGTGGTCGATTTCCTGCCAAAGGTGAAGATCGATGTCGCCATTGACGACAAGGATCTTGACCGGGTTATCGAGGCGATAACCAAGGCAGCCAACACCGGCAAGATCGGTGACGGCAAGATTTTCGTGGTCAATCTGGAACAGGCGATTCGCATCCGTACCGGCGAAACCGATACCGACGCGATCTAAGCCGCCACAAACCCAACGCCCCAGGAGAAAACAATATGACTCTGCGTAAATTCGCAGGGCTAGGAGCCCTGTTGTCCCTCGTAATGCCCAGCCTGGCTATGGCGGCAGACGAAGTGGCGGCCCCAGTCCTCAATTCCGGCGATACCGCCTGGATGCTGACCTCGACAGCCCTCGTGCTGTTCATGACCATTCCCGGCCTCGCGCTGTTCTACGGCGGCATGGTTCGCTCCAAAAACATTCTTTCCGTGATGATGCAGTGCTTCGCCATTACCGGTCTGATCAGCATCCTGTGGGTCATTTATGGCTACAGCATTGCGTTCGACACCACCGGCATGGAGCAGGGCGTCGTCAACTTCAACTCGTTCTTCGGCGGCATGGGCAAGGCGTTCCTCGCCGGCATCACGCCAGCGAGCATCACCGGTCCTGCGGCGTTGTTCCCGGAAGCGGTGTTCGTGACCTTCCAGATGACCTTCGCGATCATCACCCCGGCGCTGATCGTCGGTGCGTTCGCCGAGCGCATGAAGTTCTCCGCGATGCTGATCTTCATGGGCATCTGGTTCACTCTGGTTTACGCACCGATTGCGCACATGGTCTGGTCCGGCAACGGCGGCCTGATGTGGGATTGGGGCGTGCTCGACTTCGCCGGCGGCACCGTGGTGCACATCAACGCCGGTGTTGCCGGTCTGATCTGCTGCCTGGTACTGGGCAAGCGCAAAGGCTTCCCGACCACCCCGATGGCTCCGCATAACCTCGGTTACACGCTGATGGGCGCGGCCATGCTGTGGGTTGGCTGGTTCGGCTTCAACGCCGGTTCCGCCGCCGCCGCCAACGGCACTGCCGGCATGGCGATGCTGGTCACGCAGATCGCCACCGCTGCTGCTGCATTGGGCTGGATGTTCGCCGAGTGGGTCACGCACGGCAAACCAAGTGCACTGGGTATCGCTTCGGGTGTAGTCGCCGGTCTGGTCGCAATCACTCCGGCCGCTGGCACCGTGGGCCCGATGGGCGCGCTGGTGATCGGCCTGGCCGCTGGCGTGGTGTGCTTCTTCTGCGCCACTACGCTGAAACGCAAACTCGGTTATGACGATTCCCTGGATGCCTTCGGCGTGCACGGCATCGGCGGTATTCTCGGCGCAATCCTCACCGGTGTGTTCGCTGCACCGTCGCTGGGTGGCTTCGGCACTGTCACCGACATCGCCGCACAAGTGTGGATTCAATGCAAAGGCGTGGGCTTCACGGTGATCTACACCGCGATCGTCACCTTCATCATTCTCAAGGTACTGGACGCGGTCATGGGCCTGCGGGTTACCGAGGAAGAAGAGGCGGTCGGCCTCGATCTGGCACAACACAACGAACGCGGCTACAACTTGTAAGACGCGCAGAAAAAAACTTGCCCGGTTCGCCGGGCATTTTTTTGTCCGGGATTTGTCATTTAAGAGGCTGCTGAAAGGTTTTTTCCTACGCCTTATGTCGTGTTTACGACGAGGGTTTTTTACAAGCGAAAAACTTACAGCAATGCGGGAATATTAGGGCCTTTGTTTTTTCCCAGAGCGCGCTAGAATGCGCCCCGAACGTGCGGAGAACTGTATGTGGCAACAGACGCTGATTACCCTGCGGGCGCGGCCCCGGGGCTTTCATCTGGTAACGGACGAGTTACTCGCCGGCCTGCCTGAACTCAAGGCGTGCCGGGTCGGTCTGTTGCACTTGTGGCTGCAGCATACCTCGGCGTCGTTGACCATCAACGAGAACGCCGATCCGGCGGTACGTCGCGACTTCGAACGATTTTTCAATCGGCTGATCCCACAAGGAACAGACGGCTTTGAGCATAACGACGAAGGCCTGGACGACCTCCCGGCGCACTTCAAGGCCAGCGTACTTGGCTGTCAGATCAGTCTGCCGATTGCGGCAGGTCGGCTGGCGTTGGGCACCTGGCAAGGCGTTTATCTGGGCGAGCACCGCGATTTCGGCGGTGCCCGTAAAGTCCTCGCCACCCTGCACGGTGAAGGGGCGTAACCGCTCGTTACAAGCGGTTGTAGAATTTTTTCCGGCAGCCTTCGACAGACGGCGTAGCTGGGCTATAACTAATCTGCTTTTCGCAAGTCATGAGGTAGAACATGAGCGACGATGATCTGGAAAACGACGACCTCGAAGTAGGCGACGAAGACGAGGCCGAAGAAGGCCTGGAAGCAGCGGCGGAAGACGTTGCTGAAGACGATGGCGGCGAAGCGCCGGCCCCGACCGCCAAAGGCAAAGCCAAGGCTGCGGTGTCGGTCGATGAGTTGCCAAGCGTCGAAGCCAAAAACAAGGAACGCGACGCCCTGGCCAAGGCCATGGAAGAGTTCCTGGCCAAAGGTGGCAAGGTGCAGGAAGTGGAGGCCAGCGTGGTCGCCGATCCGCCCAAAAAGCCTGACAACAAGTACGGCAGCCGGCCTATCTAAACGCCTGTCACCTGCTTGCTTGCTGAAAAAGCCCGCCGTCGCTGCGGGCTTTTTCATGGGCGCGGTATGCGCAAAGTTTGCTCGCGATGGGGGTGGGTCAGTTGATATCTGTGTTGGCTGACCTACCGCTATCGCGAGCAGGCTCACTCCTACAATTGATCGCGGCGCTCACAATATCTGTGCCCGACGCAGATCCCCTGTGGGAGCGAGCCTGCTCGCGATGGGGGCTTAACATTCGGAATCGATGTGGGCTGACCCACCGCTATCGCGAGCAAGCTCTGTTCCCACAGGTTTTGTGGTCAGGCCGAAGCTGCGTTCCAGCGTGCCAGCAGCGCTGGCAAGTCGCTGAGGCGGCGGATTTCGGCGTCGGGCAAGCGGTCCGCTTCCCATGGCTTGCCGGTCGGGTTGAACCAGATTGCGCGCAGGCCTGCCTGTTGGGCGCCGGCGATGTCGTCGCCGGGATGATCGCCAATGTGCACCGCGGTTTCGGCCACCGCACCGCCACGCTGCAATGCCTCATGAAACAGGCGCGCGTCCGGTTTGGCGATGCCGATGTCTTCGGCGCACAGCGCGAATTTGAAGTAATCCGCCAGCCCCAATCGGCGTACGTCGGCGTTGCCATTGGTGACCACGCCGAGGGCGTAATGGTTGGCCAGAATCTCCAGCGTCGGCTCGACTTCGGGGAACACTTCAATCTGGTGCCGCGCATGCAGAAACACTTCGAAACCCTTGTCGGCCAATGTCGACGCCTCGTCGTGGGCGTACCCGGCATCTTCCATGGCGTGAAACAGCACGCGGCGGCGCAGGGCGCTGATGCGGTGTTTCAGGCCCGGCTCATTGCTCAACACGCGCTCACGAATCGCCCACAAATGCTCGACCGGCACTGCGCCGAGGTGCGGTGCGTGCTCAGTCAGCCACTCGCGCAGCACGGCTTCGGCGCTGACGATCACCGGGGCGGTGTCCCACAAAGTGTCGTCGAGGTCGAAGGTGATCAACTGGATTGTCATGACTCATCGCCCTTGATTCGTTTGGCCCGTGGATGGGCACTGTCGTAGACCGTCGCCAGATGCTGGAAGTCCAGGTGGGTATAAATCTGCGTGGTTTTGATGTCCGAGTGACCGAGCAATTCCTGGACGGCGCGCAGGTCTTGCGAGGATTCCAGCAAGTGGCTGGCGAAGGAATGTCGCAACATGTGCGGGTGCAGATTTTGCCCCAGTTCACGTTCGCCGGCCGCCTTGACCCGCACCTGAATCGCCCGTGGGCCGAGGCGCCGGCCCTGCTGGCTGACAAACACCGCGTCGTCCGCCGGGTTGGTCAGCGCCCGCAGCGGCAACCACAGTTCCAAGGCTTCGCGGGCCTTTTTGCCGACCGGCAACAAACGCGTTTTGCTGCCCTTGCCGAGCACTTGAACCATGCCATCGGCCAAGTCCAGCTGATCCAGATTAAGCCCGGTCAGCTCGGAAAGGCGCAATCCCGAGGAATAGAACAATTCCATGATTGCCTGATCGCGACGGGCCAAAAAGTCATCCTCGACCGCGCCTTCCAGCAGTTGCAGCGCGCGGTCAGTGTCGAGGGTTTTCGGCAAGCGCCGTTCACCTTTCGGCGGCGCCAGGCCATTGGCCGGGTCGTGATCGCACAGGCCTTCGCGGTTCAGATAGTGATAGAGCCCGCGCACCGCCGACAACAACCGCGCCAGGCTACGGGACGATTGCCCTTGGGAATGCAGGCGCGCGATCAGGCTGCGCAGGCGTTGAATGTCCAGCGCGGCCCAACTGTCGATGTTCTGTTTGCTGCACCAGCCGAGCACTTTGTCGAGGTCGCGGCGGTAGGCGTAAAGCGTGTGCGGCGACACCTGCCGCTCACTGCGCAGGTGTTCGCAGTAAGCGTCCAGTTGCCGTTCCACGATCAGCGTACCGAGCGCAGGGAGTTATTGACCCGTGGCAGCACGCGGCCCATGACTTCGGCGATGTAGCTCAGGAACAGCGTGCCCACCGAACTCTTGTAGTGCTGCGGGTCGCGACTGGCGATGGCCAAAACACCGTGGATGCCTTGATGGCTGATGGCGACGACGGCCGTGGAGCCGATCTGCTTGCGTTGTTCTTCGCCAAACAGGAAGTCGAGTTCGTGCTCGCGCAGGCTGCCACTGACGCTTTTGTCTTCCGAAAGCAGGCCGCCGATCGCCGTTTGCGCTTCGGCGTGGGTAGCCCAGCGGCCCACCGGCATCGGGTTGTCACCCAGCAGGATGAGGCTGACGAAAGGCACCTGGAAGTCCTGGCGCAGGCTGTCTTCGACGCTGATCACCACGTCTTCGAGGCTGGCGGCGTCCATCAGCGCGAGAATCAGGCGGCGGGTCTTGTCGAACAGGCGATCGTTATCGCGAGCGACGTCCATCAAGTGCGACAAGCGATGACGCAACTCGATGTTACGGTCGCGCAGGATGGTCATCTGGCGTTCCACCAGCGACACGGTGTCGCCGCGCTGGTGGGGAATGCGCAACGCCGGGAGCAGTTCTTCGTGCTCGACGAAGAAATCCGGATGAGCCTCCAGGTACGCGGCAATCGCCGCCGCCTCAAGGCTTTCGGAAGAGGATTCGTCGGGCTGTCGGGCGGGAACCTGGGGCTTATCTTTCATGGATTTGGCTCTCTCAAAGACGTACTTGTCCTTCGTATACACGCACTGCCGGCCCGGTCATCACGACCGGGTGGCCTGGGCCTGCCCATTCAATGGACAGACGCCCGCCGGGCAGGTCGATCAAAAGCGGCGAATCCATCCACCCCTGGCTGATCGCAGCCACTGCTGCAGCGCAGGCGCCGGTGCCGCAGGCCTGGGTTTCCCCGGCCCCGCGTTCCCACACGCGCAACTGCGCACGGTTACGGTCGATGACCTGGAGGAAACCGACATTGACCCGCGCCGGGAAGCGCGGATGGTGTTCGATTTTGCGCCCCAGTTCATGCACTGGCGCGTTGTTGATGTCGCTGACCCGCAAGACCGCGTGCGGGTTGCCCATCGACACGGCAGCCAGTTCGACCACATTGCCGTCGACTTCGAGCTGATAGCTCAAGGCCTGGCTTTCGGCTTCGAACGGGATATCGGCCGGCACCAGGCGCGGTGCGCCCATGTCGACACTGATCTGGCCGTCGCTGCGGATATCCAGTTCGATAATGCCGCTTTTGGTCTCGACGCGGATCTGCCGTTTTGCGGTCAGGCGCTTGTCGAGCACGAAGCGGGCGAAGCAGCGCGCACCGTTGCCGCACTGCTCCACTTCGGAACCGTCGGAGTTGAAGATCCGGTAACGGAAATCCACGTCCGGGTTGCTCGGTGCTTCGACGAGCAGCAACTGGTCAAAACCGATGCCGGTGTGCCGATCGCCCCATTGCTTGGCGTGTTTGGGCAGGATGTGCGCGTGCTGGCTGACCAGGTCGAGGACCATGAAGTCATTGCCCAGGCCGTGCATCTTGGTAAAACGCAGCAGCATGGTTTTACTCCGGCAGCAGGCTTTCGCCAGCGAACAACTCGGCTACCGTCTCACGGCGACGCACTTCAAATGCCTGATCACCGTCCACCAACACCTCGGCGGTACGCCCGCGCGTGTTGTAGTTGGAACTCATGACAAACCCGTAGGCGCCGGCCGAATGAATCGCCAGCAGATCGCCTTCTTCCAGCGCCAATTCACGTTCCTTGGCCAAGAAGTCGCCGGTTTCGCAGATCGGCCCGACGATGTCGTATGGGCGCGCGGCGCTGTCGCGCGGGCGCACTGGCGTGACGTCCATCCAGGCCTGGTACAGCGCCGGGCGGATCAGGTCGTTCATGGCCGCATCGACGATGGCGAAGTCTTTGTATTCGGTGTGCTTGAGGTATTCGACCTGGGTCAGCAGCACGCCGGCATTGGCGACGATGAAGCGGCCCGGTTCGAACAGCAGCGTCAGGTCGCGACCGTCGCAGCGCTCGCGCACGGCTTTGATGTAGTCGGCGACCAGCGGCGGCTCTTCATCGCGATAACGCACGCCGACGCCGCCACCGAGATCGATGTGGCGCAGGTAAATGCCGCATTCGCCAAGACGATCGATCAAGCCGAGCAGGCGATCGAGCGCATCGAGGAACGGTGGCAGGGTGGTCAGTTGCGAGCCGATGTGGCAATCGACGCCCAGCACTTCCAGGTTCGGCAGTTGCGCGGCGCGGATGTACACGTCTTCGGCGTCGGCAATGGCGATGCCGAACTTGTTCTCTTTGAGACCGGTGGAAATGTACGGGTGGGTGCCGGCATCGACGTCCGGGTTGACGCGCAGCGAGATCGGCGCGCGAACGCCGAGTTCGGCGGCGACCACTTGCAGGCGTTCGAGCTCGTCGGTGGATTCGACGTTGAAGCAGTGCACGCCGACTTCGAGGGCGCGGCGCATGTCTTCGCGGGACTTGCCGACGCCGGAGAAAACGATTTTGTCGGCGCTGCCGCCAGCCGCCAGGACGCGTTCCAGTTCACCACGCGAGACGATGTCGAAGCCGGCGCCGAGGCGGGCCAGGACATTCAGCACGCCAAGGTTGGAGTTGGCCTTGACCGCAAAACACACCAGGTGCGGCACGCCGGCCAGCGCGTCGGCATAGGCCAGGTACTGGGCTTGGATGTGGGCGCGCGAGTAGACGTAAGTCGGCGTGCCAAAGCGTTCGGCGATGGCGGACAGGGCCACGCCTTCCGCGAACAGCTCACCGTCACGGTAGTTAAAAGCGTCCATGGCGTTCCCTTATTATTGGTAGACGTCGTGCTTGTGTGCTTTGGAAGCAGGCTGTTTTTGCGACGATTTGGCCTGTTCGACAGGGTCCTGGTCGTCATCTGGCAGGTACAGCGGGCCTTTTTGACCACAGGCCGACACAAGGCAAGCAACCGCGACGAGCGCAGCAAGGGAAGAGATCAGGCGCTTCATGGCGAAATCCTTGAAAATGCGTTAATTGCGCCGGAGTATACCGGCCACCCGGCAGCTTGCCTATGTAACGCCGCTCCCGTCCGGCGGGCCTTGTGACAATGCAGGTCAGCCGAGTGCAATCCCAGTGGGAGCGAGCTTGCTCGCGATGGCGTAGTGTCAGGCACCATTGATGTTGAATATGATGGCTTCATCGCGAGCAGGCTCGCTGCCACAGGTTTCGTGGTTGCCCTTGGTCGTTATCCTTTGCATTCACTGGGGCTCGCCCGTATCTTGCGGCGCTTGAGCGTGATCAGACACTTTTTGAGGTTCCTGCAATGAGTTTGACCGAAGCCCGTTTCCACGATCTGGTCGATGCCACCCAGCAGTCGTTGGAGGATATTTTCGATGAGAGTGATCTGGATATTGATCTGGAGAGTTCGGCCGGTGTTTTGACGGTGAAGTTCGAGAATGGCAGTCAGTTGATTTTCAGTCGGCAGGAGCCGTTGCGGCAGTTGTGGCTGGCGGCGGTGTCTGGTGGTTTTCACTTCGATTATGACGAGGAGAGTGAGCGCTGGATGTGTGACAAGAGTGAGGAGCAGTTGGGCGAGATGCTTGAGCGGATCGTCAAGCAGCAGTCGGGTGCTGAATTTGATTTTGAAGGTTTGTGATTCTGTGACTGAGCCGGTAGCTGTTCGTCCGCCCAAGCCGCTCTTCAGTAACGTGAGTGCGGCTGTGCCTTCGCCGTGCAGCGGCGTGTGCCGGCTCGATGAACAGAAGGTCTGCCTGGGATGTTTTCGCCATGTCGAAGACATCCGCGAATGGCGCTCGGCCGACGACGATCGTCGTCGGGTGATCTGCGCCCAGGCGGCTGACCGCAAAGCCCTGGCATAAGAGCTTTTGTGGCGAGGGGGCTTTTCGGGTGTCTGAAGCGCCCCTTCCCCTCACTTGTTTATTTATTGTGCTGTGATAGTGTCCGGGAACGCCTCAACTCATCGAGGCTCGTGAAAACCCCGCCTTTTTCTGGCGGGGTTTTGCTTTTTTTGTGCAGAAGAAAGGAGTCTGCCTGGATCATGACCGTACCTTCCATCACCCTTACCCGTCTGGACGTGCAACGTCTGGAGCGCCTGATTGACAGCCTGGATGACACGCTGCCGGGCGTTATCGCGCTGCAAACCGAGTTGGATCGCGCCGATACTCTGGTCGGTCACGATGAAGTGCCCGCGGATGTCGTGACCATGAATTCCCGTGTGCACTGCCGCGAAGAAGGCAGTGGCAAGGATTACCACCTGACTCTGGTTTATCCCAAGGATGCCAATGCCGACGAAGGCAAGATTTCCATTCTGGCGCCGGTCGGCAGTGCGTTGCTCGGGCTGAAAGTCGGCCAGCACATTGACTGGCCAGCACCGGGTGGCAAGACGTTGAAGCTCACCCTGCTGGAAGTTGAATCGCAGCCGGCCAATGGCGGCGACTTTCCGGAGTAAGCGTTCAGACCTGCTCGAGTGCCTCGTTCAGGGCGCGCTCCAGGTCGGCCTTGTAGCGTAGATACAAATTGCTCGAACTCTGCCCATCACCGAGCAGCCCCGACAAGTCGAGGTCGGTGATGTAGCAGCGGTAACGCTCTGTTTCGCGGCGTTGTTCGATGATTTCCCGGGCGACCACGGTAAACAGCTGATCGCCATACTCCAGTTCCGAAAACTCCCGCTGATTGCAATACAACGTCACCTGCACCTGTCCCGGTGCGGCTTTGCCGATGATTGCCTGGACGTCGTAGAACGCCTTGTCGGCTTGGGTTTGCGGCGCGGGGCGCGGTTCGACTCGGCGGGCGCGGCCGGGGCCGGATGGCAATAACTGGTAATACAAAGTGTCGAGGCTCGACGGCTGGGCGGCGTCCATCGGCAGCAGGGCTTCGCGGCGATAGAGGATCGATTGCAGGAAGCGTTGCAGCGGCACCAACAGGCTTTGTTCGTCGTGGTACGGCAGGCGTTGTTGCCACAGCGCGTTGAATTCATCCAGCACGTACAAATCGGCCTGTTGCTCGGTGATCCGGTAGAACACCTGAATGCATTCAGGCTGGCCCATCGGCAGCAGCAGCGCGATGTCCTGTTCTTCGAGGGCCATCGGGTCGAGGTGCAGCGGGCTGTAGCTCGCCAGTTCTTCCCCAAGGTAATCGAACAGCGCTGGCAGGGTGGCGAGGGCGATGTGGTTGACTTGGCCGGGGATCAATTCGAGCACGTGGTAATGCTGCTGGACCTGAATCAGATAGCGATGATTGAGTTTGCTCAGCAACAGGTTCTGCGCGGTATCGAGGATTTCCTCGACGCGGCGGGCGATGAATTGCGCGCGGTTGTGGCAGAAGCAGCGCACCTGTAAACGCACCTGCGAGCGTTGCTGCAACGGACTTTTCGGCAGGTTGTTGAGGTAATCGCGGACGCAATCGAGCAGCGCATGGGCGCCGTCGTAGCGGCTGACCAGCACTTCGTTCCAGCTATTGAGGGTGACTTGATCGAGCGTCAGCACCAGATTTTCGCGCACGCCGGCGTAGCTCAGCGAGTCGGTGCGTTCGGTGGTCATCAGGATGTTGAGGTCGCGATGGTGCTTGAGCGGATCGACGCCGACGTTCACCAGAATCAGCACTTCGCTCGGCACGCTGGGGCGCAACAGCGCGTCTTCGGCGACGCTGGTCAGGGGCAGGGCGATGGTTTGTTGCAGGCTGCCGAGCAGGTTGAACAGTTCGAATTCGCTCAAATCGCTGGTGCCGGGGTGCAGCGCCAGGCGGGTGCTGCTGTCGATCACGCCGTTGCGGTGGCACCAGGTCAGCAGTTCGAGCAATTCGCGGCTGCGTTTGATCGGCGCAAAATGCTCCCACTCATGCGCGGTCAGGCTGCCGTTGTACAAACCCCATTGCGTCTGGCCCGGTTCCTTCTTGTTCGGCGCTTGCACCAGCGTCAAGGTGTCTTCGGCCAAATCCGGGGCGATGCCCGGGTTGATGAATTCGACCTTGTCGGCCTTGCGCTCGAACGCCGCGTACAGGCGCCGACCGAGCACGTTGAGGTCGCGTTTGTTGATCAGGCTGACGGTTTGTTCGGTGCGGGCGAATTGGGTCAGGAAGCGGTAGCTGTAATTCAGTTCGCTGACCAGGGCCCGGCGTTCGCTGCCGACCTGACGGACTTTCCACTGGCTGCGGCTATCGAGCAACGCCAGGTGCCGCTGGTCCCACTGCCATTCGCTGGCCAGGCGTTCGAGCAATGAACGCTGCCAGCTCTGGTTGCGGCTGTTGCCGGCGGTGAGTTTGCGATTGACCTTCAGGTACAGCGCGCGGCGCACGACTTCGAGGCGCTCGGGTTCGTTACGCGCAGTCAGGTATTCCTCGATGCGCCGGTAAACCACGATGTACGGGTCCAGCTCGTCGAGGTCGAGCTGGTTGGCAAACACCGCTTGTTTGAAGCGCAGGCTCAGGCATTGGACCTGCGGATGTTCGCTGGCGTAGACCTCGATCAGCAGCAGTTTGAGCACGGACTTGTAGGGCGATTCGATGCCCTTGAACAACTGCCAGAGCCCGGCACCGATGAATTCTCCCGGCGGAATGTGCGCCAGATTGCCCAGGTCGAGGGTTTCGTCGGCGCGAATAAAGCGCTTGGACACCAACGTGTGGGTGTATTCGCTATAGCTCGCCTCTTCGTAGACCGGCACCAGCCACCAGATCGGTGTGCGCCCGGCGAGCCAGATTGCGGTGCGATAGAACTCATCGAGCAGCAGATAGTGCTGAGTGGTGCCGCAGTCTTCCGAGCTCAATTGCGTATCGCGTTCACCGCGAACAAATCGGCTCGGGTCAATCAGAAAGAAGTGCGCCTCGGCGCCCTGACTGGCGGCCCAGACTTCGAGCAACTGACATTTTTTGCGCAGCTCGGCGAGTTCGCTTTCGTTCAGGTCCGGGCCGTGGCACACCCACACGTCCATGTCGCTCTGGTCCGCCTGCGCGAGGGTGCCGAGGCTGCCCATCAGGAACAGTCCGAGAATCGGTCGCGGCGGATTGCTGCCGTGGCGCGGCTTGTAGGAAAACGAGCGGGTCAGGCGTTGGGCTTCGGTGAGGGTGTTGGCGTCAGGCTCGTAGTTCGACAGCCCGGCCGGCGTGCTGCCGGACACATAACCCGGCAGCAGCGGGTGATTGACGTGGAAAAACAGTGGCAGCAGGGTCAGAACCGCTTGTTGGCGCGTCGACAACCCTTCCATCGCCCGGGCCAGGCGGCCTTCGTTGAGTTTGAGAAAACGTGCGCGCAGCTGGCTGAGAACCTTGCGGTCGATTCCCTCGTCCAGATCGGGGCGGATTTCATGGGTGCGGGTCATGTCAGCTCAAACCGGCTCGCGAAGCTCGGACGTGGGGTCTGCGGATGAGGGGCAGTTTAGCGCCTCGGCCCCGGGAGTTTTAAGCTGAATTTGATTTTTGACGCCAGATTTCCAGCGAGCGGCATCAGTTGGCCCGCGGAAATCCCTTAGCAGGGGTTTCCGTGGGCGAAACGCTGAGGCTCAGGCTGTTTCTTCGACGCTCAGAATGGTCAGGACGGTTTGCACATTTTGCGCAGCGTCACGACCCAGGCTGGTCAGGTAACCGCCGTCGGGCTGGTCGATCAGTTCTTTTTCATGCAGGCGTTTGGCGGCGGCAATGTGTTTCGGGGCAGCGGTCTGATGAATTTTCAAACCTTCCTGGGAACTGTCCAGGTTGAAGAGGGCAAGGACTTCCAGTTCGGCAACCAACTCAGGGGTAAGCGACATAAGGACTCCAGACTTTCTAGGAATTGGACGACAGCGCCCCTAAGGTGAGCCCACTCGTGCGGCATGTCCAGTGCTTGCATCAGGGTTTTTTCGCCTTGGGAAGCAATCCCCGGCAGCGGGGTGCTGTAGGAGCAAGGCTTGCCCGCGATTGCCGCGCTGCGATCTGCCAGATGGACCGTGTCATCGTTCATCGCGGGCAAGCCTTGCTCCCACAGGTGCGGGCACTGTTTAGTTCTTCTCTGGCGGCAATTCTGGCAGGGCGCGCAGGGCTGTTTCGTACCATTCGGTATTGAACGCGCGGTCTTCTTCGAGGATCGCGTCGATTTCCACTGCCAATACGTGGGCCATCAGGCTGAGGATTTCTTCGCGCTCGTAACCCACCAGGGTCAGCTTGTTGAAAGTCGCTTTGGCCGCTGGCGGGTTGTCGCTTTCGATCTGGTTTT
Organism: Pseudomonas prosekii; assembly: GCF_900105155.1. Taxonomy (NCBI): domain Bacteria; kingdom Pseudomonadati; phylum Pseudomonadota; class Gammaproteobacteria; order Pseudomonadales; family Pseudomonadaceae; genus Pseudomonas; species Pseudomonas prosekii. Next base: position 3,107,065 of record NZ_LT629762.1, read on the forward strand.
CAATCGCTTCGATCAGCGTGTTCTCGGCGAATTCTTCTTCGTCGCTATCGATGTCAGTCGGCTCGCTCATGGCAGGCTCCTCAAGGTAAGGCGCGCAGTTTACCTGCATTCAGCGCCGTGATGCTGCTGGCAAGAAACGCCCCGGCGATCTATAAACAGGCACTGCCCACCCCGCACGGCCTGGAGGCTTCGTGATGCTCAAGCTTTATGGATTTTCCGTCAGCAACTACTACAACATGGTCAAACTGGCGCTGCTGGAGAAGGGACTGCCGTTCGAAGAAGTGCTGTTTTACCCGGCCGCGACCCCGGAGGCGCTAGCCATCAGCCCGCGCGGCAAAGTGCCGGTGCTCGGCGTCGATCAGGGTTTTGTCAACGAAACCAGCGTGATCCTCGAATACCTCGAACACAGCCAGACAGGCACGCCGCTGCTGCCCAGCGATCCCTTCGAACGCGCGCAAACGCTGGCGCTGGCCAAGGAAATCGAGCTGTACATCGAACTGCCGGGCCGCGCCTGTTATGGCGAAGCATTCTTCGGCTCGCCAGTGCCGGACGCGATCAAGGACAAGAGCAAATCCGAGTTGCTGCTGGGTTTTGCCTCGTTGGGCAGGCACGGCAAATTCGCCCCGTATGTCGCGGGCGACCAGCTGAGCATTGCCGATTTGTACTTTCTCTACAGCGTGCCGCTGGCCTGTGCGGTGGGGCAGAAGCTGTTCGGGATTGATCTGTTGGCCGAGATGCCGGCGGCGAAGGCGTTGCTGGAAAGGCTGGAGCAGAATCCGCATGTGCAGCGGATTGCGGCGGACAAGGACGCGGCCATGCCAGGGTTTATGGCGATGATTGCGGCCAAGAAGTAAGGGTTTGTAGCGCTCCTTCGAGTGTCATCGCGGGCAAGCCTTGCTCCCACAGATTCGTGTTGATTTAAAAATCAACGCAGTCCTGTAGGAGCGAGGCTTGCCCGCGAAGCTTTTAACGGCTGGCGAGCAACGCCTGACCGCGCGCCACAGCCTGCTTGACCTGCGCCGGCGCAGTCCCGCCGATGTGGTCACGGGCATTCACCGAGCCTTCCAGCGTCAGCACCGCAAACACGTCCTGATCGATCTGATCGCTGAATTTGCGCAGCTCTTCCAGGCTCATTTCCGCCAGGTCCTTGCCGCTTTCCACGCCGTACTTGACCGCGTGGCCGACGATCTCGTGGCAATCACGGAACGGCAGACCACGGCGCACCAGATAGTCGGCGAGGTCGGTGGCGGTGGAGAAACCACGCAGCGCCGCTTCGCGCATCATCGCGTGCTTGGGTTTGATCGCCGGGATCATGTCGGCAAACGCGCGCAGCGAGTCGCGCAACGTGTCGGCGGCGTCGAACAGCGGTTCCTTGTCTTCCTGATTGTCCTTGTTGTAGGCCAGTGGCTGGCCCTTCATCAAGGTCAGCAGGCCCATCAACGCGCCGAACACGCGACCGGTCTTGCCGCGCACCAGCTCTGGCACATCGGGGTTTTTCTTTTGCGGCATGATCGAGCTGCCGGTGCAGAAACGGTCCGGCAGATCGATGAACTGGAATTGCGCGCTGGTCCACAGCACCAGCTCTTCGGAGAAGCGCGACAAGTGCATCATCGCGATGCTCGCGGCCGAGCAGAACTCGATAGCAAAGTCACGATCCGAGACGTTATCCAGCGAGTTGCCGCCGACGGCGTCGAAGCCCAGCAGTTGCGCGGTGTATTCGCGGTCGATCGGGTAGGTGGTGCCCGCCAGCGCGGCGCTGCCCAGTGGCATGCGGTTGGTGCGTTTGCGGCAATCGACCAGGCGCTCGTAGTCGCGGCTGAGCATTTCGAACCAGGCCAACATGTGATGGCCGAAGGTCACTGGCTGCGCGGTTTGCAGGTGAGTGAAGCCGGGCATGATGCTGCCAGCCTCGCGCTCGGCCTGTTCCAGCAAGCCTTTTTGCAGGCGGGTGATTTCAGCGAGGATCAGGTCAATCTCGTCACGCAGCCACAGGCGAATGTCGGTAGCGACCTGGTCGTTACGGCTGCGCCCGGTGTGAAGTTTTTTGCCGGTCACGCCGATGCGATCGGTCAGGCGTGCCTCGATGTTCATGTGCACGTCTTCGAGGTCGATGCGCCAGTCGAACTGGCCGGCTTCGATTTCGCCCTGAATGGTTTTCAGGCCGTCGCTGATGCTGTCGCGTTCGGCATCGGTCAGCACGCCGACTTTGGCCAGCATGGTGGCGTGGGCGATCGAGCCCATGATGTCGTGGCGATACAGGCGCTGGTCGAAAGTGACGGAGGCGGTGAAGCGGGCGACGAAGGCGTCGACGGGTTCACTGAAGCGGCCGCCCCAGGACTGATTGGTCTTGTCAGTGCTCATGAATTCGCTCGTATCGGCTTGAAGAAAGTTGGCGTTTTACGCTGGGGCGGATAATAACAGGGTTGCCAATCCTGTCGTTGACGCTGGTCGCGACGTTTTTTTCTCATGTGCGGGGCCATACTCGGGCAACGCCGGCGGTTAATGCGCAACGATATTTTTCAATTGAGCAATATCGCGCCGGCAACCGTCTACAGTTGGACAGTAGGAACAGCGCACTTCTGTGCGCTGGCGCTGCCTATAAAAAAAGGGGGGTGTTCATGGTGTGTATCAGCAAACCCTACGGCGATGCCTCGGCCAGGTTTAACCGCAATGCCTCGGCCAGCTCTTGCGGCAGTGCCTTGCCAGCGCGGGCCTGGGCCGCCAAACGCCCGGCAGTGGAAAATTTAGCCGCCGGTCTCGCGGCACTTTTTAGCCCTCGCGCCAGTCTTAGCGTGGATCGCGGTGACGGATGTCACTTCACCTGTCTACGCTATCCTTGTGCGAGACTCACGCAGGAATCCAGCGCAATATGAATGTCCTGATCGTTGATGACGAACCCCTAGCCCGCGAGCGCCTGAGCCGAATGGTCGGTGAACTCGAGGGATACAGTGTCATGGAGCCCGGAGCCACGAACGGCGAAGAGGCGTTGGCGCTGATCGACAGCCATAAACCGGATATCGTGCTGCTCGATATCCGCATGCCGGGCCTCGACGGCCTGCAAGTGGCTGCCCGATTGTGCGAACGCGAAACCCCGCCAGCCGTGGTTTTTTGCACCGGCCCTGACGATTTTGCCGAAGAGGCGATGCAAGCCAGCGGCGTGGTTTACCTGGTCAAACCGGTGCGTGCCGAGGCGTTGCTCGAAGCCTTGAAGAAGGCCGAGCGCCCCAACCGTGTGCAACTTGCTGCCCTCACGCGTCCCGCCGCCGAAACCGGTAGCGGCCCACGCAGCCACATCAGTGCCCGTACCCGCAAAGGCATCGAGCTGATCCCGTTGGGCCAAGTGGTTTACTTCATTGCCGACCACAAATACGTGACCTTGCGCCACGAGGGCGGCGAAGTGCTGCTGGATGAACCGCTGAAGGCGCTTGAAGACGAATTCGGCGATCGCTTCGTGCGCATCCACCGCAACGCGCTGGTCGCCCGCGAGCGCATCGAACGCCTGCAGCGCACGCCACTGGGGCATTTTCAGCTGTTCCTCAAAGGCCTGAACGGCGATGCGTTGATCGTCAGCCGTCGTCATGTGGCCGGTGTGCGCAAAATGATGCAACAGCTTTAATCCGCCAGTCTCAGGCGGATTTCACACAAGATTGCCGGACGTTGAGGGCCAGGGAGGCCGCGCAGTTCCTGATACAAGTCAAAGTGGATTTGGTTGAGCTGTTATTATCCGCCGTATCTATTCAGTACGGATTGATCCATGTCCTCTCGCGAAATCCGCATCGCCACCCGTAAAAGTGCGCTGGCCCTCTGGCAGGCCGAATACGTCAAAACTCGCCTCGAACAAGCCCATCCCGGCCTGTCGGTGACGCTGGTGCCCATGGTCAGTCGCGGCGACAAGCTGCTCGACTCGCCACTGTCGAAAATCGGCGGCAAGGGCCTGTTCGTCAAGGAACTGGAAACCGCGCTGCTCGAAAACGAAGCCGACATCGCCGTGCACTCGATGAAAGACGTGCCGATGGACTTCCCTGAAGGCCTCGGTCTGTTCTGCATCTGCGAACGCGAAGACCCGCGCGACGCCTTCGTTTCCAACACCTACGCCAGCCTCGAAGAATTGCCTGAAGGCAGCATCGTCGGGACGTCGAGCCTGCGCCGTCAGGCCCAGTTGCTGACACGTCGGCCAGACTTGGAAATCCGCTTTCTGCGCGGCAACGTCAATACTCGCCTGGCCAAGCTGGATGCCGGCGAGTACGACGCGATCATTCTCGCCGCCGCCGGTTTGATCCGTCTCGGTTTCGAAGACCGCATCACCTCGGCGATCAGCGTCGACGACAGCCTGCCGGCCGGTGGCCAAGGCGCGGTGGGCATCGAATGCCGCAGCGCCGACACGCGAATCCACGCCTTGCTGGCACCGTTGCATCACCACGACACCGCCACTCGTGTGATCGCCGAGCGCGCCCTGAACAAACACCTGAATGGCGGCTGCCAAGTACCGATCGCCTGCTATGCCGTGCTCGAAGGCGAGCAAATCTGGTTGCGTGGTCTGGTCGGTGATCCGAGCGGCGGCCTGCTGCTCAGCGCCGAGGCCCGTGCGCCGCGCGGCTCTGCCGAATCGCTGGGTGTGCAGGTTGCCGAAGACCTGCTCAACCAAGGCGCCGGCGACATTCTCAAAGCGGTTTACGGCGAGGCAGGTCACGAGTGAGCGGCTGGCGCCTGCTGCTGACGCGCCCCGCCGATGAGTCGGCGGCGCTGTGCAGCGTGTTGGCCGAACAGGGGGTTTTCAGCAGTTGCCTGCCGCTTTTGGAGATCGAGCCGCTAGTTGCCTCTGACACAATGCGCGCGGTGATCGGCGAGCTGGAGCGCTTTTGTGCGGTGATCGTGGTCAGCAAGCCTGCCGCGCGGATCGGCATCGATTTGCTGAAGCAGCAATGGCCGCAGCCACCGTCGTTGAAATGGTTCACTGTAGGCGCCGCGACTGCGCAGATCCTCGAGGATTTTGGGCTCGATGTGAGCTTCCCGGTGAATGGCGATGACAGCGAAGCCTTGCTTGATCTTCCCGAGTTGCGCGAGGCTGTTGCCCGGCCTGATCCGCGCGTGCTGATCATGCGCGGGGAGGGCGGGCGCGAGTTGCTCGCTGAGCGTTTGCGTGAGCTTGGTGCTAGTGTCGAGTATCTGGAGTTGTACCGCCGCTGCTTGCCGCACTATGCGCCGGCCGAGCTGCCCGCGCGTATCGAAGCGGAACGCTTGAACGGGCTGGTGGTCAGCAGTGGACAGGGTTTTGAGCACCTGCATCAATTGGCGGGCGATGCCTGGCCGCAATTGGCGCAGTTGCCGTTGTTTGTTCCAAGCCCAAGGGTTGCCGAGCTGGCACGTGCCGCCGGGGCCCAAACAGTTGTGGATTGTCGTGGCGCGAATGCCACGGCTTTGCTGACGGCGTTACGGGAGCAACCCGTACCCGTTCTCTAATGCAAAGGATGGATACGTGAGCGAAACAGCCTTGCCTAAAGATGATGTGCAACCCGTGCTGAACAAGCCGGTTGAACCGCCAGTTGAAACTGGCCCGCCTGCTGCCGTGCAGCGTCGAGGCAACGGACTGGCCATCGTCGCCCTGTTGCTGGGCGCCGCCGGGGTTGCCGTGGGCGGTTGGGGAGTCTGGCAGGTGCGTCACCTGCAAGCCAATAATCAACAGCAGCTCAGCCAGGTCCAGGCGCTGAACGATACGGCGCAAAGCCTCAAGCTCAATGACCAGCGCCTGACCTCGCGCCTCGAGCAACTACCCGCCGCTGAAGAACTGGATGCGCGCAGCCGTCTGGTGACGCAACTGCAGGGCGATCAGCAGCGCTTGAATCAACGCCTGGAAACCGTCCTCGGCGCCAGCCGCAAGGATTGGCGTCTGGCCGAGGCCGAGCATTTGTTGCGTCTGGCCAGCCTGCGTCTTTCCGCGTTGCAGGACATCAGCAGCGCTCAGGCGCTGGTGCAGGGCGCGGACGAAATCCTCCGTGAGCAGAACGATCCAGGTTCCTTTGCCGCTCGCGAGCAAGTGGCGAAAACCCTGGTGGCGTTGCGCAGCACCGAGCAGCCGGACCGCACCGGGCTGTTTCTGCGATTGGGTGCCCTGCGCGATCAAGTGATCAACCTCACCGAGCTCGCGCCGGAGTACAAGGACCGTGGCGAATCGCTGCTGGGCCTGACCGCCGATGCGGATGGTTCGAGTCGTTGGGCGCAGTGGTGGGATCAGATTTCGCATTACATTCGCATCGATTTCAACGCTGACAAAAATGTCCGTCCGCTGCTGGCCGGGCAGAGTCTGAGCCAGGTGCGTCTGGCCCTGAGCCTGGCGCTGGAGCAGGCGCAGTGGGCCGCGCTCAATGGTCAGGCGCCGGTGTATACCCAAGCGCTGGCCGAGGCGCGCGATGTGCTCAAGGGCAATTTCAATCCGGATAACCCGCAAAGCAAAGTCATGCTTGAGCAGGTTGGCGAGTTGAGCAAAGAGCCGGTCACCGTGGTCACGCCAGACTTGGCAGGCACGCTCAGCGCAGTTCAGGGTTATCTGGAGCGGCGCAATGTCAACGCCGAGCAATCGATCAAGCCGCTGGCCAAACCTGACGCGAGCGCCGCGCAGGAGGCGACGCCATGAAACGCCTCTATGTGATCCTGTTTCTGGTGATCGCGGCCGCTGCGGCGCTGGGGCTGGCGATTGCCGAGCACTCCGGTTACGTGCTGATCGCCTACAAGAGCTTCCGCTTCGAATCGAGCCTGTGGGCGACCCTGGCGCTGGTCGCGGTGCTGTGGCTGGTGTTCTGGGGCATCAAGGTGTTGATCCAACTGGTGACGACCTCGGGTGGCGTGGTCAATCCATGGTCGCGGCGCAACCGCAGCCGTCGGGTGCAAGTGGCGATCGAACATGGGCAGATGGACCTCGCCGAGGGTCGCTGGGCGAGTGCTCAGCGTCACCTGCATCGTGCCGCCGAAGCCGAGCGTCAACCGCTGCTGTACTACCTCGGCGCAGCGCGCGCCGCCAATGAATTAGGTCATTACGACGAGAGCGACAGCCTGCTCGAGCGCGCTCTGGAGCGCCAACCTCAAGCCGAATTGGCGATTGCCTTGAGTCACGCGCAATTGCAGACCGATCGCGGCGACACCGACGGTGCGCTGGCAACCCTGCAAACCATGCACGAACGCCATCCGCACAATGCGCAAACGTTGCGTCAGTTGCAGCGATTGCATCAGCAGCGCGGCGACTGGTCGGCGGTGATTCGTTTGCTCCCGGAACTGCGCAAGGACAAGGTTTTGCCTGCGGCGGAACTGGCTGAGCTGGAGCGTCGCGCGTGGGGCGAAAATCTTAGCCTGGCGGCACACAGCGAAGAGGACGGTTCCGTCGGTTTGCAGTCGCTGACCCGTGCCTGGCAGCAACTGACCAATGCTCAGCGCCAAGAGCCACAACTGGTTTTGGCCTACGCCGAGCAATTGCGCCAGTTGGGCGCGCAGGTCGAGGCCGAAGAAGTGCTTCGCACGGCGCTCAAGCGCAACTACGACAGCCACCTCGCGCGTCTTTACGGCTTGGTGCGTGGCAGCGATCCGTCGCGGCAACTGCAGACGGCTGAAGGCTGGCTCAAGGATCATCCGGGCGATGCGAGCCTGCTGCTGACGCTGGGCCGTTTGTGCCTGCAAAGCAGTTTGTGGGGCAAGGCGCGGGATTATCTGGAAAGCAGCCTGCGCGTGCAGCGTAATCCGGAAGCTTGCGCTGAACTGGCGCGGTTGCTGGCGCAACTGGGCGATACCGAGCGCAGCAATCAGTTGTTCCAGGAAGGCTTGGGTTTGTTGGATGAGCGCTTGCTGGCCGCGCCATTGCCGGTCCCGGCTCGGATCTGACTCAAGACCGCCCGTTGCCCTTTGTAGCAGCTGCCGAGCCCGCGAGGCTGCGTTCGGCTGCGAAGCAGTCGCCAAGCCTGCGCACGCGATTTTCCTGAAACACCGCAGTGCCTGAATTCACGACTGCTGCGCAGCCGGACGCAGCCTCGCGGGCTCGGCAGCTGCTACATGAAGTGGTGATGCGCAGGGGCGGCAGCTGCTCCAGCGCTGCGGGTGCCGGATCGGGTCTGAAGCCAGCAGCGAGTTGTTTTTGTAGCAGCTGCCGAGCCCGCGAGGCTGCGTTCGGCTGCGAAGCAGTCGCCAAGCCTGCGCACGCGATTTTGCTGAAACACTGCAGTGCCTGAATTCACGACTGCTGCGCAGCCGGACGCAGCCTCGCGGACTCGGCAGCTGCTACATGAAGCGGTGATGCGCAGGCTCGGCAGCTGCTGCAGGTTCCCTGTGCGTCGGGCGCGGTTTTGGGCTTTGGATCGGCTGATTAATTGGCTGGATGTTGAGCTTTGTAGTCCCTGATCGGCTTAGTCCTACAAGGGACTACGCCGATTCCTCTCGCTCCTGTCGGGAATTCCCTACACCTCTGGTGAACTGTCCGTGCCGGGCCGTCTTGAAAGCCTGCTGCGCTTTCCTCTACCGTAACCGTCTGTCTCTATTGGTACGGATTAGCCATGTCTTTGGCCTGCTCACGCTCATTGTTTTTCATGGCATTCACCGCGGCTGCATTGGCCCTTGGCGTTTCCTTTCACCTGGAATACGTGGTCGGACTCAAACCTTGCGGGTTGTGTCTGTTGCAGCGGGGCTGCCTCGCGCTACTGATGATTGTCTACCTGATCGCGTCGGTTCACGGGCCGCGCCGTTTCGGCTCATTCGTCTATTGGCTGGCGGGTGTTTGTGCCAGTCTCGGCGGGACCGTCACGGCGTGGCGCCAAGTGCTGCTGCAAAGTGATCCGCAGCAACTCGCGGGCTGTTCTCCGACTCTGGACAATATGTTCGGCTCCATGCCCTGGACCTGCGTGTTGCGGCGACTGTTCGAGGGCGATGCCGATTGCGCGGAGATTTCCTGGACCCTGTTCGATCTGAGCATCCCGGAATGGAGCCTGCTGTTCTTCGTCGCGATGCTCATCCTCGGCGCCTATCAATTGCTGCGCCATGTCTGGGTCGCCTGTCTGCGACCGCTCAGCGGCGAGTCGTCGCACCCGGCCATAGCAGGTGATTAAACACTTGTATGAACTTTATCTCCTGCGTACCTTGAAGCCATTGTCGTGCGGGCATAATCTGGCCCGCACGTGTCATTGGAATCATGTTGCTCGATGACGCTCTGCCTGGCCGATTCTTGACCTTCAAGGGTGCGACAGGTGTAGGGCAGCATGACCCACAAGGGAAGAGAGATCACCATGCTCGAAAGTTGTCAGAATGCTCAGGAACGCTGGGGTGGAGTGCATCTGCTGATCGACCGCTGGTTGCAGGAGCGTCACGAACTGGTTCGGGCCTATGATGCTCTCGGCGCCAAGCCCGAAGCGCTGGGCGAGAACGCTAAACCGCTGCAGGAATTTTGCGGTGTGCTGGTCGATTACGTGTCGGCGGGTCACTTCGAAATCTACGAACAGCTCACCGGTGAAGCCAAGGCCTTTGGTGACACTCGCGGTCTGGAGCTGGCCGAGACGATTTATCCGCGCATCGACGTCATTACCGAGAAGCTGCTCGCGTTCAACGACCTGTGCGATGCCGGCAAATGCGTCGCAGAAAAATTCAAGGAACTGGGTGGCCTGTTGCACGAACGCTTCGAACTGGAAGATTGCCTGATCGAAGTGCTGCACACCGCTCACAAGGAAGAGGATCCGGTTCAGGCCTGAACCCTTTCCGGCAACACCACAAACGGTGCGCTATGCGCGCCGTTTTTTGTTTGCGCGATTCAGCTGCTGGCGCCGCGCAATTCAACTTCGAACACCAGCGGGGTGAACGGCGCGATCAGGTCGCCGGCACCGTCGGCGCCATAAGCCTGGGCCGATGGAATCACCAACCGCCACTTCGCGCCGACCGGCATATTTTGCAGCGCGATGCGCCATCCCGCGATCACGCTGTCGAGGCTGAACCATTGCGGTTGGCTGTTCTGGTCGAACACTGTGCCGTCGGGCAAGCGACCGATATACAACACCTGGACCTTGCCGGTTGGCCCAGCCTTGGCGCCGGTGCCTGGCGTCAATTCGGTCAGCAAAATCCCCTCGTCCAATTGACGAACGCCGGGCCGGGCTTTTTCCTGAGTGAGAAAACGCTGCTCTTTTTCCAGCGCTTCTTCGGTTTGCGACACCGCCGGTTGCTCGGCAATCTGCGCTTCGTGCTCGGCGAGGATCTGTTCGATCTGCGCGTCTTTCAATGCCAGCGGCTTGCCTTGATAGGCTTGCTGCAACCCATCGATCAGTGCCTGCAATTGCAGGTCCGGGACCTCTTGGCGCAAGCGTTCACCGAGGCTGGCGCCGAGGCTGTAAGCGAGATCGTGAGCATCATTTGCCGCGGTTTTTTCCGCCGCTTGAGTCGCGGAAAAACACACCAGCAAGGATAAAAAAAGGTAACGCGACATGGGCACTCTCCGACCTCAGATGCGGGGGATTATGCCAGTGCGAATGCGTCGAACGGTGAACTGCTTTTGCGCTGACGCAGAACATTTTCGATCCCGTGCAACGCAGCGCTATGCTTACTGTCAACATGACCTAGCAGCGGCGTCAGCAGAAGTCTAGTATGAGCCGCACTCACGTCAGCCAGGAGGTAAACCATGTCGGCCACCAAGAAGCCTGTAAATACTCCGTTGCACTTACTCCAACAACTGTCGGGCAGCCTGCTCGAGCATTTGGAAACCGCTTGTTCGCAAGCCTTGGCTGATGCTGAAAAACTGCTCGCCAAACTGGAAAAACAGCGCGGCAAAGCACAAGAAAAACTGCATAAATCCCGTACCAAATTGCAAGACGCGGCAAGCGCCGGCAAAGCCAAGGCACAGGCCAAGGCAAAGGACGGCGTCAAGCAACTCGAAGACTTGCTCGATGCGTTGAAAGATCGTCAGTCCGAGACTCGCAGCTACATTCTGCAACTCAAGCGCGATGCTCAGGAAAGCCTGAAACTGGCCCAGGGTATCGGTCGCGTTCAAGAGGCTGTCGGCAAGGCGTTGTCCCAGCGTTCGGCGAAACCTGCTGCAGCACCGGCGAAGAAAACTTCGGCCAAACCTGTGACTGAAAAAGCGGCGTCCAAGACTGTGGTCAAACCGGCTGCCAAAGCATCGAGCAAAGCGGCGTCGAAACCGGCTGCCAAAACTGCTTCGAAAGCTGCAGCGAAGAAACCTGTCGCCGCCAGCGCCGCGAAATCCACGGCTAAAACGACGGCTGCAAAACCTGCTGCTGCCAAGCCTGCTGTGGCGAAAACCACCGCTGCAAAAACCGCCGCTGCGAAATCGACTGCTGCCAAGTCGACAGCCGCGAAGTCGACAGCCGCGAAGTCGACACCAGCAAAAACCGCAACCGCTAAACCTGCTGCGAAACCAGCTGCCAAAACTGCCGCAGCGAAACCTGCTGCCAGGTCGGCCGCTAAACCCGCCGCTGCGAAAACTGCTGCAAAACCTGCTGCTGCAAAAGCACCGGCCAAACCAGCTGCCGCCAAACCTGCTGCGAAAACTGCTGCTGCCAAACCGGCCACTGCCAGCGCTGCGAAACCAGCCGCTGCCAAACCTGCGGCCAAAACGACTGCTGCAAAACCAGCCGCCAAGCCTGCAGCCAAACCCGCAGTGAAAAAACCAGCTGCCGCCAAACCAGTTGCTGCGAAACCTGCTGCCGCCAAACCGACCACCGCGCCAGTCGCCAAGCCTGCTACACCGGCCCCTGCTCCGGCCGCCGCGCCTGCGCCAGCCGCCAGCACCTCGACCACAACTGCCGCGCCAACGCCGGCAGCATCGTCGAGCACCGGCACCAACCCAACCAGCGCTTCCTAAGCGCCGGTCACCGCGACGCGCAGCTGTTGCAGCGCGTCGCGGTCCAGGTTGGCGGCGCCCGCCGCCACACCTTCCAGCCAGGCCGATGGTTCGGTCAGCTCATCTTGCGGCCAGTTCTCGGCTGTTCGTTCCAGTCGCACCAGCAGATGCCGTTCGGCCTGCAACTCCAACGTCTTGATGTGCTCGCGCAACGCCGCGAGGTCGATGTCGTCAGCGGCAGCGGTTTTCCATTGCGTGCGCAACGCTCGAAGCGGCTGCACGACCGTCGCCTCCCACGGCCCGACGATCTCTGAAAGTTGCCGCAAGCGTTGCGCCGTGCAGGCTACGCCGCGTTGTTCCAGCCACAACCCGCACAGCAGCAGGCAAACATTTGCCCCCGCCGCCTGCCATTGCAGGCACAGGCCTTCCACGCCGGGACGCGCGTAAGTGTTCAGGGAAAAGCTCCACAGGTCAGAGGACATAGTGCTACTCGCGCCAGTTGCGAGCGAAGCTGGTAGACTCCGCCGCCATTATGATTCGACTTCAGAACCTGACTTTACAGCGTGGCCCGCAACGTCTGCTAGAAGACGCCGAGCTGACCCTGCACGCCGGCCACAAAGCCGGCCTCATCGGTGCCAACGGCGCCGGCAAATCGAGCCTGTTCGCCTTGCTTCTCGGCGACCTGCACCCCGACTCGGGTGACTGCTTGCTGCCGGGCGACTGGCGCATCGCCCACATGCGCCAGGAGATCGACACGCTCGATCGGATCGCGGTCGACTACGTGCTCGATGGCGACCTGCGCCTGCGCGAGGTACAACGTGACCTCGCCGCCGCCGAAGCGGCGCATGACGGTGCCGCTCAGGCGCGCCTGCACTCCGAACTCGACAGCGCCGACGGTTACACCGCCGATGCCCGGGCGCGTAAATTGCTCGCAGGTCTGGGGTTCACCAACGATCAGATGGATCGTCAGGTAGGAGATTTCTCCGGTGGCTGGCGGATGCGTCTGAATCTGGCGCAGGCGTTGATGTGTCCATCGGACCTGCTGCTGCTCGACGAACCGACCAACCACTTGGACCTCGACGCCATCATCTGGCTCGAAGAGTGGCTGAAAAGCTACCCCGGCACGCTGATGTTGATTTCCCACGACCGGGATTTCCTCGATGCCGTGGTCGATCACGTAGCCCACGTCGATCAACGCAAAATCACCTTGTATCGCGGCGGCTACAGCGCCTTCGAACGTGCGCGTGCCGAGCGTCTGGCCCAGCAGCAACAGGCCTACGAGAAGCAGCAAGCGCAACGTGCGCACATGGAAAGCTACATCGCCCGCTTCAAGGCCCAGGCCACCAAGGCCCGTCAGGCGCAGAGCCGGATCAAGGCGCTGGAGCGGATGGAAGAGTTGTCCGCCGCGCACGTCGATTCGCCGTTCGACTTCGTCTTTCGCGAGTCGCACAAGATCTCCAGCCCGCTGATCGACATCTCCGACGCCCGTCTGGGTTACGGCGAGCGCGCGGTGCTGGAAAAGGTCAAATTGCAGCTGACCCCCGGCGCGCGCATCGGTTTGCTCGGCCCGAACGGCGCCGGTAAATCGACTCTGATCAAAAACCTTGCCGGTGAACTCGAGCCGCTGTCCGGCCGACTGACCCGTGGCGAGAACACCGTTGTTGGCTACTTTGCCCAGCATCAGCTGGATTCGCTCGACTCCAAGGCCAGCCCGTTGCTGCACATGCAGCGCCTGGCGCCGACCGAGCGCGAGCAGACCTTGCGCGATTTCCTCGGCGGTTTCGACTTCCGTGGCGCGCGCATTGATGAGCCGGTGCTGAACTTCTCCGGTGGCGAAAAGGCTCGACTGGCGCTGGCGTTGATCGCCTGGGGCCGGCCGAACCTGTTGCTGCTCGACGAACCGACCAACCACCTCGACCTGGAAATGCGTCTGGCGCTGACCATGGCGCTGCAGGAATTCAGCGGCGCGGTGTTGGTGGTGTCTCACGATCGTCATTTGCTCAAAAGCACCACCGATAATTTCTATCTGGTGGCGGACGGCAAGGTCGAAGAGTTCGACGGCGATCTGGAAGACTACACGCGCTGGCTGGTCGACTATCGCCAACGGAATGCGCCGGTCAGCAACACCCCGGTCAACCCGGACAAGACCGACAAGAAAGCCCAGCGCCAGGCCGCTGCTGCGTTGCGTCAGCAACTGGCGCCGCACAAGCGCGAGGCCGACAAGCTCGAAGCCGAGCTGGGCAAGCTGCACGAGAAACTGGCGAAGATCGATGTCAGCCTCGGCGACAGCGATATCTACGAGCCGGCGCGCAAGAACGAATTGCGCGATCTGCTGGCCGAACAAGCCCGACTCAAGGTGCGTGAAGGCGAGCTTGAAGAGTCGTGGATGGAAGCGCTGGAATTGCTGGAAAGCATGCAAGCGGAGCTGGAGGCGCTGTCCTGATGGAGGCTTTCACGCTGCCGCTGCCGGCAATGTGGGTCGAACCGATCTGGCTCGTCGTGCAAATCCTGTTGATTCTGCTGGCCGGTTATTCCGCCCAGCGATTCGTCGCCCGCTGCCTCACGCGCCTCGGCGAGCGCTACCCGTTTCCGCCGCAATTGCTGCTGCCGCTGCGTGGCGTGTTGCGCTGGTTGATCATGGGCAGCGCGCTGATATTCGTGCTCGGCCGTCTCGGCGTTTCGGCGACGGTGCTGTGGACCGCGTTGTCCGGGTTCGTCGCGGTCGCGGCGGTGGCATTCTTCGCGATGTGGAGCGTGCTCTCCAATCTGCTGTGCGCCATTCTGATCTTCACCGTCGGCCCGTTCCGTATCGGTGATGTCGTCGAGTTGGTGGACACCCTCGACAAACCGGGCGTCAAGGGCCGGGTGGTGGCGATCAATCTGCTGTTCACCACGCTGATCGAAGTTGAAGCGGCCGGGACCGGCAGCGTGATGGTGCAAGTGCCTAACAGCCTGTTCTTCCAGCGCTCGGTTCGGCGGTGGCGGGGGACGGATGTGTTGCCTTCAAGCGGGTTTGAGAAGTAGGCCTGCGGTTATCTGACAGGCCGCTATCGCGAGCAAGCTCGCTCCCACAGTGGTTTTCAGTTGTTCAGAAACAAGCAGTTCACTGAAGATCCAATGTGGGAGCGAGCTTGCTCGCGATGGCGCCGCCCGCCCTGTTCATTGGCTTATCCCGCAAAAATCGGTAGTCATCCGGCAAATCCAGCATTAGCTTAGACGTCTGTCACGAGTCTGAGTCGAGGTGTGTAATGGGGCTTCAAACATGGCTGGCGTTTTTCGCCGCTTGCTGGGTCATCAGCCTGTCGCCCGGTGCCGGCGCGATTGCGTCGATGTCCAGCGGTCTGCGCTACGGTTTCTGGCGCGGCTATTGGAATGCCCTGGGACTGCAAATCGGTCTGGCGGTGCAGATTGCGATTGTCGGCGCCGGTGTCGGCGCGGTGCTCACGGCATCGGCCACAGCGTTCTATGCGATCAAATGGTTCGGCGTGGCGTACCTGGTTTACCTCGCGGTCAAACAATGGCGCGCGCTGCCCAGCGACATGAGCGACGACGCGGCGGTGCGGCAGATCGGCAAACCGTTGGCGCTGATGTTCCGTGGTTTTCTGGTCAACATCAGCAACCCCAAGGCGCTGGTGTTCATGCTCGCGGTGCTGCCGCAATTCATTGATCCGCATGCGCCGCTGCTGGCGCAGTACCTGATCATCGGCGTGACCATGGTCTGCGTCGACCTGATCGTCATGGCCGGTTACACCGGGCTCGCGTCCAAAGTGCTGCGCATGCTGCGCACGCCGCAACAGCAGAAACGCATGAACCGAACCTTCGCCGGCCTGTTCATCGGCGCCGCGGCGTTCATGGCAACGTTGCGCAAAGCGGTGGTGTAAAACCCGCCCCATCACCGCGTACCCCCTGTGGCGAGCGAGCTTGCTCGCGCCGGGGTGCGACGCGGTCTGCTGTCCAGCAACCGCTATCCACCCCTCTCCCAGCCGCGCCAAACGGGGCGAACCCCGTCACCTCAGTTGTCCTGCCACTTGATATCTCACCTCCCGAGCGACCAACAAAGCTTGAGTGAAAGGCATTCGAAGTGAACAATATGTAACTTCGTATTTCCCCTTGAGACTCATTCATGATTGCCTCTTCCCGTTTGCTGGCGTGGCTCGTGTTGCCGGTTATTGCGTTTTGCAGCCTCAACGCCTCGGCCGAGACCGCTGAGGGCGCGCCGAAAGCCCTGCATTTGCTCGACTACATCGGCGCCGATTACCCGGCGACGGTCGCGGCGGGCAAGGTGATCGATGAGTCGGAATACCGCGAGCAGCAGGAATTTCTCGGTGTGCTGCAAGGCTTGATCGCCGATTTGCCGGACAAACCGGAGCGCGACGATCTGGAGAAAGGCGTGAGCAACTTGCGCGCAGCCATCGCCGCACATCAGGACGGCGCCGACGTTGCGCGGCAGGCGCGGCAGCTCGGGGCGAAATTGGCGGTGGCCTACGAGGTCAGCCAGGCGCCGATCATCACCCCGGATCCGACGCGCGGCGCGCCGCTGTATGCCCAGCAATGTTCGGTGTGTCACGGCGATGCAGGCGCGGGCGATGGCCCGGCGGGCGTCGGCATGACCCCGCCGCCAGCCAATCTGCGCGATGCGGCGCGGCTGGATCGCTTGAGCCTGTACGCGATCTACAACACTTTGGTCCAAGGCGTCGAAGGCACGGATATGCCGTCCTTCGCCGATCAACTGGATGACCGGCAGCGCTGGGATCTGGCGACTTACATTGCCGGTTTCAGCGCCGATCCGGCGGCAGCGAAATCCGCGAAGACTTACAACATCGCCGATCTGGCGCGGCAGACGCCGGCCGAAGTGCTCGCCGCTGAAGGCCCGCAAGCACTGGCGACGTTCCGCGCGCAACGGGCGCAACCGCCGCAGGTCAAGCGTGGCCCGGCGCAGTTGCTCGATTACACCGCAGCGACCTTGGATAAAAGCATCGCTGCTTACCGTGGCGGCGAGCACGATCAGGCCTATGACCTGTCGGTGGCGGCGTATCTGGAAGGCTTTGAACTGGTCGAAAGTTCGCTGGATAACGTCGATGCCAACGTGCGCAAAGACACCGAAAAATCGCTGATGGCGTACCGGCAATCGTTGCAGGACGGCTTGCCGATCGCACAGGTCGAGCAGCGCCTGGACGCCGCCAAAGGCAAATTGAAAGAATCCGCCGGACTGTTGGGCAGCGATGGTTTGAGTTGGTCGTTGAGCTACATTTCCGGCCTGCTGATTCTGCTGCGCGAAGGTCTGGAAGCAATTCTGGTGCTGGCGGCGATCCTCGCGTTCCTGCGCAATACCGGCCAGCAGTCGGCGGTGCGCAGCGTCAACGTTGGTTGGGGACTGGCGCTGGTGGCCGGTCTGGCGACCTGGTCGCTGGCGGCGTATGTGATTGACGTCAGCGGCGCCCAGCGTGAATTGCTCGAAGGCTGCACGGCGTTGTTCGCCAGCGTCATGGTGCTGTGGCTGGGCGTGTGGATGCACGATCGGCGGCACGCGGCGGCGTGGCAGGATTACATCAAGAGCAGCCTGGTTGGCGGCGGCGGGCGCTGGGGGTTTGCGATCCTGGCGTTTTTCTCGGTGTATCGCGAATTGTTCGAAGTGATCCTGTTTTACGAAACCCTGTGGCTGCAGGCCGGTCCCGCCGGGCATGACGCGGTGTTGGCGGGCGGGGCGACGGCGCTGGTGTTGCTGATCGGGCTGGCGTGGGTGATCCTGCGCGGCTCGGCGAAACTGCCGCTGGCGTTGTTTTTCGGGATCAATGCCGGGTTGCTCTGCGCGTTGTCGGTGGTGTTCGCCGGGCACGGCGTGAAGGCGTTGCAGGAGGCCGGGGTGTTCGGCACGCGACCGGTGCCGTTCTTCGATTTCGATTGGCTGGGGATTCACGCCGATGCGTATTCGTTGAGCGCGCAAGCGCTGGCGATTATTGCGATTGCAGTGTTGTATGGTCGCAGCCGGATGGCTGAGAAGCGGCGGGTGCCGGTTTCCTGAAGGCATTCGCTGCGCTCATGTTCGCGGGCAAGCCTCGCTCCTACAGGTTCGTGTGTAATTTGTGGGAGCAAGGCTTGCCCGCGATGCTTTTAACAGGAGAAACACAATGCGTGTCTGGATCGATGCCGACGCTTGCCCTCGGGCGGCCAAGGATCTGGTGGTGAAGTTCGCTTTGAAGCGCCAGTTCGAAGTGGTGATGGTCGCCGGTCAGCCGCAGATCAAGCCGGCTCTGGCGCTGGTGAAACTGATTGTGGTGCCCAGCGGCCCGGACGCGGCCGACGATTACCTGGTGGAGCACGCGGTGCCCGGTGAGCTGGTGATTTGCAGCGATGTGCCGTTGGCGGACCGGCTGGTGAAGAAGGGCGTTTCGGCGCTCGACCCGCGCGGCAAGGAGTTTGACGCGCAGAACATGGGCGACCGGCTGGCGGTGCGCAATTTGTTCACCGACTTGCGCGAACAAGGCCAGATGAGCGGCGGCCCGGCGCCGTTTGGTGAGCGCGAGAAACAAGCGTTCGCCAATGCGCTGGACCGGATCCTCACCCGCTTGACCCGCAAACCCTGATCCATACCGAGAACCCTGTGGGAGCGAGCTTGCTCGCGATGGCGTCGCATCAGTCGACATAATGTTGCCTGAAAGTCCGCTATCGCGAGCAAGCTCGCTCCCACAGTTGAACGGGGTCAGGCGTCGTTTTCGTGGGTCAGTTCGAGCACGCGGTCGACCAGTTTGTTGATCCCCGTCGCCACTTCGCTGATCGACTGGCCGAGCATGTACGCCGGTGTACTGACCAACCGGCGCGCCTTGTCCTCGACGATATCGCCCACCGCACACTCAGTGTGCGTGGCGCCCATCTTGTTCATCGCCGCCGCTGTTTCCTCGTCATTGCCAATCGTGCACGTCACGCCCGGCCCGTAGATCTTCGCTGCCAGCGCTGGCGAAATGCAGATCAGACCCACCGGTTTACTCGCTTCGGCGAAGGCCTCGGCCAACGCCAGCACTTCAGGTTGCACCGTGCAGGCTGCGCCTTCGACAGCGAAGTTCGAGAGGTTTTTCGCCGCGCCAAAACCGCCGGGCACGATCAACGCATCGAAGTCCTCGACGCTGGCCTCGCGCAGGTCCTTGACGTTGCCGCGAGCGATGCGCGCCGACTCCACCAGCACGTTGCGCGACTCCGGCATCTCCTCGCCGGTCAGGTGGTTGATCACATGCAGTTGCGCGATGTTCGGCGCAAAGCACTGCACCTGCGCGCCGCGCTGGTCGAGGCGCAGCAGGGTGATCACGCTTTCGTGGACCTCGGCGCCGTCGTATACGCCACAGCCGGAAAGGATCACTGCAATTTTTTTGCTCATGGGCTTTTCTCCAGATTCATGGCGTTAAATGTCCACTAATTTGTCACTCGTTGCCATAGGGTTAATTCGCGGCTACACCTAGGATCTGTGATCCGGATTCCGTTCAGGGCACGTCATGAACTTCATTCTGTACGCGGTGCCGTTTTTCTTTGTGCTGATTGCCGTCGAACTGCTGGCCGACCGTTGGCGCGGCACGCGCAATTATCGTCTCGCCGATGCGATCAACAGCATCAGCACCGGCGTGTTGTCGACCACTACCGGCCTGCTGACCAAAGGCGTGGGGCTGCTGACGTATGCTTTTGCGCTCGAGCATCTGGCCCTGTTCAAACTCGACGGCGACAGCGTTTGGGTCTGGCTGTTTGCCTTTGTCCTGTACGACTTCTGCTACTACTGGCTGCACCGCATGGGCCACGAGCGCAACATCCTCTGGGCCGCGCACTCGGTGCATCATCAGAGCGAGGACTACAACCTCTCCACCGCCCTGCGCCAGACCAGCACCGGATTTCTCCTGAGCTGGATCTTCTACTTGCCGATGGCCGTGCTTGGCGTGCCGCTGCTGGTGTTCGTCAGCGTTGCAGCGCTGAACCTGCTGTACCAATTCTGGGTGCACACAAAACACATTCCCAAGCTCGGCTGGTTCGAGTGGTTCTTCGTCACGCCATCCAATCATCGGGCCCACCATGCACAGAACGCTCTCTACATGGATCGCAACTACGGCGGGGTGTTCATTATTTGGGACCGTCTATTTGCCTCGTTCCAGGAAGAGGACGATAACGAACCGGTGATTTTCGGTGTGACCACGCCGCTGGCGAGCTGGAATCCGCTGTGGGCCAACGTGCAGTTTTATGCGCAGTTGTGGGAGGACGCGAAACGCGCGGAGAGCAAGTGGGACAAGCTGCGCATCTGGTTCATGCGCACCGGTTGGCGCCCGGCCGACGTCGCCGCGAAGTACCCGATGAGCAAACCCGACCTGAGCCAGTTCCGCAAATTTGAAGTGCCGCTGGACGCGCGCCAGCAAATCTACGTGGCGCTGCAGTTTTGCGTCTACATCGCGTTGGGCAGCTATTTGATGAACCTGGAACCGAGCCTGCCGACCGCCGCGCTGGTGCTCGGCTGGAGTGCCGTGGCGCTGGGGCTGTTTACGTTGGGCGTGGCCCTGGAGAATCGCCCGTGGGCGTGGAAACTGGAGCTGTTGCGCCTGGCATTGAACGTGCCGCTGGTGTGGCTGGCGCCGCTGGTCGGGCTGTGGCCGGCCAGCGCGGTGGGTTGGGTCGCGCTGCTCAGCTACAGTCTGCTCAGCGCAATCGGTCTCTACTGCTGCAGAAACCGCTTCACTCGGCTGGCGTCTTAGTTTCTTCGATCCGCGCCTGTTCGGCTTTCAGCGCTTGCTCGTCGGCGTAGATCTTCTTCGCCAGACGAGCATTCTTGAAGCGCCGACGGATCCACAGGCCCAGGCCCAGCACCAGCAGCGCGCCGAGCACCCACAGTTCGTACTTCTTGACGCTGCCGAGCATGCCCTCAAGCACCGCGCCAAAGTGATAAGCCGCGGCAGCGAGGGCACTGGCCCAGATCGCCGCGCCAATCCCGTTCAGCAGCAGATAACGTCCCGGCGGATAACCCGACAGGCCGATCGCCACCGGCATCACCGTGCGCAAACCATAGACAAACCGGAAGCTCAGCACCCAGATGTCCGGGTGGCGGCGGATGTGTTCCAGCGCGCGGTCGCCCATCAATTGCCAGCGCGGTTTGCGCGCAAGCAATTTGCGCCCGTGCTTGCGCCCCAGGAAGTACCACAGCTGATCGCCGGCATAACTGCCGCAGAACGCCACGACAACCACAAGGTTGATGTCCATGTATCCGCGAAACGCGAGGAAGCCCGCGAGCACCAGGATGGTTTCGCCTTCGAAGAACGTGCCGAGAAAAAGGGCAAAGTAGCCGAAGTCATGCAGAAATTGTTGGAGCATTGTCTGGGTGCTGGCGAAATGAACGCGCAGCCTAACCCTTCAGACACATTGAGGAAAGTGTCCAAATGTGTCTCGACGTGAACAATTCCTACACGGACAATGGAATGCGGCTACGCGTCACAGGGCTGAGCACAACTGTCATCTGTTCGTCATAATGGCCGCTTATAACTGTCACGCTCGCCTGCCAGCGCGGGCTCAGGAGTCTGCCGTGAGCTTTACCCCCGCCAATCGCTTGTTTCCTGCAACCCGCCTGCGTCGCAACCGTCGTGATGATTTCTCGCGTCGACTGGTGCGTGAAAACGTATTGAGCGTCGATGACCTGATCCTGCCGGTGTTCGTGCTGGACGGTGAAAACCGTCGCGAAGCAGTCGCCTCGATGCCCGGCGTTGAACGTCTGACCATCGATCTGTTGCTCGAAGAAGCGGCCAAATGGGTCGAATTGGGGATCCCGGCGCTGGCGCTGTTCCCGGTGACCCCGGCAGAACTGAAATCGCTGGACGCCGCCGAAGCCTGGAACCCGGACGGCATCGCCCAGCGCGCCACCCGCGCCCTGCGTGAGCGCTTCCCGGAACTGGGAGTGATTACCGACGTGGCGCTGGACCCGTTCACCACGCACGGCCAGGACGGCATTCTCGACGAAGAAGGCTACGTGCAGAACGACATCACCGTCGATGCGCTGGTCAAGCAGGCCTTGTCCCACGCCGCTGCCGGCGCGCAAGTCGTCGCGCCGTCGGACATGATGGACGGTCGCATCCAGGCAATCCGCGAAGCGCTGGAGCTGGCCGATCACGTCAATGTGCGGATCATGGCTTACTCGGCGAAGTACGCCAGCGCCTATTACGGCCCATTCCGCGATGCGGTGGGTTCGGCGCTGAACCTCGGCAAAGCGAACAAGGCGTCCTACCAAATGGACCCGGCCAACAGCAACGAAGCCCTGCACGAAGTGGCGGCGGACTTGTCAGAAGGCGCGGACATGGTCATGGTCAAGCCAGGCATGCCGTATCTGGACATCCTTTACCGGGTCAAAGAAGAATTCAAAGTGCCGACGTTTGTCTACCAGGTCAGCGGCGAATACGCCATGCACATGGCGGCAATCCAGAATGGCTGGTTGAGCGAAGGGGTTATTCTCGAATCCCTGACCGCTTTTAAACGTGCAGGCGCAGATGGCATCCTGACTTATTTTGCCGTGCGCGCTGCTCAATTGTTACGAGAGCAAAAATAGCCCTCCCAGGAACATTCCATGAATACCGAAGGACTCACTGAAGTTGCTGTAAAAGAGGCTCAACCCGTGGTCGAGCAAATCGCCGAAACCCCACCGGAGCTGGAGCCCTCTGCGCCCGCGGTGCCAAACGAGGCGCATGCCGCCCCGGCGATTGCCATTCCCGGCCTGGATGACAGCAGCCTGTACATCCATCGCGAGCTTTCGCAACTGCAGTTCAACATTCGCGTGCTGGAACAGGCGCTGGATGAGTCCTACCCGTTGCTCGAGCGGCTGAAGTTTCTGCTGATTTTCTCCAGCAACCTCGACGAGTTCTTCGAGATTCGCGTCGCCGGCCTGAAGAAGCAGATCACCTTCGCCCGCGAACAGGCGGGCGCCGATGGCTTGCAGCCGCATCAGGCGCTGGCACGGATCAGCGAACTGGTGCACGGCCACGTCGATCGCCAATACGCGATCCTCAACGACATTCTGTTGCCGGAACTGGAGAAACATCAGGTCCGCTTCATCCGTCGTCGGCACTGGACCACCAAGATCAAAACCTGGGTGCGTCGTTACTTCCGTGACGAAATCGCGCCGATCATCACCCCGATCGGCCTCGACCCGACGCACCCGTTCCCGTTGCTGGTGAACAAGAGCCTGAACTTCATCGTCGAGCTCGAAGGCATCGACGCCTTCGGTCGCGACTCCGGCCTGGCGATCATCCCGGCGCCGCGTCTGCTGCCGCGCGTGATCAAAGTGCCGGAAGAGGTTGGCGGTTCGGGCGACAACTATGTGTTCCTGTCGTCGATGATCCACGCGCACGCCGATGACCTGTTCCAGGGCATGAAGGTCAAGGGCTGCTACCAGTTCCGCCTGACCCGAAACGCCGATCTGGCGGTCGATACCGAAGACGTCGAAGACTTGGCCCGTGCGCTGCGCGGCGAGCTGTTCTCGCGTCGTTACGGTGATGCGGTGCGTTTGGAAGTGGCCGATACCTGCCCGAAACACTTGTCCGATTACCTGCTCAAGCAGTTCAACCTGCACGAGACCGAGCTGTATCAGGTCAACGGTCCGGTCAACCTGACCCGCTTGTTCAGCATCACTGGCCTCGACAGCCAGCGCGCGCTGCAATATCTGCCGTTCACGCCGCAGATTCCGAAACTGCTGCAGAACAGCGAGAACATTTTCAGCGTGATCAGCAAGCAGGACATTCTGCTGCTGCACCCGTTCGAGTCGTTTACGCCAGTGGTCGACCTGCTGCGCCAAGCGGCGAAAGACCCGCACGTGTTGGCGGTTCGCCAGACCTTGTACCGCTCGGGTGCCAACTCGGAAATCGTCGATGCGCTGGTCGATGCGGCGAGAAACGGCAAGGAAGTCACGGCGGTGATCGAGTTGCGTGCGCGGTTCGACGAAGAGTCCAACCTGCAACTGGCCAGCCGTCTGCAAGCGGCCGGTGCGGTGGTGATTTACGGCGTGGTCGGCTTCAAGACCCACGCCAAGATGATGCTGATCCTGCGCCGCGAGGCTGGCGAAATTGTTCGTTACGCGCACTTGGGCACCGGTAACTACCACGCGGCCAACGCCCGTTTGTACACCGACTACAGCTTGCTGACGTCCGACGACGCTTTGTGCGAAGACGTCGGCAAACTGTTCAGCCAGTTGATCGGCATGGGCAAGACGCTGCGCATGAAGAAGCTGCTGCACGCGCCGTTCACGCTGAAGAAGGGCATGCTCGACATGATTGCCCGCGAAACCCAGTTCGCCCTCGACGGCAAACCGGCGCACATCATTGCCAAGTTCAACTCGCTGACTGACCCGAAAGTCATCCGCGCGTTGTACAAGGCCAGCCAGTCCGGCGTGCGTATCGATCTGGTGGTGCGCGGCATGTGCTGCCTGCGTCCGGGGATTGCCGGGGTTTCGCACAACATCCATGTGCGCTCGATCATCGGCCGCTTCCTTGAGCACACGCGGGTGTTCTACTTCCTCAATGGCGGCGAAGAGCAGATGTTCCTCTCCAGCGCCGACTGGATGGAGCGCAACCTCGACAAGCGCGTCGAGACTTGCTTCCCGGTGGAAGGCAAGAAGCTGATCATGCGCGTCAAGAAAGAGCTGGAGCTTTACCTGACTGACAACACCCACAGTTGGAGTCTGCAGTCGGACGGTCGCTACATCCGCAACACCCCGACCGGCAACCAGAACCCCCGCAGCGCCCAGGCAACCCTGCTGGAACGCCTCGGCAGCCCGATTCTGGCCGTGCGTTAAGGTTCGCGCGGCATAAAAAATGGCGATCCCTCGGGATCGCCATTTTTTTTTGTTCCACCACCGCCCCCTGTAGGAGCACAGCTTGCTGGCGAAGGCGTCAGTGAGATCGCCTTCGCCAGCAAGCTGTGCTCCTACAGGATGGTGTTCGGTAAGTTTTTACCGGGGATTAGCGGACGTTGAGCGTGAAGCCCACGCGCGTCAGCCATTCCGCTTCGAGGGCGAAGTCGGCCTGGGTCAGCTGGTTTTCGTCCAGCCAATTGGCCGGGAACAGCACGTCAAGGCTGTCGCCGTTGGCGCGCAGGGTGACTTGCGGCATTTCCTGGGTGCCACGGATGTGGTGGAACAGGATCGCAAACCGCAGCAGCGCGCACAGGCGGATCAGCTTGATGCCGTCCTTGCCGAAGTCGGCAAACTTGTCCTTGGGAATGTTCCGCCGATGACCGCGCACCAGCAGCGCGAGCATCAATTGGTCTTCGCGGGAGAAACCGGCGAGGTCCGAGTGCTCGATCAGGTAGGCGCCGTGCTTGTGATAGTGATAGTGGGCGATGTCCAGACCCACTTCATGCACCTTGGCGGCCCAGCCGAGCAACTCGCGCCAGACGCCGTCGTCCAGATCCCAATCCTCGGCCACCTGATCAAACGCGTGCAGCGCTTTGCGTTCGACCCGCGCCGCTTGTTCCAGATCGACGTGGTAACGCTCCATCAGCGAGCTGAGCGTGCGCTCGCGGACGTCTTCGTGATGATGACGGCCCAGCAAGTCGTAGAGCACGCCTTCACGCAGCGCGCCTTCGCAGTGATCCATGCGTTGCAGTTCGAGCGCATCGAAAATCGCTTCGAGAATCGCCAGACCGGCCGGGAAAATCGCGCGGCGGTCAGGCTTGATGCCTTCGAAATCGATTTTCTCGGCGTCACCGAGTTTGAACATCTTGCGCTTGAGCCAGGCCAGGCCTTCGGCATTCACTTCGCCGCTGCCGTGGCCGCCGGCCTTCAGCGCCAGGCCGATGGCGCGGATGGTGCCCGAGGAGCCGATGGCTTCATCCCAGGTCAGACGATGCAAAGCGTGCTCGATGCTCATGATCTCCAGCCGCGCCGCCGTGTAAGCCTGGGCGTAGCGGGCCGGGGTGACCTTGCCGTCTTTGAAATAGCGCTGGGTATAACTGACGCAACCCATTTGCAGGCTTTCGCGCAGCAATGGCTCGAAGCGTTGGCCGATGATGAATTCGGTACTGCCGCCGCCGATGTCGGCGACCAGGCGTTTGCCCGGAGTGTCGGCGAGGGTGTGCGAGACGCCGAGGTAGATCAGGCGTGCTTCTTCACGGCCAGAGATGACTTCCACCGGGTGGCCGAGAATTTCTTCGGCGCGGCGGATGAATTCACCACGGTTGCGGGCTTCGCGCAGGGCGTTGGTGCCGACGATGCGCACGGCGCCCAGCGGCATACCGTTGATCAGTTGGGCGAAGCGCTTGAGGCAATCGAGCCCGCGCTGCATCGATTCTTCGTTGAGCTGGCGCTCATCGTCGATGCCGGCGGCCAATTGGACCTTTTCGCCGAGGCGCTCAAGAATGCGGATTTCGCCGTTCTGGGCCTTGGCCACGACCATGTGAAAGCTGTTGGAGCCCAGGTCGATTGCGGCGATCAGGGACAGATTCTTGGCTTGGGATTGCGGCATGGTCTGGGGGTCTCGGTCGATAACCTCGACATCGTGCCACGATCAAACGCTCGCGCCAACGCGTACGGCGCAAAGCCTTGATCCAGAGCACCCCTGTGGCGAGGGGGCTTGCCCCCGTTCGGCTGCGCAGCAGTCGTAAAACCTGCATGCGCGGTCTATCCGCAATTGATGTGAAAGGTTTTGGGGCTACTTCGTAGCCCAACGGGGGCAAGCCCCCTCGCCACAAAAGCCTAACCGGCGGCCTCAACGGTCCCGATAAAATTCGCCAACTCCGCCGTCTGCGGCCGCGCGAACAAATCTTTCGGCGCGCCGACCTCGTGCACCTTGCCCTGATGCATGAACACCAACTTGTCCCCAACCTCGCGGGCGAAGCGCATTTCGTGGGTGACCATGATCAGCGTCATGCCTTCCCTGGCCAATTGCCGGACCACGCTCAGCACCTCATTGACCAGCTCCGGATCCAGCGCCGAGGTGATTTCATCGCACAGCAACACCTTCGGTGACATCGCCAGCGCCCGGGCAATCGCCACGCGCTGCTGCTGGCCGCCGGACAAGCGGTCCGGGAACGCATCAAATTTCTCGCCCAAACCGACCCGCTCAAGCATCTGCCGGGCCAGGTCCGAGGCAATCTTCTTCGGCATTTTTTGCACCACTTGCGGCGCGAGCATCACGTTTTCGCCCACGGTCAGGTGCGGGAACAGGTTGAACTGCTGAAACACCATGCCGACCTTCTGCCGCAAGCTGCGCAGATCGGCGCGGGCGGCATCGAGGTATTCGCCGTCGACTTCGATGACGCCGTCATTGATCGATTCCAGACCGTTCAGCGTGCGCAATAACGTCGATTTGCCCGAGCCGCTGCGGCCGATAATCGCCACCACCTGGCCTTCCTCGACGCTGAGGTCGATGCCTTTGAGCACATGGTGATCGCCGTAATATTTATGCAGGGCGGAAATTCTAAGCAGGGGCATGCAGTCTCCTTTCCAGGTAGCGCGCACTGAGGGACAAGGGATAACAGAGCAAAAAGTAACCAAGCGCGACGAGGCCGTAGACCATGAATGGCTCGAACGTGGCGTTGGCCAACATGCCGCCGGTTTTGGTCAGTTCGGTGAAACCGATGATCGAGGTGACAGCGGTGCCTTTGACCACTTGCACCGAAAACCCCACGGTCGGCGCCACCGCAATGCGCAAGGCTTGCGGCAGGATCACGTAGCGCAATTGCTCCAGCGGATTGAGCGCCAGACTCGACGAAGCTTCCCACTGGCCGTGGGGGATCGATTCGACGCAACCGCGCCAGATCTCCGCGAGGTACGCGCTGGTAAACAGCGTCAACGCCACCGCCGCCGCCATCCACGGCGAAATCTCCACGCCGGCCAGCGCCACGCCGAAGAACACCAGGAACAGCTGCATCAACAGCGGCGTGCCCTGAAACAGTTCGATGTAAGTGCGGGCGAAACTGCGCGGGAAGGTCTTCTTGGAAATGCGCATGACCATCACCAGCAAACCGATCACGCCACCGCCGATAAACGCCACCAGCGACAGCGCCACCGTCCATTGCAGGCCGGTCAGCAGGTTGCGGACGATGTCCCAAAGGGTGAAATCACTCATTGGCCGCTCCTTGCGATGTAGCGTCGACCGATCCAGTTCAGCAATTGGCGGATCATCAGCGCCATGCACAGGTAAACCAGGGTGGTCAGGGCGTAGGTTTCGAAGGCGCGGAAGTTGCGCGACTGAATGAAGTTGGCGGCGAAGCTCAACTCTTCGGTGGCGATCTGCGAACACACCGCCGAGCCGAGCATGACGATGATGATCTGGCTGCTTAGCGCCGGCCAGACCTTACCCAGCGCCGGCAGCAAAACCACATGGCGAAACGCTTCGAAACGGGTCATCGCCAGTGCGGCGGCGGCTTCCAGTTGCCCGCGCGGAATCGCCTGAATGCCGGCGCGAATGATCTCGGTCGAATAGGCGCCGAGGTTGATCACCATCGCCAGCACCGCCGCCTGCCATTCGGAAATCTGCAGGCCCAGCGAGGGCAAACCGAAGAAAATGAAAAACAGCTGCACCAAGAACGGCGTGTTGCGAATCAACTCGACATACACGCCGAAAATGGCCGAGAACGGCCGAATATTCCACGCCCGCACCAGCGCGCCGACGATCCCCAGGCTGACCCCGAGCACAGCGCCGATGGCCGTCAGTTCCAGGGTGAACAGCGCACCGCGCAGCAATAGATCGGTGTTTTGCACCACCGGCAGAAAATCAAACTGATAAGCCATGTTGCTTCTCCCGGCGGGTGATCAGAGATCGGCCGGCAGCGGCTCTTTGAGCCAGGTCATGGCGTTCTTTTCCAGCGAACCGTCGGTCTTGGCGGTGGCCAGGATCTGGTTGACCTTGTCCAGCAGCGCCGGCTCGTTCTTGTTCACGCCCACGTAGACCGGCGAATCCTTGAGCTTCACTTTCAGCGCCGGCACGCGTTTCGGGTTTTTCTCGCTGATCGCGACCATCACCACGTTGCCGCTGGCGATCAGGTCAACCTGGCCGGCGAGGTAGGCGGCGATGGTCGAATTGTTGTCCTCGAAGCGCTTGATGGTCACGCCTTCGGGGGCGACTTTGCTCAGTTCGATGTCTTCGATGGCGCCACGGGTGACGCTGATGGTTTTGCCCTTGAGGTCGTCGAGGCTTTTGATGTCGGCGTCTGGCGGGCCGAACACGGCGAGGTAGAACGGCGCGTAGGCGCTGGAGAAATCGATGACTTTCTCGCGCTCAGGGTTTTTACCGAGGCTGGAGATCACCAGATCGACCTTGCCGGTGGTCAGGAATGGAATGCGGTTGGTGCTGTTTACCGGGGTCAGTTCGAGTTTGACTTTGAGCTGGTCGGCCAGCAGTTTGGCGGTGTCGATATCGAGGCCGCGCGGTTTCATGTCCGGGCCGACCGAGCCGAACGGCGGGAAGTCCTGCGGCACGGCGACTTTGAGCGTGCCGCGTTTGACCACGTCTTCGAGGCTGTCGGCGTGGGCGGGTGCCTGGGTCAGCAACAGGCTGGCAAACAGGGCGGCGAGGAGGGCGCGGTAACGCTGGGTCATGGGAAACTCCGAATCGGCTTGAAGGCTAATGCGATTCGATAGAGCACGGGCCATGCCAAGATCCGTTTCGGCGCCTCAGGTGCGGCGGCGCAGGGGTTTATCGGGATAATCAACGCCGGATAAATCAGCGGTTCGTGCACTGCGATAGTGCATTTTTACAATGCGAGTCCCGCCGGTGCGCGAATTGAGCTATACCCAAACTCATGCGCCACCATAGCGAGAGTCAATCATCTGCGGCTTCCTGAACGGGGGAAGGGCGGCTATGATGGGCCACGTTTTTTTGCTTACAACCTGGAGACTTCCATGAGCAGCGATCTTATCAAACACGTTAGCGACGCTAGCTTCGAGGCCGATGTACTCAAGGCCGAAGGCGCTGTACTGGTCGACTACTGGGCTGAATGGTGCGGCCCTTGCAAAATGATCGCTCCTGTTCTGGACGAAATTGCTGAAACCTACAAAGGCAAACTGACCGTTGCCAAACTGAACATCGACGAAAACCAGGAAACCCCGGCCAAGCACGGCGTTCGTGGCATTCCTACCCTGATGCTGTTCAAGAACGGCAACGTGGAAGCGACCAAGGTTGGCGCGCTGTCCAAGTCGCAATTGGCTGCATTCCTCGACGCCAACATCTGAGTCGGCGACGTTGTATGAAAAGCCCCGCATATTGCGGGGCTTTTTGCATATTCAGGGCTAGACGCTCCGAAACTCAGGTGGTACATTCGGCCCCGCACTGGTTTCTCCACTGCCCCCTGCTAGCCGTCGCCGACGCACTCCTTTTCGAATAAGTACGCGATCCTGTCGCCTTCTCTGCGGCGCGGCCTCATTAAGCCAAAAGCTTAATTTCCCCCCCCTCCATAAATGATTACGTCATTCCTATATGAATCTGACTGAACTCAAGCAAAAGCCGATTACCGAACTGCTCGAATTGGCCGAACAGATGGGCATAGAAAATATGGCCCGTTCGCGCAAGCAGGACGTGATTTTCTCCCTGCTCAAAAAGCACGCGAAAAGCGGCGAGGAAATCTCCGGTGATGGCGTGCTGGAGATTCTCCAGGACGGCTTCGGCTTCCTCCGCTCTGCTGACGCTTCCTATCTCGCCGGCCCAGACGATATCTACGTCTCGCCGAGCCAGATCCGTCGCTTCAACTTGCGCACCGGTGACACCATCGTTGGCAAGATCCGCCCTCCAAAGGAAGGCGAGCGTTATTTCGCGCTGCTCAAAGTTGACACGATCAACTACGACCGTCCCGAGAACGCGAAAAACAAGATTCTCTTCGAGAACCTGACCCCGCTGTTCCCGACCGTGCGCATGAAGATGGAAGCCGGCAACGGTTCCACCGAAGACTTGACCGGTCGTGTCATCGACCTGTGCGCCCCGATCGGCAAAGGCCAGCGCGGTCTGATCGTTGCACCGCCCAAAGCCGGTAAAACGATCATGCTGCAGAACATTGCCGCAAACATCGCGCGTAACAACCCTGAAGTTCACCTGATCGTGCTGCTGATCGATGAACGCCCGGAAGAAGTAACCGAAATGCAGCGCACCGTGCGCGGCGAAGTGGTTGCCTCGACGTTCGATGAGCCGCCAACCCGCCACGTGCAGGTTGCTGAAATGGTGATCGAGAAGGCCAAGCGCCTGGTCGAACACAAGAAAGACGTGGTGATCCTGCTCGACTCCATCACCCGTCTGGCTCGCGCCTACAACACCGTGATCCCGAGCTCCGGCAAAGTGCTCACCGGTGGTGTCGATGCCCACGCCCTGGAGAAACCGAAACGTTTCTTCGGCGCCGCGCGGAACATCGAAGAAGGCGGCTCGCTGACCATTATCGCCACCGCGCTGGTTGAAACCGGCTCGAAAATGGACGAAGTGATCTACGAGGAATTCAAAGGCACGGGCAACATGGAACTGCCTCTGGATCGCCGCATCGCTGAAAAACGCGTGTTCCCGGCTATCAACATCAACCGCTCCGGCACCCGCCGCGAAGAGTTGCTGACGGCCGACGACGAACTCCAGCGTATGTGGATCCTGCGCAAGCTGCTGCACCCGATGGACGAAATCGCTGCCATCGAGTTCCTGGTCGACAAGTTGAAGACGACCAAGACCAACGACGAGTTCTTCTTGTCGATGAAGCGCAAGTAACACGCAGCTCGCTGCAAAAAAGAGCGCCCCGCAACGGGCGCTCTTTTTTTATGTCGACGATTTTGTATCTGGATTGAAAATTACTGTGCTGTAAACTGGCGCCCATTAATCGGGTGCCACCACCCCGCCAACCGCGTATTTATTGCCCTGCAGACAGTTTGCGGGGGATCAGTGATGTGTTGCGCGAGGTCCGGTCGTTCCCGTTTCAAAGCAATTTCAATCTGATTTGTATCGGGAACGACAAGGGACGTTATGCACACTTTTGGCAATCGCCGCGATATTGACGGCTTGCGCGCCCTGGCGGTTATTCCGGTGGTGCTGTTTCACTTCGGTTTCAGCACGTTCAGCGGCGGTTTTGTCGGGGTTGACGTGTTCTTCGTCATTTCCGGATTCCTCATCACCAGCATCCTGTTCCGCGAGATCAGCGCGCAACGGTTCAGCTTCGTCGACTTCTGGGCGCGTCGCGCACGGCGGATCATTCCAGCGCTGAGCGTGGTGCTGCTGGCGACGTTGGCGCTGGGCTGGCTGTTGCTGACCGCCAAGGACTTCTCCGAACTGGGCAGGACGGTGCGGTATCAGGCGCTGTTCATTTCCAACATTCTGTTCATGCGCGAAGACGGTTACTTTCAACCGGCTTCGGATCTGAAACCGTTGCTGCACACCTGGTCGCTGGCCGTTGAAGAGCAGTACTACATCTTCTTCCCGCTGCTGATGGTGTTGTTGATGCGGTATGTCCGGCATTGGCGCTGGATGCTGTTTGCGGTGTTGTTGGTGTCGTTCGGTTTGAACATCGCTTACATCGAGCGCAAACCCGACTTCGCGTTTTTCTCGTTGCCGACCCGTGCCTGGGAATTGCTCTGCGGTGCAATGCTCGCCGTGGTCCCGGCGCCAAAACAGCCAATTCGGCCGTGGCTCTATCAGTTTGTCGGAGTTGCCGGGTTGGTCGCGGTGCTGGTGGCGGTGTTCACCTTTGATCGCGGCACCGTGTTTCCGGGCTGGGCAGCGTTGCTCCCGGTGCTGGGCGCGACCGCGCTGATCTGGTCCGGCGCGCACGGTTCGACCATCGCCGGGCGCCTGTTGAGCGCGCGGGTATTCGTCTGGATCGGTTTGCTGTCCTATTCCTTTTACCTGTGGCACTGGCCGGTTTTTGTCTACGCCAACGCCATTTCCATCGACGGTATTCAACCGTGGGAAGCGGCCGGCTGGATTCTCCTGGCGCTGGGCCTGGCGTGGTTGAGCTGGCGTTTCGTCGAATTGCCGTTCCGTGAGAAGCGTCTGCTGGCCGGGCGCAAACCGGTGCTGGTCGGCGGTTTGCTGGCCATGGCGGCGTTGGCCGTCACCGGTTCAGTGGTGCGCTCCTCCGATGGTTTTCCGCAACGCCTGACCGGCAAAGCGCTGGAATATGCGCAGGCGCGTGAATGGCGCGCCGGGCAGATGAAATGCATGCTGGTGACGTCGGACAAGAAGTTCGACAAGGCGTGTCTGGTTGGCGACAACCAGAGCGTGCCCGCGACCCAGTTGGTCTGGGGCGACAGTCACGCCGCCGCGCTGTTGCCGGCGATCAAAACCAACGCCGCTCGCGAAGGCCGGCCGGTATGGCTCTACAGCATGAGCGCCTGCCCGCCGATCCTCAGCGATGACCCGCGCGAGCGCTGCAGGGATTTCAACGAACAGACCATGGAGCAGGTGCGTCGCTTGCAGATCAAGGATGTGGTGCTGGCGTCCAACTGGAGTCTCTACGTTTACGGGCGTGAGGACGGCGATAAAAAAGTGCTGCTCAACTCCCACGACAACATTGCGCAATCGGAAGCACGCATGGCTGCCGCGATCGAAGCCCGTGTGGCGGCGATTCGGGCGGCGGGCGCGCAGGTCTGGCTGTTCAAGGAAGTGCCGCTGCAACGCAAGGGCGCCATTGGCCGCTTGACCAGCCTGGCTCGCGTCGGGCGTTCGGCCGAGGGTTTGGGGCGTCCGCTCGAAGAGCACCTGGCGCGTCAGCATTTCCTCAGTTCGCTGTTTGATTCGATGAGCGCCGCCGACCCGGGCGTGCATGTCATCGACCCGACGCCGCTGATGTGTGCCGACAAGGTCTGCAGCATCGAGGTCAACGGCCATTCGCAGTACAAGGACGAAGACCATTTGTCCGACGTCGGCAGTGCGCGTTTGAGCCCGTTGTTTGCGCCGGTGCTGGTGGGTACGGCGCACAATTGATCGCTGGCATGCGCTGACAGGCTGCTGTTCGGGCGTCAGAGCAGGTAGGATGTACGCCTATTTTACGGGTGCCAACATCAATGAAATTCAAGGATCTTCGGGATTTCGTGCAGCAGCTTGAGCAGCGCGGAGAGTTGAAACGCATCCAGATCCCTGTCTCTCCAGTGCTGGAGATGACCGAGGTGTGTGATCGCACGCTGCGGGCCAAAGGCCCGGCGCTGCTGTTCGAAAACCCCACCGGCTATGACATTCCGGTGCTCGGCAACCTGTTCGGTACTCCCGAGCGGGTGGCCATGGGCATGGGGGCCGAGGCGGTCAGCGAGCTGCGCGAAATCGGCAAACTGCTGGCGTTCCTCAAGGAACCCGAGCCGCCGAAGGGCTTGAAAGACGCTTGGTCGAAACTGCCGATCTTCCGCAAGATCATTTCCATGGCGCCGAAAGTCGTCAAAGACGCGGTGTGCCAGGAAGTGGTGATCGAGGGCGACGACGTCGATCTGGCCATGTTGCCGGTGCAGACCTGCTGGCCCGGCGACGTCGGCCCGCTGATCACCTGGGGCCTGACCGTCACCAAAGGTCCGAACAAGGATCGGCAGAACCTCGGCATCTACCGTCAGCAAGTGATCGGCCGTAACAAGGTGATCATGCGTTGGCTCAGCCACCGTGGCGGCGCGCTGGATTACCGCGAATGGTGCGAAAAGCACCCGGGCAAGCCGTTCCCGGTGTCCGTGGCGTTGGGCGCTGACCCGGCGACCATTCTCGGCGCCGTGACGCCGGTGCCCGACAGCCTTTCCGAATACGCGTTTGCCGGTCTGCTGCGCGGCAACCGCACCGAACTGGTGAAGTGCCGTGGCAACGACCTGCAAGTGCCGGCCACCGCCGAGATCATCCTCGAAGGCGTGATTCATCCCGGCGAGATGGCCGACGAAGGCCCTTACGGCGACCACACCGGTTACTACAACGAAGTCGACAGCTTCCCGGTGTTCACCGTCGAACGCATCACCCATCGGATCAAACCGATCTACCACAGCACCTATACTGGCCGTCCACCGGATGAGCCGGCGATTCTCGGTGTGGCGCTGAACGAAGTGTTCGTGCCGATCCTGCAGAAGCAGTTCCCGGAAATCACCGATTTCTACCTGCCGCCCGAAGGCTGCTCGTACCGCATGGCCATCGTGACGATGAAGAAGTCGTATCCGGGCCACGCCAAGCGGGTAATGCTCGGTGTCTGGTCGTTTCTGCGACAGTTCATGTACACCAAGTTCGTTATCGTCTGTGATGACGATATCAACGCGCGAGACTGGAACGACGTGGTCTGGGCCATCACCACGCGCATGGACCCCAAGCGCGACACGGTGATGATCGAGAACACGCCGATCGATTACCTCGACTTCGCCTCGCCGGTCTCCGGCCTGGGGTCGAAGATGGGGCTCGATGCCACGCACAAATGGCCCGGCGAAACCACTCGCGAGTGGGGTCGGGTGATCGTCAAGGATGAAGCCGTGACCAAGCGGATCGATGACATATGGAATCAGTTAGGAATAGATTGATGCGCGTAACCTTGCAGCCCTCCGGAGCAGTGCTTGAGATTCTGCCCGGCGAGCGGATTCTCGATGGCGCGCGGCGGCTGGGCTATGAATGCCCGCAGAGCTGCCGCAATGGCAATTGCCACGTGTGTGCGGCGTTGCTGGTGGAAGGCCGGGTCGAACAGGCCGGTGCGGTGCGCGATCACGGCGAGTTCTACACTTGCATAGCAGAGCCGCTGGAAGACTGCATCGTGCTGTGGGATGGCGTGCTCGCGCTGGGAGAACTGCCGGTGCGCAGCTTGTCGTGTCAGGTCATTGAATGTCGGGAGGTTGGCGGCGACACTTTTCGCGTCCAGCTGCGCGCGCCGGCCGGCAAGCCGCCGCGCTATCACGCCGGGCAGTATTTGATGATCGAACGCGAGAACGGCGAGAAATCGGCGTTCTCCCTGGCCTCGGCGCCACACGCCGGGCGCGATCTGGAAATTCACGTGCTGGCGCGCGAAAGCAGTGCGCTGAGCCTGATCGAACAGCTGCAACGCAATCCGATGGTGCGCATCGAGATGCCGTTCGGCGATACCCACCTGGCCGAGTTGCCGGACGGTCCGCTGGTGCTGATTGCCGCGGGCACCGGCATGGGCCAGATCCACAGCCTGATCGAACATTGCCGCGCCCAGGGCTTCAAGCACCCGGTGCATCTGTATTGGGGTGTGCGTCGTCCTGAAGATTTCTACGAAATCGAGCATTGGGACGAATGGCTGAAGTTGCCTAATCTGTTCCTGCACAAAGTGGTCAGCGACCAATGCGGCTGGGAAGGCCGTTGCGGCATGCTGCACGCGGCGGTCTGTGAGGACTTCAGCGATCTGAAGGCGTTGCACGTTTACGCCAGCGGCTCACCGGCAATGGTCTATGGCACGCTGGATGCGCTGGTCGACGCGGGAATGGATGCGCATCAGATGCGCGCAGATGTGTTTGCGTACGCGCCACGATCTTGATCCGCGATCTTGATCCGAGGGTTGATCGTTATAACTCCCCATATAGCCGATCGGTATTTATAGATTTATATAAATGCCGGTAGGTTATATCCGAGTCAGGCAATTAGTTAAGAACTGTGCCATGGCACTTAAATTGCCTTAAAACATATGTGCCTTATTGTTTCAGCGGTGCGTTCTATTAAGTAATTCTTTATTCGCGGGGAGCTGAACGCTATTCGCCATGAGTGCCATTGAATCTGCTTTGCTGAATTTGCCTTACCCTCCGCGACTCGATCTTGGGCCGCAGCTTACTCACGAACAATTGCTCAGCTCGATGCAATCGACCATGGCGCGCCACAAGGGTGGGCCGGTCTGGTTGTTCGCCTATGGCTCGCTGATCTGGCGCCCTGAATGCGCCGCCGTCGAACGCGTGCGCGGCCGAGTGCATGGCTACCATCGCGGCTTGTATTTGTGGTCCCACGAACATCGCGGCACCCCGGAAGTGCCAGGGCTGGTGTTTGGCCTCGATCGCGGCGGTTCTTGCAGCGGGTTTGCCTATCGGTTGCCGGAAGAGCAACTAGAAGCCTCGCTGTATGCCTTGTGGCAGCGCGAAATGCCATTCCCGTCTTATCGCCCACATTGGCTCAACTGCCGTCTCGAAGACGGAAGTCAGGTTCAGGCGTTGGGGTTTGTCTTGGAGCGGCACCTGCCGAGCTACGCCGGTAACTTGCCGGATCACGTGCTCAGCCAGGTCTTCGAAAGCGCTTGCGGGCGTTACGGCACCACTCGCGATTATGTCGAGCAGACCGCCAACGCCCTGCGCAGCCACGCCATGCCAGACCGAAATCTGGAGGCGCGGCTCAAGCGTTGCCAATTACCAGTTGATCAGGCGACGGCTTCTTCGCGAGTCTGACTGGCGATTTGTTTGTGCCATAGCGTCGGTGCCAGGCAAATCATCGCCAGGATGCACGCGCCGATCAGCAGGACAAATCCGCCGTCCCAGCCGAAATGGTCCACGGTGTAGCCCATCGCTGCACTGGCCGCGACCGAACCACCGAGATAACCGAACAACCCGGTGAAGCCCGCTGCGGTACCGGCGGCTTTCTTCGGCACCAGTTCCAGTGCTTGCAGACCGATCAGCATCACCGGGCCGTAGATCAGGAAGCCGATGGACACCAGCGCAATCATGTCGATGGTCGGGTGGCCGGCCGGGTTCAGCCAGTAGACCAGCGTTGCCACGGTCACCAGGCCCATGAACACCATGCCGGTCAGGCCACGGTTGCCACGGAAGATCTTGTCCGACATCCAGCCGCACAGCAGCGTGCCCGGAATACCCGCCCACTCATAAAGGAAGTACGCCCACGAGGTTTTATCCACGTTGAAGCCCTTGGCTTCCTTAAGGTAGGTCGGCGCCCAGTCCAGCACGCCGTAGCGCAGCAGGTAAACGAAAACGTTGGCGAGGGCGATGTACCAGAGCATTTTGTTGCGCAGCACGTACTTGACGAAGATTTCCTTGGCGCTGAATTCGTCTTCGTGGCTGGAATCGTAGCCTTGCGGGTAATCGTTTTTGTATTGCTCGATAGGCGGCAGGCCAACCGATTGCGGAGTGTCGCGCATGGTAATGAAGGCAAACACCGCCACGGCCAACGCTACTGCTGCCGGTACGTAGAATGCCGCGTGCCAGTCATTGAACAGGCCCATGCCGAGCAGGAACAACGGGCCGATCAAACCACCACCGACGTTGTGCGCCACGTTCCACACCGACACCACGCCGCCGCGTTCTTTCTGCGACCACCAGTGCACCATCGTCCGGCCACTCGGCGGCCAGCCCATGCCTTGTGCCCAACCGTTGATGAACAACAGGATGAACATCATCGTCACGCTGGACGTCGCCCATGGCGCGAAACCGAAAATGAACATCACCCCGGCCGACACCAGCAGGCCGAAGGGCAGGAAGTAGCGCGGGTTGGAACGGTCCGAGACCAGGCCCATCAGGAACTTCGACAAACCGTAGGCAATCGCGATCGCCGACATCGCCAGGCCCAGCTGACCACGGGTGTAACCCTCGTCGATCAGGTACGGCATGGCCAGGGAGAAGTTCTTGCGCAGCAGGTAATAACCCGCATAGCCAATGAAAATACCGGCGAAGATCTGCCAGCGAAGGCGTCGATAGGTGCTGTCTATTTTTTCTTCAGGCAAGGCAGCCTGATGTGCGGCTGGTCGAAAGAAAGCAAACATTCAAGAGCTCCAGATTTCTTGTTTTGACTGCGGATGCGAATGTTACAGTTTCGTTACCGAAAATAGCACCGGTTCGCATTGACCAAACAGCGGAAATATTGGAGATGAGGTGTTCTTTTATGAACATGTCGCTTTGGTGTAAGTGGAGGGCGTTGTGGGAAATGTTATCGATAGGGCTTCGTGCGGCTCGGGCCTCGAAATAACACGGCTTTTGAACAAGCGTCCTTCATATAAAGAAGAAGCGATTTGGCCAGTAGTGTTTACCGCCCAGACCGCTTCGTCAGGATCAGCGAACCTGCACAACGACCTTGCCGACTGCTTTGCGCTGGCCC
Source organism: Pseudomonas prosekii (assembly GCF_900105155.1). NCBI lineage: Bacteria > Pseudomonadati > Pseudomonadota > Gammaproteobacteria > Pseudomonadales > Pseudomonadaceae > Pseudomonas > Pseudomonas prosekii. The sequence continues at coordinate 3,145,828 of NZ_LT629762.1, forward strand.
AGATCATTGATCGCCTGCGCCGCTTCACTCAGCGGATACACCTGCGACACCAGCGGCTTCAACTTGCCCTCGGCAAACCAACCGAATAGTTGTTGGAAGTTCGCCGCGTTGTCCTGCGGTTGGCGCTGGGCGAATGAGCCCCAGAACACGCCGACCACGGAGGCGCCTTTGAGCAAGGCGAGGTTGACCGGGAATTCGGGGATGCGACCGCTGGCAAAACCGACCACCAGCAGGCGGCCGTTCCAGGCGATGGCGCGAACGGCTTGGTCAAACAGATCGCCACCGACCGGGTCGTAGATGACGTCGGCGCCTTGGCCGTCGGTCAGGCGTTTGATTTCATCCTTGAGGCTGGTTTCGCTGTAGTTGATCAGCTCATCGGCGCCGGCAGCCTTGGCCACGGCGAGTTTTTCCGCGCTGCTGGCGGCGGCGATCACCCGGGCGCCCATGGCTTTGCCGATTTCCACGGCGGCCAGGCCGACCCCGCCGGACGCGCCGAGCACCAGCAAGGTTTCACCGGGTTGCAGATGGGCGCGTTGCTTGAGGGCGTGCATCGAAGTGCCGTAGGTCATGCTGAATGCGGCGGCGGTGTTGAAATCCATCGACGGTGGAATCGGCAAAACGTTATAGCCCGGTACCGCGACCTGCTCGGCAAAACTGCCCCAGCCGGTCAGGGCCATGACCCGGTCGCCGACTTTCAGGTGGCTGACCTTTTCGCCCACTGCGCTGACCACGCCCGCCGCTTCACCGCCGGGGGAAAACGGGAAGGGCGGCTTGAACTGGTATTTGCCCTCGATGATCAGCGTGTCCGGGAAGTTGACCCCGGCGGCGTGCACGTCCAGGAGGATTTCGTTCTTCTTCGCGACAGGACTGGCGACGTCTTCCAGCACCAGCGATTCGGCAGGGCCGAAGGCTTTGCACAGCACGGCTTTCATCAGGGCTATTCCTTTGGGAGTGATGGCCGATAAGTGTAGGTGTGTGAGTCGTTGGGTCAACGAGCATGCCCGGCCCTGATAGCCAGCCATAAGCTTGTGCTTGCGCGACGGGTGGTTATGCTAGGCCGCAAACCGGATAAGGAGCGAATTGTGAAAGCGTGGATCATGTTGTTGCTGGCCCTGTCTCTGCCGATGGCAGCGATGGCCGAAGAAGCCAAAGAGGCCAAAGAAGGCGAGGCGCCGAAGGTCAATTATATTTCCCTGACCCCGCCGTTCGTGGGCAACTACGGGCTGGATGGAACGCCGAAGTTAAAAGTGTTCAAGGCTGACGTGGCGTTGCGCGTTACCGGTGAAGAGGCGACCAAAGCGGTCAAGGCCAATGAACCGTTGATTCGCAATCAACTGGTGGCGCTGTTCAGTCAGCAGACCAGCGATGCGATGGCGAGTGTCGAGGGCAAGGAAAAACTGCGTCAGGAAGCGCTGAAGCAGACGCAGCAAGTGATGAATGATGAGACGGGCAAGCCAGTGGTTGAGGATCTGTTGTTTAACAACCTGATCATCCAGTAATCCTGGATCCTGTAGGAGCAAGGCTTGCTCGCGATAGCGCCCTCAAGACCGCCATCGCCGGCAAGCCGTGTTCCTACAGCACGCACGTCTCAAGACCGCCATCGCGGGCAAGCCTTGCTCCTACAAAAGCGCTTTCACTGCCGCCCACTGCTCGGCAGTCACCGGCATCACCGACAACCGCGAACCCTTCTGCACCAGCGGCATCTCCGCCAGCGCGCTTTGCTGCTTCAAATAATCCAGCTTCAACACCTTGGCAAACGTCTTGCCGTGCGCGACATCAATCGCACTCCAGGTATTTTTTTCGGCGCTGGCCTTCGGGTCGAAGTAATGGCTCTCCGGATCGAGCGCCGTCGGGTCGGGATACGCCGCTTGGGCAATCTTGCCGATCCCGGCAATCCCCGGCTCCGGGCAGCTGGAGTGATAAAAAAAGAACTCGTCACCCACCGCCATTGCCCGTAAAAAGTTACGTGCCTGATAGTTGCGAACCCCGTCCCAGCGCGCTTTGCCAAGCTTCTCAAGGTCTTTGATCGAGAATTCGTCGGGCTCGGATTTCATCAGCCAATAGGCCATTTTTTTGCTCCTGGCGGGTGAGTGGGCAAGTTGTCGGGCAATTTCAGGACAAACCGACAGTCGGTTGACGCCAGCGTTTGCGTGTCGGTTCACGTTGTCGCAAAATGCCGGCCTTCTTAGCTTGACGCTGCTGCACGGCCTACAACGGAAACCGCTGCTGTCATCGTGTTGATGTGCCTTTGGGGGGCAATCGATGAAACGCAAACCGGATTTACTATGGATTTTGGTTATTTTGTTCGGCCTCGGCGTCGTGACCACCGGTTATGCCCAAAGCTTGTGGAACAACAAGACTGACGCACCGATCGAGATCGCCCAGCAACAACAGCCTTCGGCCTTCAAGCGCTGATCCTGTCTTCCTGACGCCGCATTGTGGGAGCAAAGCTTGCTCGCGATGACGGCGTCGCATTGAATATCTATCTGCCTGAAAGACCGCCATCGCCAGCAAGCTTTGCTCCTACGGTGTGGATCCTGCGAAATACCACGCCTTGTCTGTCACCGTTCCCTGCAACGGCACATCCCAGCTCGCTTGCGCCAAGCGTCCAACCTTCTGACATTCATGGGCCAGCCCTAATAACGTCGGCTGCCGCCAGTTTTTCCGGCGAGAGAGATAGGCGAGGCTGCGGTCGTAAAATCCGCCGCCCATTCCCAAGCGTCCGCCGACATCGTCAAACCCGACCAATGGCAACAACACCAGATCCAGTGCCCAGACTTTGCGTTGGCGGGCGAGGTTGTGGCGCGGTTCCAGAATGCGGAAACGGTTGGGTTTCATTTTCTCGCCGGGGCGAATCCGCTGGAACACCATTTTGGTTCGCGGCCAAGCGCTGAGCACCGGCAGATAGGTGGCTTTGCCCCGGCGTTGTGCGGCGCGCAGCAACAGACGCGGGTCGATTTCACCGTCGGTGGGCAGATAAAGAGAGATGTGTTTTGCGCGGCGAAACAGCGGGTGCTGAGCCAATTGCTGATACAACCCACGAGCGGCCTGGCGCTGCTGACTGGGTGTCAGTGCGCGGCGGGCCTTGCGCAGCATGCGTCGAAGTTGCGGGCGGGGAAGCAGCGCAGGTTCGGTCATGAAATAGGGCTTCAACAGGTCGGGTGCACAAAGCGTACCCGTAAAAAAGCCGATGCCGGTAATTAAACCGGCATCGGACAAGAATCAGGCTCCCCGGATGAACCGCTGCTGACTTAGCCCTTGAACCCGAAAGTTCAAGGTGGAAGAAGCAGTAGGCTTTAAGGCTTTCCGTCTAGCGGACATGCACACCAGCCCAACGTGCAACTTCCAGGGTAGTGCGAATCGGCTCAGGGACATCGTCAACTGGCAAGCACCCCAGGGAGTGACGCGAGTATACCCCAAGCGGTTTCGCGTTTCAGCCCTTGGTGACGTCCGGATCGGTTGCGAGCACCAGATCGACACGATCCAGCAGGTCGCGAACCTGCTCGCGGGTAGAGCCACTGGCGTTTACGTCCGGGCGATCTTCCTTGTGCAACAGGTCGTGAGTAATGTTCAACGCGGCCATTACGGCGATGCGATCGGCGCCGATGACTTTGCCGCTGCTGCGGATTTCGCGCATCTTGCCGTCCAGGTAACGGGCGGCGCTCACCAGGTTGCTGCGCTCTTCCTGGGGGCAGATGATCGAATATTCTTTGTCGAGGATCTGCACGGTAACGCTATTGCTTGAACTCATGAGTCTTGCTCCAGGGCCTTGAGGCGCGAAATCATCGATTCGACCTTACGCCGGGCGATTTCGTTTTTTTCAATGAGGTGAGCGCGTTCCTCGCGCCAGGTTTTTTCCTGAGCTAATAGGAGTCCATTTTGGCTTTTTAGTTGCTCGACTCGGTTAATTAGCAACTCGAGTCTCGCCATCAGCGCTTGCAGATCGGTGTCTTCCATTGTGTCCACTGAGAATGTCTGATGGGTAATAACGGGCGGACAGCCTTTAATAGTCTTGGCGAGTCTGTCGATGTAGGATACAGGGCTTCATTCTAGACATAGCGCCGTCTGGCGCCTAGCTGCCCATGCCCATTCAGAATTCCCCGTACCAAGCCTTCGCCACCCTGCTGAACACCAGCGGTCATTCCGTCTCGCCTGCCGAACTGCACGGCCTGCTGCTCGGTCGCAGTTGCGCCGGCGCCGGTTTTGAAGCCGACAGCTGGCTGGCCGACGCCGCCGAGCTGCTCGAAGGCGAGCCACAAGACAACGTTCGCAATGCCCTGATCGGCCTGCAAGAGATGGTCAAAGGCGAACTGACCGGCGACGACATGACTGTCGTCCTCCTGCTGCCCACCGACGATGCACCGCTGGCCGACCGCGCCGCCGCACTGGGCCAATGGTGCCAGGGCTTCCTCAGCGGTTTCGGCCTGACCCGTCGCGAATACGCGCTGACCACTGAAGCCACCGAAGTGCTCCAGGATCTGGCCGCCATCGCGCAGGTTCAGGACGCGCTGGAAGAGTCCGACGACGGCGAAAGCGACTACATGGAAGTCATGGAGTACCTGCGTGTGGCGCCGTTGCTGCTGTTCACCGAAACCAAGAAAACCGACGAAGCTGCGGCCAAGCCGTCGTTGCATTAATCGCGTGCCAGGAATAACCATCTGCCCATGATTCATATCCCGAAATCGGAATACAGTCGTCGCCGCAAGGCCTTGATGGCGCAGATGGAACCCAACAGCATCGCCATCCTGCCCGCCGCCGCGGTGGCCATTCGCAACCGCGACGTCGAGCACGTCTACCGCCAGGACAGCGACTTCCAGTACCTCAGCGGTTTCCCCGAGCCACAAGCCGTGATCGTGCTGATGCCCGGCCGTGAGCATGGCGAATACCTGCTGTTCTGCCGCGAGCGCAATGCCGAACGGGAATTGTGGGATGGCCTGCGCGCCGGCCAGGAAGGCGCGATTCGCGACTTCGGCGCCGACGACGCTTTCCCTATCACCGACATCGACGACATCCTGCCGGGCCTGATCGAAGGGCGCGACCGCGTGTATTCGGCGATGGGCAGCAACCCCGAATTCGATCGGCATTTGATGGACTGGATCAACGTGATCCGCTCCAAAGCGCACCTCGGCGCGCAGCCACCGAACGAGTTTGTTGCGTTGGATCATCTGCTGCACGACATGCGTCTGTATAAATCGGCGGCAGAAGTGAAGGTGATGCGCGAAGCCGCGCGGATTTCCGCTCAGGCGCATATCCGCGCGATGCAGGCCAGCCGTGCCGGGCTGCATGAGTTCAGCCTCGAGGCCGAACTCGACTACGAATTCCGCAAGGGCGGGGCGAAGATGCCGGCCTATGGCTCTATCGTCGCCGCCGGGCGCAACAGCTGCATCCTGCATTACCAGCAGAATGACGCGGTGCTCAAGGACGGTGACCTGGTGCTGATCGACGCCGGTTGCGAGATCGATTGCTACGCCAGCGACATCACCCGCACCTGGCCGGTCAACGGCAAGTATTCAGTGGAACAGAAAGCGATTTACGAATTGGTGCTGGCTTCACAAGAAGCCGCATTCGCGCAGATCGCCCCGAACAAACACTGGAATCAGGCGCACGAAGCCACGGTCCGAGTGATTACCAGCGGGCTGGTCGAGTTGGGCTTGTTGCAGGGCGACGTTGACGAGTTGATCGTCAGCGAAGCGTACAAGGCTTTTTATATGCACCGCGCTGGCCATTGGCTGGGCATGGATGTGCATGATGTCGGCGAGTACAAGGTCGGCGGCGAATGGCGCGTGCTCGAAGTCGGCATGGCGCTGACGGTCGAGCCGGGCATTTACATTGCCCCGAACAATACGAGCGTCGCGAAAAAATGGCGCGGCATTGGCGTACGCATCGAGGACGACGTAGTGGTGACGAAGACCGGTTGTGAAATCCTGACCAAAGGCGTGCCGAAAACGGTCGCTGAAATCGAGGCTTTGATGGCCCAAGCGCGGACACAAGCGGCATGAGTCGAATCAATCTGGCAATCATCGGTGGCGGTCTGGTCGGCGCCAGTCTGGCGTTGGCCCTGCAGGCCGGGGCCAAGGCGCGTGGCTGGAAAATCGTCCTGATCGAACCGTTCGCCCCCGGCGACACCTACCAACCGAGCTACGACGCGCGTTCTTCGGCGCTGTCCTACGGCGCTCGGCAGATTTATCAACGACTCGGCGTGTGGCAGGAAATCTCCCGCCGCGCCGAGCCGATCAAGCAGATTCACGTGTCCGACCGTGGTCGTTTTTCCACGGCGCGGCTGTCGGCGATGGAAGAGGGCGTGCCGGCGCTCGGTTATGTCGTCGAAAACGCCTGGCTCGGCCAATGCCTGTGGCAAGGTCTGGACAAGGACGTGGTCAGTTGGCGCTGCCCGGCGGAAGTCACGCGCATGGAGCCGTTGGCCGATGGCTATCGCCTGACTCTCAACGACGAAACCACGCTGGAATGCGAACTCGCGGTGCTGGCCGATGGCGGCCGTTCCGGTCTGCGCGAGCAACTGGGTATCGGCATCAAGACGCGCCCTTACAACCAGAGCGCGCTGATCGCCAACATCACCCCGAGCGAATCGCACAACGGCATGGCGTTCGAGCGTTTCACCGACGAAGGCCCGATGGCTTTGCTGCCGCTGCCGGACAACCGTTGCGCATTGGTCTGGACCCGTTTGGGCATGGACGCGCAACGGCTCGCGGCGCTCGATGAAAAGAGTTTTCTCAGCGAGTTGCAAGGCGTGTTCGGCTACCGCCTCGGCACTTTGAAACAAGTCGGCGCGCGGCATCTGTACCCGCTGACCTTGATCGAGGCCGAAGAGCAAGTGCGTCCACACCTGGCGATTCTCGGCAACGCCGCGCACAGTCTGCACCCGATTGCCGGACAGGGTTTCAACCTGTCCCTGCGCGATGCCCAGGCTTTGGCCGATGCGTTGCTCGCCAGCGAAACCGGCCCCGGCGACTTCGCCACGTTGCAGGCGTATCGCGAACGCCAGCGCATGGATCAGAACCTCACCGTCGGTTTCTCCGATCAGGTCACGCGCTTGTTCGGCAGCACTCAGCCGCTGGTGTCGCTGGGCCGCAACATCGGCCTGCTTGGCCTCGATCTGCTGCCGCCGGCCAAACGCTGGTTCGCCCGGCAGGCGATGGGCTTGGGTACTCGCCCGGATGCTTAAGTGGCTGACAGCAAAATTCGGCAAGGCGCGCTTGATGCGCTGGGCCATGACCCTCTATCCGCCGTACCTCGGCGCGGGCGTGCGGGTGCGGCACATCAGCGATGACTTTCGCGACATCAAAGTCTCGATGGGCCTGGGCTGGTACAACCGCAATTACGTCGGCACGCAGTTCGGCGGCAGCCTGTATTCGATGGTCGATCCGTTCTACATGTTGATGCTGATGGAAAACCTCGGACGCCAATACATCGTCTGGGACAAGGCCGCCGACATCGATTTCATCGCGCCGGGCAAAGGTCCGGTGTTCGCCCGATTCAACATCGACGAGACCTTGCTCGATGAGATTCGCCGGCAAACGGCGAGCGGCGAGAAATACCTGCCGAAGTTGCAGGTCGATATTCATGACGGCGCGGGCACCTTGGTGGCGCGGGTCGAAAAAACCCTTTACGTGCGGCTCAAGCCGCAAGCGAGACAGGCTTAAAGCATGGAAATGCGCGCAGATCTGCTGATAGTCGGGGCCGGAATGGTCGGCAGTGCCTTGGCGCTGGCGTTGCAGGACAGCGGCCTGGAAGTCCTGCTGCTGGATGGCAGCCCGATGAGCGTCAAACCCTTCGACGCTGCCGCGCCTTTCGAGCCGCGAGTCAGCGCCTTGTCGGCGGCCAGCCAACGCATTCTCGAACGTCTTGGCGTGTGGGACGGCATCGCCAACCGGCGCAGCAGTCCTTACACCGACATGCACGTCTGGGACGGCAGCGGCACCGGGCAAATCCACTTTTCGGCGGCGAGTGTGCACGCTGACGTGCTTGGGCATATCGTCGAAAACCGTGTGGTCCAGGACGCGTTGCTCGACCGTCTGCACGAATGCGACCTCGGCATGCTGGCCAATGCGCGCCTGGAACAGATGCGCCGCTCCGGTGACGATTGGCTGCTGACCCTCGCCGATGGCCGCACGTTGCGCGCGCCGCTGGTGATTGCGGCGGACGGCGCCAACTCGGCGGTGCGTCGACTGACGGGCGTGGCCACGCGCGAGTGGGATTATCTGCATCACGCCATCGTCACCAGCGTGCGCAGCGCCAAAACCCATCAAATGACCGCGTGGCAGCGCTTTACCGATAACGGCCCGCTGGCCTTTTTGCCGCTGGAACGCGACGGTCAGCAGGATTGGTGTTCGATCGTCTGGTCGACCACACCGAGCGAAGCCGAACGCCTGATGGCGCTGGACGACGTAACGTTTTGCGCTGAACTGGAGCGCGCTTTCGAAGGCCGTCTGGGCACCGTGCTCAGCGCCGACCCGCGCCTGTGCGTGCCGCTGCGCCAGCGCCACGCCAAGCGTTACGTGGCTGAAGGCCTGGCGCTGATCGGCGACGCGGCGCACACCATTCACCCGTTGGCCGGGCAGGGCGTCAATCTAGGTTTCCTCGACGCGGCGGTGTTGGCCGAAGTTTTGCTGCAAGCGGCCGAACGCGGCGAGCGCCTGGCGGACGTGAAAGTCCTCAGCCGCTACGAGCGCCGGCGCATGCCGCATAACCTGGCGTTGATGGCGGCGATGGAAGGCTTTGAACGGCTGTTCCAGGCTGATCCGCTGCCGGTGCGCTGGTTGCGTAATGCCGGGTTGAAGCTGGTCGAACAGATGCCGGAAGCCAAGGCACTGTTCGTGCGCGAAGCGCTGGGGCTGACCGGGGACTTGCCGGCGCTGGCCAAGGCCTGAGATTTTCGCTGGGGCTAATTGCCTCATCGCGAGCAAGCTCGCTCCCACATTGGAATGCATTTCACTGTGGGAGCGAGCTTGCTCGCGATGAGGCCAGTACATTTAGCGCAAATTTCTGGCTGTGCAACATCTGGTAACTCCTCCGCCAACTGTTCGATTGAGCTGGCAAATGTGAGTCCTTATCATTTGGCCTCATTTTTCAATCGAGAGACCACGACCATGTTGGCACCCAAGCGTCTGTTGACCGCGTTGGCCCTGACCCTGATCGGCAGTACCGCCGCCCAGGCCGCCGACGAGGTAGTGGTTTACTCCTCGCGCATCGACGAACTGATCAAACCGGTCTTCGATGCCTACACCGCAAAAACCGGCGTGCAGGTGAAGTTCATCACCGACAAGGAAGCGCCGCTGATGCAGCGGATCAAGGCTGAAGGCGAAAACGCCACCGCCGACCTGCTGCTGACCGTCGATGCCGGCAACCTCTGGCAAGCCGAGCAGATGGGCATTCTTCAGCCGTTCACCTCGAAAACCATCGACAGCAACATCCCGCTGCAATATCGCTCGTCGGCCCACGCCTGGACCGGTTTGAGCCTGCGCGCGCGGACCATCGCCTACTCGACGGCGCGGGTGAAGCCCGGCGAGCTGACCACTTACGAAGGTCTGGCCGACAAGAACTGGGAAGGTCGCCTGTGCCTGCGCACGGCGAAGAAGGTCTACAACCAGTCGCTGACTGCGACCATGATCGAAGTCCACGGCGCGGCTAAAACCGAGGAAATCCTCAAGGGTTGGGTCAACAACCTGTCCACCGACGTGTTCTCCGATGACATCGCGGTGCTGGAAGCGATCAACGCCGGCCAATGCGACGTCGGCATCGTCAACACTTACTACTACGGCCGCCTGCACAAGCAGAAACCGGATCTGGCGGTGAAGCTGTTCTGGCCGAATCAGGGCGACCGTGGCGTACACGTCAACCTGTCGGGCATCGGCCTGACCAAACACGCGCCGCACCCGGAAGCGGCCAAGGCGTTGGTGGAGTGGATGACCACGCCGGAAGCGCAGAAGATTTTTGCCGACGTGAACCAGGAGTTCCCGGCCAACCCTGCCGTGCCGCCGTCTGCTGAAGTGGCGAGCTGGGGCAAGTTTGTCGCCGACACCTTGCCGGTAGAGATCGCCGGCAAACGCCAGGCTGAAGCCATCCGCATGATGGATCGCGCCGGCTGGAATTGAGTTCGGCGTTATTACTATGTTTGCTTGAAGATCCACCCCTCACCCCAGCCCTCTCCCCAGAGGGGAGAGGGGGAAAGGGAGCAGATCTTCATGCTTTTCACATCCTGAGTTCTACTTTGGAATGTCAGGTCGCAGCGTTTCACTTAAACGCCGCGGTCAGTCCCCTCGCCCCTTTGGGGATAGGGGAAAGGGAGCAAATCTTCATGCTTTTCACATCCTGAGTTCTACTTTGGAATGTCAGGTCGCAGCGTTTCACTTAAACGCCGCGGTCAGTCCCCTCGCCCCTTTGGGGAGAGGGGAAAGGGAGCAGATCTTCATGCTTTTCAAATCCTGAGTTCGACTTTGAATGTCAGGTCGCAGCATTTCACTTAAACGCCGCGGTCAGTCCCCTCGCCCCTTTGGGGAGAGGGTTAGGGTGAGGGGGCGATCTTGACCCATGCACCACACACCCACCGTCTCAGAGACTTTAACGTGGCCCACCCCGCCCAACGCCGCTGGTATCCACTGGTCTTCGCCATCGCCGCGCTGGTCCTGCTGCCGCTGAGCGTGCTGTTTTTCTCCTGGCAAACCATCGATCAACAAATCTGGTCCCACCTCTGGGACACGCAGATGCCGCGCCTGCTCGGCAACACCCTGACACTGGTGCTCGGCGTCGGGGTCGGCGTGACGCTGTTGGGCGTGAGCCTTGCCTGGCTGACCAGCCTCTGCGAATTCCCTGGCCGACGCTGGCTCGACTGGGCGCTGATGCTGCCATTCGCAATACCTGCTTACGTGCTCGCATTCGTCTTCGTCGGCCTGCTGGACTTCGCCGGCCCGGTACAAACGCTGCTGCGCGAATGGTTCGGCAGCGGCTTGCGTTTGCCGCGCGTGCGCTCCACCGGCGGCGTGATTGTGGTGCTGGTGCTGGTGTTTTATCCCTACGTTTACCTGCTGGCGCGCACCGCGTTTCTCGCGCAGGGCAAAGGCCTGATGGAAGCCGCGCGGGTCCTCGGGCAATCGCCGTGGCAGGCCTTCTGGCGTGTGGCGTTACCGATGGCGCGCCCGGCCATTGGCGCCGGCGTGGCGTTGGCGTTGATGGAAACCCTGGCGGATTTCGGCGCGGTATCCGTTTTCAACTTCGACACCTTCACCACCGCCATCTACAAAACCTGGTACGGCTTCTTCAGCCTCTCGACCGCCGCGCAATTGGCCAGCCTGTTGCTGCTGGTGGTGATGGTCGTGCTGTACGGCGAGCGCCGTGCCCGTGGCGCCAACCGCGCGAGCAACGAACGGCCACGGGTCAAGGCGCTGTATCACCTGCGCGGCTTCAAAGCCTTGGCGGCGATGAGTTGGTGCGGCTTGGTGTTTGCCTGCGCGTTCGTGATTCCGATGCTGCAACTGGTGGTGTGGTTCTGGCAGCGTGGCCGTTTCGATCTGGATGAGCGTTACGCCGGGCTGATCGTGCACACCTTGTATCTGGGCGGCATGGCGGCGCTGATCACCGTCAGCGTGGCCCTGCTGCTGGCGTTCGCCCGACGCCTGGCGCCGACCCGGGCGATCCGCTCCGGCGTCAGCGTGGCCAATCTCGGTTATGCGTTACCCGGCTCGGTGCTGGCGGTGTCGATCATGCTTGCGTTCAGTTACCTCGACCGCGAGCTGGTGATTCCGCTGTCGAGCTGGCTCGGCGGCGCCGGCAAGCCGTTGCTGCTCGGCAGTCTGGCAGCGCTGATCCTGGCTTATCTGGTGCGTTTCATCGCCGTCGCTTACGGACCACTGGAAAGCAGCCTGGCGCGAATCCGTCCTTCGTTGCCTGAAGCAGCACGTAGCCTTGGCGTCAGTGGGCCACGACTGTTTTTCAAAGTGTATCTGCCGTTGTTGCTGCCCGGCACGTTGAGCGCGGCGTTGCTGGTGTTTGTCGATGTGCTCAAGGAAATGCCCGCGACCCTGCTGATGCGCCCGTTTGGCTGGGACACGCTGGCGGTGCGCATCTTCGAAATGACCAGCGAAGGCGAATGGGCGAGGGCGTCGTTGCCGGCGCTGACCCTGGTTTTGGTCGGGCTGTTACCGGTCATCGGATTGATTCGACGTTCGGCGCATCGAAACACCTAGGTGTCAGTCCTACACCTTGAGGCTACAATGCGCGGCATTCGGTGCGGTCCGTCCTTCAGACCCGGTAGCTGAGATCGGCTGGAAGCCTTGTATTTCAAGGCTTTCACCGGTAAGCACCGTTCCGCACCTTCGCCACGCCCGGAAGGAGAAACCCATGGGACAGCGTACGCCTCTGTATGACCTTCATCTCGCCCTCGGCGCGAAGATGGTCGATTTTGGCGGTTGGGATATGCCACTGCATTACGGCTCGCAGGTCGAGGAACACCATGAGGTGCGCCGCGATTGCGGGGTGTTTGATGTGTCCCACATGACCGTAATCGATGTTGACGGCCCCCAGGCCAAGGAATGGCTCCAGCATTTGCTGGCCAATGACGTCGAACGCCTGCACAGCCCCGGCCGTGCCTTGTACAGCACCATGCTCAACGAGCGCGGCGGCATCGTCGATGACATGCTGGTTTACCGCCTCGACGAAGGTTATCGGCTGGTGGTCAACGCCTCGACGCGTAACCAGGACCTGGCCTGGATGCAGGCGCACCTTGGCGATTTCAAAGTAGCGCTCAAGGAGCGTTCCGAGCTGGCGATGCTGGCTATCCAAGGTCCGCAGGCGCGGCACAAGATCGCCGAACTGGTGACCCAGTCGCGCGGCAACCTCATTCAATTGCTCAAGCCGTTCGAAGGGCGGTCCGATGGCGACTGGTTCATTGCGCGCACCGGTTATACCGGTGAAGACGGCTTGGAGATCGTTCTGCCAGCCGAGCAGGCGCCGGGTTTTTTCAACGATCTGGTCGGCGCCGGTATCTCGCCAATCGGCCTCGGCGCCCGCGATACCTTGCGCGTCGAGGCCGGCATGAACCTCTACGGCCAAGACATCCATCAAGATATTTCACCGTTGGCCTCCAACATGGCCTGGAGCATTGCCTGGGAACCGGCCAACCGCCAGTTCATCGGGCGCGAGGCTCTGGAGGCGGAAAAAGCCAACGGTGTGCAGCACAAACTGGTCGGTCTGGTGCTTGAGGAACGCGGCGTTTTGCGCGCGCATCAAGTGGTACGGATCGCCAATGTTGGCGAAGGGGAGATCACCAGTGGTAGTTTCTCTCCTACGCTAAGCAAGTCGATTGCACTGGCGCGCGTGCCGATGGCGACTGCCGACCGCGCAGAAGTGGAAATCCGTGGCAAGTGGTACCCGGTCCGAGTGGTCAAACCGACCTTCGTACGCCATGGCAAAACCTTGATTTAAAACTTTTCTGGCGGGCATCGACCGCTGACATTCTTTTTTGAGGACACAGAACATGAGCGATATCCCTGCCGACCTGCGTTTTGCCGAAAGTCACGAATGGGCGCGTCTGGAAGCCGATGGCACCGTTACCGTCGGCATCAGCGATCACGCTCAGGAAGCCTTGGGCGACGTGGTGTTCGTTGAGCTGACCGAAGTCGGCAAAGTGTTTGCTGCTGGCGATCAATCGGGTGTGGTGGAATCGGTTAAAGCCGCCTCCGACATCTATTCGCCGATTGCCGGTGAAGTGATTGCGATCAATGAAGATTTGAGCGGCTCGCCCGAAGCGCTCAACACCGACCCGTACGGCGCGTGGATCTTCAAGCTCAAGCCAAGCAATGCGGCTGATCTGGACAAGTTGCTGGATGCTGCGGCGTACAAGGCTGCCATCGGCGAGTAAGTCACAGGCGTTACCCCAAAGCCCCGACCTGTCGGGGCTTTTTATTGCCCGCAGTAAATCCCTGCAGGCGCGGTGATGCCCCCAAATTCGCGGTCGGCAGCGGCTGCTATGCTGGTTTGACCGTGTTGCATCGACGTTGAGCGCCAGTCAAGAGAGAGCCCGTCATGTCCCCATTGCCGTCCCTGAGCCAGTTACGCGACCCCAATGCCTTCCTGCGCCGCCATTTGGGGCCAGACGCCGCCGAGCAGCAGGCGATGCTCGACAGCCTCGGTCTGGGCAGCCGCAGCGAGCTGATCGAACAGACCGTGCCGCCGGGCATTCGCCTCAACCGAGAACTGGATCTGCCGCCGGCTCTCGACGAACAAGCCGCGCTCGCCAAGTTGCGCGGTTATGCCGAGCAGAACCAGGTCTGGACCAGCCTGATCGGCATGGGCTACCACGGCACGCTGACGCCGACGGTGATCTTGCGCAACGTCCTGGAAAATCCCGGTTGGTACACCGCTTACACGCCGTATCAACCGGAGATTGCCCAGGGCCGGCTCGAAGCGCTGCTGAATTTCCAGCAACTGACCATCGACCTCACGGGCCTCGAACTGGCCAATGCCTCGCTGCTCGATGAAGCCACCGCCGCCGCTGAAGCCATGGCCCTGGCCAAACGAGTCGCCAAGTCCAAGAGCAATCTATTCTTCGTCGACGAGAACTGCCATCCGCAGACCATTTCGGTGATTCAAACCCGCGCCGAGGGCTTTGGTTTCGAACTGATCATCGACGCTGTGGATAACTTGCAGCAGCATCAAGTGTTCGGCGCACTTTTGCAGTACCCGGACACCCACGGCGAGATCCGCGATCTGCGGCCGCTGATCGATCATCTGCATTCCCAGCAGGCATTGGCCTGCGTCGCGGCGGATCTGCTCAGCCTGTTATTGCTGACGCCGCCGGGCGAATTGGGCGCGGACGTGGTGTTCGGTTCGTCGCAGCGTTTTGGTGTGCCGATGGGTTACGGCGGCCCGCACGCGGCGTTCTTCGCCAGTCGTGATGAATACAAACGGGCGATTCCGGGGCGGATCATCGGTGTTTCGAAAGATGCCCGTGGCAACGTTGCCCTGCGCATGGCGCTGCAGACCCGCGAGCAACATATTCGCCGCGAGAAGGCCAACTCGAACATCTGCACCGCGCAGGTTCTGCTGGCAAATATCGCCAGTTTTTACGCGGTGTATCACGGCCCGGAAGGGCTGAAACGGATTGCCCAGCGCGTGCATCGGCTGACCTGCATTCTCGCCGCTGGCCTGGAGCGCAACGGCATTGTCCGGGTCAACCAGCAGTTCTTCGACACGCTGACGCTTGAGGTCGGCGGCGCGCAAACCGCGATCATCGAAAGTGCCAAAGCAGCGCAAATCAATCTGCGCATTCTCGGGCGCGGGCGCTTGGGCCTGAGCCTTGATGAAACCTGCGATGAAACAACGGTGGCCAGGCTGCTGGATATTTTCCTCGGCGCCGATCATGGCTTGAACGTCGAACAACTGGACGCGCAAACCCTCGTCTCCGGCATTCCCGACGGCTTGTTGCGCAGCACGCCCTATCTGCGCCATCCGGTGTTCAGCGCCCATCACAGCGAAACCGAGATGCTGCGTTACCTCAAGCAATTGGAGAACAAAGACCTGGCGCTGAACCAGTCGATGATCCCGCTCGGTTCCTGCACCATGAAACTCAACGCCACCAGCGAAATGATCCCGATCACCTGGGCGCAGTTCGCCAATTTGCACCCGTTTGTGCCGAGGGAACAGGCGGTCGGTTACACCTTGATGATTGAAGAACTGGAGCGCTGGCTCTGCGCGATCACCGGGTTTGATGCGATCTGCATGCAGCCCAACTCTGGCGCCCAAGGGGAGTACGCCGGGCTGTTGGCGATCCGCAAATACCACGAGAGCCGCGACGAAGGTGCGCGGGATATTTGCCTGATTCCATCCTCGGCCCACGGCACCAACCCGGCCTCGGCGCAAATGGCCGGGATGCGCGTGGTGATCGTCGAGTGTGACGAGGCGGGCAACGTCGAATTGGCTGACCTGAAGGACAAAGCCGCGACGGCCGGGAGCAAACTCGCCTGCCTGATGGCGACTTATCCCTCGACCCACGGCGTTTACGAAGAAGGCATCAGCGAGATCTGCGAAGTTATCCACAGCCACGGCGGCCAGGTGTACATGGATGGCGCCAACCTCAATGCGCAGGTCGGCTTGACCCGGCCGGCGGATATCGGCGCCGACGTATCGCACATGAACCTGCACAAAACCTTCTGCATTCCCCACGGTGGCGGCGGTCCGGGCATGGGCCCGATTGGCGTGCGCGCACATTTGGCAGCGTTTGTGGCCAATCATCCGGTGGTGCCGCTCGACGGCCCGCAGCCGCAGAACGGCGCGGTCAGCGCCGCGCCGTGGGGCAGCGCGAGCATTCTGCCGATCAGTTGGATGTACATCGCGATGATGGGCCCGCAGTTGGCCGATGCCAGCGAAGTGGCGATCCTCGCCGCAAATTACCTCGCGCAGCATCTGTCCGGGGCCTTTCCGGTGCTCTACACCGGGCGCAACGGGCGGGTCGCGCATGAGTGCATTCTGGATTTGCGACCACTCAAGGCACAGACCGGGATCAGCGAAGAAGACGTCGCCAAGCGCCTGATGGATTACGGTTTTCACGCGCCGACCATGTCGTTCCCGGTGCCCGGCACGTTGATGGTCGAGCCGACCGAGAGCGAATCGAAAGCCGAGCTGGACCGTTTTATCGGCGCCATGCTGAGCATTCGCGCAGAAATCACCGAAGTGCAAAACGGCAATTGGCACGCCGAAGACAATCCGCTGAAACGCGCGCCGCATACCCTCGCCGACATCACCGGGGTGTGGGAGCGGGCGTACAGCATCGAGCAAGCGGTGACCCCGGATGCGCATACCAAAGCGCACAAATACTGGCCGGCGGTGAACCGCGTCGATAACGTCTACGGCGACCGCAACCTGTTTTGCGCGTGCGTCCCGGTAGACGATTACCGCTGAAGACCTAGCCCTTGTAGGAGCGAGGCTTGCCCGCGAAAGCGGTTGATCAGGCTGAATCATGGGGGAATGATCCGCCGCCTTCGCGGGCAAGCCTCGCTCCTACAGGGACGTTGCAGGTTGGGCCGAAAATCAGAACGCCATGCGCGCTTCGACGTAGAGGTTCTGCTCGCGCAACTTGCCTTTGAGTTGTTCGTCCCGAGCGTTGATGCGATTGGCGAAGGTGTTGTAACCGGTCTCGATATCGCCCATGTCAACGTAGCGATAACCGCTGCCGAGGGTGATTTGCCGGGTGACTTTCAAGTCCACGCCAACGCCCAGCGCATAGGCAAAATTGTTCTGGCTGTTGTTGGCGAACTGTCGCGAGGGGTTGGACTGATAACCCTGCGAACTGATGTGCGCGACGCCAACCCCCGCCATCGCGTACACCGACAGGTACTGGTTGAGCGGGAAATCCTTGTAGGCATTGAGCATCAGGCGACTGGACGAAACTTGCATGTTGTTGACGTTGGCATCGAACGGCGCCCAGTGACTCTTGAACTGCGAATCCTGCTTGATCGAATATTCGCCTTCCAGACGCCAGTCACCCTTGAACCCGTAGCCGATGGCCAACGAGCCGCCGACATCTTTCTGGCTATCCGGGCTCACCACACGATGGCTGACCCTGGGACTGGTGAGCAGCGCGCTTTCCAGGTTCTGCTCGACGCTTTGAATTTTCAACGAGCCGTAAAGGCCTTCAGCATTAGCCAGGTTGGTGAAGGCTGCGGCGAGCAGTAATACAGACAGTTTTGTTTTTTTCATGGTGATCGATTCGCTTGTGTGGTTATTCGAATCGACAAAGTCTGGGTTGGCGCACCTGAGGCTAATATCGGACTTATCCGGCGTTGGCCGATGAATTCTCGTCGGGCCACCGCGGATTTGGCATTTGTCGCTGTAGGAAAACAGCCGTGCAGTTTGTTTGAGGCAAAAAAATGCCGCTCATGGGAGCGGCATCTTTGTTCAACGGTACGGCTTATTCAGAGGCAACGGCATTCTTCGCCAGAATCGCGTTCGCCAGCTCCATGTCCGTAGCCTGCAGGCCTGGGTTGTCTGCGCGAACTTTCTGCATCGCCGCTTCCAGGTACGGGCCACGGATGCCGCCGTCACTGGCGACGAAACTGCCGGCATCGTCCTGAGCCGCAACAATCAGCTTGTGATCCTTGAACGTCAGGTAAGTCGAACCGGTGGTTGCACCGGAAGACAGCACGTTACGCCAAAAGCTGTCGGCCATGGCTGAACCAACAGGAAGGGACAGCAAGGCAAGGGTAGCGACAGCAAGTTTGAGACGCATAGGGGTGACTCCACTGGGGTTAACTACGGCGTTGGATCGTCATATACCCAATCGAGTTCCGTGACTGCTCGGTCAGCGGATGTTGCAGGCAGGATTGGCCATTGTTGGTGACGCACTGAATTCAAGCGTCGCCCCAGCTACTTCTGCTCACTCTGCGGCGTCACTCGCAACACTTCCTCGATCGTCGTCAGCCCCGCTGCGACTTTTTGTGCGCCGGACAGGCGCAGGCTGCGCATGCCTTCTTTGAAGGCCTGGCGTCGGATTGCGAGCAAGTCGGTGTCGGGGGTGATGAGGGCTTTGACGCTGTCGGTCAGTTGCATGATTTCGTAGACGCCGGCGCGGCCGCGGTAGCCGGTGTCGCGGCATTCGAGGCAGCCGATGGCGCGGTGGGCGTTGTTCGGCAGTGGCGCTTGCCACGGGCGGGTCAGGGTTTGCCAGTCTTCTTCGCCCAGCGTCAGCGGTGCTTTGCAGTGCGGGCACAAGGTTCGCACCAGACGTTGGGCCATGACGCCGAGGACCGTGGCTTTGATCAGGTAATGCGGCACGCCGAGTTCCAGCAGACGGCTGATCGCGCTCGGGGCGTCGTTGGTGTGCAGGGTCGAGAGTACGAGGTGGCCGGTGAGCGCAGCCTGGATCGCCATTTCGGCGGTTTCGAGGTCGCGGATCTCGCCAATCATGATGATGTCCGGGTCTTGCCGCATCAGTGCGCGCACGCCGGCGGCGAAGTTCAGGTCGATGTTGTGCTGGACCTGCATCTGGTTGAAGGCCGGCTCGACCATCTCGATCGGGTCCTCGATGGTGCAGAGGTTGACCTCCGGCGTCGCCAGTTTTTTCAGGGTGGTGTAGAGCGTGGTGGTTTTGCCCGAACCGGTCGGCCCGGTCACCAGAATGATGCCGTTGGGCTGACGCGTCATGTCCTGCCAGCGCCGCAAGTCATCGGCGGAAAAACCCAGTTGATCGAAGTCCTTGAGCAGCACTTCCGGGTCGAAGATCCGCATGACCATTTTTTCGCCGAACGCCGTCGGCAAGGTTGATAGCCGCAGTTCGACTTCGCCGCCGTCCGGGGTTTTGGTTTTGACCCGGCCGTCCTGCGGTTTGCGTTTCTCCGCGACGTTCATCCGGCCCAGGCTTTTCAGGCGGCTGACGATGGCCATGGTCACCTGCGGCGGGAATTGATAGACGTTGTGCAACACGCCATCGATGCGAAAACGCACCGTGCCTTGCTCGCGGCGCGGCTCAATGTGGATATCGCTGGCGCGCTGCTGGAACGCGTACTGGAACAGCCAATCGACGATATTGACGATGTGTGCGTCGTTGGCGTCCGGCTCCTGATCGCTGGCGCCGAGGTTGAGCAGCTGTTCGAAGTTGCCGAGGGTATTGGTCTGCTGATCGGCGTTGGTCGCGCCGGTGACCGATTTGGCCAGGCGAAAAAACTCGACGCTGAAGCGCTGGATGTCTGCCGGGTTGGCCACTACGCGTTTGATCGGCAGCTTCAAAACGTGGGTCAGGTCGGCTTCCCACGCGGTGACGTAGGGCTGGGCGCTGGCCACGGTGACCGCGTCGCGGTCGATGGAAACGGCGAGAATCTTGTGCCGTTGGGCGAAGGCGTAGGACATCAGCGGCGTGATCGCCGCGACGTTGATCTTCAGTGGATCGATGCGCAAATAAGGTTGGCCGGCCTGTTGCGACAGCCACAGGGTCAGGCTTTCGAGGTCGAGGTGTTTGCCCGGCCGGCTGAGGTCGTCGAGGTGCTGGCTGGCGATAAACTCCAGCGGGTGCAATTGCACGCTGGTGGCGTTGCGTCGTCGCGCATTGAGGGCAAGTTCCGCTGAATCCTGGTTGATGAAGCCTTGGGCGACCAGTTCTCGCAGCAAATCATTGAGATCCAGCCAACGGTCCTGAGTGGCAAGTTGAACGGACATGCGCTTTCCTTTTGAACAATCCTGCAAACAGCGATCTAGACCGCAGTGTGCAAAGGATAGTCGCGCAGGCGCAGACCGTTGGGCCACTACCCGACGAAGGCGTTTCCAGGTCTTTCAACCGGCCGCCTGCGCCTGCGCCTGCCACGCCGAATCGGCGCTTTGCAGGTTTACCGAGCAGACGCTGATCAGGTTACGAAGTTTTTCCGCGATGACCTCGGCGCGGTGCCAGCTCAAGCCGTCGATGACGATATCGACCGACAGCAGATCGTCCAGACGCTGCACGTTGACCTGTTCCGGCGTCAGAAACTGCAGGGCGAACAGATTAAGTGCGCGGCAGAGCACATCCGGTTCGGCCTCGGCCAAGAGTTGATATTGCACGCGGCAATGGGCGTTGCTGACATTCCACACATCGGCGCGGGTGGCTGGGGTATTCACGGCTTCCAGATGCGGCATGCTCGCTCTCCAAATTATCTGGCCAAATTTTCTGGAGGAATTTTTACATTCGGGAGCGGGTATTTCTTGGCTATGATCGGGCGTATTGGCGATTTATCGAATCGTTTGATTCAACAAGTGATCATCTGAGGGTTTTTCTATGCATGCCGAGCTGGATGGCTACGACCGCAAGATCCTCGCGTTGCTGCAAGAGGACGCTTCGCTTTCCAGCGCACAGATCGCCGAGCAGGTCGGGCTGTCGCAGTCGCCGTGTTGGCGGCGGATTCAGCGGATGAAAGAGGAGGGGATCATTCGCGGGCAGGTGACGTTGCTTGATCGCAAGAAAATCGGCCTGAACACGCAGATCTTTGCCGAGATCAAACTCAATGCGCACGGGCGGTCGAACTTCACCGAGTTCACCGAGGCGATTCGCGGTTTTCCCGAAGTGCTGGAATGTTATGTGCTGATGGGGTCGGTGGATTTTTTGCTGCGGATTGTCACGGCGGACATCGAGGCGTATGAGCGGTTTTTCTTTGAGAAACTGTCGATGGTGCCGGGGATTCAGGAGGTGAACTCGATAGTCGCGTTGTCGGAGATTAAATCGACGACGAGTTTGCCGGTGTTGCGCTCATCATTGTGACAGAGGGCTTTTGTGGCGAGGGGGCTTGCCCCCGTTGGAGTCCGAAGGACTCCCAAAACCAGCCAACGCGTTGAGTCAGATATAACGCGTTGGCTGATTTACGACTGCTTCGCAGCCGAACGGGGGCAAGCCCCCTCGCCACAGGGCATTACATACGCAGCAACATTTTCCAAGCACGGTTCTGGTACACCGCGATCGCCTGTTGTTTGCGCGCATCCAGCGCTTCTTCGGTGATCGGCTCGTTGGCCAATTGCGCCAATTTGTTCAGCTCGCCGTACAAGCGATCCATTTCCGGGATGTCCAGCACGCCACGGGCGTGGTGCATCCACGACTGGATGCGCTCGATGCGCGGCAGTTGCTCGGCCAAGTCTTCCGGCTGCTGCTGATAACGCTGCAATTGCAGGGACGTGGCTTCTTCGCCAAGCAGGCGTGGCAGCCAGTTAGCCAATTGCGCAGCGCCTTGGCGATTGCCGCGAACGTTGCGATCAGCAGCCCAAGTGCGCGCCAGCAACCAGCGCGAAGTGTTCAGCGAGAACAGGCCCCAACGCGGATCCTGCAACTCTTCGAGGAACTGCTCCGGCGCGGCTTTGCGCACGTCTTCGTCGTCCTGACCGGCCTGCACCAGCGGGCGCCAGTCTTCCAGCAAGGCGTCGAGCGCCACGCGCAAATCGTGCGTCGATTGACGCGGTGCGGCTTGGCCGAGGCTGCTGAGCAGGGCGCGCAGTTCGACAAGGTTTTCCACCCGGTCCTGCAACAGACGCCAGTGGCCATTGAAACGATATTGCTCGGCCAGACGCTGACTACTGCCCAACAAGTGCCAGCTCAGCGCGGCGAACGCGTCGTCGAGCGGCATTTCAGCAGTGATTTGCGGCGCCGGCAGGCTCAGCGAGTAGCTGTTGGCGTCGTACAAACGATAACCGCGCTCAGCCTTGCTGATGTCACACGGCATCAACGGCAGGGTTGCGGCCAGTTCGGCGGCCAGTTCCAGCAGCGCGGCAGGCTCGCCTTCGCGCAATTCCAGTTCCAGTTCGCAGATCTCTTCTTTCTGTTTACCAACCACGACGTGGCCGAAGTCGAGCGCGGCTTCGATGACCACTTTGGTCTTGCCACGGCCCCAGGCGATTTCCGCGCGTTCGCGGACGAAATCGGTGGTGAAAATGGCTTTCAGGGTTTTCTTGTCCAGTTCGGCCAGCTCTTCGGGCCAGCATTCGCCGTCGAGTTTCTTCACGTCGAGCTTGGCTTTGGGCAGGTTCCAGTCGTATTCGTTACGCTCGGACAGGCCGGCGACGCTCTGGCCACGGGTCTTGAGCGTCTGAATCACTTCTTCGCCATCGCGGCGCAGGCGCAGGGCAACCTTGGCGCGGGCCAGGTCGCGCTCAGGCGTGTCGAAGTATTGGTTCATCAACTCACGGCGTTCCCAGCCACTTTTGTTGCGTTTTTTCAGGAGCGGGTGCTCGCGCAGCGCGGCGAGGGTTTCGCGGCTGACGCGGAGTTTGATTTCGGTTTCTTTCTGCATGGCCGGAAAATCCAGGATCGGGAGCGCAGCCGGGGGAATGTGTGGCTGCCAAGGTCGTGCAGTGTACAGGAGTCATTCGTCCTAAGTGCCGCGGCGGTTTATTCCTGTCGCCGGATGGTTCTATGATGGGCTTCAATTCGGGAGTTGGAGTCAGCGATGCCTTTGCCGTCCATGAAAGATCAGTTCGCTGCGCTGATCGCCGCACCGTCCGTCAGCTGTACGCAGGCGAGACTCGATCAGACCAATCGTCCGGTCATCGACTTGCTCGCGACGTGGCTCGGTGATTTGGGTTTTGCCTGCGACATCCAGCAGGTCAGCCCCGGCAAATTCAACTTGCTCGCCAGTTTTGGCTCCGGCCCCGGTGGCCTGGTGCTGGCCGGGCACAGCGACACGGTGCCGTTCGACGGCGCGTTGTGGCAGACCGATCCGTTGAAGCTGACTGAAGTCGATGGCCGTTGGGTCGGGCTCGGCAGTTGCGACATGAAGGGCTTTTTTGCCTTGGCCATCGAAGCGGTGCTGCCGCTGCTCGATCAACCGTTCAAGCAACCGCTGCTGATCCTTGCCACGTGCGATGAAGAAAGCTCGATGTCCGGCGCGCGAGCCCTGGCCGAAGCCGGGCGTCCGCTGGGGCGTGCCGCAGTGATTGGCGAGCCGACCGGGCTCAAGCCGATCCGCATGCACAAAGGCATCATGATGGAGCGCATCGACATTCTCGGTCAGAGCGGCCATTCCTCCGACCCGCGCCTGGGCCACAGCGCGCTCGAGGCGATGCACGATGCGATCGGCGAACTGCGCGGGTTGCGCCTGTTGTGGCAGCGCGAATTCCGCAATGCGCAATTCGGCGTGCCGGTGCCGACGATGAATTTTGGCTGCATTCATGGCGGCGACAATCCCAACCGTATCTGCGGCCAATGTTCGCTGGAATTCGATTTGCGGCCATTGCCGGGCATGGACCCGAATGCCCTGCGCGCGGCGATTTTGCAGAAGCTCGCCCCGGTTGCCGAGCGCCATCAGGTGAAGATCGATTACGCGCCGCTGTTCCCCGCCGTACCGCCCTTCGAGCAGGCCGAGGACGCCGAATTGGTCCGCATCGCTGAAAAGCTCACCGGCCATCGCGCCGAAGCGGTAGCGTTCGGCACCGAAGCGCCTTATCTTCAGCAACTTGGCTGCGAAACACTGGTGCTCGGCCCAGGCGACATCGCTTGCGCGCACCAACCGGGGGAATACCTGGAAATGTCACGTTTGCAGCCTACCGTGCATCTATTACGGCAACTGATTGAACATTACTGCCTGACACCGGCCCAAACACCGATGTCGGTCAATTAAACGCAACACCCTGTGGGAGCGAGCTTGCTCGCGATAGCGGTCTTACATTCAGCAGCGATGTTGACTGGGCCGGCCCCATCGCGAGCAAGCTCGCTCCCACAGGGGTATGTGGATGACAGACAAAGCGGTTTAAATTGCCGGTGCCCCAAGCCGTATTCATGAGGAGAGCGCGCGTGTCGCCAAGCCTGTTCCGACGATAACCACCAGCCCGCTGTGCATTTCCGTTTCGCCCATTTTTTGGCTGCTATTTATTACAGGCCCAGGTTCATGCCCGAATACGTTAATTGGCTTCGCCACGCGTCCCCTTACATCAATGCCCACCGCGATTGCACCTTCGTCGTCATGCTGCCCGGCGACGGCGTCGAGCATCCGAACTTCGGCAATATCGTCCACGACCTGGTGCTGCTGCACAGCCTCGGTGTGCGTCTGGTATTGGTCCACGGTTCGCGTCCGCAAATCGAAACCCGCCTCGCCGCACGCGGCTTGATCCCGCATTACCACCACGGCATGCGCATCACCGATGCCGCGACGCTTGAGTGCGTGATCGATGCGGTCGGCCAATTGCGCATCGCCATCGAAGCGCGGTTGTCGATGGACATGGCGTCGTCGCCAATGCAGGGCTCGCGCCTGCGGGTGGCCAGCGGCAACCTGGTGACGGCGCGGCCGATCGGCGTGCTCGAAGGCGTCGATTATCACCACACCGGCGAAGTGCGCCGGGTCGACCGCAAAGGCATCAATCGCCTGCTCGACGAGCGCTCGATCGTGCTGTTGTCGCCGTTGGGCTACTCGCCGACCGGGGAGATTTTCAACCTCGCCTGCGAAGACGTCGCGACCCGCGCCGCCATCGACTTGGGCGCCGACAAATTGCTGCTGTTCGGCGCCGACCTTGGTTTGATCGATGAAAACGGTCGGCTGGTGCGCGAGTTGCGCCCGCAACAAGTGCCGGCGCACCTGCAACGCCTCGGCAATAACTATCAAGGCGAGTTGCTCGATGCGGCGGCCGAAGCGTGTCGCGGTGGGGTGGCGCGCAGCCACATCGTCAGTTACGCCGAGGACGGTGCACTGCTGACCGAACTGTTCACCCGCGACGGCGGCGGCACGCTGGTGGCCCAGGAACAATTCGAACTGGTGCGCGAAGCGGCGATTGAAGACGTCGGCGGTTTGCTCGATTTGATCAGCCCGCTGGAAGAGCAGGGGATTCTGGTGCGGCGCTCGCGTGAAGTGCTGGAACGCGAGATCGAGCAGTTCAGCGTGGTTGAGCGCGAAGGCATGATCATCGCGTGTGCGGCGCTGTATCAGATTGCCGATTCGGATGCCGGCGAGCTGGCGTGTCTGGCGGTGAACCCGGAGTATCGCCACGGCGGTCGTGGCGATGAATTGCTGGAGCGCATCGAAACCCGCGCCCGCGCGCAGGGCCTGAAAACCTTGTTCGTGCTGACGACCCGCACGGCGCACTGGTTCCGCGAACGCGGTTTCGAACCCAGCAGCGTCGAGCGCCTGCCTTCGGCGCGAGCGTCGCTGTACAACTATCAGCGCAACTCGAAGATCTTCGAAAAAACCCTTTGACCTGTGGCGAGGGGGCTTGCCCCCGTTGGGCTGCGCAGCAGCCCTGAAACCTGCTAAACCGAGTCGTAGGGTTTTGCGACCGCTTCGCGACCGAACGGGGGCAAGCCCCCTCGCCACAAGTGCGTTGTGGGTTACTCGGCAACGAACTTCGCGCTGACGTACGGCGAATAATCCGGTAGTACCGTTTCGACTTTCCCCTGCTCCTTCAAAAACTTCGCCGTTTCGCCAATCGCCTTCGCCGTGCCGCCGTCCAGCAGCGCGGTGGTTTGCTGCGCTTTGGCGTCGGGGAAGGTTGAGCCGGCGAGCAACTCCGGCACATCAGCCGCGTTGGCACCGGTCAATTTGGCGATTTTCTGCACCGGCACCGAATCGGCGGTCCAGCTGTCTTTATGCGCTGCATAGTCGGCAAACGAGTCCAGCGTAACCTTGGCAAATTTCGCCACGACGTCCGGGTGCTTCTCGGCAAAATCCTTGCGTGCGACCCACACTTCGAAGGTCGGCGCGCCCCACTGGCCAACCTGCGCGGCGTCGGTCAAGGTCTTGCCCGTCTTGCGAATTTCCCCCAGCGCCGGCGACCAGACAAACGCGCCATCAATGTCGCCACGTTTCCACGCCGCGGCGATTTCTGCCGGTTGCAGGTTCACCACTTTGACTTTCGAAGTGTCCAGGCCCCAGTGCTTCAGCGCGCCAAGCAAGCTGTAGTGAGAAGTGGAAACGAATGGCGTGGCGACGGTTTTGCCGATCAGATCTTGCGGTTTATCGATGCCGCTGCCGTTGCGCACTACCAAGGCTTCGGCGGCGTTGATCTGCGCGGAAACGATGAACGCGACTATCGGCAAATTGCGTGAAGCGGCGGCAGCCAGCGGACTGGAGCCGAGATTGCCGATCTGCACGTCACCGGAAGCAATTGCGGTGACCACTTCCGGGCCACTGTTGAAGCGGCGCCAGTCGATTTTCTCACCCAGGGTTTTCTCGTAGACGCCATCCGCTTGCGGGACTTTGCTTGGGTCGATGCCGGTTTGATAACCGACCGTAAGGTTGGCCGCCTGCGCGCCGCAAGTAATTAATACCGACACACAAACTGTAACAATTTGACGGGATAGTGCGCGTTTGGCCATCATGGCGTCGCCTTTTCGATAGGGATTGACGTATGGGGAATGCGTCAAAGCTAATCGATCTAAAAAAAGGCCAATAAATATTATTTAGTAATTAGCTTATGTGCCGATACCGGGTATCCCGGCGCGGTTTTTCGGCGGCGGGCTATATTCCAAAGCAGTATGAAAAAGAATGAAATAATTCTTTTTGGGTTTATGAAGAAATCATTACCCTGCACGGACCCAATCCATGGCGATTAGACCTTGGTCGTAGACATACAAGGTTACGATTGACTTGTCAGTCACGGTCTGGCGCTAATCGCGCATCTTAGGATCCAGGGCATTCGACCCCGGACCAGGAACACAAGAATTAGAACGAGAGGAGCGAAACAATGAACAAGTCCACCTTGGCCCTGGCTGTGGCTGTAGGGGTTTTGGCGCAGCAGGCAGGCGCCGCCGGTTTTATCGAAGACAGCAAGGCCACTCTGGGTCTGCGTAACTTCTACATCAATACCGATAACCGTGACGGCGCTGGCGCCAACAAGAACGAAGAGTGGGGCCAAGGCTTCGATCTGCGTTTCATCTCCGGTTACACCCAAGGCACTGTTGGCTTCGGTATTGATGCAATCGGCCTGCTGGGCGTGAAGCTGGATTCGGGCGGCGGCACTAACGGTGCGTCGAACAACTCTTACGGCGGCACTGTTTTCCCAAGCAAGTCCAACGGCGAAGCGGTTGATAACTTCTCCAGCCTGGGCCTGACTGCCAAAGCCAAGATCTCCCAGACCGAGCTGAAACTGGGCACTCTGCAGCCGAAGAACCCGGTTATCGTGACCAACGATGGTCGTCTGCTGCCGCAGACCTGGCAGGGCGGCCAGATCACTTCTGGCGACATCAAAGACCTGACGCTGGTTGGCGGTCAGATCGAAGCGGTGAAAGGTCGTAACTCCAGCAACAATGAACAGATGTCGATCGGTGGCGCCAACTCCCGCACCATCAATGGTCGCGACAGCAACAAGTTCATCTATGCCGGTGGTGACTACAAAATCACCAAAGACCTGACTGCGCAGTACTACTACGGCAACCTGGAAGACTTCTACAAGCAGCACTTCCTCGGTCTGGTGCACAACTGGGCAATCGGCCCGGGCGTATTGAAGTCTGACCTGCGCTACTTCAACAGCTCGGATGACGGTGCCAACGGCCACGACCCGCTGTACTACAGCTCCGGCAACTACAGCAGCACTGGTAACGGTAAAGGCAAAGTCGACAACAATCTGTACAGCGGCCTGTTCCTGTACACCGTTGCCGGTCACACCTTCGGTGGCGGATACCAAGTCAGCAACGGCAGCAGCGACTTCCCTTGGCTGAACCAGGGCGACGGTTCGTCGAACTACACCATCACCGACATGCAGATCCAGAAGTTCGGCCGTGCCGGCGAGAAAACCTGGCAGGCACGCTATTCGTATGACTTCGCCAAGGTTGGCGTACCAGGCCTGACCGCCGGTATGGTTTACCTGCGTGGCAGCGATATCGACACCAACCGCGTCAGCGCTACCGTACCTGCTGGCAATAACAGCAGCGAGTGGGAACGCGACCTGACCGTGGCCTACGTGGTGCCGGAAGGCCCGCTGAAAAACGTTGGCGTGATGTGGAAAAACGCTACATGGCGTACAGACATCCCGGGCGTTCGCTCCCAGGACGAAAACCGCCTGATCCTCAGCTACTCGATCCCGCTGCTGTAATAGCTGTAAAAGCAGCGCTCGCGTAACTGCGGAAAAAAAGCCCCGCCCGGCACCTCGCCGGGCGGGGCTTTTGCGTTTCTGGGCGGAGTCACCCCCGTAATCCCACCCCGAAACGTTGCCACGTTTGCAACTACTCAAGGCCTTCTCGAACCTTGTCGGCGATGTTGCTGGCGATGGCAGATGAGGTCCAGTGAACAGATTTTTAATATTCTTTTAAGATCTAAATAAATTGATATTTATTCTTTTTAATTCATTTCGATTGCAGGCACAGTTGGGCTCATCACGCACTCACCAGGAGCAGCACCATGAGCCTCAGACTTGGCGATATCGCCCCCGATTTCGAACAGGATTCCAGCGCCGGTACCATTCGTTTCCACGAGTGGCTGGGCGATAGCTGGGGCGTGCTGTTTTCCCATCCGGCGGACTTCACCCCGGTGTGCACCACCGAACTGGGCTTTACCGCCAAGCTCAAGGAAGAATTCGCCCAGCGCGGCGTCAAGGCGATTGCACTGTCGGTCGACCCGGTGGACTCGCACCACAAGTGGATCGAAGACATCAACGAAACCCAGAACACGCTCGTCAATTTCCCGATTCTGGCCGACGCTGATCGCAAGGTCTCGGACCTGTACGACCTGATTCACCCGAATGCCAACGACACCCTGACCGTGCGCTCGCTGTTTGTGATCGACCCGAACAAGAAGGTGCGGCTGACTATTACTTACCCGGCCAGCACCGGGCGCAACTTTCACGAAATCCTGCGGGTGATCGACTCGCTGCAACTCACCGACGACTACAAAGTAGCGACCCCGGCCAACTGGCAGGACGGTGATGAAGTGGTGATCGTGCCATCGCTCAAGGATGAAGATGAGATCAATAAGCGCTTTCCCAAGGGTTATCGCGCAGTCAAACCATACCTGCGCCTGACGCCGCAACCGAACCGCTAAACCATCCATTGCACGGCGTGGCTGACGCCGCTTTCGCGAGCAAGCTCGCTCCCACATTCGATCCGCTGTACCTGTGGGAGCGAGCTTGCTCGCGATGACGATCCACCAGGCACCGCAAAATCAGAATTGAAACGTATCCACATCGCAGGGGATTTTCAGGCCGTTATACGGCCTATTTTTTTGCCTGGAAATCGTACTTCTGCATAGTTCTTTAAAGAATAACCAAATGAATAAATATGATTTATGGATATATAAATCACCTGTTAAGGTCACTCCATCGAAGCGAGATCGCACACTGCGAATCGCCTGAATTGTTCAAGGAATTATCTGAATGCTGGTCGTCTCACTCGGTGGCAGCCCCAGCCAACGCTCCCGTTCCGGGGTGCTGCTGGAACGCTCGCAACGCTGGTTGCAGGAACGCGGTGTGGAAGTGGTGAGTTATCAGGTACGGGACTTCCCGGCCGAAGACTTGCTGCACGCACGCTTCGACAGCCCCAAGGTGATCGACCTGTTGCAGCAGATTGCCAACGCCGATGGCCTGCTGATCGCCACGCCGGTCTACAAAGCGTCGTTCTCTGGCGCGCTGAAAACCGTGCTCGATCTGCTGCCCGAGCGCGCGCTGGATCACAAAGTGGTGTTGCCAATGGCAACTGGCGGCAGCATCGCACACATGCTGGCGGTGGATTACGCGCTCAAACCGGTGCTGTCAGCACTGAAGGCGCAGGAAATGCTCCACGGGATTTTCGCCGTCGACAGCCAGATTGCTTACGCCGAGGGCAGTGCCCAGGCGCAACTGGCGCCGGAGCTGGAACAACGTCTGGATGAATCGCTGGAACTGTTTCTCAGCGCCATGGCGCGCCGACCGAAACCGATCGACCCGAACCTGCTCAACGAACGTTTATTAAGTGCTCGCTGGAGCATTTAAGCGGCCCTCAAGCCACCCCTGAATCTGCTCCACTCCACCTTACTCAGCCGCCAACGGCCAAGCAGGTGCAGCCAAAACCCAACAGCAAATAGGAGAGCGCCATGCGCACTGTCATTTTGCGTCGTGGTCTGGTCGCTCTGTTTGCAGCGGCTGTGACCTTCGGCGCCATTACCCAAGCACAAGCGCTTTCTTCCCATGAAGGCGTCCTGCGAATCGGCTATCAAAAGTACGGCACCCTGGTGCTGCTCAAAGCCAAAGGCACCTTGGAAAAACGCCTCGCCGCGCAAGGTGTGGACGTGCAATGGACTGAATTCCCCGGCGGCCCGCAGTTGCTCGAAGGCCTGAACGTCGGCTCGATCGACTTCGGCGTCACTGGCGAAACGCCGCCGGTATTCGCTCAGGCCGCTGGTGCCGATCTGCTCTACGTTGCCTACGAACCACCGGCGCCGCACAGCGAAGCGATCCTGGTGCCGAAGGACTCGCCGATCAAATCGGTGGCCGACCTCAAGGGCAAAAAAGTCGCCCTCAACAAAGGCTCGAACGTCCACTACCTGCTGGTGCGCGCACTCGAAGACGCCGGGCTCAAATACACCGACATCCAGACTGTCTTCCTGCCACCCGCCGATGCCCGCGCGGCGTTCGAACGCGGCAGTGTCGATGCGTGGGTGATCTGGGACCCGTACCAGGCCGCCGCCGAACAGCAACTGCAAGCGCACACCCTGCGCGATGGCCAGGGCATCGTCGACAACCATCAGTTCTACCTCGCGACCAAGCCCTACGCGCAGAAAAATCCTGAAGTGATCAAGACCCTCATCGAAGAAGTGCGCGCGGTCGGTGAATGGTCCAAAGCCAATCCTGAAGATGTGACCAAACAGGTCTCGCCGCTGCTCGGCTTGCCGGCGGACATCACCCTGACTTCGGTCAAGCGCCAGGGCTACGGCGCGCTGTTCCTGACCCCGGAAGTGGTCGCTGCGCAACAGAAAATCGCCGACAGCTTCTATCAGCTCAAGCTGATTCCCAAGCCGTTGAGCATCAAAGACGTGATCTGGACGCCACCGGCAGCCGTTGCCAAAGCGCAGTAATTCGAACCCCCAAGGAGACCACTCCATGAGCCTCAATATTTTCTGGTTCCTGCCAACCCACGGCGACGGCCATTACCTTGGCACCGCCGAAGGCGCTCGCGCCGTTGACCACGGTTACCTGCAACAAATCGCTCAAGCGGCCGATCGCCTGGGGTTTGGCGGGGTGTTGATCCCCACCGGGCGCTCCTGCGAAGACTCGTGGCTGGTCGCCGCGTCGCTGATCCCGGTGACCCAGCGCCTGAAATTCCTTGTCGCGCTGCGCCCCGGGATCATTTCCCCGACGGTCGCCGCGCGTCAGGCCGCAACCCTGGATCGGCTGTCCGGCGGGCGGGCGTTGTTCAACCTGGTCACGGGCGGTGATCCGGACGAATTGGCTGGCGATGGCTTGTTTCTCAGCCACGAAGAGCGTTATCAGGCTTCGGTGGAATTCACCCGCATCTGGCGCCGCGTGCTCGAAGGCGAAACCGTCGATTACGATGGCCAGCACATCAGCGTGAAGGGCGCCAAACTGCTCTATCCGCCGATCCAGCAACCGCGTCCGCCGCTGTACTTCGGCGGCTCGTCGGAAGCGGCGCAGGACTTGGCCGCTGAACAAGTGGAAATGGTCCTGACCTGGGGCGAACCGCCAGCGGCGGTGGCCGAGAAGATTGCACAAGTGCGGGCGAAAGCGGCGAAGCTCGGGCGCACCGTGCGCTTCGGCATTCGTCTGCATGTGATCGTCCGCGAAACCAACGCGGAAGCGTGGGCCGCAGCGGATCGACTGATCTCGCACGTGGACGACGAAACCATCGCGCGCGCCCAGGCTTCACTGTCGCGTTTCGATTCGGTCGGCCAGCAACGCATGGCCGCGCTGCACGGTGGCAGTCGCGACAATCTGGAAGTCAGCCCCAGCCTCTGGGCCGGTGTCGGCCTGGTGCGTGGCGGTGCCGGCACGGCGCTGGTGGGTGACGGTCCGACCGTCGCGGCGCGGATGAAGGAATACGCCGACCTGGGCATCGACACGTTTATTTTCTCCGGTTATCCACACCTCGAAGAGGCCTACCGGGTCGCCGAATTGCTGTTCCCGCACATCGACGTCCAGCGCCCGGAACAACCGCAAGGGGCCAACTTCGTCAGCCCGTTCGGCGAGATGGTCGCCAACGACATTCTCCCCAAAGCCGCGTCCCAGAGCTGAGGCGCCGTCATGAAGAGAATTATCCACAACCTTGCGCCGTGGGCGTTGCCGGTGTTGCTGCTGGCGGTGTGGCAGTTGTCGGTGTCGGCGGGCTGGTTGTCGACGCGGATTCTGCCGGCGCCGATTGCAGTGATCGAGGCCGGCGTCAGTCTGGTGCGCAGTGGTGAAATCTGGACGCACCTGGCCATCAGCGGCTGGCGCGCGGCCCTCGGTTTTACCATCGGCGGCAGCATCGGTCTGGTGCTCGGTTTCATCACCGGCCTGTCGAAGTGGGGCGAACGCTTGCTCGACAGTTCGGTGCAAATGGTCCGCAACGTGCCGCACCTGGCGCTGATTCCGCTGGTGATCCTGTGGTTCGGCATCGACGAGTCGGCGAAGATCTTTCTGGTGGCGCTGGGCACGTTGTTCCCGATTTACCTCAACACGTATCACGGCATCCGCAACGTCGATCCGGCGCTGGTAGAGATGGCGCGCAGTTATGGCTTGAGCGGTTTCAGCCTGTTCCGGCAGGTGATTCTGCCGGGCGCGTTGCCGTCGATTCTGGTTGGCGTGCGTTTCGCGCTGGGCTTCATGTGGCTGACGCTGATCGTCGCGGAAACCATTTCCGCGAGTTCCGGCATCGGTTATCTGGCGATGAACGCGCGCGAATTCCTGCAGACCGACGTCGTGGTTTTGGCGATTTTGCTGTACGCGGTGCTCGGCAAACTTGCCGACCTCGCCGCCCGTGGACTTGAACGTGTGTGGCTGCGCTGGCATCCGGCGTATCAAGTCGCCAAGGGAGGTGCCGCATGACTGCTCAACACACCGCTCAACACACTGCTCAACAACCCCCACGCCTGCTGCGCGGAATTCCGCTGGTGGTGCGCAAGCTGCAAAAGACTTTCGGCGCGCGGCAAGTGCTGCGCGAGATTGACCTGCACATTCCGGCCGGGCAATTCGTTGCTGTAGTCGGGCGCAGCGGCTGCGGCAAAAGTACCTTGCTGCGCTTGCTCGCCGGCCTCGACAAACCTACCGGCGGCGAACTGCTGGCCGGTTCGGCGCCGCTCAGCGAGGCCCGCGAAGACACGCGATTGATGTTCCAGGAAGCGCGTTTGCTGCCGTGGAAAAAAGTCATCGACAACGTCGGCCTCGGGCTCGGCGGCGACTGGCGGCCCAAAGCCCTGGAAGCACTGGAATCGGTTGGCCTGGCGGACCGCGCCAATGAGTGGCCAGCGGCGCTGTCCGGTGGCCAGAAGCAACGCGTGGCGCTGGCCCGCGCGCTGATCCACCAACCGCGTTTGTTGCTGCTGGACGAACCGCTGGGCGCCCTCGATGCGCTGACCCGAATCGAGATGCAGCAACTGATCGAACGGCTCTGGCAAAAACACGGCTTTACCGTGTTGCTGGTGACTCACGACGTCAGCGAAGCGGTGGCGATTGCCGACCGGGTGATCCTGATCGAGGACGGCGAAGTCGGCCTCGACCTTCACGTCGAACTGCCACGCCCGCGTGTGCGCGGCTCGCATCGGCTGGCGGCGCTGGAAACCGAAGTACTCAACCGCGTGTTGTCGCTCCCCGGCGAGCCACCGGAACCGGAACCCGTTTCACCATTGCCCACGCAATTGCGTTGGGCGCAATAGAGGCAGCGGCAAGTTGCAAGCTTCAAGCGGCAAGAGGAAGCAGGGTGCTTTTTCTTGCGACTTGTAGCTTGCCGCTTGCAGCTCATTTCGACCCGAGGAGAAATCGCATGACTATCAAAGCCATCAACGTTCGTAACCAGTTCAAAGGCTCGATCAAGGAAATCGTCCTGGGTGACGTGTTGTCGGAAATCGACGTGCAAACCGCGTCCGGCATCGTCACTTCGGTGATCACCACGCGTTCGGTGAAAGAGCTGGAACTGGTGGTCGGCAGCGAAGTAATCGCCTTCGTCAAATCCACCGAAGTGTCGATCGCCAAGTTGTAAGCAGCGGCGAGCGTCTGCCTTTGATCGTTCCTACGCTCCGCATGGGAACGATCAGCTCAGGCCGACAATGTGCGCTTGGGCAGGTACGGCGGCAGATACAGTCCCAGATAGGCATCAAATACCCGCATGCCTTCTTCGGCCATGCGCGGGGTTATTTGCCCGTGCTGCTGCACTGAGCGCGCGTAAACGCGGTCGCCCAATTCCATCGCCAACGCAAACACGTCGACATCGCTCGGCAGGCGCGGCAATTCAAAGTGATGGTCGAACAACTTGTGCATCAGGTCGCCGAGTTCGATGTCGTGCTGGCGGTCGGCCTGGGTGACTTCGGTCAAGCCGTGTTGCGCGAGGATCAGTTGGCGCGCGGCGGCGTCTTCGCCGTAGATGTCGAGCATGCGTTGCTCGACCAATTGCGAGAGGTCGCGCCAACCGTTTAGCTCATCGTGATTGATCGGCGCTTGCAGGCAGGCGCGGAATGCGCCGTGGACGTCGGCGGTCAGCGCTTCGAGCAGCGCCGGGACGCTGGCGAAGAAGTGATAGACGGAGGAGGGCGGGATCTCCGCGCGCTCGGCGACGCTGTAGATCGACAGGCTGGCCACGCCCTCGGCGGCCAGCAGCGTGCGGGCGGCATCGAGGATCGAATCGATCCGCGCCTGGCTGCGTGCGCGGGGTTTGCGAATAGGGGCGGGGCGCGTCATTGAAGTCCTCCTGCGGGGCTGCGGGCATTGTACGAGCAGGCAACTTTGTTGTCTGCCCGGACACCATCGCG
Organism: Pseudomonas prosekii; assembly: GCF_900105155.1. Classification (NCBI taxonomy): domain Bacteria; kingdom Pseudomonadati; phylum Pseudomonadota; class Gammaproteobacteria; order Pseudomonadales; family Pseudomonadaceae; genus Pseudomonas; species Pseudomonas prosekii. The sequence goes on from NZ_LT629762.1 coordinate 3,181,134, forward strand.
AGCAAGCTCGCTCCCACAGGGGATAATTTGCGAACACCAAACTCCTGTTCCCTGAAGAGCAACTGTGGGAGCGAGCTTGCTCGCGATCCGCCGCAGGCGGCCATAAAAAAACGCCGCAGGCTTCAGCAGCCGGCGGCGTTTTTTTTCTGCAACCGCTTAAACGGTATGCAGGTACCAGTTGTACTCAAGGTCGGAGATGGAGTGTTCGAACTCCTCCAGCTCACTTTCCTTGCAGGCGACGAAGATATCGATGTACTTCGGATCGATGTACTTGGCCATCACCTCGCTGTCGTCCAACTCGCGCAATGCGTCGCGCAGGTTGTTCGGCAGGCTTTGCTCATTCTGCTCGTAGCTGTTGCCTTCAACCGGTGCGCCCGGCTCGATCTTGTTGGTCAGGCCGTGATGCACGCCCGCCAGAACCGAAGCCATCAGCAGATACGGGTTGGCGTCGGCACCGGCTACGCGGTGTTCGATGCGTACGGCATCGGACGAACCGGTCGGCACGCGAATCGCCACAGTCCGGTTGTCCAGGCCCCAGCACGGTGAGTTCGGCACGTAGAACTGTGCGCCGAAACGACGGTACGAGTTGACGTTCGGGCAGAGGAAAGCCATCTGCGCCGGCAGGGTCTCGAGCACACCGCCGATCGCGTGACGCAGTGCGGCGTTCTGCTCGGGATCCTCGCTGGCAAAAATATTCTTGCCGTCACGGTCGAGAATCGAGATGTGGACGTGCAAACCGTTACCTGCCTGGCCCGGGTAAGGCTTGGCCATGAAGGTGGTGTCCATTTCATGGTCGTAGGCGATGTTCTTGATCAGACGCTTGAGCAGTACCGCGTAGTCGCATGCCTTGATCGGGTCGGCGACGTGGTGCAGGTTCACTTCGAACTGCGCCGGGGCACTTTCCTTGACGATGGCGTCGGCCGGGATGCCTTGCTCTTTCGCACCTTCCAGAATGTCCTGGAGGCAGTCGACGTATTCGTCGAGGTCGTCGATCAGGTAGACCTGTGTCGAATGCGGGCGTTTGCCGGAGATCGGCGAGCGCGGCGGTTGCGGGCGGCCGTTCACGTTCTCCTGGTCGATCAGGTAGAACTCAAGTTCGAATGCGGCGCAGATGGTCAGGCCCATCTCGTCAAACTTGGTAACAACTTGGCGCAGGACTTCACGGGGATCCGCGAAGAAGGGTTCACCTTCGAGTTCGTGCATGGTCATTAACAGTTGCGCGGTAGGGCGCTTCTGCCAAGGCTCGTTGCACAGGGTGTCTGGGATTGGATAGCAGATTCGGTCAGCATCGCCGATGTCCAGGCCCAGACCGGTGCTTTCCACCGTCGAGCCATTGATATCCAGAGCAAATAGAGAGGCCGGCAGGTTGATGCCTTTCTCGTAAACCTTGTGGAGACTGGTGCGTTCAATGCGCTTGCCGCGCACCACACCATTCATATCCGCAATCAGAAGGTCAACGTACAGAACCTCAGGATGTTCCTTAAGGAACGCGTTCGCTTCGTTAAGCTGAACGGCACGCGGGGGTACCGACATGATGCAACACCTTTGTTGTTAAAAATATCAATCATTGAGCTCTTCGGGTTTCAGTCAACCCGAACGGCATGCCGAAGTCAAGCAAGGCCTTTTTTGCCCTAAAAAAGCGCTCAAGTGGCTTTTTTGAGGCACTTTGGGGCGTTTTTATGCCTTTGAATACTTTGATGTCTGCGGGCTTGAGCGGGCCGTGTTGTATTTTTTACGGGGGTGTTGTGTAAAAAAATGAACAAGGCTAAGCTCCGATTCAAACCCATAACAGCAATAATACCGGGGTGCTTCATGTCTCGCCTGCCGTTAATCGGCGTCACCGTCTGCTCCAGGCAGATCGGTCTGTATGCTTATCACATCAGTGGCGATTGTTACGTCCACGCCAAGGCCAGCATTGCCAATGGCGCGGCGTCGACTCTTCCTTCCCCGGTGATCTCGCTGGCCCCGTCCGATATTCTGGACGGCCCGCAGCACATTCTCTTTACTACTCGTCTTTCCAATATAGAACCGTTTGACTGCGCCGGCTCAGCCGAGGCGCGGCGAACTGCTCACGATTCTGCACGCACGACCGTCGCCCCTCTACACTCTCGCGCAGCCTTCAACGGCATATGTGCGTGGTCGGCGCAGTGGCAATCTGTATCAAGTCACGCCGATGCGTCAATTGACGCCTGACTTAAACGCCTGACTTATACGAGTCAGGAAACCCAGCCTAAGAGGCATTTATGAGTAACAACCTCGACCAGCTCACCGATTGGTTGAAAGACCACAAGATCACAGAAGTCGAATGCATGATCGCCGACTTGACCGGGATCACCCGGGGCAAGATTTCGCCGACCAACAAGTTCATTGCCGAAAAAGGCATGCGCCTGCCCGAGAGCGTTCTGTTGCAGACCGTGACCGGAGACTATGTCGAAGACGACATCTATTACGAGCTGCTCGATCCGGCCGACATCGACATGATCTGCCGTCCCGACCAGAACGCGGTGTACCTGGTGCCCTGGTCCATCGAGCCGACGGCGCAGGTGATCCACGACACCTACGACAAGCAAGGCAACCCGATCGAGCTGTCGCCGCGCAACGTGTTGAAGAAGGTGCTGAAACTCTACGCCGACAAAGGCTGGCAGCCGATTGTCGCGCCGGAAATGGAGTTCTACCTGACCAAGCGCTGCGAAGACCCGGACTTCCCGCTGCAACCGCCGATTGGCCGTTCCGGTCGCCCGGAAACCGGTCGCCAGTCGTTCTCGATTGAAGCGGCGAACGAATTCGACCCATTGTTCGAAGACGTCTACGACTGGTGCGAATTGCAGGAGCTGGACCTCGACACGTTGATTCACGAGGACGGCACGGCGCAGATGGAAATCAACTTCCGTCACGGCGATGCCCTGTCGCTGGCCGACCAGATTCTGGTGTTCAAGCGCACCATGCGCGAAGCGGCGCTCAAGCATGACGTGGCCGCGACTTTCATGGCCAAACCCATGACCGGCGAGCCGGGCAGCGCGATGCACTTGCACCAGAGCATCATCGATATCGAAACCGGCAAGAACGTCTTCTCGAATGCAGATGGCACCATGAGCCAGCTGTTCCTGCACCACATCGGTGGCCTGCAGAAACTGATTCCGGAATTGCTGCCGCTGTTCGCGCCCAACGTCAATTCGTTCCGCCGCTTCCTGCCCGATACCTCGGCGCCGGTGAACGTGGAGTGGGGCGAAGAAAACCGCACTGTCGGCCTGCGCGTGCCGGACGCCGGGCCGCAGAACCGTCGGGTGGAAAACCGCCTGCCGGGCGCCGACGCCAACCCGTACCTGGCGATTGCCGCGAGCCTGCTCTGCGGTTACATCGGCATGGTCGAAGGCCTCAACCCAAGTGCGCCGGTGGTCGGTCGTGGCTATGAACGCCGCAACCTGCGCCTGCCGCTGACCATCGAGGACGCGCTGGAACGCATGGAAAACAGCGCGACCATCGAGAAATACCTGGGCAAGAAATTCATTACTGGCTACGTCGCGGTCAAGCGGGCCGAGCATGAAAACTTCAAGCGCGTGATCAGTTCATGGGAGCGGGAATTCCTGCTCTTCGCCGTCTGATACGCCGGGCGCCGCCGAGGCTGGCGGCGCTTTCACTGGATCAACAGGAGAATTCGCATGACCAGCAACAATCCGCAAACACGTGAATGGCAAGCCTTGAGCAGCGATCACCACTTGGCGCCGTTCAGCGATTTCAAACAACTCAAAGAGAAAGGCCCGCGCATCATCACCAGCGCCAAGGGCGTTTATCTTTGGGACAGTGAAGGCAACAAGATCCTCGACGGCATGGCCGGCCTGTGGTGCGTGGCGATCGGTTACGGTCGCGATGAACTGGCCGATGCCGCTGCCAAACAGATGCGCGAACTGCCTTACTACAATCTGTTTTTCCAGACTGCGCACCCGCCGGTGCTGGAGCTGGCCAAAGCCATCGCCGACATCGCGCCGCAAGGCATGAACCACGTGTTCTTCACCGGTTCCGGCTCCGAAGGCAACGACACCATGCTGCGTATGGTTCGCCACTATTGGGCGATCAAAGGCCAGCCGAACAAGAAAGTCATCATCAGCCGCAAGAACGGTTATCACGGTTCCACCGTGGCCGGCGCGAGCCTTGGCGGCATGACTTACATGCACGAACAGGGCGACTTGCCGATCCCGGGCATCGTCCACATCGCCCAGCCGTACTGGTTCGGTGAAGGTGGCGACATGAGCCCGGAAGAATTCGGGATCTGGGCGGCCAATCAACTGGAAGAGAAAATTCTCGAAGTCGGCGTGGATAACGTCGGTGCCTTTATTGCCGAGCCGATCCAGGGCGCCGGTGGCGTGATTGTGCCGCCAGAGACTTACTGGCCGCGCATCAAGGAAATCCTCGCCAAGTACGACATTCTGTTCGTCGCCGACGAAGTGATCTGTGGTTTCGGCCGCACCGGTGAGTGGTTCGGTAGCGATCATTACGATCTGCAACCGGACATGATGACCATCGCCAAAGGCCTGACTTCCGGTTACATCCCAATGGGTGGCCTGATCGTGCGTGATGAAGTGGTGAAAGTGCTCAACGAGGGCGGCGATTTCAACCACGGCTTCACCTATTCCGGGCACCCGGTGGCTGCTGCGGTGGCGCTGGAAAACATCCGCATCCTGCGCGAAGAAAAAATTATCGAGCGCGTCCACGCTGAAACGGCACCCTATTTGCAAAAGCGTCTGCGGGAGCTGAGCGATCACCCGTTGGTGGGGGAAGTGCGCGGCGTCGGCATGTTGGGGGCGATTGAACTGGTGCAGGACAAAGCCACTCGCAAGCGTTACGAAGGCAAGGGCGTCGGCATGATTTGCCGGACCTTCTGCTTCGACAACGGCCTGATCATGCGCGCGGTGGGCGACACCATGATCATCTCGCCGCCACTGGTGATTACCGAGGCGGAGATCGATGAACTGGTGACCAAGGCACGTAAGTGCCTGGACCTGACCCTGAGTGCGTTGCAGGGCTAAGTGCTAGGCTCTGAGCGAGGTGCGCGGTCGGCACTTCGCTCAGTGCAAACAAAGGCTCGGACTTTCCTTGAAAGCCTGCCTCGGAACTTGCCAGACTACCGGTCGTTCGGATGCCCTGTGACAGATCGCCGGACACGTGGTTAAAAAGAAAAACTGGAGCATTACCCATGAAGGCATTAGGTATGAAGATAGCTGGCAAGACCCTCCTCGCCATGTCCCTTATGGGCGTGATGGCGGGTGCAGTTCAGGCGGATGACAAGGTCCTGCACGTGTACAACTGGTCCGATTACATCGCGCCGGATACCGTCAAGAAGTTCGAAGCCGAGTCGGGGATCAAAGTGGTCTACGACGTGTTCGACAGCAACGAAACGCTGGAAGCCAAGTTGCTTGCGGGCAAGTCCGGCTACGACATCGTCGTGCCGTCGAACAACTTCCTCGCCAAGCAAATCAAGGCCGGCGTTTACCAGAAGCTGGACAAGTCCAAGCTGCCTAACTGGAAGAACCTGAACCCGGACCTGCTCAAAGCTGTGGCTGTCAGCGACCCGGGCAACGAACATGCCTTCCCGTACATGTGGGGTTCGATCGGCATCGGCTTCAACGCCGAGAAGGTCAAGGCTGCACTGGGTGCCGATGCGCCAACCAATTCCTGGGACTTGCTGTTCAAACCCGAGAACGCTGCCAAGTTGAAATCCTGCGGGATCAGTTTCCTCGATTCGCCAACCGAGATGCTTCCGGTGGCGTTGCATTACCTGGGCTATCCAACCGACAGCCAGGACAAAAAACAACTGGCCGAAGCCGAAGCGCTGTTCCTGAAGATTCGTCCTTCGGTGGGCTACTTCCACTCGTCCAAGTACATCTCCGACCTGGCCAACGGCAACATCTGCGTCGCGGTCGGTTACTCGGGTGACATCTACCAGGCCAAGTCCCGCGCGGCTGAAGCCGGTGACAAGGTGAAAGTCAGCTACAACATTCCGAAAGAAGGTGCGGGCAGCTTCTACGACATGGTCGCCATCCCTAAAGATGCCGAAAACGTCGAAGGCGCCTACAAGTTCATGACCTTCCTGCAGAAGCCGGAAATCATGGCCGAGATCACCAACGCGGTGCGTTTCCCGAACGGTAACGCTGCGGCCACGGCACTGGTTGATAAAGACATCACCAGCGACCCGGGCGTTTATCCACCGGCTGACGTATTGGCCAAGCTGTACGCGATTGCCGACCTGCCGGCCGCGACCCAGCGGATCATGACTCGCAGCTGGACCAAGATTAAATCCGGTAAATAAATAGACCCCTGTAGCAGCTGCCGAGGGCTGCGTTGAGGTCCGTAGGACCTCCGCGATCTCGACAGCGCAACTGCTTCGCCGTTGAACACAGCCTGCGGCAGCTGCTACAGATCTGCATAAAGTTTGCTGCAAAGGTTTATCGAGGGTAAGTTGCGCGCCGGTTTTGTTGTCAGGCAGCTACGGCTGTCATGCACACGGGGCAACTTGGGCCCAACTAATTTTAGAGGACCTCCACTTGCCTATTTTTTCTTTGTTACGCAACGCCATGCTGGTCGGCGCCGGGTTGACACTGGCCTTCAGTGTCCAGGCTGCCGGCACTGTGCATATTTATAACTGGTCGGATTACATCGGTCCGAACACCTTGGCCGACTTCGAGAAGGAAAGCTCGATCAAGCCGGTTTACGACGTCTTCGACTCCAACGAAACCCTGGAAGGCAAGTTGCTGGCCGGGCGTACCGGTTACGACGTGGTCGTGCCGTCCAACCACTTCCTTGGCAAACAAATCAAGGCTGGCGCTTTCCAGAAGCTCGACAAGAAACAACTGAGCAACTACGCCAACCTTGATCCGGTTTTGCTCAAGCGCCTGGAACAGAATGATCCTGGCAACTTGTACGCCGTGCCGTACCTGTGGGGCACCAACGGCATCGGTTACAACGTCGATAAAATCAAAGCCGTGCTCGGCGTCGACAAGATCGATTCGTGGAGCGTGCTGTTCGAGCCGGAGAACATCAAGAAACTGCACAGCTGCGGCGTCGCGTTCCTCGATTCCGCCGATGAAATGATGCCCACCGTTCTCAACTACATGGGCATGAACGCCAACAGCACCGATCCCAAGGATTACAAAAAGGCTGAAGCCAAGTTGCTCGCGGTGCGGCCTTACGTAACGTATTTCCACTCGTCCAAATACATCTCGGACTTGGCCAACGGTGACATCTGTATCGCCATCGGTTTCTCCGGTGACATGTTCCAGGCGAAGAACCGCGCTGAAGAAGCGAAGAAAGGCGTGAACATCGCTTACTCGATTCCGAAAGAGGGCGGGGCGCTGTGGTTCGACATGCTGGCGATTCCAAAGGACTCGACCAACGTCAAAGAAGCGCATGCGTTCATCAACTATCTGCTCAAACCCGAAGTCATTGCCCAGGTCAGTGATTACGTGGGCTACGCCAACCCGAACCCGGCTTCGGACAAGTTGATGGAGCAGTCGATTCGCACCGACGCCGCGGTTTATCCGCCGCAAGCGGTGCTCGACAAAACCTACGTATCGACCGAGTTACCACCGAACATTCAACGTTTGATGACCCGCAGCTGGACCAAGGTCAAGTCGGGCAAATAGCGGCAAGGATCAAACTAACCAAGGTTGGCTCACCTTGAGCGAACTGCACTCTTTTGTTTTGGGAGTTTCGTAAATGGCAGTTGCCTCCGGCGCCTACAAGAAAGCCCTCGAGGGCGACCAGACACCGAAGCAGGTGTTGGTCAAAATCGACCGGGTCACGAAGAAGTTCGACGAGACGATTGCCGTGGACGACGTGTCCCTGGAAATCAAGAAGGGCGAAATCTTCGCCCTGCTCGGCGGTTCGGGATCGGGCAAATCCACCTTGCTGCGTATGCTCGCAGGGTTTGAACGGCCCACGGAGGGGCGCATTTTCCTCGATGGCGTGGACATCACCGATATGCCGCCGTACGAGCGGCCGATCAACATGATGTTCCAGTCCTACGCCTTGTTCCCGCACATGACCGTGGCGCAGAACATCGCGTTCGGCCTCAAGCAGGACAAGATCCCGGCAGCTGAAGTCGATGCGCGTGTGGCCGAAATGCTCAAACTGGTGCAGATGAGCCAGTTCGCCAAACGCAAGCCGCATCAGTTGTCCGGCGGCCAGCGTCAGCGTGTGGCGCTGGCGCGTTCGCTGGCCAAGCGGCCGAAGCTGTTGCTGCTCGACGAACCGATGGGCGCACTGGACAAGAAACTGCGTTCGCAGATGCAGCTTGAGTTGGTCGAGATCATCGAGCGCGTCGGCGTGACCTGCGTCATGGTCACCCACGACCAGGAAGAGGCCATGACCATGGCCGAACGCATTGCGATCATGCACCTGGGCTGGATCGCGCAGATCGGCAGCCCGATCGACATCTACGAAACCCCGACCAGCCGTCTGGTCTGCGAATTCATCGGCAACGTCAACATCTTCGAAGGTGAAGTGATCGACGACGCCGAGGGTTACGCGACCATCACCTGCAAAGACCTCGATCGGCAGATCTACGTCGGCCACGGCATCAGCACCTCGGTACAGGACAAGTCGGTCACTTACGCGATTCGTCCGGAGAAACTGCTGGTCACCGCCCAGATGCCGACCTGCGAATACAACTGGTCGAGCGGCAAGGTGCACGACATCGCCTACCTCGGCGGCCACTCGGTGTTCTATGTCGAATTGCCGAGCGGCAAACTGGTGCAGTCGTTCGTGGCCAACGCCGAGCGCCGTGGCCAGCGTCCGACCTGGGGCGATCAGGTTTACGTGTACTGGGAAGATGACAGCGGCGTGGTACTTCGCTCATGAACATGCGCAAATTCAAACGCCGTATCAACCGAATAATCCCCAATGGCCGCCAACTGGTCATCGGGGTTCCGTTCATCTGGTTGTTTCTGTTCTTCATGTTGCCGTTCTTCATTGTCTTGAAGATCAGCTTCGCCGAAGCCGACGTGGCCATCCCGCCCTACACCGAGATCTACACCTTTGCCGAGCAGAAGCTGCAACTGCTGCTGAACCTCGGCAACTACGCGATGCTCGGCGACGACGAGCTGTACATCGCCGCGTACCTCGGCTCGCTGAAGATGGCGCTGATCAGCACCGTCCTGTGTTTGCTGATCGGCTACCCGATGGCCTACGCCATCGCCACCGCGCGCAAAGAGCTGCAAACGGTGCTGGTGTTGCTGATCATGATGCCGACCTGGACCGCGATCCTGATCCGCGTGTATGCGTGGATGGGCATCCTCAGCAACAACGGTTTGCTCAACGGTTTCCTGATGACCATGGGCTGGATCGACGAACCGCTGCAGATCCTCAATACCAACTTGGCGGTCTACATCGGCGTCGTTTATTCCTATCTGCCGTTCATGATCCTGCCGCTCTACGCCAACCTGGTGAAACACGACAACAGCCTGCTGGAAGCCGCGTCGGACCTTGGTTCGAGCACGTTCAACAGCTTCTGGAAAATCACTATTCCGCTGTCGAAAAACGGCATTGTCGCCGGGTGCATGCTGGTCTTCATTCCGGTGGTCGGCGAGTTCGTGATTCCGGAACTGCTCGGCGGTCCGGAAACCTTGATGATCGGTAAAGTGCTCTGGCAAGAATTCTTCAACAACCGTGACTGGCCGGTGGCGTCTGCCCTGGCGGTGGTGATGCTGGCGATCCTGATCGTGCCGATCATCCTGTTCAACCGCAGTCAGGCCAAGGAAATGGAGGGTAAAGAATGAAGCGCTTCCGTTTCTCGAGTTTCATGCTGATCGTCGGTTTGCTGTTCATCTACGCGCCGATGCTGATCCTGGTGATCTACTCGTTCAACGCCTCGAAACTGGTGACGGTGTGGGGCGGCTGGTCGATCAAGTGGTACGTCGGTTTGCTCGACAACACGCAACTGATGGGCTCGGTACTGCGCTCGCTGGAAATCGCTTGCTACACCGCGATTGCAGCAGTGGCGCTGGGCACGCTGGCGGCGTTTGTGCTGACGCGCATCACCCACTTCAAGGGCCGCACGCTGTTTGGCGGGCTGGTGACGGCGCCGCTGGTGATGCCCGAAGTGATCACCGGTCTGTCGCTGTTGCTGCTGTTTGTGGCGATGGCGCAGATGATCGGCTGGCCGCAGGAACGCGGCATCGTCACCATCTGGATCGCTCACACGACGTTCTGTGCGGCGTATGTGGCGGTGGTGGTGTCGGCGCGCTTGCGTGAGCTGGACCTGTCGATCGAAGAAGCGGCGATGGACCTCGGCGCGCGGCCGTGGAAGGTGTTCCTGCTGATCACCATTCCAATGATCGCGCCGTCGCTGGCGGCGGGCGGGATGATGTCGTTCGCGCTGTCGCTGGATGACCTGGTGCTGGCGAGTTTTGTCTCGGGGCCGGGTTCGACGACCTTGCCGATGGAAGTGTTCTCGGCGGTGCGTCTGGGCGTGAAGCCTGAGATCAACGCGGTGGCGAGTCTGATTCTGCTGGCGGTGTCGATCGTGACCTTCCTGGTCTGGTTCTTCAGCCGCCGCGCCGAAGAAAACCGCAAACGCGCGATCCAGCAAGCCATCGAAGAAAGCGCCGCCGATTCGTGGAAGCAACCGGACGTACGCCGTCCGCAAGCGCCGCAAGCGGCCTGACCCTGCAATGCTCGTTCCCCTGTGGGAGCGAGCTTGCTCGCGATAGCGGACTGTCATTCAACCCTTTCGTTGAATGTTATGCCCTCATCGCGAGCAAGCTCGCTCCCATCGTTGTCTCAGGACACCCAAGGGGATTTGCGGATGATCTCGACGAAGTTCATCGGTTTGAATCCCGGCTCGCTGTCCACCAGCACATCCGCGTTGACCGTGCCAAACGTGGTGTCGGGTTTGTGCTTGAAGCCGTTGGCGAAGGCACACAGGATGCATTCCTTGAACCCGTCGCCGCGCGGGTGAGCGTGCACCACCGCTTCACGCTGCTCGCTCGGGAACGCCGCGTAATCGATGCCGAGCACGTCCATCTCGACCCCCGCCGTCACCAGCGCCACGTTCGGCCGTAAATGCTGCGGCACGCCCGGAGTGGTGTGCAGGGCAATCGACAGCCAGACTTGCTCGATGTCGTCATCGCTCAAACCATACGGTTTGAGGAACGCTTTGGCAGCGTTGGCACTGTCGACTTCGAACCGCTCGTCATCGCTGCGCTGACCTTCAACCAGCCCCAAGTCATGGAACATCGCGCCGACGTAAAGCAGCTCGGGGTTGTAGGCCAGTTGTTTGCGTTCACCGCTCAACGCGCCAAACAGGAACACCCGGCGCGAGTGGTGGTAAAGCAGATCGGATTCGACGTCGCGGATGTATTCGGTGGTGGCTTTGGCCAACGCGCTGTCGGGGATTTTGATGCCGGCGATGATGCTGCTCATGGTGCTTTCCTCGTGGGGAACGCCGTGGCGGCGCTGCTGGGGAAAGTCTGTTCTCGCCGCGAGCGACGAACAATCGCGGCATGCCTGCGATCCCGGCCAATGAGCATGCAAATCGCGCCAACCTCGCTAGTTGCGCGCGGATTGGCTAGGGTTGAACCCGATAACCTCGGATGCACGCACATCGTGTGATGGGCGACTTTCTTTTCATTACCTGGAGGGCGATTCGAGCCATGCAAAAAACCGTCGCCATCGTGGTGTTTTCCGGGGTTCAGGCGCTGGACGTCACCGGGGCCATGGATGTGTTTTCCGAGGCCAATCGTTTTCTTGCGCCGCACGATCACTATCGGCTCGAAGTCATTGGCATCGAGCGCGGGATGATGCCGTGCTCGAACGGTTTGTCGCTCAACGCGCATCGGCATTTCAGCGCCGCACTCGACGCTTACGACTTGCTACTGGTGGCGGGCGGGCCGCAGTTGCCGTTCATGAATTTTGGCGCGACGTTTGATGCCTGGCTGCGCGATGCCTGCGCGCGGGCGCGGCGCTTTGGCTCGATCTGCAACGGCGCGTTCATTCTCGCGCGTGCGGGTTTGCTCGACGGGCGCACCGTGACCACGCATTGGGACGACGCGCCAGCGCTGGCGGCGTTGTTTCCGGGCACGCAGGTCGAGGCCGATCGTTTGTACGTGCAGGATGGCGAGCTCTACACCTCGGCCGGGGTCACGGCGGGGATCGATTTGTCGCTGTATCTGCTAGCGCGCGATCACGGCCCGGAAGTCGCGCTCAGCGTCGCCAAGCGGCTGGTGGTGTTCACCCAGCGCTCGGGCGGGCAATCGCAGTTCAGCCCGTTCCTCACGCCGCACGCCGAACCGACCTCGGCGGTGGCGTTGGTGCAGCTCTACGTGTTGGCCAATCTGACTGGCGATCTGGCGCTCGCCGATCTGGCCAACGCCGCCAACATGAGCGCGCGCAATTTTTCCCGGGTGTTTGCCAAGGAAGCCAAAGTGACGCCGGCGGAGTTTGTCGAGCGGGCCCGTGTGGATGCGGCGCGGGTGCTGCTGGAAAGCACGCGTTCGCCGTTGAAAACCGTGGCCTATCAATGCGGCTTTCGCGACGCCCAGCACATGCGCAGCGTGTTCAACCGCCGACTGGGCGTGACGCCGCAGCAATTTCGCCGCAACTTCACCGCGATGGTCTAGGCAAAACACCGACCCTGTGGGAGCGAGCTTGCTCGCGATGGCGGCCTTCCATTCAGCATCTGCGTTGACGGGTGCGGCCTCATCGCGAGCAAGCTCGCTCCCACAGGGTTTTGTGTCTGATCGTTCCCATGCAGAGTGCAGGAACGATCGGCGTGACTCAGTTTTTCAGGGTGTCGTACGCCTCGAGCGTGCGCAGCGAGTAGATGTACGCCGCACCGGCATTCAGCGAAATCGCGGTGGCCAGGGTCGCCGCGACTTCCTCACGACTGGCGCCAGCCTTGATCGCCGCTGCCGTGTGCGAAGCGATACAGCCGTCGCAACGCGTGGTGATCGCCACCGCAATCGAGATCAACTCGCGGGTTTTCACATCCAGCACATCGTTTTCGGCAGCGGCCTCGCCCAGCGCCATGTAGGCCTTGACCATTTTCGGGTTGCTCTTGCCCAACGCGCCAAAGGCTTTCTGGATGGTGGGCAGCAGTTCGGACCAGTTATTGAACATTGCATTAACTCCTGAGCAGGTTGGGTGTACTGTTTCGACACGCTCAGTTTTGCCCTTTGGCGCGGTCCGGTTTTGTCCGATCCGCTCAGTCATTTCTTCGATGCGCTCAAATGAATCCGATCGATAAACTCATCACCCTCGCCAATGTCCGCGGGACCCTGGATTTGCGCTGCCAATTCCAGGGCGACTGGGCGCTGGCCCACGAGCAGGAAGTGTTGGGCAAGGCGCCGTATCACATCGTGCTGGCCGGCGATTGCCGCGTCGAATTCCCCGACGGCCAGCGCCTGCCGATGCGCGCCGGGGACATTCTGCTGCTGCCCGGCGGCACGCCCCACGTTATCCACAGCCCCGGCAAAACCGTCGCGCCGAGCGCTCGGCAAATCATCCGTGGCGGTGCGTTGCCGGTGCATCGCATCGGTAATGCCAGTCCGGACCTGGACATGCTCTGCGGCAGTTTTCACTACAACCGCGCCTCGCTGCTGTTTGCCTCCCTGCCGGATTATCTGGTGATCCCCAGCGGCGCACTGCCGGCCAACGGGCCGTTGCCGGCGCTGGTCGAGGTGCTGCGCGGCGAGGCGGACGGCAATCAGGCGGGGGCGAAGTTCTTGCTCGACGCGTTGTCGCAGGCCTTGTTCACCCTGATGCTGCGCGCGCATCTGGCAACGCTCGGCCCGGCCAGCGGTGCGCTGGCGTTACTCGCCGACAAACGCCTCGGCCGCGCCTGGCAAGCGATGCTCGCGGACCCGGCGCACCAGTGGACCATCGATAGCCTCGCCGATGCCGCGAACATGTCCCGCGCGACGTTCATGCGTGCGTTCGTGAAAGTGGCCGGGGTCTCGCCGTGGGTGTTGCTGACGCAGATTCGGATGGAATTGGCGTTCAGTCTGCTCAGCCAATCGCACCTGGGTTTGAGCGATATCGCGTTGCAGGTCGGCTACCAATCGCAAGCGGCGTTCAGCAAGAAATTCAGGGAAATCTACGGCGAAGCGCCGGGGCGGGTGCGGCGCGGGATTTAGATCTTCGGCGCCAGTGATGGCCTCTTCGCGGGCAAGCCTCGCTCCTACGGACGGTGAGATCTGTAGGAGCGAGGCTTGCCCGCGAAGACGGCAGCACAAACACTAAAAAACTACCGCGCTGGCAATAGCTTCAAGGTGCTGCGCGTATTCGCCGTCACTTCTTCATCGCTGAAATGCGCCTGCACGTACATGCCGTCGATGTACGCCTCAGCCTGATCCTCATAGTGCCGATCAAACGGCACGCCACTTTGCCCGACCGGGTTGATGGTCAGGCTGTGCGCCGCGTCGGCGAAATCGATCAGCCGCCGCGTCGATGGCCCGTAAGTCACCGGCCACGGAGCCGGGCCGATTTTCGCCGAGAGGTTGTTCGGCACTTCGTGGGTGCCAGGCGCCTCGAACGGGCCGACGTTGAAAACCCGCTCCAACGGCTTTTGCGTGCCCAACGGATGACCATGAGTCAGGGTGTGCGCCTTGCCCCACAGCCATTGCGCAGAATCGGCACCGAGCGTGGTTTTCAGATGCGCGATGCTCGCCTGCCAGGCGACTTTGACCGTGTCGGCGCGGGTCTCTTTGGCGGGCGTGGCGCGGTTGTCCCACCACGGTGAATCCGCGCTGGCGGCGAGGCGCGGCAACGCGGCGTCGATCACCCGGGTGGAGAGCAGGGTTTCGAAAAAGTCATTGCCCAGCTCATCGCGCAGCGTCGCGTCGGTGAGGTTGAACAGGAATTGGTTGAACAGCGTGGCGCTGATCGAATCCAGCGGATAGTCGCCCGGCCACAACGCCAGTTGCTCGAGCAGTTTGCGCTCGTCCGGGTCGCTGACCACTTCGCGCAATACCGGCAGCAGCGGCGCGAGCAGGCGCGGGCCATACGCGGTGGTGGTGCCCAGTTGCAGCTGCTGATTGGCCTCGTTGTCCCACTTCACGTTCTTGTCGCTGAGCTGGCGATTCAGCTGCTGGCCGCGATCAGCCAGGTTGTAGTAACCGGGGATTTCCATGCCGGTCGGCGAAACCGGCTGGAAGTTGGCCGAGACGATGTAGCCGCGTGCCGGGTTTTCTTCCTGCGGGTTGGCGCTGAACGGGTAAAAACCTTCCTTGTCCGGCTGATTGCTGCTGCCGTCGAGGATGAAACCCGGCTTGACCCCGGCCGGCCGCTTGGGCAATAACGCCGAGGCCCACCAACCGATATCACCCTTGGCATTGGCGTAAACGATGTTCAGCCCCGGCGCTTGCACCTTGGCTGCGGCGGCGCGCGCCTTGGCCAGCGTGTCGGCGCGGTTGAGCTGATAGAAGCCTTCGAGAATCGGGTTCGGCGTTTCGAGGAACGCCCACCACATCGCCACCGGCGTCTTGCCGGCGGCAGTGCCGAGCGCGTCGTTGATGATCGGCCCGTGCGGCGATTGGCGCAGGGTCAGTGTGACCGGTGCCTGACCCTTTACGGCGATCTGCTGTTCGGTGTTGAGCAGGTCCACCCACTGGCCGCGATACCAGACCTGATTCGGATTGTCCGGGTTGACCTTCTCCGCGATCAGGTCCAGATCGTCGTTCTGGAACATGGTCAGGCTCCAGCCGAAATCCAGGTTGTGCCCCAGAAACGCAAACGGCACCAGCGCCTGATGATGCCCGTACAACTCGAAACCCGGCGCCGACAATTGCGCCTCGTACCACACCGACGGCACTGAAAAGCGAATGTGCGGATCACCGGCCAGCAGCGGTTTGCCGCTCTTGCTGCGATTGCCGGCAATGGCCCAGGCGTTGCTGCCCTCGAACTGCGGCAAGCCGTTGTCGGCCAGCGCCTGTTCGGTCAAACGGGCGAGGGCGTTGAGGTCTTTCCAGTCGCTGGCGGCGAGGGCCACGCCAGGTTGGCTGTGGGTTTTGGCGAGGACGCCGTTGGGCTGCCAGTCGAGGTCGAAGATGTTCAGGTAATCGGCGCCGAGCTGATCGCGCACGTAAGTCATCAACGGTTCGGTGCGAAACGCGGCGGCAAAACTGTAGGCCATGTAACCGGCGACGCTGATGCTGTCTTCGGCGGTGAACGGGCGTTTGCTGATGCCCAGCACGTCGAACTCGACCGGCGCGGCGTGGCTGTCCTGATATTGGTTGATCCCGTCCAGATACGCTTGCAGGGCTTTCCACGCCGGCGACTGGCGATCCAGTGCGGCGACATAACGGTCAGCGCGTTCGCGGATGCGCAGGCTGCGGAACAGTTTGTCGGTGTCGAGCAGTTTCGGCCCGAGGACTTGCGCCAGTTCACCACGGGCGAGACGGCGTATGGCTTCCATCTGAAACAGACGGTCTTGGGCGTGGACGTAGCCGAGGGCGCGATAAAGGTCGGTTTCATTCTCGGCGCGCAAGTGCGGCACGCCGCGCTCGTCGTAGCGCACGGTCACCGAGCCTTGCAGGTTGCGCAACTCGACCTGACCCTGACGTATCGGCTGCTTGCTGTACAGGTAAACGCCGACGCCAACGGCCAGCGCGATGATCAGCAAGGCAAGTACGGTCAGGACGCGCTTCATGGTGACTCCCTGTTCTTCTGGCGAACCGCTTTTCTGCAAGGCCGCCGGTGTGAGCTGCCAACGTTTAGCACAGACCTCCCGTGCCGGGCACTGTGGTCCTTGAATAGTCCGGAATGCCTTACTGCGTTTCCACCGGCCACGGGCAATAGCAACCCACCGCCAGCGTGTGCGTCGCGCTGACGCTGCGGCCCTGATTCAACGCTTGCAGGATCGGTTCGATAAAGCTGTTGCTGGAGTTGCAGGTCAGGCCTTCGCTGTACGGGCCGAAATAGGCGAGTTTGCCGGCGCGGTCCCAGATCGCTACGGCGGGGCTGGCCGGAATCTGCTCGGAACCGGGCAAGACGTTGATGCTTTTCAGGCTGCTCAAGGTGCTGGGCAATTGGCCGTGGCTGCCGGGTTTTTGCACTGCGTAAAACTCGACGCCTTGCGCCACGTAGTGCTCGACCAGTTCGCTGAGGTGCTGTTGATTGCCGACATTGCACGGGCAGGCCGGGTCCCAGAAATGCACGAGGCGGATCGCGCCGGGGCCGGCGAGGTCGTCGGGCAGGCGCAGCGGGTCGCCGGAAAACACCGCCGTGTGTTCGCTGAACGCGCGCAAGTAGCGGCCCTGAAACCAGTCGTAAGCCGCCCATAACACGCCGGCGCACACGAGGGCGAGCAGGCTGGCAAGCAGAGTGGTGCGGTAGGCCGGACGCATGGCTTTCAATCCTCGAAGATCGCCCAGCTTGCCATGCTTGCCGCGACAGATGAATATCGCAGGCCCATAAAGTCTGTTTCGCGCTCTGGAATAACCCATGCCTGCCACTTTCGATCCCGATCACCTCCGTGCCAGCCTGCGGCCATTGGCCGAGTGGCAGCCGTTGTCGGCGCAGGGCCAGGCGTACCAGCTTTTTTATGGTTTGGACTTTCCGGGCCGCACGCTGCGCCAGGGGCTGGGGCGTTTTCAAGTGGCGGAATATGAGGTGGTCAGCCAGGTCTGGTGGCCGGAGCGGGCGAAAGCGACGTTGTTTGTGTTTCACGGTTTCTACGATCACACCGGTTTGTATCGACATGTGATCGAGTGGGCACTGGATCAGGGTTTTGCGGTGATCGCCTGTGATTTGCCGGGGCATGGACTGTCCAGCGGCGAGCGCGCGAGCATCAAAGATTTCGCCGAGTATCAGGACACCCTGCAAGGCTTGTTCGTCGAAGCGCAAACGCTGGGTCTGCCGCAACCGTGGCACCTCTGCGGGCAGAGCACCGGCGGCGCGATCGTGATCGATCATGTGCTCAATCACGGCGTCGACAGCCCGGCGCAGGGCCAGGTTATTTTGCTCTCGCCGCTGGTTCGGCCACGCGCGTGGGGCTGGTCGCAGCTGAGTTATCACGTGCTGCGGCCGTTCGTCAAAGGCATCGCCCGGCGCTTCAGCGAGAATTCCAATGACCCGGCGTTTCTGCCGTTTCTGCAGGCCGATCCGTTGCAGCCGCTGCGTTTGCCAACGGCATGGGTCGGGGCGCTGCGGCGCTGGATCAGGCGTGTCGAAGGGGCGCCGAAGAGTTCGCGGCGACCGCTGATCGTGCAGGGGCAAGCGGACATGACGGTGGATTGGCAGCATAACCTTGCGGTGTTGAACGCCAAGTTCGATCGGCCGCAGGTGTTGATGCTGCCGTTGGCGCGGCATCATTTGGCGAATGAGACGGCGGCGTTGAGGGAAGAGTATTTCGGGTTTTTGACCAAGCGGATCAAGGGGCGGAATCTTTAGGGGCCTTACCAGCCTCTTCGCGGGCAAGCCTCGCTCCTACATTTGGAATGCATATCCCCTGTAGGCGCGAGGCTTGCCCGCGAAGGCGATCTATCAGGCACCAAAAAATCACTGGTAGGGCTAAAAATCCTACTGCCCCACCGCCAACCCCGCCCGAATCGCTGCCAGCGCAGCCTGGTAATACGCTTTGCCTTCCGCCGATTCGGCGAACGTTGCGAATTCTTCCAGCTCGTTATCCGACAAGTCGCGATAGACGTAGAGCAGCGTGTTGTTGAGGTCGGCGCTCATTTGATCCATCAAGCGCTGGCGCTGGCCGTTCAACATGCCCGGCGCCTGACCGCCACCGAGTAAACCGGGGATCATCGAACTCAAGCTGTCAGCGGCGATGCCGGCAATCGCCAGCGTCACTTCGGCGCCGGCCTCGCGGGCGGGCAGGGCCTGGGCGAGGTGGCCGATGATCAGCAGGCGGCTGTCACTGGCTTGGATCTTGGGCAGCCCCGTGGCATTTTTCGCCAGTTGATCGCGGCGGGTCGCCAGCAATTCAGCGGCAACGATCTTCTTGCCCAGCGGCGACTGGAAAAACGTCAGCGCTGGTTTCGGATCGGCGAGGGTCTGGCGAAATTGCGCTTCGGCGCGCTGATCCATGGCTTGCGGGGCGAAGCGCTGGTTGCTGTTGTTCAGCAATGCCTGAAACACCGCCGGCGGCAGGCTGTTCTGGTAGCGCTGCTGCGCGGCCGACAGGGCTTCGTTGAAATGCGCGCGTTGTTCTGGCCAACCGGCGACCTTGTACAACTGGTCGTGGTCGTCTGCCCACGCGGGCAAAACGCAGAACATCAGCAGTGAGAAAAGCAAACGGCGCATAGGGACTCCTGTCAGCAGGCGACTATTCTCCGTGCGGTACAAGAACTTGTCGAGAATTCGTATCAGCCCGCTGCGCGGCTCTGTCGGATTTGCAGGCACAGGAATACTATGCGCGCCATGCAAATATCCTCTGATCACCCACTGCTGTTACGTATCGTCGACGACCTGGCCGAACGGGGCTGGTCGCAGCAGAATATTTTCCTGCCTCTGGGTCTGACCCGGGAGTTGGCGGCTGAGTGCCGTAAACGTGCAGCCGAGGGTGAATTGGCGCCGGCAGCGGTAGGCCGTGGGCCGACTTCGGAGATTCGCGAAGGCATTCGCGGCGACCATATTCAGTGGCTCGAACCGGGTGAAGCCGAATCCTGCGACAGCTACCTGAGCCTGATGGACAGCCTGCGCGAGGCGATGAACCGTGGTTTGTTCCTCGGTCTGGAAGACTTCGAAAGCCACTTCGCGATGTACCCGCCCGGCGCGTTCTACCTCAAGCATGTCGACCGTTTTCGCGACGATGACCGGCGCATGGTGTCGGCGGTGATCTACCTCAACGATGCGTGGCTGCCGGAGCATGGCGGCGAATTGCGCATGTATTTGAAGGGCGGCGTCGAACACAACGTGGTGCCCACCGGCGGCTGCCTGGTGGTGTTCCTGTCGGGCGAGGTGCCCCACGAAGTCCTGCCCGCGACCCGCGATCGCCTGTCATTGACCGGGTGGTTTCGCCGGCGCGGCAACGAGCCGTTCTGATCATGCAAAAGATTCTGGTAAGCCGCTGCCTGCTCGGTCACCGCGTGCGCTACGACGGCGGCGCGAGTGGGCCGTTTGATCTGTTGGACCAGTGGATCGCCGAAGGTCGGGTGGTGCCGTTGTGCCCGGAAGTCGCGGGCGGGCTGCCGACGCCGCGCGCGGCGGCGGAAATACCGGGCGGGCAGGGCGCTGAAGTGCTCGATGGCCAGGCCTCGGTGATCACCACCGACGGCGAGGACGTCAGTGCGGCGTTTCTGTCGGGGGCATGGCAGGCGCTGGAACTGGTGCAAAAGCACGCGATCCGGATTGCCGTGTTGAAGGCCCACAGCCCGTCGTGCGGAAATGTGCTGACCTATGACGGCACGTTCAGCGGCGTGAAAGTCGCCGGCGAAGGCGTGACCGCGGCGCTGCTCAAGCGCCATGGCGTGCAAGTGTTCAGTGAGCTGGAGTTGATTGAGGCGGCGCTGGCTTTGAGAGCTTTGAGCTGATCCTGAATCCACCCCTCACCCTAACCCTCTCCCCGGAGGGTAGAGGGGACTGACCGAGTCGTCCTTGGAGCTACATCGACCTGAATTACCGAGTTGGACTCGAGTCTTGAAAAAAGCAGGTCTACTGCGATCAAACGCCGAACTCAGGCCTTGAAGACCATGGAGATCGGCTCCCTTTCCCCTCTCCCCAAAGGGTAGAGGGACTGACCGAGTTGTCCTTGGAGCTACATCGACCTGATTACCGAGTTGAACTCAAGTCTTGAAAAAAGCAGGTCTACTGCGATCAAACGCCGAACTCAGGCCTTGAAGACCATGGTGATCGGCTCCCTTTACCCTCTCCCCAGAGGGTAGAGGGGACTGACCGAGTTGTCCTTGGAGCTACATCGACCTGATTACCGAGTTGAACTCAAGTCTTGAAAAAAGCAGGTCTACTGCGATCAAACGCCGAACTCAGGCCTTGAAGACCATGGAGATCGGCTCCCTTTCCCCTCTCCCCAGAGGGTAGAGGGGACTGACCGAGTTGTCCTTGGAGCTACATCGACCTGAATTACCGAGTTGGACTCGAGTCTTGAAAAAAGCAGGTCTACTGCGATCAAACGCCGAACTCAGGCCTTGAAGACCATGGAGATCGGCTCCCTTTCCCCTCTCCCCAAAGGGTAGAGGGACTGACCGAGTTGTCCTTGGAGCTACATCGACCTGATTACCGAGTTGAACTCAAGTCTTGAAAAAAGCAGGTCTACTGCGATCAAACGCCGAACTCAGGGCTTGAAGACCATGGAGATCGGCTCCCTTTCCCCTCTCCCCAGAGGGTAGGGGGGACTGACCGAGTTGTCCTTGGAGCTACATCGACCTGAATTACCGAGTTGAACTCAAGTCTTGAAAAAATGCAGGTCTACTGCGATCAAACGCCGAACTCAGGCCTTGAAGACCATGGAGATCGGCTCCCTTTACCCTCTCCCCAGAGGGTAGAGGGGACTGACCGAGTTGCCCTTGGAGCTACATCGACCTGAATTACCGAGTTGAACTCAAGTCTTGAAAAAAGCAGGTCTACTGCGATCAAACGCCGAACTCAGGCTTTGAAGACCATGGAGATCGGCTCCCTTTCCCCTCTCCCCTCTGGGGAGAGGGTTGGGGTGAGGGGTGGATCTAAAGGCCTCAAAAATCTCAGGGCTTGGGCTCTACACTCGTATCCGCCCCGAACCATTTCTGCGTCAACGCCTCCAGGCGGCCATCGGCCTTGATCCGTTGCAGCGCGTTGTCCAGGCTCGCGTGAAACGCCGGGTTACCTTTCTGGAACGGAATCGCCAGGCTCACCGGCTCGCTGGCCTTCGGCGCCTCGGCGTTCAACGATTGCACCAGCAGCATCGACTGCGGTTGCGCCGGTTTCTGCGCGATCAATTGCGCATCGGTGTGGCTGTAAGGCTGGCTGAAGTCGAAACGATCCTTGAGTTCCGCGGTCATTGCTATGTGGTTGATGGCGACGTCGTACTTGCCGGTTTCGACGCCGGGCAGCAGGTCGCCGTTATCGGTGACGACGAAATCGGCGCGCACATCCAGCTCATTGGCCAGCAACTGACCCAACTCGACTTCGAACCCGGTCAGTTTGCCGTCGTCCTTGAAATTGAAGGGCGGTGTATTAGCCTCTAAAGCGATGCGCAATTCACCGCGATCGAACACATCGTCAATCAGTTCGGCATGAGCCAGCGGGCTCAAAAGGGGTAGCAGGCAGATCAGGCCAGGCAAAAAGCGCATGGTCACTCCTTTGAATTCATTATTGCGATGCTCTGATTCAGGCTCGCTTTGCTATGGTTGTCGAGGTCCTTCGACAACGAATGGCCGTGAAGTTGTCACGGCCGTGCGGATTTTACGGAAAAACTGGAGAAGAGAATGAAAACGTTCATGTCACGAGCAGCGTTGGCTGGCCTGTTGATGGGTGCTTCGATGCTGGCAACGGCCGCCACTCCGGCCCCCAAGGGCGCTGAAGCGTTCATTGTTTCCCCGGAAGACGGCGCCACCATCAAACAGGACGCGGTAATCAAGTTCGGCGTCAAGGACATCTCCCTGGCGCCGGCCGGTGACTCGACTGCGCATTCAGGTCACCACCATTTGCTGATCGACACCGCGCCGATTGCCGCCGGTCAAGTCATCCCGGCAGATGCCAAACATGTGCATTTTGGCAAAGCGCAGACGGAAGTGAAGGTTTCCGATCTGAAACTGACTCCAGGCAAACACACTTTGCAGCTGGAGTTGGGCGACATGGGACACATGGCTTTCGAGCCGCCAATCGTTTCGAAAAAGATCACCGTCAACGTCGAATGATGTTTTCGCAAGCATGAAAAAGGGAGCCTGAAGGCTCCCTTTTTTTATCGCTCAAGCAACTGTCAGAACAACACGCGGCAACGAATGGTGCCGTTGATGTGCTGCAGTTTCTCCTGGGCGATTTCCGAGTAATCGGCGTCGACGTCGATCACGACGTAGCCGACTTTCTCGTTGGTCTGCAGGAACTGACCGGAAATGTTGATACCGTTTTCGGCAAAAACCTTGTTGATCTCGCTCATCACACCCGGAATGTTCTCGTGGATGTGCAGCAAACGGTGCTTGCCAGGGTGAGCCGGCAGGGCCACTTCCGGGAAGTTGACCGACGACACCGACGTACCGTTGTCGCTGTACTTGACCAGTTTTTCCGCCACTTCCAGACCAATGTTGGCTTGCGCTTCAGCGGTGGAGCCGCCGATGTGCGGGGTCAGGATCACGTTGTCGAGGCCACGCAGCGGGCTTTCGAACTCTTCGTCGTTGGAGCGTGGCTCCACCGGGAAGACGTCGATGGCTGCGCCGATCAGGTGCTTGTCCTTGATCGCGTCCGCCAGTGCTTCGAGCTCGACCACGGTGCCGCGCGCAGCGTTGATCAAAATGCCGCCCTTCTTGATGGCGCGGATTTCTTTCTCGCCGATCATCCACTGGGTGGCGGCGGTTTCCGGAACGTGCAGGGTGACGATGTCAGACATGCCGAGCAGATCGGTCAACTTGCCGACCTGCGTCGCGTTGCCCAACGGCAGCTTGGTCACGGTGTCGTAGAAGAACACCTGCATGCCCAGGCCTTCGGCCAGAACCGACAACTGCGTGCCGATCGAGCCGTAACCGACGATGCCGAGCTTTTTGCCACGGATCTCGAAAGAGTTGGCCGCGCTCTTGATCCAGCCGCCACGGTGGCAGGAAGCGTTTTTCTCAGGGATGCCGCGCAGCAACAGGATCGCTTCGGCCAGCACCAGCTCAGCCACGGAGCGGGTGTTGGAGTACGGCGCGTTGAACACGGCGATACCGCGTTCGCGGGCAGCGTTCAGGTCAACCTGGTTGGTGCCGATGCAGAAACAGCCGACGGCGACGAGTTTCTTCGCGTGATCGAAGATTTCTTCGGTCAGTTGCGTGCGGGAGCGAATGCCGATGAAGTGTGCATCAGCGATCTTTTCCTTCAACTGGGCTTCCGGCAGAGAACCGGTGAGGTACTCGATGCTGGTGTAGCCAGCCGACTTGAGAACGTCGACAGCCGATTGGTGGACGCCTTCGAGAAGAAGGAACTTGATCTTGCTCTTATCGAGAGAAGTCTTGCTCATCTGCGTAAACCTGTATCCCGGAGAAAAATGGCAGGAAATAGCCAGCAGACGCTGACCCGGACGGCAGGAAAGCCGTCGCCGCAGAATAGCCGTTGGGCACTACCCTGCGGGGTCGGTATGCTAGCATACGCACCCCGCTAAACACTCATTCCTGCGACGTGAAGCGTTCTCAGGATGACCATGAATTGTTCGAGAGTTCTGTCGATGACCAATCCTGCCCTGATTGAAGAGCTGAAGACCCTGGTTGAGCCTGGCAAGGTCCTGACCGACGCCGACTCCCTGAATGCTTACGGTAAGGATTGGACCAAGCATTTCGCCCCCGCCCCGACGGCCATCGTGTTTCCCAAGACCACCGAACAGGTCCAGGCCATCGTCCGTTGGGCCAACACCCGGAAAGTGGCGCTGGTGCCATCCGGCGGTCGCACCGGGCTTTCCGCCGCTGCCGTGGCGGCGAATGGCGAAGTGGTGGTGTCGTTCGATTACATGAACCAGATCCTCGAAGTGAACCTGACTGACCGCACGGCCGTTTGCCAGCCCGGCGTGGTTACCGAGCATCTGCAGAACGTCGCCGAGGAAAAAGGCTTGTATTACCCGGTAGACTTCGCGTCGGCGGGTTCGAGCCAGATTGGCGGCAATATCGGCACCAATGCCGGCGGGATCAAGGTGATTCGCTACGGCATGACCCGCAACTGGGTCGCCGGCATGAAAGTCGTCACCGGCAAGGGCGATGTGCTGGAACTCAACCGCGACCTGATCAAGAACGCCACCGGTTACGACCTGCGTCAGCTGTTTATCGGCGCTGAAGGCACGCTGGGTTTTGTCGTCGAAGCGACCATGCGCCTCGACCGCGCGCCGAAGAACCTCACCGCTATGGTCCTCGGCACCGCTGATTTCGACTCGATCATGCCGGTGCTGCACGCCTTCCAAAGCAAGCTCGACCTGACCGCATTCGAATTCTTCTCCGACAAGGCCCTGGCCAAAGTCATGGCGCGCGGTGACGTGCCGGCGCCGTTCGAGTCCGATTGCCCGTTCTACGCATTGCTGGAATTCGAAGCGACCACTGAAGAAGTGGCCAACCACGCGTTGGAAACCTTCGAGCACTGCGTTGAGCAAGGCTGGGTGCTCGACGGCGTGATGAGCCAGAGCGAAACCCAGTTGCAGAACCTCTGGAAGCTGCGCGAGTACATCTCCGAAACCATCTCGCACTGGACGCCGTACAAAAACGACATTTCGGTCACCGTGTCGAAAGTCCCGGCGTTCCTCAAGGAAATCGACGCGATCGTCGGCGAACACTACCCGGACTTCGAAATCGTCTGGTTCGGCCATATTGGCGACGGCAACCTGCACCTGAACATCCTCAAACCGGAAAACCTCAGCAAGGACGAGTTCTTTGCCAAGTGCGCGACCGTCAACAAGTGGGTGTTCGAAACCGTCGAGAAGTACAACGGCTCGATTTCCGCCGAACATGGCGTGGGCATGACCAAGCGTGATTACTTGACCTACAGCCGCTCGCCGGTTGAGATCGAGTACATGAAAGCCGTGAAAGCGGTGTTCGACCCGAACGGCATCATGAACCCGGGTAAAATTTTCGCGGTTTGATTTTCGAACTTAAGCGCTACGCAATAGGAGTCGGGAAATGAGCTATCAGCACCAGTATGTCGACGGCACGCGTATTCACTTCCCGCTGGGGAAAGTGGTGTGCATTGGCCGTAACTACGCCGAACACGCCAAGGAACTGGACAACCCGGTGCCTACCGAGCCGTTGCTGTTCATCAAGCCGGGCAGTTGCGTGGTGCCGCTGGAAGGCGGTTTTGCGATTCCGACCGAGCGTGGCTCGGTGCATTACGAAGCGGAAATTGCGGTGTTGATCGGCAAGCCGCTGTCGACCAAGCCGAGCCGTGAAGAAGTCCTCGACGCGATTTCCGGCATCGCCCCGGCGCTCGACCTGACCTTGCGCGACAAGCAGGCCGAGCTGAAATCCAAGGGTTTGCCGTGGGAAATCGCCAAGTCGTTCGATGGCGCCGCTGTGATCGCGCCGTTCGTGGCCGCCAGCACCTTCGCTGACCTCACCGACATCGGCATTCGCCTGACCATCAATGGCGACGTGCGCCAGGACGGCAACAGCAAAGACATGCTCAACCCGATCGTGCCGATGATCCAGTACATGGCCGGCTGCTTCTCGCTGCAGGCCGGTGACGTGATCCTGACCGGCACCCCGGTCGGCGTCGGTCCGCTGAACGTTGGCGACGAACTGGTGCTGGAATTGCCCGGCGCAAGCAGCTTCAACAGCAACGTCCGCTAACCGAAACAACGCAAAACCCTGTGGGAGCGAGCTTGCTCGCGATAGCGGCCTGTCATTCGACATCTCTGTTGACTGACA
This sequence comes from Pseudomonas prosekii, assembly GCF_900105155.1. Lineage (NCBI taxonomy): Bacteria > Pseudomonadati > Pseudomonadota > Gammaproteobacteria > Pseudomonadales > Pseudomonadaceae > Pseudomonas > Pseudomonas prosekii. The sequence goes on from NZ_LT629762.1 coordinate 3,207,596, forward strand.
CGGCCTCATCGCGAGCAAGCTCGCTCCCACATTCGTTTTTGAGGATGCGCGCAAAGGTGTTTTCGCCATTTCCCGTTTTTTTCACATCCCATCCGGATAATTCTCCGGTGCCTGGCCGCTGAGCCAGCCCTGATTGTGCTATTACCCTTAGCCTGAATTTCTGGAACGCATTCCCGATGGCCACCCGACCGCTTCCAACTGCACAAACTTCCCGCCGTCCACGCTTTTTCATGCGCTGGTATTACTGGTTGTTGCTGGTGATCGTTGCGGGTTACGGCTTGGCGTTTGCGATGCATTGGGACGACCGTGGCCTGCTGTGGGTGCTCGAGCGTTTCGAGAGCCCGACCGAGCGCAAGGAAAGCATCTGGCTGCCGGATTACCAGGCAGTGATCGATGGCAAAGCGCTGCCGGGCATGGAAAAGGACGAGGCGTCCGACCTCGCTTACAACCCGCAAACCAAAACCCTGTTTGCCGTCATGGGCAAAAATCCGTTCCTGGTTGAGCTCAATCTGCAGGGCGACGTGCTGCGCAAAATGCCGCTGGTGGGCTGGAGCAATCCGGAAGGCCTGACGGTAATGGCCAATGGTTTGATCGCCATCACCGATGAGCGCGAACACCTGCTGTCGATCGTCAAGATCGATGCCGACACCCGCGAACTGCAACGCGACAACTTCCCCAAATATGACCTCGGCACGTCTGTGGATCAGAACAAAGCGTTCGAGGCGGTCGCCTGGGATTCGCGCAATCAACAACTGTTGCTCGGCGAAGAACGCCCGCCCGCGTTATTCACCTGGAAAAGCGACGGCAGCCAGACGCTCAGCGGCGACAAGCAGAAACTCGCCAGCAACGAACTGGACATCCGTAACCTCTCGGCGCTGGCCATCGACCCGCGCACCGGGCACACCCTGGTGTTGTCGGCCGACTCGCACCTGTTGCTGGAACTGGACGAGACGGGCGAGCAGGTCAGCTTCATGACCCTGCTCGGCGGCTTCAACGGTTTGAAAAAAACCATCCCCCGCGCCGAGGGCGTGACCATGGACGAGGCGGGCACGCTGTACATGGTCAGCGAGCCGAATCTGTTTTATCGCTTCGAAAAACAGAAATAGCCTACAGCGCAAGGGTGGCGCGCGGGCGCAGGTTAAGGTAAATCTGCTGCACCGCGGCAATAGGCCATTAAGCTTCAGTTCAGACAGCCGTGGTATTTCATCCGCCCGCCCTGTTTTCGAGCTGCCCGAATGCGCCGACTTGCCCGCCCCAAACCACTGGTTTCAATCTTTCTGGTGATTGCCCTGATCGCGCTGGTCGCGATCGGTCAATACATGCGCCTGTTCGAACGCGCCTGGTTCAATCTGCAAGTGGCTTGGCATCCTTACGGCGAGCAGTCGATTGGCCTGGACCAGTATCGGGTGGTGATCGAGGCGCAGGTGATCGACGGGCTCGACGACGATGTCTCGGCGCTGACTTACGATCCGGTGCGCAAAAGCCTGTTCACGGTGACCAACAAAAATGCCGAACTGGTCGAGATGTCGCTGGAGGGCAAGATCCTGCGACGCATCGCGCTGATCGGCTTCGGCGACGCGGAAGCGGTGGAGTACATCAGCGCCGACACCTACGTGATCTCCGACGAGCGCCAGCAGCGCCTGATCAAGATTCATCTGGAAAAAGACACGACGTTCCTCGACGCCGATGACGCCGAACAGATGACCCTCGGTGTGCACATGAGCAGCAACAAGGGTTTCGAAGGCCTGGCGTATGACTCGGTGGGCAAGCGCCTGTTTGTCGCCAAGGAACGCGACCCGATGCTGATCTACGAAGTGCAGGGCTTCCCGCATTACAACCCGGAAAAGTCCTACGCGGTGCACGTGGTCAACAACCCCAAGCGCGATGCCGGGATGTTTGTGCGTGACCTGTCGAGCCTGCAATACGATGAGCGCAGCGGCCATTTGATGGCGCTGTCGGATGAATCGCGGCTGATTATCGAAATGGACGTGGACGGCCGACCGTTGAGCACGATGTCACTGAACAAGGGGCGTCAGGGGCTGAAGCGGACAGTGCCGCAGGCGGAAGGGATTGCGATGGACGACGACGGCGTGTTGTACCTCGTCAGCGAGCCGAACCTGTTTTACACCTTCAAAAAACCGGCGCAACCCTAGCCGTCACCCCAAAACCCTGTAGGAGCAAAGCTTGCTCGCGAACAACGAAAACGCGGTCCGTCAGACACACCGCTGTTCGCGAGCAAGCTTTGCTCCTACAAGAGCGCTATGCGTCAGGCCTTGAGGGTTTTCACGCCTTCAGGGGTGCCCAGCAACAGCAAGTCCGCCGGGCGCGCCGCGAACAGGCCGTTGGTGACGACGCCGACAATCGCGTTGATCTGCTTTTCCAGTTCGACCGGATTGGTGATCTGCATGTTGAACACATCAAGAATGATGTTGCCGTTGTCGGTCAGCACGCCTTCGCGGTAAACCGGGTCGCCGCCCAGTTTCACCAGCTCGCGAGCGACGTGGCTGCGGGCCATCGGGATCACTTCGACTGGCAGCGGGAACTCGCCGAGCACCGACACCAGTTTGCTGCCGTCAGCGATGCAGATGAAGGTCTTGGCCACTGCCGCGACAATCTTCTCGCGGGTCAGGGCTGCGCCGCCGCCCTTGATCAGGTTCAGGTGCGCGTCGCTTTCATCGGCGCCGTCGACGTAAAACTCGAGGTCGCTGACGGTGTTGAGTTCATACACCGGAATGCCGTGGCCCTTGAGGCGCGCGGCGGTGGCTTCGGAACTGGCGACGGCGCCGTCGAATGCGCCCTTGTGCTTGGCCAGTGCGTCGATGAAGCAGTTGGCGGTGGAGCCGGTGCCGACCCCGACGATGCTTTTGTCGTCGAGTTTCGGGAGGATGAAGTCGACGGCGGCCTGAGCCACTGCCTGTTTGAGTTGATCCTGAGTCATGCGGGCTCCGAAGCGGGCAAGGGGAGAACGGAAAGGCCGGCATTATAGGCTGATGGGTTGCGCGTGTCCCTGTGGCGAGGGGGTTTACCTGTGGCAAGGGGGTTTACCCCCGTTCGGCGGCGTAGCCGTCGTAAAACCTGCTGGGCAGATTTTGTCTGAAGGAATGAAGGGGAGCGCTTCGCGCTCCGACGGGGGTAAACCCCCTCGCCACAGGTAAACCCCATCGCCACAGGTAAAACCCCCGGTTTAGTGTGGTCGCTCGGGCGAAAGCCGGGTTAGACTCCTTGGCCCTGCCAACCCGCTCAGTGATGCTTTCCGATGCTCGAACAGTACGTCAAGAAGATCCTCACCTCGCGCGTTTATGACGTTGCCGTAGAAACCCCGTTGCAGACTGCTCGCCAGCTCTCCGAGCGGCTGGGCAACAGCATTTGGCTCAAACGTGAAGACTTGCAGCCGGTGTTCTCGTTCAAGATTCGCGGCGCTTACAACAAGCTGACGCAACTGAGCGACGAAGAACGCGCGCGTGGCGTGGTCACCGCATCGGCGGGCAACCACGCGCAAGGCCTGGCCCTGGCGGCCAAGGTATTGGGCGTGAAAGCGACCATCGTCATGCCCAAGACCACCCCGGAAATCAAAGTCGAAGGCGTGCGTTCGCGTGGCGGCAAAGTGGTGCTGCACGGGGATTCGTTCCCGGAAGCCCTGGCCTACTCGCTGAAACTGGTCGACGAAAAAGGCTACGTCTACATCCACCCTTACGATGATCCGCACACCATTGCCGGGCAGGGCACGGTGGCGATGGAGATTCTGCGCCAGCACCCGGCGCCGCTGGACGCGATTTTCGTCCCGGTCGGCGGCGGCGGGCTGATTGCCGGCATCGCCGCTTACGTGAAATACCTGCGCCCGGAGATCAAGATCATCGGCGTCGAGCCGGACGACTCCAATTGCCTGCAAGCAGCAATGGCCGCCGGCGAGCGCGTGGTGCTGCCGACCGTGGGCATCTTTGCCGACGGCGTGGCGGTGGCGCAGATCGGCCATCACACCTTTGAAATCTGCAAAGACTATGTCGATGAAGTGATCACCGTCAGCACCGATGAAATCTGCGCAGCGATCAAGGACATCTACGACGATACCCGCTCGATCACCGAACCTGCCGGCGCCCTCGGCGTGGCCGGGATCAAAAAGTACGTCGAGCAGCGCGGCGTCAGCGGGCAGACTTTCGTCGCCATCGACTCCGGGGCCAACGTCAACTTCGACCGCTTGCGCCACGTCGCCGAGCGCGCCGAACTGGGCGAGGGCCGCGAAGCCATCATCGCCGTGACCATCCCCGAGAAACCGGGCAGCTTCAAGGCGTTCTGCGAAGCCATTGGCAAGCGCCAGATCACCGAATTCAACTACCGCTACAACACCGGCAGCGAAGCGCACATCTTCGTTGGCGTGCAGACCCACCCGGACACTGATCCGCGCACTGCGCTGATTGCCAGCCTCACCGAGCAGGGTTTCCCGGTGCTCGACCTCACCGACAACGAACTGGCCAAGTTGCACATCCGCCACATGGTCGGTGGCCGCGCGGCACAGGTGGTCGATGAAGTGGTGCTGCGTTTTGAGTTCCCGGAACGTCCGGGTGCGTTGTTCAACTTCCTTAACAAACTCGGCGGGCGCTGGAACATCTCGATGTTCCACTACCGCAACCATGGCGCGGCGGACGGCCGAGTGGTCGCCGGCCTGCAAGTGCCGCACGACGAACGCCATCTGGTGCCCGCGGCGCTGGAAGAAATCGGCTACCCGTATTGGGATGAAAGCGACAACCCGGCCTATCAGTTGTTTCTTGGCTGAGCGGCTACGCTGATGGGCAAGCCCTGAGGAAATCGAACCATGGAAACGTTAACCGCCCTGAAAATGGCGCACACCGCGGCCACGGCAATACTGTTGGGCTGTGCGCTGGGCTTGGGGATCTGGGTTTGGCAAACGCGACGTAGTGGTGATGCGACTGCTGCGGCCCGCACCTTGCAACGGCCACGGGTGTTTGTCTGGCTGCTGATGGGCCTGGCATTGCTGAGCATGCCGTTTACCGGTTGGTGGATGGTGCATCTGGTGGGCTGGCCGCTGGGGCAGACGTGGATTCTGGCGTCGAGCGTGCTCTACACCGTTGCGGCGCTGGCGTGGTTCTGGCTGCTGGTGCGGTTGAACAAACTGCGCAAGGCGCCGAGCGGCGTGGGCAAATTCACCTTCGCGTTGGCGTTGTTCAGTTTTGCCTGCCTGATCGCAATCGCCGGATTGATGGGCGCCAAACCGGTTTAACACGAATCAATATGTAGCAGCTGCCGAGGTACGAGGCTGCGTTGCGTGTCCGCAGGACCGCCCTCGGGGGCCGCTGCGCAGCCCGACGCAGCCTCGTGCCTCGGCAGCTGCTACAAAGGGTTTCAGTCGCGCAATGACATGACAGGCCAACCGCGCTTCTCGGCTTCGGCGCGCAGGTTTGGATCAGGGTCTACGGCCAAAGACACGATCCCTATGTAGCAGCTGCCGAGGTACGAGGCTGCGTTGCGTGTCCGCAGGACCGCCCTCGGGGGCCGCTGCACAGCCCGACGCAGCCTCGTGCCTCGGCAGCTGCTACAAAGGGTTTCAGTCGCGCAATGACATGACAGGCCAACCGCGCTTCTCGGCTTCGGCGCGCAGGTTTGGATCAGGGTCTACGGCCACCGGATGCGTCACCTGCTCCAGCAACGGCAGATCATTCATCGAATCGCTGTAGAAATAGCTGTCTTCCAGCGAGTGCCCGGTCTCTTCCAGCCAACGGCTCAAGCGCGTGACCTTGCCTTCGCGAAAGCACGGGATGTCGGTGCTGCGCCCGCTGTAGCGGCCATCGATCATCTCGCATTCGGTGGCGATCAAGGTGTCGACACCCAGGCGCTGGGCAATCGGCGCGGTGACGAAGCGGTTGGTCGCGGTGATGATCACCAGTTTGTCGCCGGCCTCGCGGTGTTTGGCGAGCAGCGCCATGGCTTTGGGCAAGACGATCGGTTCGATGCAATCGCGCATGTAGTCGAGGTGCCATTGATCCAGCGTGGCCATCTCGGTGCGGCCGAGGATTTCCAGGCAGAAGTTCAGGTACTCGGCGTTATCCAGCTTGCCCGCCAGGTAATCCTGGTAGAACTCGTCGTTGCGCGCCTTGTAGGTCACGGCGTCGAGAAAGCCGCGTTCGCACAGGTAATCGCCCCAGGCGTGATCGCTGTCACCGCCCAAAAGCGTGTTGTCCAAGTCGAATAAAGCCAGGCGCATTGCAGTTACTCGCTGAAAAGTCTGTAGAAAGGCGCCCAGAATACGGACTTTTCACACAAGTGCACATAAGGTCGGTCGGCGCGTTGCTGCCTTCACAACCTTTGTGGAACAATGCGGCGACATGCGTTTGCGAGGTTGTTGCCGTGATCGACCCCGATGGTTTCCGCCCCAATGTCGGGATTATTCTCACGAATGATGCCGGCCAGGTGCTATGGGCTCGCCGTATCAATCAAGATGCCTGGCAGTTTCCACAGGGTGGTATCAACCCCCAGGAGACGCCGGAAGACGCCTTGTATCGCGAGTTGAACGAAGAAGTGGGCCTGGAGCGCGAAGATGTTGAAATTCTCGCCTGCACCCGGGGCTGGTTGCGCTATCGTTTGCCGCAACGTCTGGTCCGTACCCACAGCCAACCGCTGTGCATCGGCCAGAAACAGAAATGGTTTCTCCTGCGCCTGATCTCCAACGAGCAGCGGGTGCGGATGGATTTGACCGGTAAACCGGAATTCGATGGCTGGCGCTGGGTCAGTTATTGGTATCCGTTGGGTCAGGTGGTGACATTCAAGCGCGAGGTGTATCGACGCGCTCTCAAAGAGCTTGCCCCGCGCCTTTTAACGCGCGACTGACGACGGAGTTCGACCCCGAGCCATGCTCAATACGCTGCGCAAGATCGTCCAGGAAGTTAACTCCGCCAAGGATCTCAAGGCGGCGTTGGGGATTATTGTGTTGCGCGTCAAAGAGGCCATGGGCAGCCAGGTCTGCTCGGTCTATCTGCTTGACCCGGAGACCAACCGCTTCGTGCTGATGGCCACCGAGGGCTTGAACAAGCGCTCGATCGGTAAAGTCAGCATGGCGCCCAACGAAGGTCTGGTTGGCCTGGTCGGGACGCGTGAAGAACCCCTGAACCTCGAAAACGCTGCGGATCACCCGCGCTACCGTTACTTCGCCGAAACCGGTGAAGAACGCTACGCCTCATTCCTCGGTGCACCGATCATTCACCACCGCCGCGTCGTCGGCGTGTTGGTCATCCAGCAAAAAGAACGCCGCCAGTTCGACGAAGGTGAAGAAGCCTTCCTCGTGACTATGAGCGCGCAGCTCGCCGGGGTTATCGCCCACGCCGAAGCCACCGGTTCGATCCGCGGCCTCGGGCGTCAGGGCAAAGGCATCCAGGAAGCCAAGTTCGTCGGCGTGCCGGGCTCGCCGGGCGCCGCTGTCGGCACCGCCGTGGTCATGCTGCCGCCGGCCGATCTGGACGTGGTGCCGGACAAGAACATCACTGACATCGACGCCGAACTGGCGTTGTTCAAGACTGCCATCGAAGGCGTGCGCGCCGACATGCGCGCGTTGTCGGCGAAACTCGCCACGCAGCTGCGCCCGGAAGAACGTGCGCTGTTCGACGTCTACCTGATGATGCTCGACGATGCCGCGCTCGGCAGCGAAGTCACCACCGTGATCAAGACAGGCCAGTGGGCCCAGGGCGCGTTGCGTCAGGTGGTCACCGATCACGTCAACCGTTTCGAATTGATGGACGACGCCTACCTGCGTGAGCGCGCCTCGGACGTCAAAGACCTTGGCCGACGCCTGCTGGCCTATCTGCAGGAAGAGCGCCAGCAAAACCTGGTCTACCCGGAAAAAACCATTCTGGTCAGCGAAGAGCTGACGCCGGCCATGCTCGGCGAGGTGCCGGAAGGCACGCTGGTCGGTCTGGTGTCGGTACTCGGTTCGGGCAACTCGCACGTCGCGATTCTTGCCCGCGCCATGGGCATTCCGACGGTCATGGGGCTGGTCGACCTGCCGTACGCCAAGGTCGATGGCATCGACCTGATCGTCGACGGCACCAAAGGTGAGGTCTACACCAACCCCAGCGAAGTGCTGCGCAAGCAGTTCGCCGAGGTGGTCGAAGAAGAGAAACAACTGGCGCTGGGCCTCGATACCCTGCGCGACCTGCCGTGCGTGACCCTCGATGGTCACCGCATGCCGTTGTGGGTCAACACCGGCCTGCTGGCGGACGTGGCGCGTGCGCAGAAGCGTGGCGCCGAAGGTGTCGGTCTGTACCGCACCGAAGTGCCGTTCATGATCAACCAGCGCTTCCCGAGCGAAAAAGAGCAATTGGCGATCTATCGCGAGCAGCTCTCGGCGTTCCACCCGCAACCGGTGACCATGCGCAGCCTGGACATTGGCGGTGACAAGTCGCTGTCGTACTTCCCGATCAAGGAAGACAACCCGTTCCTCGGCTGGCGCGGGATTCGCGTGACCCTCGACCACCCGGAAATCTTCCTGGTGCAGACCCGCGCCATGCTCAAGGCCAGCGAAGGCCTGAACAACCTGCGGATCTTGCTGCCGATGATCTCCGGCATTCATGAATTGGAAGAAGCGCTGCACCTGATCCACCGCGCCTGGGGCGAAGTCCGCGACGAAGGCACCGACGTGCCGATGCCGCCGATTGGCGTGATGATCGAGATTCCGGCGGCGGTGTACCAGACCAAGGAACTGGCGCGGATGGTCGACTTCCTGTCGGTCGGCTCCAATGACTTGACCCAGTATCTGCTGGCCGTGGACCGCAACAACCCACGGGTGGCCGACCTCTACGACTACCTGCACCCGGCAGTGCTGCAAGCCTTGCAGAACGTGGTGCGCGACGCGCATGCCGAGGGCAAACCGGTGAGCATCTGCGGCGAAATGGCCGGTGACCCGGCGGCGGCAGTGTTGTTGATGGCGATGGGTTTCGACAGCTTGTCGATGAACGCCACCAACTTGCCGAAAGTGAAATGGATGCTGCGCCAGATCAACCTGAGCAAAGCCAAGGAGCTGCTGGCGGAGTTGATGACCATCGACAATCCGCAAGTTATCCACAGCTCGCTGCAATTGGCGCTGAAGAATCTCGGGTTGGCGCGGTTGGGCAATCCGGCTCCGGCCAAAACCCTCTAAACCTGCGGCGACTCTAACATCGCCCCCTCACCCCAGCCCTCTCCCCATGGGGGAGAGGGGGAAAGGGAGCCGATCTCCATGCTGTTCAAACCCTGAGTTCGACTCGATTTCCTCGGTCGCAAAATATCAAAAAAACAACTCGGTCAGTCCCCTCTACCCCCTGAGGAGAGGGGGAAAGGGAGCCGATCTCCATGCTGTTCAAACCCTGAGTTCGACTCGATTTCCTCGGTCGCAAAATATCAAAAAAACAACTCGGTCAGTCCCCTCTACCCACTGGGAAGAGGGGAAAGGGAGCCGATCTCCATGCTGTTCAAACCCTGAGTTCGACTCGATTTCCTCGGTCGCAAAATATCAAAAAAACAACTCTGTCAGCCCCCTCTACCCCCTGGGGAGAGGGGGAAAGGGAGCCGATCTCCCTGCTGTTCAAACCATGAGTTCGACTCGATTTCCTCGGTCGCAAAATATCAAAAAACAACTCGGTCAGTCCCCTCTGCCCCGTGGGGAGAGGGGGAAAGGGAGCCGATCTCCATGCTGTTCAAACCCTGAGTTCGACTCGATTTCCTCGGTCGCAAAATATCAAAAAAACAACTCGGTCAGTCCCCTCTACCACCTGGGGAGAGGGGGAAAGGGAGCCGATCTCCATGCTGTTCAAACCCTGAGTTCGACTCGATTTCCTCGGTCGCAAAATATCAAAAAAACAACTCGGTCAGCCCCCTCTACCCCCTGGGGAGAGTGGGAAAGGGAGCCGATCTCCATGCTGTTCAAACCCTGAGTTCGACTCGATTTCCTCGGTCGCAAAATATCAAAAAAACAACTCGGTCAGTCCCCTCTACCCCCTGGGGAGAGGGTTAGGGTGAGGGGTGGTTCTAACTGACTCCACAAAAGCTAAGCCCTGATCTCCACTTCCCCCAGATGCCCGCCATACGGCCCAAAGCTGCGCTCAACCATCAACCGCGTGCCATCCGCCTGCACGATCAATGCAGTACTCGCCCGCGTCCCGTACGTCGGGCTCGCAATAAACACGCTCGACAACAACGTCTCCGTTGCCAAGCCAACCCCGGTATCCGGCAATTCGGTAAACGGCGCAGTTTGCGCATCGCTCAAAATCGCCAGCAACGCCTCGGGCTGCGGATCGTCCAGCCGTTCGCTCAGCGCCGCTTTCGCCTTCAACACCTTCGGCCACGGCGTATCCAGCCCCGCGTTCGATAACCCATAAACCCCCGACTTAAGCATCACCGCTTCGCTGTTGTGCGCGTTGAAGTGCCACAGTTCGTTGGCATTGCCGACCAGCAGGTTGAACCCGGCGTATTCCAGCGAACGCCCGACCACATCGCTTAAATAGTCATCGATCGACATCTCGCCAGTCAGAAAACCCGCGACCAGTTCACCGCGCGACTTCAACGACGCCGGCTGCCCCGGATCACGGATATTGGTCAGCGCCGCAAAGCGCCCGTTGGCGCCAATCCCCAGCCAGGTGCCGCCGGCCTCGAGGTCGCGGCCCGCATGCACGCCGGGCGCGTGCGGCCATTGCGCCAGGGGTTGGGTGGGTCGCGCATAGAACTCGTCGCGGTTAGCCGCGACGATCAGCGGCTGGGGATGATCCGGCCGCCAGGCAAAGACAATCAGGCACATAAGGTGGTCCTTGTGTGTTTTTTGCCCACTCTACGCAGACATTGCGCGCGCATCCATCGCCATCCAGTAGAGCTTGAGGCCATGCATCCGTTACCATGCCGCTCCTATTTCGGGATGCGCGAGAAGACAGCAATGGAATTTCTGCTCTATCTGGCGCTGGGCGCCTGTGCAGGCGTGTTAGCTGGATTGTTCGGGGTTGGTGGAGGGATCATCATCGTCCCCGTGCTGGTGTTCAGTTTCACGCTACAAGGTTTTGACGCGTCGATCCTGACGCATTTGGCGGTCGGTACGTCGCTGGCGACGATTATTTTTACCTCGGTGAATGCGGTTCGCGAGCATCACCGGCGCGGCGCGGTGCGCTGGCCGATTTTTGCCTGGATGACCGTCGGCATTCTCATCGGCGCCGGATTCGGCGCGTTGACCGCCGAGGCGATTTCCGGCCCGCACTTGCAGAAGATCATCGGCGTTTTTGCGTTGATCATCGCCGTGCAGCTGGCATTGGACTTCAAACCCAAGGCCAGCCGAACCGTGCCGGGCAAAGTCGGTCTGACCATCGCCGGCAGTTTCATTGGCTGGGCCTCGGCGATTTTCGGCATTGGCGGCGGCTCGCTGACCGTGCCGTTCCTGACCTGGCGCAGCGTGCCGATGCAGCAAGCGGTGGCGACTTCATCGGCCTGCGGGCTGCCGATCGCGTTGGCAAGTGCATTAAGTTTCATGATTCTGGGCTGGCACGATCCGTTGCTGCCGGCTCATAGTCTCGGTTTTATCTATCTGCCGGCGCTGTTGGGGATCGCCCTGACCAGCATGGTCTTCGCCCGCTTCGGCGCGCGACTGGCGCACAATTTGTCGCCGCGCCTGCTGAAAAGATTGTTCGCCGCACTGTTGTTCTGCGTGGGCGTGAATTTCCTGCTCTGACGCACGGCACAATCCTGGCTTAATCCTGGGGTGACAGCGTCCCCCGGGAATTTTGCTTCAAGTCTTTCGGTTTCAACTCTAACGAGGAGTCGCAATGCTGCCTTACCCGCAGATCGACCCGGTGGCCCTGGCCATCGGTCCGCTGAAAATCCACTGGTACGGTCTGATGTACCTGATCGGCATCGGCGGCGCCTGGCTGCTGGCGTCGCGCCGGTTGAACCGTTTCGACCCGACCTGGACCAAGGAGAAACTCTCCGACATGGTCTTCTGGATGTCGATGGGCGTAATCGTCGGCGGGCGTCTGGGCTACGTGTTGTTCTACGACCTGAGCGCCTATCTGGCCAACCCGACCCTGATTTTCGAAGTGTGGAAGGGCGGCATGTCGTTCCACGGCGGCTTCATCGGCGTGATGCTGGCGGCATTGTGGTTCGGTAAAAAGAACGGCAAGTCGTTCTTCCAGTTGATGGACTTCGTCGCGCCAATGGTGCCGATCGGCCTCGGTGCCGGGCGCATCGGCAACTTCATCAACGCCGAATTGTGGGGCAAGCCGACCGACGTTGCCTGGGCGATGGTCTTCCCGACCGACCCGGCACAACTGGCGCGTCACCCATCGCAGCTGTACCAATTTGCGCTGGAAGGCGTGGCGTTGTTCGCGATCCTCTGGATCTTCTCGCGCAAGCCACGGCCGACCATGGCGGTGTCCGGGATGTTCGCGCTGTTCTACGGCATCTTCCGCTTCATCGTCGAATTCGTCCGCGTACCGGATGCGCAACTGGGCTACCTGGCGTGGGGCTGGCTGACCATGGGTCAGGTGCTGTGCGTGCCGATGGTGCTCGCCGGTCTGTTCCTGATCTGGCTGGCGTATCATCGCGCCCCGGCGGCACCGGCAGCCGCCGTATAAATTCGAATACCGGGGGCGACGGCTCCCGGGTTCAAGGACACAGGTAACTCATGAAGCAATATCTCGATCTGGTGGCGCACGTCATCAAGAACGGCACCAAACAAGCCAACCGCACCGGCGTCAACACCATCAGCTTCCCCGGCGCGATGCTGCGGTATGACCTGAAAGAAGGTTTCCCGGCGATTACCACGCGCAAAATGGCCTTCAAATCGGCGATTGGCGAGATGTGCGGTTTCCTCCGTGGCGTCAACAACGCCGCTGAATTCCGCGCCTTGGGCTGCAAGGTCTGGGACCAGAACGCCAACGAAAACGCGCAGTGGCTGGCCAACCCGTTCCGTCAGGGCGCAGACGACCTCGGCGAAATCTACGGCGTGCAATGGCGCAAATGGCCGGCGTACAAGCAGATCCCGGTGAGCAATAAAGCCGCGATCGAGCAGACGCTGGGTCAGGGCTATCGGCAGATTGCCGAGGGCGAAGAAGACGGTCAGGCCTACGTCGTGCTGTACAAGGCCATCGACCAGGTCCGCCAGTGCGTCGATACGATCATCAAGGATCCGGGCAGCCGCCGCATTCTGTTCCACGGCTGGAACGTTGCGCAGCTGGATGAAATGGCCTTGCCGCCGTGCCACTTGCTGTACCAGTTCCACCCGAACGTCGAGACCAAAGAGATTTCGCTGACGCTGTACATCCGCTCGAATGATTTGGGCCTGGGCACGCCGTTCAACCTCACCGAAGGCGCGGCGCTGCTGAGCCTGATCGGGCGCCTGACCGGCTACACGCCGCGCTGGTTCACCTATTTCATCGGTGATGCGCACGTCTACGAAAACCATCTGGACATGCTCAATGAACAGCTGACCCGCGAGCCGTTCCCGATGCCGAAACTGGTGATCAGCGACCGCGTGCCGGCGTTTGCCGAAACCGGCGTGTATCAACCGGAATGGCTGGAATTGGTCGAACCGAGCGATTTCTCGCTTGAGGGTTATCAGCACCACGCGCCGATGACCGCGCCAATGGCGGTCTAAAGAACGATCAAAGACTCTGTGGGAGCGAGCTTGCTCGCGATAGCGGCCTGACAGTCAACATAGATGTTGAATGTGATGGCCTCATCGCGAGCAAGCTCGCTCCCACATTTGTTCCAGGGTGGTCTTAATGCCCGTGGCTTCTGCCCACGTGCGAATGCTCAACCTCCGTCGCCACCACCCCGCCGCTGACTTCCAGGCGCTGCAAAATCCCGCATTGATCGGCTTCCGGCCCTTCGCCGCAGCGTTGGCGCAGGTCGAGCAGTTGCGCCTGTAACGCCATCAACCCGTCGATCCGCGCTTTAACGTGATGAATGTGTTCATCGATCAACGCGTTGACGTTTTCGCACTGGTCCTGCGGGCTGTCGCGCAACGCCAGCAGGCTGCGGATTTCTTCCAGGGTCATGTCGAGCGTGCGGCAATTGCGGATAAACGTCAGGCGTTCGGCGTGGGCCTGAGTGTAGACGCGGTAATTGCCGTCGCTGCGAGCCGGCTCGGGCAGCAGGTTTTCCCGCTCGTAATAACGGATGGTTTCCACCGCGCAGTCGGTGAGTTTTGCCAGTTCGCCGATCTTCATTGCAACAATCTCCAAAAGGTTGCTTGACCCTATAGTGGCTACAGGGTCTTTACTTGGCAACAGGCACCTTTCCGGACGCGACCAATGAGCGATTCCCTGCACACGCACAAACCTGATGCTACCGACGATTGCTGCAGCAAACCGCAGCCCGTGGCCAAGCACGACCACGGCAGACATGAACATGATCATGGCCATAGCGATGGACATGAGCACGGCGCCCAAGCCGATTCCTGCTGTTCATCGAAAGTCGCTGCGCCCTCGCTGGTGCAATTGACCGAAGCGCCGACGGCGGGCGCACGTCTGAGCAGCTTTCGCATCGACGCGATGGACTGCCCGACCGAGCAGACGCTGATCCAGAACAAACTCGGCAAGCTGTCGGGCGTGCAGCAACTGGAATTCAACCTGATCAACCGCGTGCTGGGCGTCACTCATGACTTGCCGAGCAACGCGCCGATCATCGACGCGATCAAGTCGCTGGGCATGGTCGCCGAGCCGCTGGAAGAGGGCGTCGACGCGCCGGCAGCGGTTGTCGAGAAAAAACATTGGTGGCCGCTGGCGCTGTCCGGTGTCGCCGCGCTGGGCGCCGAAGTCATCCATTTCACCAACGCCGCGCCGAACTGGGTGGTGGCGATCATCGCGCTGGTGTCGATCCTCAGCGGCGGCCTCGGCACCTATAAAAAGGGCTGGATTGCCCTGAAAAATCTCAACCTGAACATCAACGCGCTGATGAGCATCGCGGTGACTGGCGCGATCCTGATCGGCCAGTGGCCGGAAGCGGCAATGGTGATGTTCCTGTTCACCGTCGCCGAGTTGATCGAGGCGAAATCCCTCGACCGTGCGCGCAATGCCATCGGCGGCCTGATGCAGATGACCCCCGAGCAAGCCACGGTGCAGCAGGCCGACGGCAGTTGGCTCGAGCAAGATGTCAAAGCCATCGAACTCGGCGCGCGCGTGCGCGTGAAGCCCGGTGAGCGCATTGGCCTCGACGGTGAAGTGGTTTCCGGGACCTCGACCATCGATCAGGCGCCGATCACCGGCGAAAGCTTGCCGATCGAGAAAACCATCGGCGACAAAGTCTTCGCCGGCACCATCAACCAGGCAGGTTCGCTGGAATACAGCGTGACGGCAGCGGCGAATAATTCGACCCTGGCGCGGATCATCCACGCGGTCGAACAAGCGCAAGGTGCGCGCGCGCCGACTCAGCGTTTCGTCGATCAGTTCTCGAAAATCTACACGCCAGCAGTGTTCGTGCTGGCGTTGGCGGTGGCGGTGATTCCGCCGCTGTTCATGGCTGCCGCGTGGTTCGACTGGATCTACCGCGCGCTGGTCTTGCTGGTGGTGGCTTGCCCGTGTGCGCTGGTGATTTCGACGCCGGTGACAATCGTCAGCGGCCTTGCGGCGGCGGCGCGCAAAGGCATTCTGGTCAAGGGCGGCGTGTACCTGGAGGGCGGTTACAAGCTCGATTACCTGGCGTTGGACAAGACCGGCACGATCACCCACGGCAAACCGGTGCAGACCGACTATTTGTCCCTCGACCCGACTGCCGACGAAACCGCCCCGGCCATTGCGGCTGCGCTGGCCGGTCGTTCCGATCACCCGGTGTCGCTGGCCATCGCCAACGCGGCTGTGGATAAGCAATTCGCGCCGCGGGTTGTGGATAACTTCGAAGCCTTGGCCGGGCGCGGTGTGCGCGGCGAAATCGACGGTCAGGTCTACCACTTGGGCAACCACCGACTGGTTGAGGAGCTGAACCTTTGCTCCCCAGCGCTGGAAGAGAAGCTGTTTGCTCTGGAAAAACAGGGTAAATCCGTGGTGCTGCTGCTCGACCAGTCCGGCCCATTGGCGCTGTTTGCCGTGGCCGATACGGTGAAAGAGTCCAGCCGCGAAGCGATCCAACAGCTTCACGACTTGGGCATCAAAACCCTGATGCTCACCGGCGACAACGCCCACACCGCGCAGGCGATTGCCGCACAAGTCGGCATCGACGAAGCCAAAGGCGATTTGCTGCCGACCGACAAACTGCAAGCAATCGAAGCGCTTTATGCACAGGGCCATAACGTCGGCATGGTCGGCGACGGCATCAACGATGCGCCGGCGCTGGCCCGCGCCGAGATCGGTTTTGCAATGGCCGCTGCCGGCACCGATACCGCGATTGAAACCGCTGATGTCGCCCTGATGGACGACGATCTGCGCAAGATCCCGGCGTTCATTCGCCTGTCGCGGCAGACGTCGAGCATCCTCAAACAGAACATCGCCCTTGCCTTGGTCATCAAATTGATCTTTCTTGGGGTAACCTTCGCCGGGATCGCCACCATGTGGATGGCGGTATTTGCCGACATGGGCGTGAGCCTGTTGGTGGTGTTCAACGGTTTGCGCCTGTTGCGCAAATAAGCATGAGGAACGGTTGTGCTGAGTGCCGAGCTGAAGGCGTTTTACATGGTGGCCCGCCTGGGCAGCATTACCCTGGCAGCGAAGAAGCTCGGCTTGAGCCAACCGACGGTGACCACGCAGATTCGCAATCTGGAAAGTCAGTATTCGGTTGAGCTGTTCTACCGTGGCGGCCGCCGTCTGAGCGTCAGCGACGAGGGCGCGCGGTTGCTGCCGATGGTCAAGACGCTGTTGCAGCAGGAAGCCGATATCGAGTTTTTCCTGCGCAACAGTGGTCAGCTCCAAGGCACGTTGCGCATCGCCGCGACGGCGCCGTATTACATTCTGGATCTGGTGAAAGCCTTCCGCGAGCGCTTGCCGCACGTCGAAGTTTCGGTGGAAATCGGCAATTCGCAGCAGGTGCTGGAAGCGCTGGAGGATTACCGCGTTGATGTCGCTGCGTCATCGCAACTGCTCGACGACGCGCGGCTGATCCGCCGGGTGCTCGGCAGCGATCCGCTGGTGTTGGCGGTGCATCGTAATCATCCGTTGGCGGTGCACGAGCATGTGCCGCTGAGTGCGCTGGCCGGGCATACCTTGCTGATGCGCGAGTCGGGTTCGACCACGCGGCGGCTGACCGAGGAATTGCTCGCGGGCGCCGGTGTAGGTTTCGGGCCGTTGTTGGAGATCGGCAGCCGCGAGTCGATTCGCGAAGCGGTGCTGCGCAATATCGGCATCAGCATCATTGCCCGCCAGGAGGTGCCGCACGATCCGCAATTGCGCGTGCTGACCATCGAGAATGCGCCGCAGATTCCTGAATACCTGTACTGCCTCAAGGAACGCAAAAGCGCGCGGCTGCCGGCGGCGTTCCTCGGATTGGCGCAGGAAATGGCGCCGGCCTGAAATCTTTATTGCCTTTAATGGCCTCATCGCGGGCAAGCCACGCTCCCACAGGATTTGCACAGTCCTGTGGGAGCGAGGCTTGCCCGCGATGGCGTCAGTTCAGGCACCGCATGACTTCAACCCAAATCCCCGAATACCACTATCAGTCGTTTTTGCCTCGCTGCCACATGACGGACGCATTACAAACCTAGGATGGGCTTCATCTGCTTGATGAGGTCTGTCCATGAACCACTCGAACGCAACTGCCCTGACCAACCCCGGCGCGCCGATGAAAGTGCGTGGCGTGCAGAAACGCTTCGGTGCGTTTACCGCGCTGGACAATGTTTCGCTCGACGTCGCCGCCGGTGAACTGGTGTGCCTGCTCGGCCCGTCGGGTTGCGGCAAAACCACTTTGCTGCGCTGCATCGCCGGCCTGGAGAAACAGGACAGCGGCGAGCTCTACCTCGGTGATCGCGACGTTTCCCACCTCGCCCCGCAGGCTCGGGACTACGGCATTCTGTTTCAGTCCTACGCGCTGTTCCCCAATCTGACCGTCGAAGCGAACATTGCCTACGGCCTCGCCGGCAGTGGTCGCGACGAAGTGCGCAAGCGCGTCGGGCAAATGCTTGAACTGGTCGGCCTGCTCGGCAGCGAGAAAAAGTACCCCGGCCAATTGTCCGGCGGCCAGCAACAGCGTGTAGCGCTGGCTCGCGCTCTGGCCCCGGCGCCTTCGTTATTGCTGCTCGACGAACCGATGTCAGCCCTCGACGCCCGCGTTCGCGAGCACCTGTGCACCGAGCTGCGCCAATTGCAGCGCAACCTCGGCGTGACCACGTTGATGGTCACGCACAATCAGGACGAAGCGATGCTGATGGCCGATCGCATCGCCGTGATGAACAACGGCAAAGTCGAGCAATACGCCACGCCGCAGGAAATCTACGATCGCCCGGCGACGCCGTTTGTCGCGGAATTTGTCGGTCAGGGTAACTGGCTGCCGTTCCAACGCAGCAGCGACAGCCATGCGCAGGTCGGCGGAATGAACATGCGTCTGGCCGACGGCAGCGCGAAAACCTCGTCCGGTCGGCTGTTCTGTCGTCCGGAAGCAATCAACGTCAACCCGCCCGTGCACGAAGAAAACCTGTTCCCGGCCAAGGTTCGCGAGATCACTTTTCTCGGCAATCGCTGCCGCATGAGTTTCGAACTCGATCAGTTGCCGGGCCACGCCTTGCTCGCCGAACTGGCGCCGGAAGCCATGCCACGCCTCGGCGCGCAGCACATCATGGTCGCTTTGCCACCGCGCAGCCTGCAGGTGTTCGCCTGATGAGCGCGAACCTCGCGCTGCCGATTGCGCACAAGCAGGTTCGGCAGACTTCGCGCGCCGAGCTTGGTGATCGGTTGTTCGTGGTCGGCGGCAAAGTGCTGTTGCTGATGTTGCTCGGTGTCGCGGTGTTGATGCCGTTGCTGGCGATCTTCTGGCGCGGCTTCAGCGCCGAAGCCGGGCAGGGCGGTGGTCTGGTCGCTGCGCGAGAATTGCTGAGCAGCGCAAATTTTCACTGGTTGCTCGGCAATAGCCTGAAAGTTTCCCTCAGCGTCGCGGCGATTGTCGTACCGCTGGCCTACCTGTTTGCCTACGCGTTGCAGCGCACATTGATTCCCGGCAAAGGCATTTTTCGCGGCATCTCGCTGCTGCCATTGATGGCGCCGTCGATGCTGCCGGGGATTGCCCTGGTTTATCTGTTCGGCAACCAAGGCATGTTGCGCGGACTGCTCTCGGACAATATCTACGGCTTCTGGGGCATTGTCCTCGGCGAGGTCATCTACACCTTCCCACACGCCTTGATGATTCTGCTGTCAGCGCTTTCGCTGGCGGACGCGCGATTGTTCGATGCGGCGTCGAGCATGGGCGCCAGTCCGGCGAAAGCCTTTCGCAGCATCACCTGGCCGGCGACGCGTCAAGCCGTGTTCGCCGCGTTTTGCCTGGTGTTCACCCTGACCATCACCGACTTCGGCGTGCCGGTGGTGGTCGGTGGCGACTATCAAGTGCTGGCGCTGGAAGCCTACAAAGCCGTGGTCGGCCAGCAACAATTTGGTCGCGGCGCGTTGATCGGCATGGTTTTGCTGCTGCCGGCGCTGCTGAGTTTTGGCGTCGATGCCTGGCTGCGGCGGCGCCAGGGCGATGCCATGAGCGGTCGCGCGCAAGTGTTCCAACCGGCGCCGTCGAAGCTGCGCGATGGCTGTTATCTGGCGCTTGTGTTGCTGATTTGCGCGGTGTTGCTGCTGGTGTTCGGCATGGCGGTGTTCTCGTCGCTGGTGAAATTCTGGCCGTACAACCTGTCGCTGTCGCTCAACCATTACCAGTTCAACGACACGGCGGGCGGCGGCTGGCTGGCCTACGGCAACAGCGTGAAAATGGCCTTGGGCACCGCGTTGATCGGCAGCGTGCTGATCTTCACCGGCGCTTACCTGATGGAAAAAACCAAGGGCCAGCGCGGCCTCAACCTGACGCTGCGCATGCTCAGTTTTATCCCGATGGCGGTGCCGGGGCTGGTGCTGGGTTTGGGTTACGTCTTCTTCTTCAATCTCAGCGGCAACCCGTTGCACGTGCTCTACGGGACCATGACGCTGCTGGTGGTGTGCACCATTGCGCATTATTTGACCACCGCGCAAATGACCGCGACCACCGCGCTGCGCCAACTCGACGCCGAGTTCGAAGCCGCCGCGCTGTCGCTGAAAGCGCCGCTGTATCGGCATTACCTGCGCGTCACCGTGCCGATTTGCCTGCCGGCGCTGCTGGACATCGTGCGCTATTTGTTCGTATCGGCGATGACCACGGTTTCGGCGGCGATCTTCCTCTACAGCCCCGACACCATCCTCGCGGCGGTGGCGGTGCTGAATATGGACGACGCCGGCAATGTCGGCGGTGCGGCGGCGATGTCGACCCTGATTCTGTTCACCTCGGCGGGCGTGTCGCTGCTGCTGGCCTGGGCATCGCGCGGTTTGCTGCGCCGCTCCCAGGCCTGGCGGCAAACCGCGCCCGGCCACTGACTCACACCCTCAACTCAAAAACAGGAAAAGATCATGTTCAAGCCCCTGGCCCTGGCCGCTGCTGTCCTCACCGCTTTCAGCCTGAACGCCTTCGCGGCGAAAACCGAGTTGACGGTGTACACCGCCCTCGAAGCCGAACAACTGAAGACCTACAAAGACGCGTTCGAGAAAGCCAACCCGGACGTTGAAATCAAATGGGTGCGCGATTCGACCGGGATCATCACCGCCAAATTGCTCGCCGAAAAGGCCCGTCCGCAAGCCGATGCAGTGTGGGGACTGGCGGCGTCGAGCCTGGCGATTCTCGATCAGCAAGGCATGCTGCAAAGCTACGCGCCGAAGGACCTCGACAAGATCGGCAGCAACTACCGCGATGCCGCCAACCCGCCAGCCTGGGTCGGCATGGACGTCTGGGCCGCGACCATTTGCTTCAACACCGTCGAAGCCGAAAAGCAGGGCTTGAGCAAGCCGCTGAGCTGGCAGGACCTGACCAAACCCGAATACAAAGGCAAGATCGTCATGCCTAATCCGGCCTCGTCCGGCACCGGTTTCCTCGACGTCAGCGCGTGGCTGCAAACCTTCGGCGAGAAGCAGGGCTGGGCGTACATGGACGGCTTGCACCAGAACATCGGCCAGTACGTTCACTCCGGTTCCAAGCCTTGCAAACTGGCGGCTTCGGGTGAGTTTCCGATTGGTATTTCGTTCGAATACCCGGCGGTTCAGTTGAAGCGCCAAGGCGCGCCGCTGGACATAATCCTGCCGAAGGAAGGCCTCGGTTGGGAGATCGAAGCGACCGCGCTGATCAAGGGTTCGCAACACGAAGAAGCGGCGAAGAAGCTCGCGGACTTCTCGGCAAGCCCGGCGGCGATGGAGTTGTACAAAGAGAACTTTGCGGTGCTCGCGCAACCGGGGATTGCCAAGCCGCAAACCGAGTTGCCAGCCGATTATGAGCAGCGTTTGATCAAGAATGACTTTGCCTGGGCCTCGAAGAATCGCGACGAAATCCTCGCCGAATGGCGCAAGCGCTACGACGGCAAGTCCGAGAAAGTCGTCGCCAAGTAAGATCTTTATTGGCTGAAAGGGCCTCTTCGCGGGCAAGCCTCGCTCCTACAGGGGGACGCGATTCCCTGTAGGAGCGAGGCTTGCCCGCGAAGGCGGCTTCAAATTCAGGACATCTCTCAATGACACAACACCACGACATGCTCATCGTCGGCGCCGGGATTCTCGGTTTGTCCCACGCCTACGCCGCCGCCAGACGCGGGCTGAAAGTCGCCGTTTTCGAACGCAGCGAAACCCCGCTCGGCGCCTCGGTGCGCAACTTCGGTCAGGCGCTGGTCACCGGCCAGCCACCTGGGCCGATGCTCGAACTGGCCAAGGCGAGCCGCGACATCTGGGGGCATTGGGCCAACGTCGCCGGGCTGCAACTCAAGCGCAACGGCTCATACCTGTTCGCCCGCAGCGAAGCTGAAGAGCATTTGCTGGAAGCCTTTTGCGCCGGCCGCGCCGTTGAACACAACTACAACGTCGAACTGTTGCGCGGTGCCGCGTTACGCGATCTGTACGGCGGCCAGTTCAGCCATCATCGCGCGGCGCTGCACGGGCTGGACGATCAACAGCTGTATTCGCGCGAAGCCATTCCGGCGCTGATCAACTATCTGCACAGCGAACTCGGCGTCGAGTTTCACTTCTCGACGCTGGTGCGCGACATCGAGCCCGGCCGCTTGCACAGCACCGCCGGCCATTTCAGCGCCGAACAGATCATCGTCTGCTCCGGCCACGATTATCAGACGTTGCTCGCCGAGCCGATTGCCGCGCTCGCCCCGCAAATCTGTCGTCTGCAAATGCTGCGCGCGCGGCCGCTGCTCACTCTCAACCTGCAACACGCGTTGCTCACCGGGTTGAGTTGCGTGCACTACGGCGCCTTCGCCGACTTGCCGGAAGCCGCCGCCGTGCAAGCGCAAATCCTCCGCGAGACGCCGCACCTGCATGACAACGGCATCCATCTGCTGATCAGCCCGACGCCTTACGGCGAACTGATCATCGGCGATTCCCACCATTACGGCCGCGATCCGTCGCCATTCAACGCCGAGCAAGTCGACAACTGGATGATCGAACTGGCCGAACAAACCCTGGACTGCCGGATTCAGGTGATCGAGCGATGGCAGGGCGTCTACGGCGCAAGAGGGCCGGGACCGTTCTCGTTCCTGCGCCCGCAACCCGGTGTCAGCGTGGCGCTGATGCATTCCGGGGTCGGCATGAGCGTCGGGCCGGCGCTGGCTGAGCGCAATGTCGCGATGTTGCTGGGAGAGGTTTGATGACACGCCACGAGCAAGTAATCGCCGAGGTTTTCGCACTGTACGAACGCTTCGGCGACAGCGATTACATCGGCGAACCGGTGTCGCAAATCGAGCACATGTCGCAAGCCGCTGAACGGGCGATGGCCGAGGGTTTCGACGACGAAGTGGTGCTCGCGGCGTTTTTCCATGACATCGGTCACATTTGCGCCGAGCACGCGCCAAACATGGGCGGTTTCGGCGTGGTCAGCCATGAACGGCTGGGCGCCGATTACCTGCGCCGCGCCGGTTTCAGCGAACGCCTGGCGCGGTTGGTGGAATATCACGTGCAAGCCAAGCGTTACCTGACGCTGAAACAGCCGGGTTATTTCCAACGCTTGAGCGAAGCCAGCCGTCGCACGCTGGACTATCAGGGCGGCGTGATGACGCTGGCCGAGGCCGACGATTTCGAGCGCGATCCGTTATGCGCGATCAGCCTGCGCATGCGCCAGTGGGATGAGCAAGCCAAGGAAATGCACGTGCCGGTGATAGACCTTGCGTTGTTGAAGGACAGGGCGTTGCGGCTTTTGTCTGGCGTGACCTGCTGAACCGTCGCACAGGACATTCGGAAACGCCGGATGGATTGCTCTGCCGTTGCGCTGCAAGCTGGGTTTTTCCAGGAGGACGCACGGATGCGTTATTTGCAAGTGGTGGCGCAGGATCGAAGCGCGCAGGGCGTCGGGGATTTTCTGCTTTTCCGGTTTTATGAGGATGACCGGCTGTTGCGCGAGGCGACGGCGGCGGAGTTGCTGCGCCTCAAGGTGCTGGGTAAAACCTATTTGAAATGCGCGTGGTTCAACATTGGGGAAGGCGAGGAGCGACACCTGCGGATTTTCTCGCAGAACCCTTCAGGCGATGGCACGGCGGAAACGGTGCGGCTGCATTTTCATGACGGCGCGCAGATTGCCTATAAGGCTGCTGCGCATGATCAGGATAACGACGGCAGGCTGGAAGTGATTTTGAGTTCGGATGTCGACAATGACGGGCACTCGAACCGCACCGATCGAAGTCGGGTGACGGCGTTGGTGAAACAGTATTTGCAGATCAATTGGTAACACCACCCTGTAGCAGCTGCCGAGCCCGCGAGGCTGCGTCCGAGGACGAAGTCCTCGCCAATCCGGTGTGCGCGGTGTACCTGAACATGCGCGGTGATTGGTTTTACGACTGCTGCGCAGCCGAACGCAGCCTCGCGTTGCTCGGCAGCTGCTAAAAGGGGTTATGGGTTTAGGGCTTTCTCGGCTAGCGCTTCAATTCGTTTTGGCCGCTCACCCTGACCGACGACCACTGCGCACGCGCCCTGTAGCAGCTGCCGAGCCCGCGAGGCTGCGTTCGAGGACGAAGTCCTCGCCAATCCGGTGTGCGCGGTAAACCTGACATGGCGCGGTGACTGGTTTTACGACTGCTGCGCAGCCGAACGCAGCCTCGCGGGCTCGGCAGCTGCTACAAGGGGTTATGGGTTTACGACTTTCTCGGCTAGCGCTTCAATTCGTTTTGGCCGCTCACCCTGACCGACGACCACTGCGCACGCGCCCTGTAGCAGCTGCCGAGCCCGCGAGGCTGCGTTCGAGGACGAAGTCCTCGCCAATCCGGTGTGCGCGGTAACCTGAACATGCGCGGGGATTGGTTTGGCGACTGCTGCGCAGCCGAACGCAGCCTCGCGTTGCTCGGCAGCTGCTACAAGGGGTTATGGGTTTACGACTTTCTCGGCTAAGGCTTCAATTTGTTCTTGCCGCTCAGCCTGGCTCAATTTGGCATGGGGGTTGAGCGACGACCATTGTGGATGCGCGCGGGCCTTGTTCAATGCTTCCGGCAGTTTGCCTTCGCGCCAGGTTTTGTCCTGCGGCGTTGCGACCTGGATGCTGTCCATCGCCGCGTGCCCGCGCAGGTTCAATGCTTGCACCAACTGACGCTGACGCAGCGCCAACAGGCGCAGCACGCTGTCATCGACGGTCAATTCGCGCTGACCTTTGATCTTGCCCAGCAATCGGCTGCCATAACTGCGCGCCGTTTGCAGGGCGCCGCCGGCAATCGCTCCGGCCAGGGCCGCCGCGCCGAGGGTCAGGCCGCCGACCAGCAGATCGACGCCAGCCCCCGCCGCCGCGCCCGCCGCAATCCCGCCGCCGACCCGCACACCCAATTGCTTGAGGGTTTCGGGGTTGAACAAGTCATCACCCCAACGCCCGTCCAGCAGCGGCAAGTCGCTGGCCGCCGCATCTTGCGGGCGAAAGGCGTAGAGCTTGAGCAGCGCCTCGACGCAACGCTGTTCGCGTTGGCGCACGGCTTTGCGCAATTCGCTGATCGCTTGTTGTTCCTCTGCAGCTTCGCTGACCACACTGCGCCGGCACGCCGCGCAATCGATCAGCAACTCGGCAATCAGCCGCGCCGCACTGTGCTGACGCGCGAGGCGTTGCGCTTGTTGATCGGCAATCAAGCGCTCGAGTTGCGGCCGCGCGTTTTCCAGCAGCAGCGCCAGGCTTTCATACAGTCGGCGCTCGCCGTCCTCGGGCGGGGCGACGCTGTCAAACCGCACCAGCGCATGCAAACCCAGGCGCGCCAAGGCTTCGCGCCAATCAGCTTCGCGCTGGTGGGCGCTGCTGACGAAGTTCAGCACCGGCAGCAACGGTTTGCCGCAACTGGCCAGCACTTCGAGTTCGTCGCGGTACTTGGCCAGCACCGGCTCGCGGGCGTCGATCACATAGAGGCCGGCGTCCGAGGCCAGCAGTTGCCGCATCACTTTGGCTTCCTGCTCGAAACGCTGCCGGGCTTCGCTGCTGTCGAGGAACCGCGCGAGGCGCGCCGGGCCGTCGAGGCGTTCGCCGGGACGTTCCAGGCGTTCGAGATAATCGAGCAGGGCAATCGCGTCTTCCAGCCCCGGCGTGTCGTAGAGGTCGAGCAACGGCTCGCCGTCGACCGACAGCCGCGCGCCTTCGACATGCCGCGTGGTGCTTGGCCGATGCGACACCTCACCGAAACCGACGTCGCGGGTCAGGGTGCGTAGCAGCGAGGTTTTGCCGACGTTGGTGTGGCCGACCACCGCGAGCTTCAAAGGCTTAGTCATGACCGGTCTCCAGCCAATTCATCGGCGCGCAATCGGCGAACGGCAAGTCCAATTGTTCCAGCGCTGCGTGCCAGTCGCCGAGGCGCGCGGCATCCAGCGCTTCGCCGGGCGGCGCTTGCAGCAGCCAGACGCGGGTGGCGCTGGCGTTGCGCGCCAGTTCGCCGATCAACGCCAAGCTGCCGCGATCCGGCGAGCGCCGTGGATCGCAGGCAATCGCCAGGCGCGCCGGGGGAAACCGACTCAATTGTTCGAGGAGTTTGTGTCGCGATTCGCGGCTGTCGAGAATGCCGGCATTGCTCACCGATTTCGGCAATTGCGGCGGCCATGGGCGTTGCTCGTCCAGTTCGATGGCGACCAGCAGCGCGCCATCACTTTGCAAAGCACTGACGCCGCTTTCGACGCGGTGCAGTTGCTCCGGCGCGGCGTCGCTGATGCCCAGGCGTTCGCTGGTGGGCATCAGGCGTTCGCGCAATTGCGCGTAGCCCGGCAGGGTCGGGTCCAGACGCAGCGCCGCGCGCCCGCGTTTCCAGCGCCAGCGGCACAGCAGCATCAGCACCAGTCGTGGCAGTACGCCGTAGATCAGCACGGCGCCGACCAGCCAGATAGCCCAGCTCTGACGCACCAGTTCGCGGTTGTAATCGGTGTCGAGGGTCACGCGAATCATGTCCACCCGCGGCGCGCTCCAGCCCAGCGCGTGCGGCACGGCGGCGAGGGCGTCGGTGAGCGCGGCAAAAAAGTCGGCGCCAAACAGCGTGCTTTCCCAGATGAAGTCGTAGCGCCGGGTCGCCATCATCAGCACCAGCATGCTCAACGTGCTGAGCATGATCAGCAGCCACAAACCATTGACCAGCGAGCCCAGCGCCCAGCGATTGAGTTTGTGCCGTTGCAGCAACAGCAGCAGGGCCGGCGGCAGTTGCGCGGCTTTGGCGTCGCGGGCGAATTTTTCGCTGAGCCACAACCACAACCGGCCGAGCGCGGCGCCGTGTTCACCGGCGAACACCAAACCCAGCGCCCAACTGATCATCAGGATCAGGTTCAAACCGAGCAGCGTGCCCAGCGCCCAGAATATGTTGACCGGTTGTGAACCGTTGCCCAGCGCCGAAAACGCCAGGCCGGCGCCGCTGACGAGGGCCAGCACGACCATCAGCACCAGCGCCAGTCGCGCCCCTTGCAGCCAGTGCTTGAGGGCGCCGGTGAGGCCGTCGCGCTCGGCCAGCCACAAGGCGCGGCGCTGAATTCGCGTCGGCAGGTCGCCGCCCGCGCTGCGGGCCAATCGGTTGGCTTCGAGATCGTCGAGAGGGCCGGCGTGTTCTTCGCGCAAGCGAATGGTTTCCGTCAGCCAGAGGTTATTCAGTTCAGTCACGCGGCTTCCCGTCGCTCAAATGAACGCTGAGCATAACCGCTGTGGCGCTTATCGGGGTATGGGAGGCTCTGGTATCCTCGCCGACATGACTAAATCACTTCCCCTCAGCCTGATCGCAGCCCTCGGTGAAAACCGCGTGATCGGCGTCGATAACAGCATGCCCTGGCACTTGCCGGGGGATTTCAAATACTTCAAGGCTACGACCCTCGGCAAGCCGATCATCATGGGTCGCAAGACCTGGGATTCGCTCGGGCGGCCGTTGCCGGGCCGGTTGAACATCGTGGTCAGCCGTCAGGCCGATCTGCTGCTGGAAGGCGCGGAGGTTTTTTCGTCGCTGGAAGCTGCGGTGGTTCGCGCCGAAGAGTGGGCGAAGGCGCAGGGCGTCGATGAGTTGATGCTGATTGGCGGCGCGCAGTTGTATGCGCAAGGTCTGGCGCAGGCCGATCGGCTGTACCTGACCCGCGTGGCGTTGAGCCCGCAGGGGGATGCGTGGTTTCCGGAGTTTGATCAGCAGCAATGGAAACTGGTGTCGAACGTCGAGAACCCGGCGGTGGATGACAAACCGGCGTACAGCTTTGAGGTGTGGGAGAAGGCCTGAAAAGCTTCGCGAGCAAGCCTCGCTCCTACAGGATTGGCGCCATTTCCTAGACGGCGCATAACCTGTAGGAGCGAGGCTTGCCCGCGAAGGGGCCCGCTCAGGCGATGAGAATCTTAAGCGTGAGCCAACGCCCCATGCTCATCCGCATCCAGCAGCTGTTTATCAGTTTGCTGCATCACCTGGCTGGTAATCGCCCCGGCGGTGATCGAACCGCTGACGTTCAACGCCGTGCGGCCCATGTCGATCAGCGGCTCGACCGAAATCAGCAACGCCACCAGTGACACCGGCAGACCCATCGCCGGCAGCACGATCAACGCGGCAAACGTCGCGCCGCCACCCACGCCCGCCACACCGGCCGAACTCAGCGTCACAATCGCCACCAGCGTCGCGATCCACAGCGGATCCAGCGGGTTGATGCCAACCGTCGGCGCGACCATCACCGCCAACATCGCCGGGTACAAACCGGCACAACCGTTCTGGCCAATCGTGGCGCCAAACGAGGCAGCGAAACTGGCGATCGATTGCGGGATGCCCAGACGCGTGGTCTGCGCTTCGATGCTCAGCGGAATGCTCGCCGCGCTGGAACGGCTGGTGAACGGAAACGTCAGCACCGGCCAGATCTTGCGGAAGAAGCGCAGCGGGTTGATCCCGGCCGCCGACACCAGCAAACCGTGGACCACGAACATCAGGCCCAGGCCGATGTACGACACCACGACAAAACTGCCGAGCTTGATGATGTCTTGCAGGTTGGAACCGGCGACCACTTTGGTCATCAGCGCCAGCACGCCGTACGGGGTCAGCTTCATCACCAGACGCACCAGACGCATCACCCAGGCTTGCAGGGTGTCGATGGCGTTGATCACTTTCTGACCTTTTTCGACGTCATCCTTGAGCAATTGCAGCGCCGCGACCCCGAGGAACGCGGCGAAGATCACCACGCTGATGATCGACGTCGGCTTGGCCCGCGCGAGGTCGGCGAACGGATTCTGCGGGATGAATGACAGCAGCAACTGCGGCACACTCAGGTCAGCGACCTTGCCCGCGTAATCGCTTTGAATGATTTGCAGGCGGGCCATTTCCTGGGTACCGGCGACCAGGCCTTCAGCGGTCAGGCCAAACAGGTTGGTCAAACCGATACCGATCAGCGCCGCGATGGCGGTGGTGAACAGCAGCGTGCCGATGGTCAGGAAACTGATTTTGCCCAGCGACGAAGCATTGTGCAGACGGGCCACGGCGCTGAGGATGGAAGCGAACACCAGCGGGATCACGATCATTTGCAGCAACTGCACGTAACCGTTGCCGACCAGATCGAACCAACTGATCGAGGCTTTGAGCACCGGGTTGCCGGCGCCATAAATCGTGTGCAGCGCCACACCGAACGCGACGCCGAGCGCCAGCGCGAGCAGGACTTTTTTCGCCAGGCTCCACGAGGTGTGACGGGTTTGTGCCAAGCCAAAGAGCAGGGCGAGGAACACCAGCAAGTTGAGAATCAGTGGCAGATTCATAAAAACTCCGAAAGCGACTTGTGCCAGCTACCTTCCGGGGCAGCTGCGAACCGGCAAGCCTAACAGCTTGATATCTAATGAATTAATACCGAAATCGGAGGTTGACTGTCGTTTTTGGAATAAGCGCGTGTCGTTGTCAGGGATGCAGCTGGCGCGATGGGGACGCAAGCGGTCGCGGGCAGGCGAGAACTGTCACGGTTTTTTGCTAGCGTCGATGTCTTTGAATCAGCGTCTCTTCACAAGGAAGCACGCACATGAAGTTCGCACCGAAAATGCTGGCTGTCGCGCTGGGACTTGGTTTGGGCTTGAGCCTCGCCGCGCAGGTCTCCGCCACTGATCTGAAACACTGGCCGCTCGATCAGGCCAAGGCGCTGGACGCGATGATCGCGGCCAATGCCAACAAGGGTAACTTCGCGGTGTTCGACATGGACAACACCAGTTACCGCTACGACCTCGAAGAGTCGTTGCTGCCGTTCATGGAAAACAAGGGCCTGATCACCCGCGACACCCTCGACCCGTCGCTGAAACTGATCCCGTTCAAGGACACCGCCGAGCACAAGGAAAGCCTGTTCAGTTACTACTATCGCCTCTGCGAAATCGACGACATGGTTTGTTATCCGTGGGTCGCCCAGGTGTTTTCCGGCTTCACCCTCAAAGAGCTCAAGGGTTATGTCGATGAGCTGATGGCCTCCGGCAAACCGGTGCCGAGCACGTATTACGAGGGCGATGTGGTCAAGACCATCGAGGTCCAGCCACCGAAAGTCTTTACCGGCCAGGCCGAGCTGTACAACAAGTTGATGGAAAACGGCATCGAGGTTTACGTGATGACCGCCGCGTCCGAGGAACTGGTGCGCATGGTCGCGGCCGATCCGAAGTACGGCTACAACGTCAAACCGCAGAACGTCATCGGTGTGACCACACTGCTCAAGGACCGCAAGACCGGCGAACTGACCACCGCGCGCAAGCAGATCACCGCCGGCAAATATGACGAGAAAGCCAACCTCGATCTCGAATTGACCCCGTACCTGTGGACCCCGGCGACCTGGATGGCCGGCAAACAAGCGGCGATCCTGACTTACATCGACGAGTGGAAAAAACCGATTCTTGTCGGCGGCGATACACCGACCAGCGACGGTTTCATGTTGTTCCACGGCGTGGACGTGGCCAAGGGCGGCATCCATTTGTGGATCAACCGCAAGGACAAATACATGACCCAGATAAACGGCATGATGGCCAAACACGCGGCGGCGCAAGCGAAAGAAGGCTTGCCGGTGACGGCGGACAAAAACTGGGTGATCGTCAAACCGGAAGAGATTCAGTAACAGGCAAAAAAATACCCCGCACTGGGCGGGGTATTTTTTTGTTCGACGGTTAAGCGTTACAGGCCGTCGAGCATTGCTTTGTTACGCACGGCGCCCTTGTCGGCGCTGGTGGCCAGCAGGGCGTAGGCTTTGAGCGCGGTGGTGACTTTGCGTGGACGTTTTTCCACCGGTTTCCAGCCTTTCTGATCCTGCTCGACCCGGCGTGCGGCCAGTTCTTCGTCGCTGATCAACAGGTTGATCGAGCGGTTGGGAATGTCGATCAGCACCTTGTCGCCGTCCTGCACCAGACCAATCGCGCCGCCGGCAGCGGCTTCCGGCGATGCGTGACCGATGGACAGGCCCGACGTGCCGCCAGAGAAACGGCCGTCAGTGAGCAGGGCGCAGGCTTTGCCCAGGCCTTTGGATTTCAGGTACGACGTCGGGTAGAGCATTTCCTGCATGCCCGGGCCGCCCTTCGGACCTTCGTAACGGATGATCACGATGTCGCCGGCCTTCACTTCGTCAGCGAGGATGCCGCGTACGGCGCTGTCCTGGCTTTCGAAGATTTTCGCGTTGCCTTCGAACACGTGGATCGACTCGTCGACGCCGGCGGTTTTCACCACGCAACCGTCCAGCGCGATGTTGCCGTACAGCACGGCGAGGCCGCCCTCTTGCGAGTAGGCGTGCTCGACGCTGCGGATGCAGCCGTTTTCACGGTCGTCGTCGAGGGTTTCCCAACGGGTCGACTGGCTGAACGCAGTTTGCGTCGGGATGCCCGCCGGACCAGCCTTGAAGAAATGGTGCACGGCTTCGTCGTTGGTCTGAGTGATGTCCCACTTGGCGATGCCTTCGGCCATGGACGTGCTGTGCACGGTCGGCAGGTCGGTGTGCAGCAAACCGCCGCGCGCCAGCGAACCGAGGATGCTGAAGATCCCGCCGGCGCGGTGTACGTCTTCCATGTGGTACTTCTGGATGTTCGGCGCGACTTTGCACAGTTGCGGTACGTGGCGCGAGAGGCGGTCGATGTCCTTCAGGTCGAAGTCGATCTCGGCTTCCTGGGCGGCGGCCAGCAAGTGCAGGATGGTGTTGGTGGAACCGCCCATGGCGATGTCCAGGGTCATGGCGTTCTCGAACGCCTTGAAGTTGGCGATGTTGCGCGGCAACACCGACTCGTCGTTGTCGGTGTAGTAGCGCTTGCACAGCTCGACGATGGTGCGGCCGGCTTGCAGGAACAGTTGCTCGCGGTCGCTGTGGGTGGCCAATGTCGAACCGTTGCCCGGCAACGCCAGGCCCAGGGCTTCAACCAGGCAGTTCATCGAGTTGGCGGTGAACATGCCGGAGCACGAACCGCACGTCGGGCAAGCGCTGCGCTCGTACTCGGCGACTTTCTCGTCAGAAGCGCTGGAGTCGGCGGCGATGACCATGGCATCGACCAGATCGAGGCCGTGGCTGGCCAGTTTGGTCTTGCCGGCTTCCATCGGGCCGCCGGAAACGAAGATCACCGGGATGTTCAGGCGCAGGGACGCCATCAGCATGCCAGGGGTGATCTTGTCGCAGTTGGAGATGCAGACGATGGCGTCGGCGCAGTGGGCGTTGACCATGTACTCGACGGAGTCGGCGATGATCTCGCGGCTCGGCAGCGAATACAGCATGCCGTCGTGGCCCATGGCGATGCCGTCATCCACGGCGATGGTGTTGAATTCTTTGGCGACGCCACCGGCGCGTTCGATTTCGCGGGCGACCAGTTGGCCGAGGTCCTTGAGGTGGACGTGGCCCGGTACGAACTGGGTGAACGAGTTGGCAATGGCGATGATCGGCTTTTTGAAGTCGTCATCTTTCATCCCCGTGGCGCGCCACAGTGCGCGCGCGCCGGCCATGTTGCGACCGTGGGTGGATGTTTTCGAGCGGTAATCAGGCATGGAACACTCCGGGCGGCTAATCAGGTGCTAAAGGGGAAGTGAGCTTCTATGAACGTCTGGAACACTCAGAAATGGCCGTGTGTCCGGAAGTTGCCGATGACTTTGCGGGATCGCCGCTTGCCTCAGCCTGAGCTCATAAACCCGCCGGGGGATGAATGGCGATGAATCTCGCGATTCTACACCGCTGGCGTCAGGAGGGAATGCCGGAAAGTACCGATCCAGCGCTGACGCCGTGTGTGGAATGACGACCGGCAGTGTTCACCCGGCCGTCAGCGCCCGATGCCGCCGGGTGATCAGCGCATTCAAGATGATCGCGCTGGCGCTCAATAGCAGAAAGCTCACCGCCAGAGTGGTCTGCAAATCAGTTGCGCTGAGGTTGATCAACGCGCTGATCAGTCCGCCGAAGATGAACACCAGTGTGTTGCCCGCCGACGCCGACGTGCCGGCCCTGTCCGGGAATATCTCCATGGCTTTCGAGGTCGCGACCGGCCGCGCAATGGTGGTGCCGGCAGTGCAGATGATCATCGGAACCAGCACCGTCGGCGTCGACAACCCGAGCAGTTTCGACAATATCAGCATGACCAGCCCCGAAAAGAAGATCAGGCCAAGGCCGACGATGATCAGCGTGTTCGGCGCGATCCGGCCGCCGAGGATCCGCGCGATGATCCCGCCAATGATGTACGCCAGCCCGTAAAGCAGCAGCGTCAGCGAGAATTCGTAGGGCGAGAGCTGCAATTGATCCATGAAAATCAGCGGCGAGATGACGATGAAGGAGAAATGGCAGGCGAATGCAATGGCGGCAATCAACCAGTAACCGGTGAAACCGACGTCGCGGTAAACCACCCGGTATGACTGGACGATACCTCGGTGCATAACGTTGGTCGGGCGCTGGTTCTCAAGGAAGAAGCAGGCTTTGAGAAACACCGCGCCGGCCAGCGCGATGAACACGACAAAACTTCCAGGCCAGTCGAGCGCTTGTTGCAGCAACGTGCCGGCCAGCGGCGATATGGAAATGAAAATTCCGCTGGCGGTGACCATGAGGATTCTCAGCCGATCGCGCTCCTTGCCCGCGAACAAGTCCTGAACCAGCGCCTGGGTCAGCACAAAACATCCGCAGCCGATGGCCTGGATCATCCGGAACAGCAGGAACCAGGAATAATCGGTGGCTAACAGGCAGCCTGTCGCGCCGATTATCGATACCGCCATGCCCGCCAACAGCAAGCCCTTGCGCCCCATGCGGTCCGACAGTGGCCCGATCAGCAGTTGCGACAACGAAATGCCGACGGCGAACAGGCTGATGGAAAACGCGATGTCGGCGGGGCTGGTGCGGAAGTGCTCAGCCAATGCCGGAAATGAAGGCAACAGCACGTCCAGCGGAAAGACCCCGAGCAACACCATGGTCATCAGCAGAATGACCGCGACACGGCGTTTTTTAACACTCACAGCGGCGTTGTCTTCATTCATCAATGAGCCCTGCCTGCGCGAAAAGTTGTCGATTGCCGGGCAGGTCAAAAAATCCCGCCGTGTGCAGTGCCTTAAGCGTGGCGCCCGCCCCTGAACGCGCACGCGCTGCAACGGCGTTCATGCCCGTCAGGCCACCGAGGATGTCGGTGATGCAAACGGCATCCAGTTCGGCGCTGAGCAGGCTTTCCCTGAGCCATCGGTCATCGATTTCAAAAAACAGCAGGATGATTTCCACCAGCCAATGGGCGGCGAGGGTGCGCCGGGTGCCGGGCAGGTTCAGCCACACGTAATGGAACACTTGCGCAAAATAGCGACTGTGCCGAGCCTCGTCCGTGAGGTGATCCCTGAGCATTTCCTGAACACCGGACACCAGCAGGTCGCGGCACAGATCAAGCAGTTCGCGGGCGATGATCGTCTCCGAGACGAAACCGACCAGGAACAGCGCCAGCGCTTTGTGTTCGTTAGGGGCTCGGGCGAGCAGGTCGTTGAGCCGGGTGATTCGTCGTGGCATCAACGGCCGCGAGGTGATCCCGTACAGGTCGGCAATCTGCTCGGCGACGCTGTTGGAGAACAGCGCATGGAATCCTTCGTCGGTGTAGAGCTGTAACCCGGCGGTTTTCATGCGCAGCGGGATAGCGACGCCGAGTTCGTCGTGGACGATGGTTTCCACCGCGCGATTGACGATGCGGTGTTCCAGCAACGTGGTGTAGTCGAGGAAATACACCAAGTGATTGGCCGTCAGGCGATGAACCACCGCTGGGCCGGCAGCCTGGATACTCGGGTGATCGAGATAGGGCAGGAAACCCGGCGGAAACCAGTGCCGGTGGAGCAATTGGCGCTCCAGTTCCGGCGGTGATGGCAATAGATAGGTGTTGCCGCTCGTGCGCACTGACGCGCGGTTGTTCCAGTCGCCAAGGGTAAAGTGCCCGACCGGGAACTCCGCCGCCGCAGGGTTGGTAGTCATTGTTGCTGTCTCTGGTTCAGCAACGCTTTCAGTTCCTTGCACATCACTTGCCCGTCGCTGCGGCCACAACCGACGAAAAACAACGGTTGTTCAGCATTGTCTTCAAGTCCGAGCAGCGCTTCGACCTGATCGTCTTTCAGCGCGCCGGTCAGCCAGGTGCCCAAACCGAGGGAAGTAGCGACCAGTTGAAAGGTCTGGGAGATATGCCCGGCCTCGACGTAGGCCATTCGGTAGGCGCGCGAGTGTTGGTACTTCCACCACAACTTGTCGAAACGCGCGCTGATAAACAGACCGACCGGCAAGTTGTTGATGAAGTGTTGCCCGCACAAGAGTTGGCCCAGCGGCGCAACCGGCAAGGGATTGACGAAGCTCAGGGCGTGATCGGCTGCGTGGTAGGCGTAGAGTCCGGGTTCCAGGCACTCGACGTTTTGCACGTGCACAAACCCTTCGCAGGCATTCAGTCCTCCACCCGAAGGGCTGCTGCGGCGTGCGCCGAGGCCGTCGGCGACTGAGTCGTCGAGATCGTCTTCACGCTCTTTCAGATGGCCGAGCGACAGATAGAGCAGGGTGCTGAGGTGGTCGAGCGATACCGCGTCTCCAGTGAAAGAGCGGCAGGTTTTCCGATTGACCAGGGCATCGGCCAGATAACCTTCCGGCAGGCGTGCAGGGGCGGGCAGGGCAATCAGCTTGCCGGTCGCGTGGCGGGTGTTATCCGCACCTGAGCCGCTGGAGGCCAATACTTCGTTGCAATGGTCCAGATAATGTCTCGACCATTCATGAATGTTCTTGGGTGTATATTCGCAAGGTATGTTTTTAGTGCCGATATGAAATATCTTTGATAGTTCATCCCAGCCCCATTCGATTGCTCGCTGGGTGGACGTTATCAATATTCCAGTATTGAGAAACTGTGTGTCGATTATATTGTTGGTGTCGAACGCTCGGGGGTTGTCGATAAGTTGCGCGAGTCGCGTCGAGTATTCGAGGTTGAGTTCAAATTGCTTGTGGTTGCGGTAATCCCAGACTATTTGACCGGGCGTGCGGGGAAGCATGAAGAGATGTGGGTTTATCTGCATGAAGGGCTGTTCGCTCTGGCGGGGCCATAGAAAACGCTGGGTAAGCCGGCACTCCCCAGCGTCTCATTTACTTATCGGGCTTTCGGTGCAACCAGAAAAGCCAGGTTAGCGATTTTGTTGGTTTCCAGAGTAACTGCTTTCATGTTGTGAACTCCTTGTAAGTAATAGTGAGTGCCACTCCTTGGTGACAACTCAATCATAGTTTGTAATGAGTTCTTATCAAGGAGAATATCGGTAGGAAATATCCAGTAATTTTGTGGGAGCTATCTTATGGGAGGTAAGTGCGTGTAAGTCTAATTCTTCAATTTGGAAGATATAGCGAAACTTCCTGCACGTTAGTAGGACGGCAAGTGTAAGACGCAGAGGATAACTGGAAGGGGATTTCGATGGCGGAGAATGAGCGGGGAGCCTGCTGGCCCCCCGTCAAACCGGCGTAATCAGCTGTTTGGCAGCAGACGACAGGTGATGCTTTTGATGTAGCGGGTTTCGGCGATGGCTGGGTGAACCGGGTGGTCCGGGCCCTGACCGCCACGTTCGAGCATCTGGATGTTGCGATCCAGGTGACGGGCGCTGGTCAGCAGGATGTTCTGCAGGTCATCTTCCGGCAGGTGCATCGAGCACGAAGCGCTGACGAGGATGCCGTCCTTGGTCAGCAGGCGCATGGCTTGCTCGTTCAGGCGACGGTAAGCGCCTTCGCCGTTCTTCATGTCTTTCTTGCGTTTGATGAAGGCCGGCGGATCGGCAACGATCACGTCGAAACGTTCTTCGCTGGCCTTCAGCTCTTTCAGGGCTTCGAACACGTCGCCTTCGATGCAGGTCATTTTCTCGGCAAAGCCGTTCAGCGCAGCGTTGCGCTCGACGCCGTCGAGGGCGAAGGCCGATGCATCGACGCAGAACACTTCGTTGGCGCCGAAAGCGGCAGCCTGCACGCCCCAGCCACCGATGTAGCTATAGAGGTCGAGGACGCGTTTGCCTTTGACATACGGTGCCAGGCGCGCGCGGTTCATGCGGTGGTCGTAGAACCAGCCGGTTTTCTGGCCCTGAATGACCGGCGCTTCGAACTTCACGCCGTTCTCTTCCAAGGCAACCCATTCCGGCACCAGGCCGAACACGGTTTCGACGTAGCGGTTGAGGCCTTCGGCGTCGCGCGCGGCGGAATCGTTCTTGAACAGAATGCCGCTTGGCTTGAGCACTTGGGTCAACGCGGCGATCACGTCTTCTTTATGCGCTTCCATGGTCGCCGAAGCGATTTGCACCACGAGGATGTCGCCGAAACGGTCGACTACCAGGCCCGGCAACAGGTCGGAATCACCGTAGACCAGACGATAGAACGGCTTGTCGAACAGGCGATCGCGCAGCGACAACGCGACGTTGATGCGGTGCACCAGCAGCGATTTGTCCAGCGGCAACTTGATGTCGCGCGACAGCAGGCGCGCACAGATCAGGTTGTTCGGGCTCATGGCGACGATGCCCAGCGGCTTGCCGCCGGCAGCTTCGAGGATCGCCTGATCGCCGGCCTTGAAGCCGTGCAAAGGAGTCGCGGCTACATCGATTTCGTTGCTGTAGACCCACAAGTGGCCGTTTCGCAGGCGACGGTCGGCGTTGGCTTTGAGGCGCAGGCTAGGCAGGGACATGACGTCGCTCCGGAAAAAAGAGCGGGAGTATAGCGTGTTGTGCCAGGCGGGTGGCCGGGTAGCGATGAAACGCTGATGACGCTTTCGCGGGCCAATCTCACCCCTACAGGGAAATGCATTCCAAAGGTAGGAGCGAGGCTTGCCCGCGAAAGCGATTCAGGATGTTACGCCGACAGCGCGCCGATCAACTCGCGGTTGAACGCCGGGATGTCATCCGGCTGGCGGCTGCTGATCAGGTTGCCGTCCTTGACCACTTCCTGATCAACCCAATGCGCGCCGGCATTGACCAAATCGTCCTTGAGGGTTTTGAAACTGGTCATGGTTTTGCCATTGACCAGCCCGGCCGAGATCAGCAGCCAGCCACCGTGGCAAATCACTGCGATTGGCTTGCCCGCCGAGGCACCGGTCTTGACCAAGTGCTGGGCATCTTGATCAATACGAATTGTGTCGGAATTTTGCACGCCGCCGGGCAGCACCACGGCATCGTATTGCTCGATATGGGCAGCCTTGAAGGTCAGATCAACCTTGAAATCGTCCGCCGGTTTGTCGTGGTTCCAGCCTTTGACCTGGCCTTCCTCGGCCGAGAGGATGTCCACTTTGGCGCCCGCCTGCTCCAGCGCCTGCTTGGGTCCGGTCAGTTCGACTTGCTCGAAACCGTCGGTGACCAGAATCGCGACGCGCTTGCCATTCAGGGAATTGGACATTGGATAAGCTCCTGACTTGAGTGGGAATTTGTCGCTGGCCGAAGCGCAATCGCCTCGCCGGCATTACAAACTCCGAAGCCTTATCGCAAATGAAAGTTCCGACGATGTGCCCACCGGTGTGTCGGGTGGTGGTTTTTAAAGGTTAGAATCCCCGCCTGTCCAAGAGTGTGTACTTATGTCCCAAGAGCTGACGTCCGAACAGATCCAACAGTCCCTGCAAGGGATCAGCGTGCCGGCCCAGCCGCAGATCATGGTGGATCTGCAGATGGAGCAGTACATGCCCGATCCGGACCTGGAAGTGATCGCTAAGTTGATCGCCCAGGACCCGGGCCTCTCCGGGGCGTTGCTGAAAATCGTCAACTCGCCGTATTACGGCTTGAGCAACAAGATCGCCTCGATCCAGCGTGCGGTGAACCTGCTGGGCAGCCGTTCGATCATCAACCTGATCAACGCGCAATCGATCAAAGGCGAGATGAACGACGACACCATCGTCACGCTCAACCGCTTCTGGGACACCGCGCAAGATGTGGCGATGACCTGCCTGACGCTGGCCAAACGCATTGGCTCGCAGGCCGGCGACGAGGCGTATGCGCTGGGCCTGTTCCACGATTGCGGCGTGCCGCTGATGCTCAAGCGTTTCCCCGAATACATGAAAACCCTGGAAGAGGCCTACGCCAACGCGAGCCCTGAGTGCCGGGTGGTCGACACCGAAAACCGCGTGTTCAACACCAACCACGCCGTGGTCGGGTACTACACCGCCAAATCCTGGCGCCTGCCGGAACACATCACCGCCGCCATCGCCAATCACCACAATGCGCTGGCGATTTTCAGCGACGAGTCGGCGCGCAACACGCAACTGAAAAACCTGCTGGCGATCCTGAAAATGGCCGAGCACATTTGCGCGTCGTACCGGGTGCTGGGCAACCAGAACGAAGACCACGAATGGAACAGCATCGGCCCGCTGGTGCTCGATTACGTCGGGCTCTCGGACTACGATTTCGAAACCCTCAAGCAAACCATTCGCGACCTCGGTGCTCATCACTGAGGCGCAGCATTTTTGCTCAAAAGCGTCTGATCCGAGAGCCCCATGCCTGAATTGCCGGAAGTCGAAACCACCCGCCGCGGCATCGCCCCGCACCTCGAAGGCCAGCGCGTCAGCCGGGTGATCGTGCGTGATCGACGGCTGCGCTGGCCGATCCCCGAAGACCTCGACGTGCGCCTGTCTGGCCAGCGCATCGTGCTGGTGGAGCGCCGCGCCAAATACCTGTTGATCAACGCCGAAGTCGGCACGTTGATCAGCCATTTGGGCATGTCGGGTAATTTGCGTCTGGTGGAAGTCGGCTCGCCGGCCGCCAAGCATGAGCACGTCGACATCGAACTCGAATCCGGCCTGGCCCTGCGCTACACCGACCCGCGCCGGTTTGGCGCGATGCTCTGGAGCCTCGACCCGCTCAACCACGAATTACTGATTCGCCTGGGCCCGGAGCCGTTGACCGAGCTGTTCGACGGCGAGCGTCTGTTCCAGCAATCGCGCGGGCGCTCGATGGCGGTCAAGCCGTTCATCATGGACAACGCGGTGGTGGTCGGCGTCGGCAATATTTACGCGACGGAAGCGTTGTTCGCTGCCGGCATCGATCCGCGTCGCGAAGCCAAGAGCATTTCCCGTGCGCGTTATCTGAAACTGGCAATCGAGATCAAACGCATCCTCGCCCACGCCATCGAACGTGGCGGCACGACGTTGCGCGACTTTATCGGCGGCGACGGTCAGCCGGGTTATTTTCAGCAGGAATTGTTTGCTTACGGGCGCGGCAGCGAGCCGTGCAAAGTTTGCGGCACGCTGCTGCGCGAGGTGAAGCTCGGCCAGCGCGCCAGCGTGTTTTGCCCGCGCTGCCAGAGCTGATTCGCCCGACGGTCTATAGTCAGTGTTCTCACTGCCTAGCCGAAGGACCGTGCCATGATTTCGTTTCGCACCTTTGTCGTTGCCCTGCTGCTGAGCGTCGGCCCGCCCGCGCTGGCGGCTGAACACGGCAGCGGCGACCCGCGCTACACCATCCAGAACCCTCCGGCGTTTGCCATGATCGGCGACTTGCTGATCGCCCGACCCTTGCTGGTCGCGGCGACGGTGATAGGCGCGGGGGTGTTTGTGGTGTCGCTGCCATTTACCGCGCTGGGCGGCGGCGTGGGGGATGCGGGGCAGGCGTTGGTGGTCGATCCGGCGAGAGCGGCGTTTGTCAGGTGCCTGGGGTGTATCGGGGAAGGGTTCGAGCAGCGCGAGTGAAGGCAGTTGGATTTCAGGTGTGGCGGATGGCCTCATCGCGAGCAAGCTCGCTCCCACAGGTATAGCGCGGTCCATGTGGGAGCGAGGCTTGCCCGCGAAGGCGCCCTGACAGACGCCAAAAGCCTCAAGCCTTACCGGTAATCACCCGATATTTCGCCATCAACTGTTCTTCAGTCTCCGGATGCGCTTCATCCAGCGGGATGCAATCCACCGGGCAGACTTGCTGGCACTGTGGCTCGTCATAGTGGCCGACGCACTGCGTGCACAGGTTCGGGTCGATGACATAGATTTCTTCGCCCTGGGAAATGGCGGCGTTCGGGCACTCGGGTTCGCAGACGTCGCAATTGATGCAATCGTCGGTGATGATCAGGGACATGCTAACTCCAGCCGGGGCGGCAGGCCCGGGCGCAATAAACCAATGCGCGCAATTGTGCCGCATTGGCGCCCGCAGTGCACGCGGGCGCCGCTTGAGCGGTCGTTACTTCTTGAAGCGTTCGGTGAGGGCGTCGGCCACCGCAGGGTGGACAAACTTGGTGATGTCGCCGCCCAGCGCTGCAATTTCACGCACCAGCGTCGAGGAAATGAACGAATAACGCTCCGAAGGCGTGAGAAACAGACTTTCCACATCCGGCGCCAATTGGCGGTTCATGTTGGCCAGCTGAAATTCGTACTCGAAGTCCGAAACCGCACGCAAACCACGCAGGAACACGTTGGCGTTCTTCTCTTTGGCAAAGTGCGCGAGCAGCGTCGAGAAGCCGACGACTTCAACGTTGGGCAGATGTTTAGTGACCTCGCGGGCCAGCTCCACACGCTGTTCCAGGGGAAACAACGGGTTTTTCTTCGGGCTGGCGGCGACGGCAATGATCACGTGATCGAACAGGCGCGAGGCGCGTTCGACCAAGTCGCCATGGCCCTTGGTAATAGGGTCGAAGGTACCTGGGTACAACACTCGGTTCATCGCGTCGTCCTGGCGGGAGTCCGTTGGGGACTCGGATGGTATCGCAGCCTTCCCGGTCGGGAAAGCCGCCTGTTCAGTAAGAAAGCACTATAGACGACGGCCAACTTTGGTTTTTTCACGGGTTTTTCAGGCGTTCGGCCAGCGCTGTGGCCAGTTGCGCGGTCAGGCCGTAGACCGACAATTGCGGGTTCGCGCCAATGCTGGTGGGGAACAGCGAGCCATCGTGGATCGACAGATTGCCGAGCTGATGATGGCGGCCAAGACTGTCGGTTACCGCGTATTTGGGGTCTTCGCCCATCGCGCAACCGCCCATCACGTGCGCGCTGCCGAGGCGTGTGCGGTACAACTCAAGGCTCAAGCCGTCGATCAAACTGCGCGCCTCGGCAAACGTTTTCACGTAGCGCGCATCGGCGTGCATCGGCATCACCGCTTTCGCGCCACCGGCGAACTGGATCTCGGCCATGCTGTGAAACGCCCGGCGCAAACCGTCCCAGGTGTAGGGCGAGACCTGATAGTCGAGCACTGGCGTGCCGTCGCCGCGCAATTCGACGCTGCCGCCGACGCTGTCCGGGTGAAAGCCGTCGCGCAGCAAGGCGAGCATGGCGTGGGTGTGCGGCAGGTTCTCCATGTGTTGCGAATTTTCCTGGCCGAAGCCGCCAAGCAAAGTCGCCGCCAATGCCGGTTGCAGCGGCGGCACTTCGAGCTTGTAAGACATTTTGCCGGTGGTGCCGTCCTGCCATTGAAAGTGGTCGGTATAGATTGACTGCGGCGCGCCGTAAAACGGGTTGATCACCTCATCGAACAGCCCGGCCGACATATTCACCAAGTGCAAAAACGTGCGTTTGCCGAGCCGCTCGTGCGGGTCCGGCGCCTCGGAACGCAGCAGCAGCGCCGGGCTATTGATCCCGCCGCCGGCCAGCACGTAATGCCGCGCCTTGACCGTGATGGTGCGCCCGGTGGGCGCGACGCAGCGCTCATCCATCGCCGCGCATTCGAGGCCAGTGACCTTGCCGTTGTTGATCGACAACTTCTCGGCGCGCGCCAGGTACAGCAGCTCGCCGCCGTTTTCCAGGGTCGCCGGGATTGTCGTCACCAGCATTGATTGCTTGGCGTTGGTCGGGCAACCCATGCCGCAATAACCGAGGTTCCAGCAGCCGCGCACATTGCGCGGGATCACGTGCCAGCTATAGCCGAGTTGCTCGCAACCTTTGCGGATCACATCGTTGTTGGCGTTGGGCGGGACTAGCCACGGGGCGACGCCGAGGCGCTGTTCCATTTTCTCGAACCACGGCGCCATTTCGGCGGGGCT
Organism: Pseudomonas prosekii; assembly: GCF_900105155.1. NCBI lineage: Bacteria > Pseudomonadati > Pseudomonadota > Gammaproteobacteria > Pseudomonadales > Pseudomonadaceae > Pseudomonas > Pseudomonas prosekii. The sequence goes on from NZ_LT629762.1 coordinate 3,250,534, forward strand.
GTGACCTTTGACCTGGTGTTCGCGCGCCCAGTGTTCGAGGGTCGGCTGCGGGGTGCGGAAGCTTGATGTCCAGTTGATCAGCGTGGTGCCGCCGACTGCGCGACCCTGGAGGATGGTGATCGCGCCGTCCTTGCTCATGCGGCCGATGCCTTCCTGATACAGGCTGGCGTAGGACTGGTCTTCGAGCATCTTGAAATCGCTGCTGGTGCGCAGCGGGCCTTCTTCGATCAGCAACACTTTATAGCCAGCGGCGCTGAGGATTTCTGCGGTGGTGCCGCCGCCGGCGCCGCTGCCGATGATTGCCACGTCCGCTTCCAGCGTCAGGTCGCCGGCCAGTTGCGCGCCTTTATAGGTTTTCCAGCCACGGGCCAGGCCTTCGCGAAACGGATCGGGTACGGGCATGTTCGGCTTCTCTTTTTATTTTGGATTGTGTGGTGAGGCGGCGGACGTCATCGCGAGCAAGCTCGCTTCCACATTGGAATTGCTGTGTTAACACAACCTGATTAGCAACCCACACCCCTGTGGGAGCGAGCTTGCTCGCGATGGGGGCGACACAATTTTCAAACCGTCGGCGGCCCCGGATACCCGCAATGCGCCCACGACTCCTTGCGGCTGTACCACGCCATCATTACCAGTTGCAGCAACGAGCTGTGGCCCATGCGCAGCAGGTTCAACGAGCTGTTTTCCCAGCGCTCGAGGAAATGCCGAATCGCCTGCGCCGAGGCATTTTCCCAACTGCCCCAAACCCCGGTCAGCGGCCCACGGGTCACGGTCATGCCGAGCACATCGAACAGCTGGCGAGTCAGCTTGAGCATTTCCGGCGACAGGTGATCAAGGCTGTTATCCAGATTTTGCAACGTGCCATCGACGGCGCTCGGCAGGTTCTCGACCGCCACGGCGCCGTCGAGCATCACCGGAATCAACGCGCGCAGAAACAGCAGATCGCTCCTGCGCAGCGTGGCGAAACCGTCCGCAGCAACGCTCGACGAACAGCCGCTAAGGCTGGCGCCGAGTCCGGCAGTGGCCAGAAAAGCACTGGCGCCGAGGCTGAATTTGAGCAAGTCGCGGCGGGACAGCGCGGGGGAATCGGACAGGCTAGGGCGCATTATTGTTATTACCCGACGGTCTGCAGCGTTAGCGGATAAACAGCTTCTGAATCAGTTTCTGAATCGATTTGCCATACGGCGGATAGATCAGCTTCGCCGCGTTGAAGCGTTGTTTGATCAGCACACCTTTGGCTTTGCTGAACGTCAGGAAACCTTCGTGGCCGTGGTAATGGCCCATCCCCGACGCGCCGATGCCGCCGAACGGCATGTCGTCCTGAGCAACATGCAGCAACGTGTCGTTGAGGCACACGCCGCCGGAATGAGTCTCGTGGAGCACGCGTTGTTGTTCGCGTTTGTCGTAGCCGAAGTAGTACAGCGCCAGTGGCCGAGGTCGCTGATTGATGTAGGCAAACGCCTGATCGAGGTCGGTGTACGGCACGATCGGCAGCAGCGGGCCGAAGATTTCGTCCTGCATCACGGTCATCTCATCGCTGACATTCAGCAGCAGACTGTGGGCCATGCGCCGGCCCTGACCTTGCTCGAACAACGGAATCAGCAATGCGCCCTTGCTGGTGGCATCGCTGACATAACCGTTGAGCCGCGCCAGTTGTCGGTCATTGATGATCGCGGTGTAGTCCGGGTTGTCGGCGAGTGTCGGATAAAACCCGCGAACCGCCTGGCGATAGGCTTCGACGAACGAGCCGACGCGGTCCTCGGGGACCAGCACGTAATCGGGCGCGACACAGGTTTGCCCGGCGTTGAGAGTCTTGCCGAACGCGATGCGCTCGGCGGCGTCCTTGAGCGGCACGTCGCGGGAGACGATGGCGGGGGATTTGCCGCCCAGTTCCAGAGTCACCGGCGTGAGGTTTTCCGCCGCCGCGCGCATCACGTGTTTGCCGATGCTGGTGGCGCCGGTAAACAACAAATGATCGAAGCGCAGCCGCGAGAACGCGACGCCGATGTCCGCTTCGCCGAGGACCACGCACACCAGGTCTTCAGGGAAGATCCGCGCCAGTAACGCTTTGAGCAGCAAGCCGGTGGCCGGGGTCGATTCGCTGAGTTTGAGCATCACCCGATTACCCGCCGACAACGCGCCCACCAACGGCCCGATGGCCAGGTACAGCGGATAATTCCACGGCACGATCACGCCGACCACGCCCAATGGCTGATAAACCACTTTGGCCGAGGCCGGTTGAAATGCGAGGCCGACTTTGCGCCGCGAGGCTTTCATCCAGCCCTTGAGGTGCTGGCTGGCGTAGTGAATGCCGTGCAGGCTCGGCATCAGTTCGGCGAGCAGGGTTTCATCGGCGCTGCGATGGCTGAAATCCTTGCTGATCGCCTCGATCAACGCCTGGCGCTCATCGCTCAACAAGTCGCGTAGTGCCTTGAGCCATTGCTGGCGCTGGGCGGCGGGCGGCATCGGGTTGGCGGCGTACGCGGCGCGCTGTGAATTAAACAAGGTCTGGAGCTCTTCCAACGGCTGCTGTAAGTTCTGCAAATAAGCGATGTCGGCAGTCATGGAAGGCTCCGGATTTTTATTCTGATAAGAGGCTTTTTAGAGTCTAAGCTCTAGAAAGTCAAACGACTTCCTGACGCAGCTTTGTTTTATCCGTTTACGGATAGGCCGTAAGATGCGCGTCACCGCACTCTGAATTAAAGCTCAAGCCATGGCCCCCAGGATCAAAACCAGCGAGCGCATCGTGCAGAACAGCTTGGAGCTGTTCAATCAGCAGGGTGAGCGCAGCATCAGCACCAACCACATTGCCGCCCACATGGAAATTTCCCCGGGCAACCTGTACTACCACTTCCCGAACAAGCAGGCGATTATCGCGGTGCTGTTCAGTGAGTATGAAACCCTGGTGGACAGCTTTTTGCGTCCGCCGCAGGGGCGAGGTGCCACGGTTGAAGACAAGCGCTATTACCTCAAAGAGCTGCTGTCGGCGATGTGGCGTTATCGGTTCCTGCACCGCGACCTCGAACATTTGCTCGAGAGCGACCCGGATCTGGCCGCGCGTTACCGGCGTTTTTCCCAGCGCTGCGTGATTCAGGGCTCGGCGATTTACCAAGGGTTTGTCGAGGCCGGGATCCTCAAAATGGACCGCGTGCAGATTGAATCCCTGACCATCAATGCCTGGATCATCCTCACCTCGTGGGTGCGTTTCCTGTGCACCACGCGCGAAAACTCCAACCACTTGAGCGAGCAGGCGATCAAACGCGGCGTGTATCAGGTGCTGGTGCTCGAAGCCGGGTTTGTTACCGATGAGGCGCGGCACGAGGTCAACACGCTGTTTGAAGAGTTTTACGTGCCACTCGCCCAGGCTCTGGAAGAAGTGCAGTAGGATCAGCCATCGACTCAAGCACAGGAGCCCGTTATGCCCATTGCGCAACTGATCAGCCCGCAAGCGTTGGACCTGAAAAAGGAGCAGCCTGGGCTGGTGATCCTGGATTGTCGTTTTGCCCTCGAAGACCCGGACTACGGTCAGCGCAGTTATGCCGAAGGGCACATCGCCGGTTCGAGTTTCGCCGATCTTGAGCGTGATCTCAGCGGACCAGTGAGCCGCGGCGTCACCGGGCGCCACCCGTTGCCGGCAACCGAAGACTTTATCGAGCGTCTGCAAGCCTGGGGCGTCAACGCCGACAGCGACGTGGTTTTGTATGACGACGGCCTCGGTGCTTTCGCCGCGCGGGCCTGGTGGTTGCTGGCGTGGCTGGGCAAACGCGACGGCGTGTTTATTCTCGATGGCGGGCTCAAGGCCTGGCACGCGGCGGGGCTGCCGCTGAGTCTGGACGCGCCGTCGATTGTCCGTGGCACGTTCAGCGGCACGCCGGATGAAGCGTTGCTGCTCAGCGCCGAACAACTCCAGCAACGTCTCGGCCAACCTCAACTGACCTTGCTCGATGCCCGCGCCTTGCCGCGTTTCAAGGGTGAAGTGGAACCGATCGACCCGATCGCCGGGCACATTCCCGGCGCGCAGTGCGCGGCGTTCACCGACAACCTTGGCAGCGATGGACGTTTCCTGCCGGCCGAGCAACTCAAGCAGCGTTTCGCCGCAAAACTCGGCGATCGTTCACCAACAGAGTTGGTCGCGTATTGCGGCTCGGGCGTGACGGCTTGCCACAATTTGTTCGCGTTGTGCCTGGCGGGTTATCCGTTGGCGGCGTTGTACGCCGGGTCGTGGAGCGAATGGATCAATCAGCCCGCGCGGGGCATCGCCACCGGCGAATGATCCGATCCCCTGTAGGAGCGAGCCTGCTCGCGATCGCGGTAGGTCATTCAGCACAAATGTTGACTGACCCGGCGCTATCGCCAGCAGGCTCACTCCTACATTGGGTTTCGTGTCGGGCTTGGACTATTGGCGATGTGCGGCAGTCAGCCATTGCGGGATGCGCCGTTCGAGGTAGTAGCCCGGCTGGCGCAGCGATCCGTCGACGAAGCCGACGTGCCCACCCTTTGGCTGCAACTCGAATTGCGTTGACGCCGACAATTCCTCTGCGAGCGGCAAGCTGTGGGGGAACACAAACGGGTCGTCAGCCGCCTGGATGATCAGCGTCGGCGTGCGAATTTCGCCGAGGAAATAGCGGCTCGAGGCGCGGCGATAGTAATCGTCGGCATCGACAAAACCATGCAGCGGCGCGGTGATCCGGCCGTCGAAATCCCAGAACGTGCGCATGTTCTCCAGCGAACCCAGCGCGGCCAGTGCCGCCAATCCATCCTCGCGCCCGTCATGCTGAAACTGACGCTGCTTGTTCTTGATGTAGGCGACCATCTCGCGCATGAAGTGCGCCTGATACACCTTGGAAAATCCTTTGCCGATCCGGTCGGCGCACTGATCGAGGCGAAACGGCACCGACACTGCGACGGCGCCGCGCACGCCGCTGTCGCTGCCGGTTTCGCCCAAGTATTTGAGCAACACATTGCCGCCCAGCGAATAGCCGACCGCGTATAACGGCGCGAGCGGGCGTTTGGCTTTCAGGTGTTTGATCGCTTCGGCGAGGTCTTCACTGGCACCGGAATGGTAGCTGCGCGGCAACAGGTTCGGCTCGCCCGAGCAGCCGCGCCAGTTCAGCGCGACGCTGGCCCAACCCTGCGCCGCCAGGACTTTTTGCAGGCCGGCGACGTAGGGCGAATTGGATGAGCCGGTCAACCCGTGCAACACCAGAACCAACGGTGCGTCGGCGCTGTGCGGGCCGTGCCAGTCGAGGTCGAGGAAGTCGCCGTCCTCCAGCCACAGGCGTTCGCGATCTCGCTGGATATGCGTGGTTTTGCGCCATAGCGGGCCCCACAAGGTTTGCAAGTGCGGATTGCTCAGGCCGAAGGCCGGGGTGAAACGTTCGTCAGGCTGGTACAAGTTGGTTCTCTGCAAGGTAAAACAGTCGGCGGCAGGGCGGAAACGCGCTGCCCTACAGCCTGTATTCATGGCGCTTAACTTGCCACAGTCGCGGTGTCGGCGCGACACATACTCTGCGGCGCAACCTCTGCCGGGGCTGGCAAAGGCAACTGCGCGACGCTCGGGCCGACGGTCACCACCGACCATTTGCCGGGATCAACATGGCGGTTCAGCGCCGCTTTGATTTCAGCGAGGGTCAGATCGCGAGCCTGCAAAGTCGAATAGTCCAGATCCAGCGGCAAGTCGCGCTCATTGATCTCGACCAGACGCGACAGGATGTGCGTGTTGCTGGCGCTGGTCAGCGCACTGTTGCTGCGCAAATAACCCTTTGCATCATCCAGTTCCTGCTGCGTCGGACCTTGCACCAGGAACTCGCGATAAAGCTCTTTGACCAACGCCACCGTGCCGTCGCGGTACTGCGGCTGCGTGTTGAATTCGATCACCGCCAGACCGGCTGCGTGCAGCGGCGGTGACTTGAGTTGCGCGGTGTAGGTGAGGCCACGTTTTTCACGCAGTTCGGTCATCAATCGGGAGCTGACACGCTGCCCGCCGAAGATTGCATGCGCCACCCGCAGCGCTGCGTAATCCGGGTGCTGGCGCGGCACACTCAGTTGGCCGAGAACGATGTGCGTCTGGTTCGACGCACGCTCGATATGCCGCGTGGCGGCGGTTTCGATTGGCTGTGGAAGCGGCGTCGCCGGCATCACGAGCGCATTTGCCGGCAAGGCATTGATGATCTGCAAACTGATCGTCTGCGCCTGCTCCAGCGTCAGGTCGCCGACCAGCGTGATCAGCACATTCGCCGCGCTGTAGGCCTGACGATGAAAGGCCTGAACCTGGGCAATCGACAATTTGCCGAGACTTTCCGCCGTGCCAAACACCGGTTGTGCATAAGGGTGACCGGCCAGCAGTGCCTCTTTGAGGGCCTGATGGATTTGCAGGTCGGGGTTCTGCTGTTGGACTTTGAGCAACTCGGTTATCTGGGTTTTCACCCGAGCGAGGGATTTTTCGCTGACCACTGGCTGGCCGAGCATCTGCGTAAACAATTGCAGCGCCGGTTCGCGTTTGTCGTCGGCGGCGAGGCTGCGCAGTGACAGCGAAGCGCGGTCGTAGTGGATGTTCATGTCGAGCTTCGCGCCCAAGCCATCAAAACTTTCGAGGATCGCCGGCAGGTCTTTGCCCGCGACACCTTGGTTGATCGAGTTGAAGGCTGCTGCAGCGAGCCCCGGGTGTTCGCCGTCCTGCGCGCTGCCGGCGGCGAAGCTGACATGTACGTCGAGGATCGGCAGTTCCGGGGTGCGGATAAACAGCACTTTGCCGCCGGCAGGGGATTTTCAGCCGTGGATGTTCAGGTTGCGCGTGGCGATCGGTTGCTGGTCCAGTTCTGCCAGCGATTGCAGACGCGAAGAGGCGGGTTGGTCGGAGGCAAACACTGGCGCGACAGCCAGGCAATTGAGCAACAGCAAACCCAGCGCCGTTACGGTGAACGTATTCATGGTTGTGCTCCAACGAGGACGTGGGCGGTGCTCAGGCGTTGCCGGGTGAAATAGGTCGCGGCGGCTTGCTGGATATCTTCGGGCGTCACCTGTTTCAGTTGATTGACCTCGTCGTCCATTTCACGCCACGACACGCCGATGCTTTCGAAGGAACCCAAACGGTCAGCCTGATCCTCGATGGCGTCGCGGCCGTAAAGCCGTTTGGCGATCAATTGCGTGCGCGCGCGTTCCAGTTCTTCTGCGCCGGGAGGGTTTGTCTTGAATTCGTCGAGTAACTGCCAGATGCGTTTTTCCGCCTCGTCGAGGCTTATGGTTTGCCGAGTGTGAAGTTCGGCGTCGAGAGTAAAGAGGCTGTCGCCGCGAAACAGCGCGTTGTATTCGGAGGTAGTCGCCGAAAACAGCCGTTCGCCGAATTGCAGGCGTTTGCGCACACGCGAACTGTCGGAACCAGCCAGCAGGGTGCTGAGCAGGGTCAGCGCATGCACGGTTCGCTGGTTTTGCGCGGTGCCAAAGCTCGGTACGTTGAACGCCATTAGCAGCCGTGGTGCGGCAATCGGCTGATGCAGGATGATCCTGCGTTCGCCCGGTTCGGCGAGTTCGAGGACGGTTCGGGTGGTGACAAAAGGTTTGGCCGGCAGCACGCCGAAATAGCGTTCGACCAGCGGTTTTACCCGTTCCAGCGTTACGTCTCCGACGATCACCAACGTCGCGTTCCCCGGCGCATAACGTGCCTGATACCAGTCGCGCAGTTCGGCGGCATTCATGCGTTGCAGGTCGTGCATCCAGCCGATGATCGGCGCGCCATAGCTGCTGGCCGGGTAGGCGAGGCTGTTGAGATGATGTTGCGCGGTGGCGTTGAAATCATCGTCGACGCGTAGACGGCGTTCAGCCTGAATGACCGCCAGTTCCGGGACGAAATCCTCGGCGCGCAAGTGTGCGGTCGACATCATGTCCGCCAGCACTTCAAAGGAAACGCCCAGTTGGTGCGGCAGCAGGGTTTGGTAATAAGTGGTGACGTCTTTGTCGGTGAAGGCGTTTTGCGCAATGCCCAGCGTGTCGAAAATGCTCGATGCTTCGCCCGCGCAGAGTTTGCTGCTGCCCTTGAAGAGCATGTGTTCGAGCGCGTGAGACAGGCCGGACTGGCCCGGTGGTTCGTCGGCGGAACCGACCTTGAACCAGAGCTGCGAGGTCACCACCGGCGCGCGATGGTCTTCGCGCACGACGACTCTCAAGCCGTTGCTCAGGGTGAATTCATGCGTGGGTTGTACGGTGGATAGCGCGGATTGCGCGGGTTCGGCGAGGGCCGAGAAGGGCAGTAGCCAGGCAAAAAGCAGCATCCTGCTGCATAAGATGTTCATCCGTGTTCATCCCAGTGGTTTGCCGAAATTGGCTAAACCACTGTGGAGAACCGGAGGGCAACGCGTGCGGTAACTATGTACCGCACGCGCCAGGCACTTTCATGCCTGGCGAATAACGGGCTCGGTTTGGACAGCTCAGTTAGCCGGCGCGCTACGCTGCCACAGCGCGTAATACACGCGACCGGATTTCTGCTCGCGGTGCAGGCGCCAGTTGCCCGGCAAGCCCAGCGACGACGGGGCGTTTTCGCTTTCGGTGTAGACCCACGCGTCATCGGCCAGCCATTGGCGCTCTTCGAGCAAGGCGCACACACCCGGCAACAAGTCCTGATTGAACGGCGGGTCGAGGAACACCACGTCATACGCGGTTGCAGTTTGGGTTTCCAGGTAGCGCAAGGCATCGGCGGTTTGCACCTGGCCGGTGGTGCAGCGCAGGGTGCCCAAGTGTTCCTTGATGCTCGAAACCGCGATGTTGCTGGCGTCCAGCGCCTGGCCCATGGCCGCGCCGCGCGACAGCGCTTCGAGGAACAACGCGCCGCTGCCGGCGAACGGATCCAGCACCTTGGCCCCGGCGATGTATGGCGCGAGCCAGTTGAACAGGGTTTCACGCACCCGGTCCGGGGTCGGACGCAGGCCCGGCGCGTCGGGGAAGCTGAGCTTGCGGCTGCCCCATTCGCCACCAATGATGCGCAATTGATTCACGCCGTTATGCACGTTGTGAACAGGTTTTTTTGGACGCGATGGACTGGCCATTAATGCTCCGGAACCCCGAGCGGCTGCTCGGCAGGTTTATCAGATGGGGCCGGTAACGGCTTTTGCGGCACGGTCGGGCCAGCGCTGACGATGACCATTTTGTCCGTGCTCAAGTGTTTGTTCAGTGCAGTTTTGACTTGCTCGACGGTCAGGCTCTGGGACTGTTGCATGAAGTCTTCCAGATAACTCAGCGGCAAATTGTAGAAACCCATGGCGCCGAGCTGGCCGACGATATCGGCGTTGCTGGCAGTGGACAGCGGGAAGCTGCCGGCCAGTTCACGCTTGGCGTCGTCGAGTTCTTTTTGCGTCGGACCGGTTTTAAGGTAGTCGGCGAGCACGTCTTGCACCAGTTTCAAGGTGCCTTCGCTCATTTCCGCGCGCGTCTGCAAATTGATCATGAACGGGCCGCGCGCCTGCATCGGGCTGAAACCCGAATACACGCCGTAGGCCAGACCGCGCTTCTCGCGCACTTCGCTCATCAGGCGCGTGCCGAAACCGCCGCCACCGAGGATCTGGTTGCCCAGCGACAGTGCCGCGTAGTCCGGGTCATCACGGTCGATGCCCAATTGCGCGAGCATCAAATTGGTCTGCTTCGACGGAAACTCGATGTGACCGATGCTCGCCTTGGGTTCGGTCGGCTGCGCAATCTTCGCCAGCGCCGGGCCTTTTGGCAGGGTGCTGGAGACTTGCGCGGCAATCGCTTCGGCCTCGGCGCGCGAAAGATCGCCGACCAGCGCAATCACCACGTTGCCGCCAGCGTAGGCTTTCTCATGGAACGCGCGCAGCTGGGCGAGGGTGATCGCCGGAATGGTTTTCGCCGTGCCGTCGCTGGAGCTGGCGTACGGGTGGTCGCCATACAGGCGCTTCATCAACTCGATGCCGGCGAGTTTGCCGGGGTTCTGCTTCTGGTATTCGAAACCGGCGAGCAGTTGGTTTTTGATCCGCGCGAACGAGTCGGCAGGGAAGGTCGGTTTGCCGACCACTTCCGAGAACAGCTTCAGGGCAGGTTCACGTTTGTCCGCTGCGCTCAAACTGCGCAACGACGCCACGGCCATGTCCTTGTAGGCACCGTTGCCGAAATCCGCGCCGAGGCCTTCAAAGCCCTGCGCGATGGCGCCGACGTCTTTGCCGGCCACGCCTTCGTTGAGCATGGCATTGGTCAGCATCGCGAGGCCCGGCGCATCGCCGTCCTGGCTGCTGCCGGCAGCGAAGATCAGGCGCATGTCGAACATCGGCAGTTCGCGCGCTTCAACGAACAGCACTTTCGCGCCTTCGGCGGTGGTCCAGTTCTGCACGTCGAGGTTACGGTGGCTCGGGGCCTTGCCGTCGAGTTCGGCCAGCGACTGCAATTTCTGGCTGGACTTGGCGTTGTCGAGCGCTTCGCTGGCGGTCGACTCGTCGGGGCGCAACAGGTAAACGGTGGCCGAGCCGATCAACGCAACGAGTATCAGCCCGATCAGCGCCAGGCGCGGTTTTTTACGCTCACTCATGAGTCGTCTCCTCTGGCAGTACATGGGCGACGCTGAGACGTTCGCGGGTGAAATACAGCTTGGCGGCTTTCTGGATGTCTTCCGGGGTCACGCTTTCGAGATCGGCGAGTTCGGTGTCCATCAATTTCCACGACAGGCCGACGGTTTCCAGTTGGCCGATAGCGGTGGCCTGGCTGGTAATCGAATCACGCTCGTAGACCAGACCGGCAATCACTTGGGCGCGCACGCGTTCCAGTTCTGCAGCGGACGGCGCGGTAGTTTTCAGTTGATCGAGCAACTTCCACAACCCGGCCTCGGCTTGCGCAATGGTTTTGTTCATTTGCGTGTTCGGCGTCGCCGACAACGTGAACAGGCTGTCGCCGCGGGTGTAGGCGTCGTAGCTCGACGAACCGCCGGACACCAGCTCCTCGCCGCGCTCCAGTTGTGTCGGGATGCGACCGCTGTAGCCGCCATCCAGCAGCGCCGAGATCAGGCGCAAGGCGTTGACCGAACGTTTGTCCTCGGCGGTGGCGATGCTCGGCACGTTGAAGGCGAGCATCAGGCTCGGCAACTGAGTCTGCACGTGCAAGGTCATCAAGCGTTCGCCGGGCTCGGCGAGTTCCAGCGGAATTTTCGCTGGCGGAACGTCGCGCTTGGCGATCGGGCCGAAATAGCGCTGGGCGAGGGTTTTCACTTCGTCCGGGGTGACGTCGCCGACTACCACCAGCGTGGCGTTGTTCGGCACGTACCAGGATTGATACCAGTGGCGCAGCTCTTCGACCTTCATGCGGTCAAGGTCAGCCATCCAGCCGATGGTCGGCGTGTGATAGCCGCTGGCCGGGTAAGCCATGGCTTTGAAGCGTTCGTAAGCCTTGGCCATTGGCTTGTCGTCGGTGCGCAAGCGACGTTCTTCTTTAATAACCTCGATCTCGCGGCTGAATTCGTCGGCCGGCAAGCGCAGATTGGCCATGCGGTCGGCTTCCAGTTCGAACGCCACGCCGAGGCGGTCGCGGGCCAGGACCTGGTAGTACGCGGTGAAGTCATCGCTGGTGAAGGCGTTTTCTTCGGCACCGAGGTCGCGCAGGATCAGCGACGCTTCGCCGGGGCCGACTTTGTCGCTGCCCTTGAACATCATGTGTTCCAGCGCGTGGGACAAACCGGTCTGGCCCGGCGTTTCATAGCTTGAGCCGACCTTGTACCAGACTTGGGACACCACCACCGGCGCACGATGGTCTTCGCGCACGACGACCTTCAAGCCGTTGTCGAGGGTGAATTCATGAGTGGGTTGTGGATCGGCAGCCAGGGCCGAGAGGGGCAGACAAACTGTGCTGAGCAGCAGGCCTGCGGCGCGGCGGGCTAGAGCATTCATACGTTTTTAAACCTTTGGGGCTGCCTGCTTGTTCTTAGCGTCAGCGGGCGAGAGGGTGCTAGGATACTGGTCCGTTTTACTGGCGGCCACGCCTGTGAGCCCTTTTATCGGGCGACAGGTTGTATGGGTTCCCGGCAGAAGCTTTGAGTTTGTCCGCTAAACTCAACGTTTTCGCCGACGATGCCGGTCCAGTCCTTCGTGTTAGTCGACCTTTGAGGTGCCCTTGGCACTTCGACAAATTGTTGCGCGTGAACAAGCTGGGTGAATCGCAGTCTGTTCTGCATCGAATATTTATTTGCCGGGGCGCCCCTTGGGCGCTTCGCTACCGTGAGATAGCCGTCCTCCATGTTTGGTTCCAACGACGACAAGAAGACCCCAGCTGCGGCTGGCAAGAAGAAAGGCCTGTTCGGATGGCTGCGCAAAAAGCCGCAGGAACCCGTGGTCGAACAGCCGCAGCCGATTCCTGAGCCCGCTCCCGAGCCGGTGATAGAGCCCGAGCCGCTTATACCCGAGCCGCTTATGAAAGAAGAACCGGCGCCGATCGTTCTGCCGATCGCCGAACCGGTGCTGCAACCGGCTGCCGAGGCTGAAGCAGCATCTTTGCCAGAGCCTGAACGTGAGCCGCAGGCGGAAATCGCCGCCGCGCTGCCATTGACGCCGGTCGCCGAGCCTTGGCTGACCTTGCCGGTGGCGGAAGAACCGGTGGCGCTGGTTGAAGACGAGCAGGCCGCGCACATCGCGCCGCCGATTCCTGCGCCGATTGCGTTTACCCCTGAGCCGGTTCAGGTGCCAGTCATCGAGCTGGCTCCCGCGCTGATGCAGATCTCCGAACCTGCACCTGTTGCGCCGGAGCCGGAAGCGCCGGTATTCGCCGTGCCGGCTGCCCCGATTGTGGTGACGCCAGAGCCAGCACCAGCACCAGCACCCGTTATCGCCCCGGTGATTGCTGACGCACCGGTCGCCATCATCGAAACCCCTGCCGAAGCGCCGCGCACCGAGGAAACCAAAGCCGGTTTCTTCGCTCGCCTCAAGCAAGGTCTGTCCAAGACCAGCGCCAGCATCGGCGAGGGCATGGCCAGCCTGTTCCTCGGCAAGAAGATCATCGATGACGAGCTGCTCGAAGACATCGAAACCCGTCTGCTGACCGCCGACGTTGGCGTCGAAGCGACCTCGGTAATCATTCAGCGCCTGACTCAGAAAGTCGCGCGCAAAGAGCTGGCCGATGCCGACGCGCTGTACAAATCCCTGCAAGCGGAACTGGCGGCGATGCTCAAGCCGGTTGAACAGCCGCTGAAAATCAATGCGCAAAACAAGCCTTTCGTGATTCTGGTGGTTGGCGTCAACGGCGCCGGCAAAACCACGACCATCGGCAAACTGGCGAAGAAGCTGCAACTGGAAGGCAAGAAAGTCATGCTCGCCGCCGGCGACACCTTCCGCGCCGCTGCCGTCGAGCAATTGCAGGTCTGGGGTGAGCGCAACAAGATTCCGGTGATCGCCCAGCACACGGGCGCCGATTCGGCTTCGGTGATCTTCGACGCCGTGCAGGCCGCCAAGGCGCGCGGCATCGATGTGTTGATCGCTGACACCGCCGGCCGTCTGCACACCAAAGATAATCTGATGGAAGAGTTGAAAAAGGTTCGCCGGGTTATCGGCAAACTCGACGCCGACGCGCCACACGAAGTGCTGTTGGTGCTCGACGCCGGGACCGGCCAGAACGCCATCAACCAGGCCAAGCAGTTCAACCAGACCGTGCAACTGACCGGCCTGGCGCTGACCAAACTCGACGGCACCGCCAAGGGCGGGGTGATTTTCGCCCTGGCCAAACAGTTTGGTTTGCCTATCCGCTACATCGGTGTCGGTGAAGGCATCGATGACTTGCGCACTTTTGAAGCAGAACCCTTTGTCCAGGCATTGTTTGCCGAGCGGGAGCGTTCATGATTCGTTTCGAACAGGTCGGTAAACGCTACCCGAACGGTCACGTCGGCTTGCATGAGCTGAGCTTTCGAGTCCGTCGAGGCGAATTCTTGTTTGTTACCGGCCATTCCGGCGCCGGTAAAAGCACCTTGTTGCGGCTGCTGCTGGCCATGGAGCGTCCGAGCACCGGCAAACTGCTGTTGGCCGGGCAAGACCTGAGCACCATCAGCAACGCGCAGATTCCTTACCTGCGGCGGCAGATTGGCGTGGTGTTCCAGAATCACCAGTTGCTGTTCGATCGCACCGTGTTCAACAACGTCGCGTTGCCGTTGCAGATTCTCGGTTTGTCCAAAGCCGAGATCGTCAAGCGCGTGGATTCGGCGCTTGAGCGCGTGGCGCTGTCGGATAAAACCGATCTGTACCCCGGCGACCTGTCGACCGGTCAGCAACAGCGCGTCGGCATTGCCCGCGCCATCGTCCATCGCCCGGCCCTGCTGTTGGCGGACGAACCGACCGGTAACCTCGACCCGCGTCTGGCGGCAGAAATCATGGGCGTGTTCGAAGACATCAACCGTCTGGGCACAAGCGTATTGATCGCCAGCCACGACCTGGCACTGATCGCGCGCATGCGTCACCGCATGCTGACCTTGCAACGCGGCCGCTTGATCGGCGACGGGGAGGCCGGCGTATGAGTGCGACGCGCAGTAACAAGCTGTCCGAGCGCGTGGCGCCGAAAGCCGCCGACCCGCAGCCGCAGAAGAAAAAACGCGACGATGACGACGGCCCGGATTTCGCCACGCTGTTTCGCGCCTGGATCGAAAGCCATCGCGCCAGCCTGCTGGACAGTCTGCGTCGATTGGGCAAGCAGCCAATCGGCAGTTTCTTCACCTGCATGGTGATGGCCGTGGCCCTGAGTTTGCCGATGGGGCTGTCACTTCTGCTGAATAACGTCGAACGTCTCGGCGGTTCGTGGCAGCGCGCGGCGCAGATTTCGCTGTATCTGCAACTCGACGCCAGCACCGAGCAGGGCGAGGCGTTGCGCGAGCAGATCAAAGGCATCCCCGGGGTTGCCGAGGCTGAGTATGTCGGCCGCGATCAGGCGCTGGAAGAGTTCCAGCAACAGTCCGGTCTGGGCGAGGCGCTTAAAGAGCTGCCGGAAAACCCGCTGCCGGGCGTTGTGCTGGTGACGCCGAACGAAGTCGACAAGCCTGCGCTTGAAGCATTGAGACAAAAACTTTCCGAATTGCCCAAGGTACAACAGGCGCAACTTGATCTAGTCTGGGTCGAACGTCTGGCCGCCATCCTCAAGCTCGGCGACCGTTTTGTCTTCGGGCTGACCGTGTTGCTGGTTTCTGCATTACTTTTGGTGATAGGCAATACCATTCGTCTTCATATTGAAAACCGCCGCACAGAGATAGAAGTGATTAAACTCGTCGGCGGCACGGACAGCTATGTACGCAGGCCCTTTCTGTACATGGGCGCGCTATATGGCTTGGGTGCCGGGTTTCTTTCGTGGGGCGTGCTGGCGTTTGGCCTGAACTGGCTGAACGACGCGGTGGTTGGACTGGCCGGCTTGTACGGCAGTAATTTTGCGCTGGCCGGAGTGCCAGTCGCCGATGGTCTGTCGCTCTTGCTTGGCGCTGTGCTGTTGGGTTATATCGGTGCATGGATTGCAGTCGCACGTCATCTCAGGGAGTTGGCGCCGAAGTAGTAAATTTTTGCGCGTATTGACCTTTCGGTTTTAATGGGAACTTGTCCCTTGGTTTCCGGTCAATTTTCGCAGTGCTGAACTGCACGAGTTTGTAAGTCGGAGGTTTTTTCGTATGACCAATTCTTTGCAACCTGCATATGCTCTGGTCCCGGGTGCGAACCTGGAGGCCTATGTGCACACCGTCAACAGCATTCCATTGCTGACGCCGGAGCAGGAGCGTGAACTGGCCGAGAGTCTCTATTATGAGCAGGATTTGGGGGCGGCTCGGCAGATGGTGCTCGCCCACCTGCGCTTTGTTGTACACATTGCCCGTAGCTATTCCGGCTACGGTCTGGCTCAGGCTGACCTGATCCAGGAAGGCAACGTCGGCCTGATGAAGGCCGTCAAGCGCTTCAACCCGGAAATGGGTGTGCGCCTGGTGTCGTTCGCGGTGCACTGGATCAAGGCTGAGATTCACGAGTTCATCCTGCGCAACTGGCGCATTGTGAAAGTCGCGACCACCAAGGCCCAGCGCAAGCTGTTCTTCAACCTGCGCAGCCAGAAGAAGCGTCTGGCGTGGTTGAACAACGAGGAAGTCCACCGTGTGGCGGAAAGCCTCGGTGTCGAGCCGCGTGAAGTGCGCGAGATGGAAAGTCGCCTGACCGGCCATGACATGGCGTTCGACCCGGCTGCGGAAGCGGACGACGACAGTGCTTTCCAATCGCCGGCCAACTATCTGGAAGACCACCGGTACGACCCGGCCCGTCAACTGGAAGATGCCGACTGGAGCGACAACTCCAATCACAACCTGCACGAAGCACTGGAAGTGCTGGACGACCGCAGCCGTGACATCCTCTACCAGCGCTGGCTGGCAGAAGAGAAAGCCACGCTGCACGACCTGGCGCAGAAGTACAACGTGTCGGCCGAGCGAATTCGTCAGCTAGAGAAAAGCGCGATGAACAAGCTCAAGTTGTCGATCGCCGCGTAACGCAGCGAGCAGGCAATAAAAAACGCCCCGATCAGCAATGATCGGGGCGTTTTTGTTGGTTTGTCCTGCACACAAATCCCTGTAGGAGTGAGCCTGCTCGCGATCACTATCTATCAGTCGACATTTATTGCGACTGACCTGACGCTATCGCGAGCAGGCTCACTCCTACAGGGGATCTTCAGCGTTACTGAGCCCAAGGCGCCCGGCGTGAATCGTTGATCCCAACCAGATAACTGTCGCCACCCAACTGGCTCATCTGCTGCCGAATCCACCCGGCACGCCGTGCGACGTAATTGGTCGGATGGCTCGCGCTCCATACGCGCGGGTTGGGCAGAACCGCAGCGAGCAAGCTCGATTGGTGGCGGCTCAGGCCTTTGGCGCTCACGCCGAAGTGATGGCGGGCGGCGGCCTCAGCGCCGAACACGCCGTCATCCCACTCGACGCTGTTCAAGTACACCTCAAGAATCCGCTGCTTGGGCCACAACACCTCGATGAGCCCGGTGAACCAGGCTTCCAGGCCTTTGCGCAGCCAACTGCGGCCGGACCACAAAAACAGATTTTTCGAGACTTGCTGGCTCAGCGTACTGGCGCCGCGAATCGAACCGCCAAGCTCGTTATGCGCCAGGGCTTTCTGGATCGCGCCGAAGTCGAAACCCCAGTGCTCGGGGAATTTCTGATCTTCCCCGGCAATCACCGCGACTTTGAGGTCGTCAGAAATTTCATCCCAGGGTTTCCAGGTCCGTTGCAGGTCGATGGGTTCACCATCGATCCAGGATTCGACCTTGCGCTCGACCATCAACGCCGTGCCCGGTGGCGGCACCACGCGAAAAATCAGCACCAGCAATACGCTGCCGCCCGCGAACCACAGCAGGGCCTTGATGAATCGTCGCAAAAATAAACGCAGCATAGAGATGGCTTGGCCGAACCCGTTGAGCGGGCCATTATACAGACCCTGTTGATTGAGTCTGACTGGAGTTCTACATGCTGCGTGGCTTTCTGATGCTGGCCGCTTTCTTCGGCTTCACTGGCGTTGCCCTAGGCGCGTTCGCCGCGCATGGCTTGAAAAATCGTCTGACTGCGGAATACCTGACAATTTTCCACACCGGCGTCACCTATCAACTGGTGCACACCCTGGCGCTGTTGGGCGTGGCGCTGCTGGCGACGCAGATTCCCGGCCGGCTGGTGACCTGGGCCGGCGTGTCGTTTGCGCTTGGCATCCTGCTGTTTTCCGGCAGTTTGTACCTGCTGACGATGACCGGCATCAGCAAGCTGGGAATCATCACCCCATTCGGTGGCCTGGCCTTTCTGGTCGGTTGGTTCTGTCTGGGCCTCGCCGCGTGGCGCTTGCCGCTGACCGCTTGACGCTTGGTGCTGACCTTTGGGTCATGATCGGGCTAGAATGCCTGCCCCAAAAAATGATGGCGGCTTGCAACATGCGCATTCAGTTGAACGGCGAATCCCTTGAACTGCCCGACGGTGAAACCGTTGCGGCCCTGCTGACCCGTCTGGACCTGACCGGACGCCGGGTGGCGGTCGAACTCAATCTGGATATCGTCCCGCGCAGCCAGCATGCCGACACCGCATTGAACGACGGCGACACGGTCGAAGTGGTTCATGCGATTGGCGGCGGCTGACAGCCCGACGCGCCACGGCCCAGAATTCTGCAAGAACCTCACCCCTACAGAGGATTTCCCATGAGCATCGTTCGTAACGACAAGCCCTTCGTCCTGGCCGGTCGTACTTACCAGTCGCGTTTGCTGGTAGGTACCGGCAAGTACCGCGACATGGAAGAAACCCGCCTGGCCATCGAAGCCTCGGGTGCCGAGATCGTCACTTTCGCCGTGCGCCGCACCAACCTCGGGCAGAACCCGGGCGAACCGAACCTGCTCGAAGTGCTGTCGCCGGATCGCTACACGTTCCTGCCGAACACCGCCGGTTGCTTTGACGCGACCGAGGCTGTGCGCACCTGTCGCCTGGCCCGTGAGCTGCTCGGCGGGCACAATCTGGTGAAACTGGAAGTGCTGGCCGACCAGAAAACCCTGTTCCCCAACGTGATCGAAACCCTCAAGGCTGCCGAAGTGCTGGTCAAGGAAGGCTTCGACGTGATGGTTTACACCAGCGATGACCCGATCATTGCCCGGCAACTGGCGGAAATCGGTGTGATCGCAGTGATGCCTCTGGCCGGCCTGATTGGCACGGGCCTGGGGATCTGCAACCCGTACAACCTGCAGATCATCCTCGAAGAAGCGAAAATCCCGGTGTTGGTCGATGCCGGTGTCGGTACTGCTTCCGACGCCACCATCGCCATGGAACTGGGTTGCGAGGCGGTGCTGATGAACTCGGCGATCGCCCACGCCCAGCAGCCGGTGCTGATGGCCGAAGCCATGAAACATGCGATCGTCGCGGGTCGCCTGGCCTACCTCGCCGGCCGCATGCCGAAAAAACTCTATGCCAGCGCCTCCTCGCCGCTGGATGGTCTGATCAAGTAAGAGCCATTGATGACTGAATCGAACGAAACGCCGAACACCGTGGAAGAAGGCGACGAGTCCAAGCACCGCCGCATCAAGAGTTTTGTGATGCGCGCCGGCCGCATGACCGAGGGCCAGCAAAAAGGCCTGGAGCAGGGCACGCCGCTGTTCGTCCTGCCGCTGGCCGATGCGCCGGTGGATTTTGATCAGGTGTTCGGCCGTTCGGCGCCGCGCTCGCTGGAAATCGGTTTTGGCATGGGCCATTCGCTGCTGGAAATGGCGGCGGCTGCGCCGGAACAGGATTTCATCGGCGTGGAAGTGCACCGTCCGGGTGTCGGCGCGCTGCTCAATGGCGTGCTGACGCAAGGCCTGACCAACCTGCGGGTCTACGATTGCGACGCAATCGAAGTGCTGAACAATTGCGTGGCCGACAACAGCCTCGATCGCCTGATGCTGTTTTTCCCGGACCCGTGGCACAAGAGCCGTCACCACAAGCGCCGTATCGTCCAGGCATCGTTCGCTGAACTGGTGCGCAGCAAGTTGAAGGTTGGCGGCATTCTGCACATGGCCACCGATTGGGAACCGTATGCCGAATACATGCTGGAAGTGATGAATGTCGCGCCGGGTTACCGCAATCTCGCCGAAGACGGCAAGTGCGTACCACGGCCGACCGAACGCCCGATCACCAAGTTCGAACGCCGCGGCGAACGTCTTGGGCACGGCGTGTGGGACCTGAAGTTCGAAAAACAGTCCTGACCGCCACAAGCCTGTGGGAGCAAAGCTTGCTCGCGATGGCGGCCTGACAGTCAACCAGGATGTTGAATGTTATGGCCTCATCGCGGGCAAGCCTTGCTCCTACAGGTTTTTTTGTGTCTGGGATTCAGCGGCGGTCGGCGACTACGCCGATCAGCACCAGGACCACCAACAGCACCGGCGCCAGGCTGTAGTTGTTGAACTGGCTCAGGCCTTTGACGATCCACGGTGTCGCGTAGATCAGCGCGGCGCCGCTGCCGACCATGCACAGCAGGGCCATCATCGGTACGCGCAATGCGCCGGCAATGCTGCCCAGGCGTTGTTCGACCCAGCTTTTGATGTCCGCGCCGAACAGCACCAGCAAGCAGCCCACCAGCGCCAGAGCGATTTCCGACAGGTTGCTGCGGCTCCAGCGAGACGCGGTGGCGAGCAGGTCGAGGATCAAATCCATTGGTTTTCCCTTAAGGCTGAAATCAGCTCAGAAATGTCTGCAGCAAGTCATTGAGAAACAGTTGTCCGCGCTCGGTGGCCGCCAGGCGTGACGGTTCGACCTGCAACAAGCCGCTTTGTTCGGCTTCGCGGCGACCCTCGGCGAGGCTGTCCAGTGGCAGCCCGGTGCGCTCCGGGTACAGCCGCGATTCCACGCCAGCGGTCAGGCGCAAGGCGTTCATCAGGAAATCGAATGGCAACTCGTCATTGCTCAGGGCTTTCTCGCCAGCCTTGAAGCTCTTCGCCGGGTTGAGATAGTCCTTGGGCAGCCGCGTCTTCCAGGTGCGCACGATGCGCCCGTCGGGGTGGCTGAGCTTGCCGTGGGCGCCAGCGCCGATGCCGATGAAGTCGCCGAAACTCCAGTAATTGAGGTTATGCCGCGCCGGTTTGCCGGGCTGCGCGTAGGCCGACACTTCGTATTGCGCGTAACCGTGCTCGGCCAACAGCGCCTGCCCGGCTTCCTGAATGTCCCACAGCGTGTCGTCCTCCGGCAGCACCGGCGGCTGATTCCAGAACACCGTGTTCGGCTCCAGCGTCAGCTGATACCAGGACAAATGCGTCGGCTTCAGGGCGATGGCCGTGCGCAGGTCATTCAGTGCATCCTCCAGCGACTGATCGGGCAAACCGTGCATCAAGTCCAGATTGAAGTTATCAAACCCGGCCTGACGCGCCATGCCAGCGGCGCGCACCGCTTCGTCACCGTTGTGAATGCGCCCGAGCGCCTTGAGTTTTTCTTCCTGAAAACTCTGGATGCCGATCGACAGGCGATTAATCCCCAATGCACGGTAAGCGACAAACTTGTCCTGCTCGAACGTCCCCGGATTGGCTTCCAGGGTGATTTCGATGTCGCTGGCAAAGGCAATCCGCTGTTCCACCCCTTTGAGCAAACGGCCCAGCGTCTCAGCGCTGAACAGGCTCGGCGTGCCGCCACCAAAGAAGATCGAGCTCAGCTCGCGGCCATAAACCGCGTGCAAGTCCTGATCGAGGTCGGCGAGCAAGGCGTCGACGTACTCTTCTTCCGGCAGCACTGGGCTGGCGGTGTGGGAGTTGAAATCGCAATAAGGGCATTTGCGCACACACCACGGAATGTGGATGTACAGCGCCAGGGGCGGCAGCACGGGCAGCGCGGCCCGGGGCGATTGGGCGGCGCCGCCGAAGATCAGCGGCGACGCGGATGAGTCGTGGGTCATTTCAAGCCCAGACGCTGGCGCAGCAGATCCATTGCACGGGCGCGGTGGCTGATCAGGTTCTTTTCGCTGGGGCTCAAATCAGCGCTGGAGCATTCGCGTTCCGGCACCCAGAACAACGGGTCGTAGCCAAAACCGTGCTCGCCGCTGGCCGCCGGCAGAATGCGCCCGTGCCACAAACCTTCGCACAGGATCGGCAGCGGATCGTCGGCATGCCGCACCAGCGCCAATACACAAACGAACTGCGCGCCGCGCTCGGATTCGGGCACGTCTTTCAAGGCGTCGAGCAGCTTGGCGTTGTTCGCCGCATCGCCCTTGCCGTCGGCGTAACGCGCGGAATAAATCCCCGGCGCACCGCCAAGGAAATCCACCGCCAGCCCCGAATCGTCGGCCAATGCCGGCAGACCGGAGATGCGCGCCGCGTTACGCGCCTTGAGGATCGCGTTCTCGACGAACGACAGGCCGGTTTCTTCCGGCTCGATGCTGCTGAACTCGCCGATCGAGCGCAATTGCACGGACGCGCCGAGCATGGCTTGCAGTTCTTTGAGTTTGCCGGCGTTATGGCTGGCCAATACGAGTTGCGTGAAGTTGATCATTCGCCGGGGAAGAGCTCTTGGTTGAAGTTGATAGTCCTGGTTTCATCGCCGACCTTGACCGTGATGTCGAAGGTGCGGGTTTCCTGCTGGTCCACCGGGTATTGCGCGATGTAGTAGACCGCGCCTTGCTCGGTGATCTGGCGGAACGTCAAGGGTACGCTTTTGCTGGTCAGGTCTTTGACTGTGCCGCTCACCTGGGCGATCAGCGGTTTGCGATCCTTGACCACCGAGACGTTGATCACGCCTTGGTTTTTGCTGCGGATCAGCTCGGCAGCCTTGGCGATATCCGGCGTCAAGAAGGTCGAGTTGAAGGTGTTGTAATGCACGACCGCGCCGCTGCCCAATTTTTCCTGGCGCTCGCCTTTGATCGCATCGGCAGCCATCGCCGTCACGCTGAGGCAGGCAGTAAGTACAAACAGTGCTAGACGACCCATGATCGTTCTCCTTGGAATAGCGTGGCTCAAATCGCGACTTTGTGGTCCGGCAACCCTGGGCTGCTGACGCGGTAGATGCCGATCTCACCTAACAGATTAGGCCATAGCTTACTGGCCCACCCGTGGCGGTGCTGTTGATCCACGGCAAGCCGATCAATGACCTTGGCTGCACGTTCGCGGCACAACTCTTCAAAGTCGCCGAAGGTGCAGAAGTGAATGTTCGGCGTGTTGTACCAGGTGTACGGCAGGAACTCGGAAACCGGCATCCGGCCCTTGCTCGCCAGATACCAGCGGCAACGCCAGTGGCCGAAGTTGGGGAAGGTGATGATGCATTGGCGGCCGACGCGAAGCATTTCGTCGAGGATCCGGTCGGGGTAATGCACGGCTTGCAGCGCCTGCGTCATGACCACGATGTCGAAACTGTTGCTGGCAAAGTTGCCGAGGCCCTTGTCCAGGTCCTGCTCGATGACGTTGATGCCTTTGGCCACGCATTCGGCGATGTTGTCGGCGTCGTTTTCCAGGCCATAACCGGTGACTTGCTTGTTGTCGCGCAGCCAGGTCAGCAGTTCGCCGTCGCCGCAACCGAGGTCGAGCACGCGGCTACCGGCGGGGATCCATTCCTGGATGATTTCCAGATCGGCTCTCATGGCTTACTCACAATTGGATTCTGTTCATGTAATTGCTGAACGCCTGCAGGTAGCGCGGGATCGGAATCAGGAAGGCGTCGTGGCCTTGCGGAGCATCGATCTCGAGGTAGCAGACGTCTTTCTTGGCGGCCATCAGCGCGTCGACCAGTTCCCGCGAACGGGCCGGGGAGAAGCGCCAGTCGGTGGTGAACGACATCACGCAGAACTTGGAGGTGGCGCCGGCGAAGGTTTTTGCCAGGTCATCGTCGAAGTTCGCCGCCGGGTCGAAGTAGTCCAGGGCTTTGGTCATCAGCAGATAAGTGTTGGCGTCGAAACGTCCGGAGAACTCTTCGCCCTGATAACGCAGGTAGCTTTCGACCTGGAACTCGACGCTGTGGAAGTCGTAGTTGAGCTTTTCGCTCTTCAGGCCCCGGCCGAATTTCTCGCCCATGGAATCGTCGGACAGGTAAGTGATGTGCCCGACCATCCGCGCCAGCATCAAGCCACGCTTGGGGATCACGCCTGCTTCCTGGAACGAACCGCCGTGGAATTCGGGGTCGGTGAGGATCGCCTGGCGCGCCACTTCGTTGAATGCGATGTTCTGCGCCGACAGCTTCGGGGCCGAGGCGATGGCCAGGCAGTGGCGCACGCGGTCAGGGTAGGTGATGGTCCACTGCAACGCCTGCATGCCGCCGAGGCTGCCGCCGATTACCGCTGCCCATTGGCTGATGCCGAGCACATCGGACAGGCGCGCCTGGCTGTGCACCCAGTCTTCGACGGTCAACACCGGGAAATCGGCGCCGAAGGGCTTGCCGGTGTCCGGGTTGAGGCTGCTCGGGCCGGTCGAGCCGTTGCAGCCGCCGAGGTTGTTGAGGCTGACGACGAAGAATTTAGTGGTGTCGATCGGCTTGCCGGGGCCGATGCAGCTGTCCCACCAACCGGGTTTGCGGTCGTCGGGGCTGTGGAAACCAGCCGCGTGATGGTGGCCGGACAAGGCGTGGCAGATCAGCACGGCGTTGCTCGCCGTGGCGTTCAGCGTGCCGTAGGTTTCGTAAATGAGGTCATAAGCTGGGAGCGAACGGCCGCAGGCCAGGGCCAGGGGTTCACTGAAGTGCGCCACTTGCGGCGTCACCAGACCAACAGAATCGGCGGGAAAGGCAGTTGGCATCGACCCTGCTCTCGTTGAAATGAGGCGTAAGTCTAAAGACCGGTGTGCCTAGCGGCAAGCAATGGGCGGGGTGTTTGGGAAATAGGTGATCGGCTTTGGATCGACCCCTCACCCTAACCCTCTCCCCAAAGGGGCGAGGGGACTGACCGAGTGGTTTTTCGAATTACATCGACCTGAAATACCGAGCCGAACTCAGGTTCAGAAAAGTCCCCGATCAGCTCCCTTTCCCTCTCCCCAAAGGGGCGAGGGGGCTGACCGAGTTGTTTTTCGAATTACGTCGACCTGAAATACCAAGCCGAACTCAGGTTCTGAAAAGTCCCCGATCAGCTCCCTTTCCCCCTCTCCCCCATGGGGAGAGGGCTGGGGTGAGGGGTGGCTCTTGGAAGTGGCATCGGTTCAGAGCGAGTAGCCGATCAGATCAAGCCGAGCAATCCGGTCGGCATCAGCGCGTAGTAGGCCAGTCGCGGGATCAGCCAGCTCTGCAGCAGTTGGATCACGATAAACGCGAAGATCGGCGAGATATCCAGGCCACCGAGGTTCGGAATGATCCGGCGGAACGGTGCCAGCACCGGCTCAGTGATCTGCGCTACCAGCTCGGCGCCCGGATTGTGGCTGCCCGGTGCGACCCACGAGAGAATCACGCTGATGATCATCGCGTAGAAAATGATGTTCAAGAACAGCGAGAACAGCGCAATCAGCGCCCACGGCAGCAGGAACAGCCAGTTCACCATGAAGCCTTTGAGCAACAGGATCACCGCGATCAGCAGCATTTGCAGGATCAGCGCCAGCACCAGCGACGACATGTCCAGGCCGAACATGCTCGGGATCACCCGGCGCAGCGGCTTGAGCAGCGGTTGCGTGGCTTTGACGATGAACTGGCAGAGCGGGTTGTAAAAGTTCGCGCGAACCAGTTGCAGGATGAAACGCAAGAGCACGATCAGCAGGTACAGGCTGCCCAAGGTCTTGATGATGAAAATGGCAGCGTCATTGAGTCCGAGCATCATTGATTCCTTTGTAAGAGCTGATTAACGCCCAAGTTGCTCGGCCATCTCGGCCGAGCGCTGTGCGGCGGCGCCGAGTGCTTTTTCGACCAGGGCTTCGAAGCCATTGGCCTGGAACGACTTGATCGCGGCTTCCGTGGTGCCCGCAGGCGAGGTCACACGGCGACGCAATTCTGCGGCGTCGACGTCACTGGCGACCGCCATGTGCGCGGCGCCCAAGGCGGTTTGCACGGTCAACTGGGCGGCGATGTCTGCCGGCAAACCGAGTTTGACCCCGGCCGCCGTCATCGCTTCGATCAGCAAAAAGAAGTACGCCGGGCCGCTGCCGGAAACAGCGGTGACCGCGTCCAGTTGCTGCTCTTCGTCCAGCCACAGCGCCAAACCGACGGCGGACAACAGCTCCTGCGCTTGTTGGCGTTGCTCGGCGTCGACTTCGGCGGTCGCGTACAAACCGCTCACGCCCTGACGCAGCAGCGCCGGGGTGTTGGGCATGCACCGCACAATCGGTTGCGCGCCGAGCCAGTTTTTCATGCTCGCGCAGGTAATGCCGGCGGCAATCGACACCACCAGTTGATGCGGTTTGAGGCTTGGGCGGATCGCTTCGCACACGGCTTTCATTGCTTGCGGCTTGACTGCCAGGACCACGACGTCGGCGCCTTCAATCGCTTCGGCGTTGTCGGCGAACACTTCGATGCCATGTTCTGCGCTCACGCGAGCGCGGGTGTCGGCGCCGGGATCGCTGGCGCGGATGTGCGCCGCGTCCAGACCCTTGGCGCGCATGCCGCCGATAAGGCTGGCGGCCATGTTGCCGGCACCGATAAATGCAATACGGGTTTTGCTCATGTCAGGTCCTTATAGAGAGAAGCGTGAGCCATGTTCATGGTCGAGCGTAGTCGCGGGCGCCGAACAGGGCCGTACCGATACGAACGCAAGTCGCGCCTTGGGCGATGGCCGATTCGAGATCGTGGCTCATGCCCATGGACAGTGTGTCGAGTGGCTGACTCAAAGTGGATTGCAGGCTGGTTTGCAGACTGTCGCGCAAGTCGCGCACGGCAGCAAAAGCGGCGTCCTGGGCGGCGCGATCGTCAGTCGGCTCGGGAATCGCCATCAACCCGCGCAATTGCAGGCGCGGCAGTTCGCTGATGGCTTTGGCCAGGGCTGGCAGATCGGCGGGGGCACAGCCGGATTTGCTCGCTTCGCCGCTGACATTCACTTGAATGCAGATATTCAGCGCCGGCATATCGGCAGGACGTTGTTCGGACAGGCGTTGTGCGATTTTCAATCGATCCACTGAATGCACCCAAGCGAAGTGCTCGGCGATAGCGCGAGTCTTGTTCGATTGAATGGGGCCGATGAAGTGCCAGATCAAGGGCAAGTCGGCCAATTCGAGCTGTTTGCTCAAGGCTTCCTGCAGATAGTTCTCGCCGAAGTCGCGCAGCCCGGCGGCATACGCCTCGCGTAGCGCCTCGGCGGGTTTGGTCTTGCTCACGGCCAGCAACTGGACGCTGTGCTCGTCGCGCTTGGCGGCAAGGGCGGCGGCGTGGATGCGCGAACTAACCTGAAGGATGTTGTCTGCTATCGTGGACATTCAAGAGGCGCCAGCGGGTCTGAGGTTCGCGGCATTCTACTGGAATTGAGGAGCGCTATGGATATCACTGAGCTGCTGGCATTCAGCGCCAAACAAGGCGCGTCCGACCTGCACCTGTCTGCCGGCCTGCCACCGATGATCCGCGTCGATGGCGATGTGCGGCGCATCAACCTGCCGGCTCTGGACCACAAACAGGTGCACGAGCTGATCTACGACATCATGAACGACACCCAGCGGGTCGACTTCGAGAAACACCTGGAAACCGATTTTTCCTTTGAAGTGCCCGGCGTGGCGCGTTTTCGGGTCAACGCCTTCCACCAGAATCGCGGCGCCGGCGCGGTGTTCCGGACCATTCCGTCGAAGGTCCTGAGCATGGACGATCTGGGCATGGGCGATGTGTTTCGCAAGATTACCGAAGCGCCGCGTGGGCTGGTGTTGGTGACGGGGCCGACCGGTTCCGGCAAATCTACCACGCTGGCAGCGATGATCGATTACCTGAACAACCATCGCCATCACCACATTCTCACCATTGAAGACCCGATCGAGTTTGTTCACGAATCACGCAAATGCCTGATCAATCAGCGCGAAGTCCACCGCGATACCCGCAGCTTCGCCACCGCGTTGCGCTCGGCGTTGCGTGAAGACCCGGACGTGATCCTGGTCGGCGAGATGCGCGATCTGGAGACCATTCGCCTGGCGCTGACCGCTGCGGAGACCGGGCATCTGGTGTTCGGCACCTTGCACACGACGTCGGCGGCCAAGACCATCGACCGTGTGGTCGACGTGTTTCCGGGGGATGAGAAATCGATGGTGCGCTCGATGTTGTCCGAGTCGCTGCTGGCGGTGGTCTCGCAAACGCTGGTGAAGAAGGTCGGCGGCGGGCGCATTGCGGCGCACGAGATCATGCTCGGCACCTCGGCGATTCGTAACCTGATCCGTGAAGACAAGGTTGCGCAGATGTACTCGTCGATTCAGACCGGGGGCAATCTGGGGATGCAGACGCTGGACATGTGCTTGAAGGAGTTGGTCGGCAAAGGCTTGATCAGCCGCGACCACGCGCGCGAGAAGGCGCGGTCACCGGATAACTTTTGAGGGGCCGGAAACGCCTTCGCGGGCAAGCCTCGCTCTTACAGGATTGATATGTGCCGCGAAACTGGCGCATGACCTTAGGAGCGAGGCTTGCCCGCGAAGGGGACCTCAAGAACGACGCAAGTGTCGGATCAGCGCTGCACGACGCGCAGCTGATTCGGCTCTTTGGGCAGAACCCGCTTGGCAACCACGTAGTTCTTGGCCCAATACGGCTTCTTCAACGTATCAATGCTCACCGATTTGCCACGACGCGGTGCGTGGATAAAACGGTCGTTGCCCAGGTAAATCGCAACGTGATTGACCCGACGGCTCTTGAGGTTGAAGAAAATCAGGTCGCCGGGCTTCAAATCCTTGCGATCGACTTTCTCGCCATGACCGCTGGCCATCGCATTCGAGGTGCGCGGCAGGTCAAATGTCGCGTCGTTGAACGCGTATTTCACCAGACCGCTGCAATCGAAGCCTTTACTTGGGCTGCTGCCGCCCCAACGGTATGGAGTACCGAGGACGTTTACCGCACGGCTCAACACATTGCTGCTCTGCTTGGTGGCCATTGGCGGCACCAGCTTGCTGTTGGCGCTGGCCAACGTTGCAGTCTGTTTAGCGTTTTTCTTGTTTTTGCTCGAGGGAGCAGAAACATGGGATTTCGGTGTGTAACCATTAACGTTTGGAAGACGTTGCTCACGATTGGTGGCGTGGGCGGCCAGTGGCAATAATAGGCAAATGGTTAGCCATGTCTTGAAAAATGGACGCATTAGGCAGGGCTCATATGGGTTAGCGCGCAACTTTATAACAGCTTTTTTGAGCGTTTCGGGGCCGTTGGTCGATTCAACCTTGCGGTCAACGGAACCAAATGCGCGGTTAATGGACGCAATTGTCTGACAGAACTCAAGAGCTACAAGGCTTTGACGGCAGTGAAGGTAGCATTTGCCATACGTCGGACGCCTGTAAAAAAGTCACAAAGAATTCAACAATATTTATCTATCGCGTGAATCGAGGTCCTCCATGAACAGCTATCGACCGCCTGCAATCCAGCAAGGCACCCACAGCAAACTGATCGGTTATTTGCTGTGGATTCTCGGATTTACCGGCGCTCACCGCTTTTATTTCGGCAAACCGGTCACCGGGACGATCTGGTTTTTCACCTTTGGTTTGCTGGGCATTGGCTGGCTGATCGACCTGTTCCTGATCCCGGCGATGGACCGTGAGGCGGATCTGCGTTTCACCCCCGGGCCAATCGAATACACCGTGGCGTGGGTGCTGCTGACGTTTCTCGGGGTGTTTGGCGTACACCGGATGTATCAGGGGAAATGGATCAGCGGATTGCTGTATCTGGTGACAGGCGGGTTGTTCTTTCTGGGGGTTTTGTATGACTTCTGGACGCTAAATTCCCAAGTGTCTGAGGTGAACAACATTAGTAGCCGGGCGGGCTCGCGCTAATTGTAGCGAGGGGGCTTGCCCCCGTCGGGCTGCGCAGCGGCTGCAAAAATCAGCAAGCGCGGTGGCTCAGAGAGACCGCATTTACCGTTTTTACGACTGCTGCGCAGCCGAACGGGGGCAAGCCCCCTCGCCACAGGGTCTTACGCCTGGTGGCTGATCCGCCCATCCACCAGCGTATAACGCACCACGCCCGGCAGGCTGTGGCCGATGAACGGGCAGTTTTCACCTTTGGACAACCAGCGTTCGCCGGCCACGGTAGAAGTGGCCGGGTCGAACAGCACAATGTCCGCCGCGCCACCCACCGCCAACTTGCCCGCCGGCAGGCGCAATGCCTCGGCGGGTCCGGTGCTCAGGCGCGACAGCAGCGTCGGCAGATCGAGCAAACCGTCTTCCACCAACGTCATCGCCAAGGGCAGCAACAGCTCAACGCTGCTGATTCCCGGCTCGGTGGCACCGAACGGCGCCAGTTTGGCATCGCGCTCGTGCGGCTGGTGATGGCTGGATATCGCTGAAACCACCCCGGACTTCACCGCCGCACGCAAACCGTCGCGGTCGGCGCGGGTGCGCAGCGGCGGCTGGACGTGATAGAGGCTGCTGAAGTCGATCAGCGCTTCGTCGGTCAGGATCAACTGATACAGCGCGACATCGGCGGTCACCGGCAGCCCGCGCGCCTGCGCCTGGGCGATCAACGCCACGCCGCGTGCACTGGTGAGTTGGCTGAAGTGCGCGCGCACGCCGCTTTGCTCGACCAGCAACAGATCACGAGCCAGGGCCACGGTTTCCGCGGTTTCCGGAATGCCCGGCAAACCAAGGAAACTCGCGGTCGGGCCTTCGTGGGCCAAACCACCTTCGGCGAGGTCATGATCCTGCGAGTTGAAAATCACCGTCAGGTCAAACGTCGCCGCGTATTCCAGCGCGCGGCACAGGGTGCGGGTGTTGCGAAAACTCTCCAGGCCATTGCCGAACGCCACGCAACCGGCGTCGCGCAGCGCAACCAACTCTGCCAGTTGCTCGCCGTCGAGGCCTTTGCTCAGCGCGCCGATCGGGAACACTTTGGTGTTGCCGGCCTCGCGGGCGCGGTCGAGGATCAATTCGGCGACGGCCGAAGTGTCGAGCACCGGTTTGGTCTTCGGCGGGCAGCACAGGCTGGTGACGCCACCGGCCGCTGCCGCGCGTGTTTCGCTGGCAATCGAACCTTTGCGACTGTAACCCGGCTCACGCAGGGCGACGTTGAGGTCAACCAGCCCTGGTGCGGCCACCAGGCCTTTGGCATCAATGGTTTCCAAAGCCGTGAAGCCGGCCGGTGCCGCGCCCAAGGCAACGATCTTGCAGGCTTCGACATGAATGTCGGTAACTTGATCCAGGCCACTGCTTGGATCGATGACGCGGGCGCCGAGAATGCTGAGCTTCACTGGGCGTTCTCCTGCTCGAATTGACGTTGCGCAGTCTGCCCACTCATGGCCATCGACAACACAGCCATGCGAATCGCGATGCCGTAGGTGACCTGATTGAGAATCACCGAATGCGGACCGTCGGCCACTGCCGACTCAATCTCCACGCCGCGGTTGATCGGCCCCGGGTGCATGACGATGCAATCCGGTTTGGCCCCGGCGAGGCGCGCGGTGGTCAGGCCGAACAGGCGGTAGAACTCGCCTTCGCTCGGCAGCAGGCCGCCGGTCATGCGTTCGCGTTGCAGACGCAACATGATCACCACGTCGACGTCTTTCAGGCCTTCGGTCATGTCGGTGTAGACCTTCACGCCGTATTGCTCGATGCCGATCGGCAGCAGGGTTTTCGGCGCGATCACGCGGATGTCAGGGCAACCGAGGGTTTTCAGCGCGAGCATGTTCGAGCGCGCCACCCGCGAGTGCAGGATGTCGCCGACGATCGCCACCGAGAGATTCTCGAAACCGCCCTTGTGCCGACGAATCGTCAGCATGTCGAGCATGCCTTGGGTCGGGTGCGCGTGACGGCCGTCGCCACCGTTGATGATCGCCACTTGCGGGCACACGTGCTCGGCGATGAAGTGTGCGGCGCCGGAATCACCGTGGCGCACAACGAACATGTCGGCGGCCATGGCTTCGAGGTTGCGCAAGGTGTCGAGCAGGGTTTCGCCCTTGCTCGCTGACGATGTCGACACGTTCAGCGTAATCACATCCGCCGACAGCCGCTGGGCCGCCAGTTCGAAGGTGGTGCGGGTGCGCGTGGAGTTCTCGAAGAACACGTTGCACACGGTTTTGCCGCGCAGCAACGGGACTTTTTTCACGGCCCGGGCGCCGACTTCGAGGAACGAGTCAGCGGTGTCGAGGATTTCCGTCAGCAACTCGCGGCGCAAGCCGTCGAGCGAGAGGAAGTGGCGCAGCTGGCCCTGATCATTGAGCTGCAGCGGGCGCTTGGTGTCTAGAGGCGTCATCGCGAGGGGGACTCTCAATAGGGCGGATTAGAGGGCGAGGTCTTGCAATTCGAGCTTGAGTTCCGGGCCCGACAGCTTGACGCGCTCGTGGGCGGCCAGCGCCAGCGTTGCGCCAACCACGTTCGGGCGGATCGGCAGCTCGCCGGCGTCGAGGTCCAGCAGGCACACCAGTGTCACGCTGGCCGGGCGGCCGTAGTCGAACAATTCGTTCATCGCTGCGCGGATGGTCCGGCCGCTCATCAGTACGTCGTCGATCAGCACCAGATGCTGGCCTTCAATCTCGAATGGCAGCGCCGAAGGGCGGACTTGCGGGTGCAGGCCGTTCTGGCTGAAATCGTCGCGGTAGAAGGAAACGTCCAGCGTGCCGAGCGGCGAATCGCTGCCCAGGGCTTCGAGCAACGCCTGGGCGACCCAGATGCCACCACTGCGAATGCCGATGAAACGCGGTTCGCTGATGCCTCGTTTGGCCAGATAAGTGTCCAGCTCGGTGGCCATCTGGCTGATCAGTTCGGCGGGATTGGGCAGGCTCATGGTTGCTCCTTCTTAGGCCCGAGCCGGTTGTTGCCGCAGGTGGCTCGGGGTGTCGCTATAGAGAGTCGGTTTTTGCAGCTCTTCAGGATTCAAACAGCGCGGTGTTTTCGTCAAGCCAGCCTTGCAGCAGCAGGGCGGCCGCGATGGCGTCGACCGGGTTGTCGCGGTAACTGCCTTTCTGGCCGCCGCGATCACGCCGTTCACCCTTGGCTTCGAAGGTGGTCAGGCGTTCATCGTGGGTATAGAAGGGCAGGTTGTAGCGGCCATTGAGGCGGCGGGCGAATTTCTCGGCGCGCAGGCACATGTCGCTCGGCGTGCCGTCCATGTTCAGCGGCAGGCCGACCACCACGGCGTCGGGTTTCCATTCCTTGATCAGCGCTTCGACCTGATTCCAGTCGGGAATGCCGTTTTGCGCCTTCAACGTACAGAGATCGCGGGCCTGGCCGGTAATGACCTGGCCGACCGCTACGCCGATCTGTTTGGTGCCGTAGTCAAAACCCAGAATCAGTCGCAGGGCCATCAGGCGTGGCCCGCCTGGCTGGTCAGCAGGCTGAGGTTGATCCCCAGGTGCCGGGCCGCCGCTTCAAGGCGCAATTCGCTGCTGGTGTTGAACAGGATGTCGGCTTCGTACGGGCAGGTCAGCCAGGCGTTGTCGGCCATTTCGGCTTCCAGTTGCCCGGCTTCCCAACCGGCGTAGCCGAGGGCGATCACGCTTTTCGCCGGGCCGACGCCGTCAGCGATGGCGAACAAGACGTCCTGGGAGGTCGACAACGACAGCTCGCCTTGCAGCTCGACGGTGGCCTGAAAGGTCTTGCCGGACGGGTGCAGGACGAAGCCGCGATCGGTTTGCACCGGGCCGCCCATGAAGATCGGCACATGCTGACAGAGCACGGGCGGCTCGATGTCAGGGCGCAATTGCTCGAGGATGTCGGCCAGGTTCAGGTCTTGCGGACGGTTGACCACCAGCCCCATGGCCCCATTGGCCGTGTGCTCGACGATGTAGGTCAAGGTGTGCGCAAAATTCGGGTCGGCCATGTGTGGCATGGCGATCAGGAAGTGATGCTTGAGGTAGCTGGGGCTGACGTTTTTCATGAGCGCTAGTGTGGCGTTGGAGGGGCGAACTGACAAGCTGGGGATGCACAGGAAATGCTGTCGTGCGCCCCTGTAGCAGCTGGCGAAGCCTGCGTTCGGCTGCGAAGCAGTCGTAAATAGCCATACATCATTTCTTCAGAACGACCCCGTTTTGCCGGATTGCGAGGACTGCGTCCTCGAACGCAGGCTTCGCCAGCTGCTACACAGACGGCGTAGGCCCTAATTACTGGAGAGCTTGTCACCGCGCGCAAACTTCCAGGTGCGGATGATTTCCAGTCGGTCGATGTCCGATAAATCCCCGGTGAACGGCGCGAACGGGGCGGCCAGCCGCACGATCCGCTGCGCAGCCTGATCGAGCAGCGGTTGCCCGGACGACTCCAGCACCAGCACTTCGTACAGCGAGCCGTCGCGGTTGATCGAGACCATCAGGCGCAAATTGCCGTAGATCTGCTTGCGGCGTGCTTCGTCGGGGTAATTCAGGTTGCCGATGCGCTCGACCTTCTTGCGCCACTCGTCCTTGTACCAGGCACCCTTGTCGCGCATGGTCGACGCCGCGCTCAAACGGTGAATGCGCGGGCGCTTGGCGTACAACTGCTGTTCCTTGGCCAGTTCCGCTTCAAGGCTGGCGATGTCGCTGGACAGCTGCGAGCTGTCGAACGTCGGCGCGGCCACGGCAGGTTTGGTTTTGGGTTTCGGCTCTTCGGTTTTGGTCGGGGCTTTTTTCGGTTTCGGCGCGACGGTGGTCACGGCAGCCTTGGGTGCCGCTTCCTGCACTTCAGGCTTGGCGGCGGGCGGTGGCGTGACTTTCTGCACCTTGTTGTCCTGGAACGGCGCGACCTCGGTGGTCTTGGGAATCGCCTTTTTATCCAGAGTGCCGCTGCCCTGCTGATTGTCCTGCGCGAGGAAATCAGCCTTTTTCGGCTTGGTTTCGCTTTTGAACGTGGCGAGGGTGATTTCCAGGGTTTTGCTGATTTGCTTGGGTTCGACCATCGTGAAGCCGACGCCCAACAGCAAAGCCAGGTGAATCAGCGCCGCCAGAAACAGGGTAAAACCGAGGCGATCGGCCGGGCGCACGCCACGGTGGGCGAGTTCAGCAGGCAGATCGGACGGGAGCGTCATAACAGAAAAACCAACATCGCGTTTTTACGGGCTCGGCATGATAACGCAATGTTGGTTTTTAGCTTCAAGGTTCAAGCTTCAAGCGACAAGCTGTAAGCGCGCGCTTCAAACTTGCGGCTTGGAGCTTGTAGCTTTCAGCTGCTTCTCTATGGCATCCATCAGCAGGCCGCCAATGTCGGTGCCGAAGGCGTTATCGATCTCGCGGATGCAGGTCGGGCTGGTGACGTTGATTTCAGTCAGGCTCTCGCCGATCACGTCCAGGCCAACAAACAACAAGCCTTTTTCACGCAGAGTCGGGCCGACCTGGGCGGCGATCCAGCGATCCTTGTCGCTCAATGGCCGCGCTTCGCCACGACCACCGGCCGCCAGGTTGCCACGGGTTTCGCCGGCAGCGGGGATGCGCGCCAGGCAGTAATCCACCGGTTCGCCGTCAATCATCAGGATGCGTTTGTCGCCGTCCTTGATCGCCGGCAGGTAAGCCTGGCCCATGATCTGCTGGGTGCCCAGCGCGGTCAGGGTTTCGAGAATCACCGAGAGGTTCGGGTCGCCGGCGCGATGGCGGAAGATCGACGTGCCGCCCATGCCGTCCAGCGGCTTGAGGATCACGTCGCCGTGCTTGGCGGCAAATTCACGCAACACGTCGGCGCGGCGGCTGACCACGGTCGGCGGCGTGCACTGCGGGAACAGCGTGGCGAAGAGCTTTTCATTGCAGTCGCGCAGGCTCTGCGGCTTGTTGACGATCAGCACGCCAGCGCGCTCGGCTTGCTCCAACAGATAAGTGGAGTAGACGAATTCCATGTCGAACGGCGGATCCTTGCGCATCAGGATCACGTCCAGATCGCTCAGCAGCGCGTCGGTCTCGGCTTCCAGTTCGAACCACTTCTCAGGGTTGGCGAAGACTTTCAGCGGACGCATCCGCGCCCGTGCTTCACCTTCGCCCTGGTACAAATCGCGCTGTTCCATATAGAACAGTTCCCAGCCGCGCTTCTGCGCAGCCAGCAGCATGGCCAGCGAGCTATCCTTTTTATAGGAAATGCTGGCGATTGGGTCCATGACAATCCCGACGCGAACGCTCATGGGTTTTTCCTCGAATTGGGGTGGTCCGGGTGGACGCGAAAAAGTGGCGTCAGAGTGGCGCTGAGTGTGTTCCCGGTCAAGGAAAAACCACCGCGAAGGCCGGCCGATAGATTGGTGTTGGAGACTGTGCTAAAAAGGCTGCCAAGTGCTGTCGGCCCTTGAGCATCAAGGGTTTCGAGCCATCAAACGGACAATTTGTTTCGCAAAGGCGACGGTAGAGCATTTATGGAACAGCATTCCAGCGCCTTGAAGGTGATGGTCATCGATGATTCGAAGACGATTCGCCGCACCGCCGAAACGCTGCTGAAAAACGTTGGTTGTGAAGTCATCACGGCCATCGACGGTTTCGATGCGCTGGCCAAGATTGCCGACAATCATCCGGGCATTATCTTTGTCGACATCATGATGCCGCGTCTGGATGGTTATCAGACCTGCGCTTTAATCAAGAACAACAGTGCGTTCAAGTCCACGCCAGTGATTATGCTGTCGTCCAAGGATGGGCTGTTCGACAAGGCCAAGGGGCGCATCGTCGGCTCCGATCAGTTTTTGACCAAGCCTTTCAGCAAGGAAGAACTGCTGAACGCGATCCAGGCCCATGTTCCGGGCTTCGCCGCCGTTTTGCCGCAGTAGGACACGAACAGAGACGCTCGGCCAACGGGCCCGGCGTCGACAAGAAGAATGGGGAAAACCATGGCACGAATTCTGATCGTCGATGATTCGCCGACCGAAATGTACAAACTCACTGGCATGCTCGAAAAGCACGGCCATGAAGTGTTGAAAGCCGAAAACGGTGCCGACGGCGTGGCGCTGGCCCGTCAGGAAAAACCCGACGCCGTGCTGATGGACATCGTCATGCCCGGTCTCAACGGTTTTCAGGCGACCCGCCAGTTGACCAAAGACCCGGACACCGGGCACATCCCGGTGATCATCATCACCACCAAGGATCAGGACACCGACAAGGTCTGGGGCACCCGCCAGGGCGCCAAGGATTACCTGACCAAACCGGTCGACGAAGACACCCTGATCAAAACCCTGAACAACGTGCTGGCCGGTTGACCGCCCGCTCATGAGCGAATCGCTGACGGCTTTCGAACTGCTGCTGCAGATCGACCAGCGTTGCCGGGTGCTGGCGGCGGATTTGCCGTCGCAGCCAATCCGCCAGGACCGTTGGAGCGGCATCGGTTTTCGCCTCGGCGAGCACTGGTACGTGGCGCCGATGGGCGAAGTCAGCGAAGTCCTGCATGAGCCGCGCTTCACCCAATTGCCGGGGGTAAAACCCTGGGTCAAGGGGGTCGCCAACCTGCGCGGGCGGTTGCTGCCGATCATGGATTTGTCCGGTTTTTTTGCGGATCAGGAGCCGGGCCATGAGCCATCGGCGGTGCGCAAGCAGCGGCGGGTGCTGGTGGTGGAATATAAAGAGGTGTTTGCCGGGTTGATGGTCGATGAAGTCTACGGTTTGCAGCATTTCGCCCAGGACAGCCTGCAAGCACTGCCGGCCAATGCACTGAGCGCGACGATGGCCGGGTTCGTCAGCGGCCACTTTCAGCGCGAGCAGAGCTGGCAAGTGTTCAGCCCGTTTGCGCTGGCGCAGTCTCAGGACTTCATGCATGTCGCGGTTTGATCCTCTGTAGGAGCGAGGCTTGCCCGCGAAGGCGGTTATTCATTCAACATTAATGTCGACTGACACGACGCCTTCGCGGGCAAGCCTCGCTCCTACAGGGGCGGGTTGAATTGGGCAGTACAGGCGAGGACCGATGACAAAAGCAAAAACAGGCAAGCCAGAAGGGTCGCGCAGTCGCTCGCAGATCATCGTGCTGTTTATCGCGCTGATCATCTTCATCATGCTGCTGTTCGCCAACTTCGCTTACCTCAACACTCAGGCCACCTACGACAAACAGTACATCGGCCACGCCGGTGAGCTGCGTGTGCTCTCGCAACGCATTGCCAAGAACGCCACCGAAGCCGCCGCCGGCAAGGCTGCCGCGTTCAAGTTGCTCAGCGATGCGCGCAACGACTTTGCCCAGCGCTGGGGTTACCTGAAGAAGGGCGACCCGAACACCGGCCTGCCGCCCGCGCCATCCATCGTGCGCCCGCAAATGCGCGCGGTGCAGCTGGATTGGGAGCACTTGCTGAAAAACACCGACGCGATTCTCTCCAGCGAACAAACCGTATTGTCGCTGCACCAGGTCGCCGCGACCCTGGCTGAAACCGTGCCGCAGTTGCAGGTCGAGTACGAAAAAGTCGTCGAAATCCTCCTGCAACGCGGCGCCCCGGCTGCGCAAGTGGCGATGGCCCAGCGTCAGTCGCTGCTGGCCGAACGCATCCTCGGCGCGGTCAACACGGTATTGTCCGGCGACGAAAACTCGCAGCAAGCCGCCGACGCCTTTGGCCGCGATGCCGCGCGTTTCGGCCAGGTGCTCAACGGCATGTTGCAGGGCGACCCGGCGCTGCGCGTCAGCCAGGTGGAAGACAAGGACGCCCGCGCGCGCCTGACGGAAATTTCCGAGCTGTTCGAATTCGTCTCCGGCTCGGTGGATGAAATCCTCGAAACCTCGCCCGAACTGTTCAAGGTTCGCGAAGCGGCCACCAGCATTTTCACCCTCTCGCAAACCCTGCTCGATGAGGCTTCGCACCTGGCCAGCGGTTTCGAAAACCTCGCGGGCGGGCGCAATACCGACACCATCGGCGGTTATGTATTGGGCCTGTTGGCGCTGATGTCGATCATCCTCATCGGCCTGGTGATGGTTCGGGAAACCAACCGCCAGTTGCAGGAAACCGCCGAGAAAAACGAGCGCAACCAGAACGCGATCATGCGTTTGCTCGACGAAATCGAAGACCTCGCCGACGGCGACCTCACCGTGACGGCCTCGGTCACCGAAGACTTCACCGGGACCATTGCCGACTCGATCAACTATTCCGTCGACCAACTGCGCGATCTGGTGGCGACCATCAACCTCACCGCCGGCCAGGTCGCCGCCGCCGTGCAGGAAACCCAGGCCACCGCGATGCATCTGGCGCAGGCTTCCGAGCATCAGGCGCAACAGATCAGCGAAGCGTCCACGGCGATCAACGACATGGCGCAATCGATCGATCAGGTCTCGGCCAACGCCGCCGAATCCTCTGCGGTGGCCGAGCGTTCGGTGGAAATTGCCAACAAGGGTAACGAGGTGGTGCACAACACCATCCACGGCATGGACAACATTCGCGAACAGATTCAGGACACCGCCAAACGCATCAAGCGGCTGGGCGAGTCGTCGCAGGAAATCGGCGACATCGTCAGCCTGATCGACGACATTGCCGACCAGACCAACATCCTCGCGCTCAACGCGGCGATCCAGGCCTCGATGGCCGGGGATGCCGGGCGCGGTTTTGCCGTGGTCGCCGATGAAGTGCAGCGCTTGGCCGAGCGCTCATCCGCCGCGACCCGCCAAATTGAAACGCTGGTCCGGGCGATCCAGACTGACACCAATGAAGCGGTGATTTCGATGGAGCAGACCACCACCGAAGTGGTGCGTGGCGCGCGGCTGGCGCAGGATGCCGGGGTGGCGCTGGAAGAGATCGAAGGGGTTTCGAAAACCCTCGCGGCGCTGATCCAGAGTATTTCCAACGCGGCGCAGCAACAGACGTCGTCGGCCGGGCAGATTTCCCTGACCATGAACGTGATCCAGCAGATCACCTCGCAGACGTCGTCCGGCTCCACGGCGACCGCCGAAAGCATCGGCAACCTGGCGAAAATGGCCAGTCAACTGCGCCGCTCGGTGTCGGGTTTCACCTTGCCGGCCGAGCCCAGACCGGCCGCGGACAACGCTTGAAACGCTTGCGGGCGTAAGCAGAACAGATTGGAGTGGTTATGGGTGATCGGCACGACTATGTGGCCCTCGAATGGGTCAAAGGCGAGATTGCCGAAACGCTGAAGCAGGCTCATCAGGCACTGGAAGTGTTGCTTGATGACCCGCAGGCGACGCAAGCGCTGGACGATTGCCTGGCGTGCATCCATCAGGTTCACGGCAGTTTGCAAATGGTCGAATTCTACGGCGCGGCGCTGCTCGCCGAAGAAATGGAACAACTGACCGCAGCCTTGCAACACGACCGCGTCAATCATCGCGATGAAGCCATTCACCTGTTACGCCAGGCGCTCGGCCAGTTGCCGATTTACCTCGACCGGTTGCAAAGCGCGCGCCGTGATTTGCCGCTGGTGGTGCTGCCGTTGATCAACGATCTGCGCAGTGCGCGCGGTGAAAGCCTGCTGTCGGAGACCAGCCTGTTCAGCCCGCAACTGCCGGAATTGCCGGCGCTGGATGACGATGAACTGGCGCTGCTGGAACCGGAAAAATTCGCCGATGTGCTGCGCAAGTTGCGGCAAATGCTGCAAATGGCCTTGGTCGGTTTGCTCCGTGAACAGGACGGCGAAACCAATCTGGATTACCTGAGCAAAGTCTTCGCCAGGCTTGAAGCGCTGTGCGTCGATGCGCCGCTGAGCCCGTTGTGGCAAGTCGCTTCGGCGCTGGTCGAAGGCCTGCGCAACGGCGCGATTGCCAACAGCCCGGCGCTGCGCAGCTTGTTCAAGGACGCCGACAAGGAGCTCAAGCGTCTGCTCGAACAAGGCATGCCCGGCGTCAATCAGGCGCCGCCGCCGGAGCTGTTGAAAAGTTTATTGTTCTACATTGCCAAAGCCGAACATCCCACCGGGCAGATGCTGACCATGAAAGATCGCTACGGACTGGACGATGCGCTGCCCGACAGCGCGATGCTCGACGAAGAGCGCGCGCGCCTCGCCGGCCCTGACCGCGACGCGATGCGCTCGGTGCTCGCCGCGCTGTGCGAAGAGCTGGTGCGGGTCAAGGAACGCCTGGACCTGTTCGTGCGCAGCGACCGCCAGCACACCTCCGACCTCGACAGCCTGCTGTCGCCTCTGCGGCAGATCGCCGACACCCTGGCGGTGCTCGGTTTTGGCCAGCCACGCAAGGTCATCATCGACCAATTGGCGGTGGTGTTGAGCCTGGTCCAGGGCCAGCGCGAACCCAACGACGCGATCCTGATGGACGTTGCCGGTGCCTTGCTTTACGTCGAAGCGACGCTGGCCGGAATGGTCGGCACCGTCGAGCCGGAGAGCCAGGAAGACAGCCGTCTGCCGACCACCGACCTGACGCAGATTCACCAGATTGTCATTCGTGAAGCGCGGATTTGCCTGCAACAAGCCAAGGACATCATCGTCGACTACATCGACGCCGACTGGGACCGCGCGCAACTGCAACCGCTGCCGGACTTGCTCACGCAGGTGCGGGGCGCGCTGGCGATGATTCCGCTGAGCCGCGCCGCGAGCCTGATCGAGGCCTGCAACGACTTCATCCGCGAACACCTGCTGGTCGACACCGACCACCCCGGCTGGCAGCAACTCGACCACCTCGCCGACGTCATCACCAGCATCGAGTATTACCTCGAGCGCCTGAACGATGACCCGCAAGCGCCGGGCGAACAGTTGCTGGATGTCGGCGAAAACGGTCTGGCGTTGCTCGGGTTTTTCCCCAGCGAAAAGCGTGGGCCGGGGCCAACTGTGCCGCTGCTCGAAGACGTGCTCAGTGCCGATGGCGCGCAGGCGCTGCAGGACCTGCAGCAGATCGACAACCCCACCGCCGCGCAGTCGCTGGCGGCAGTGCTGGCGAGCCCGATGTCGGCGGTCAATCCGCCCGCGCTGAACACGCCCGGCAGCCTGTTGCCGCCGCCCTCCGGCGAAGAGCCGGTGGACGATGAGCTGCGCGAAGTGTTCCTCGAAGAGACCGACGAAGTCCTCGACGTACTGCGCGAATACCTGCCGCGCTGGGCGGCCGACACCGCCGACAAACCGGCCTTGAGCGAACTGCGCCGGGCCTTCCACACGTTGAAGGGCAGTGGCCGCATGGTCCGCGCGCTGGTCCTCGGCGAACTGGCCTGGGCCGTGGAAAACCTGCTCAATCGGGTGCTCGAACACAGCGTCGCGCCCGGCCCGGCGGTCGAGCAATTGCTCGGCGATGCGCTGCAATTGCTGCCGGAACTGATCAGCGAATTTGCCGCCAACGCGCAACGTCAGCGCGACGATGTCGACCGTTTGGCCGCGCGCGCACATGCCTTGGCCAAGGGCGATGCGCCGCTGGCCGATGAAGACAGCCAAGACGTCGCGGCGCTGGATCCGCTGTTGCTGGAGATCTTCCGCAACGAGGCTGAAACCCACCTCGCCAGCCTTAACCGTTTCCTCGATCAAGCCGCCGAGCACGTGCCGTTGCAGGCCAGCGATGAATTGCAGCGCGCACTGCACACGCTCAAGGGCAGCGCGTCGATGGCCGGTGTGTTGCCGATTGCCGAACTCGCCGGGCCGCTCGACCAACTGGCGCGTGAATACAAGGCGCATTTGATCGCGCTGGACCTCGACGAAGTTGAATTGCTGCTCGAAGCCGAAGGCTTGTTCCGCCTCGGTTTGCGCCAACTCAAGACGGATCCGCTGGCGCAGATTCCCGGCGCGCGCTCGTTGATCGAGCGCACTCACGCGTTGTTCGATGAACGCCTCGAAGCGCTGCTCAGCGCGCCGAACCGTGGCTTGCGGGTCAAACGCGATCCACAACTGATCAACAACTTTCTCGCCCAGGGCATGGACATCCTGCTCGACGCCGAAAGCCTGCTGCGCCGCTGGCAAGAACACCCCGGCGAGCGCCAGGAACTCAGCGCGTTGCTCGACGAATTGACCACCCTCGGCGAAGGCGCGCACCTCGCCGATCTGCACCCGGTGGACGAACTCTGCGAAGCCTTGCTCGACCTTTATGGCGCGGTGGAAGAGAGCAGCCTAGCGGTCAGCGACGGCTTTTTCCATGAGGCGCAAAGTGCCCATGAAGCGCTGATCAACATGCTCGACGAACTGGCCGCCGGCCAGGAAGTCAGCCCGCAACCGGAGCGGGTCCGGGCCTTGCGCGGTTTGCTCGATACCAGCCTCGACCCGTCGGCCATGGGCCTGATTCGCAGCGACGGCAGCCGCACGCTGAGCATTCGTGAACTCGGCAATGCCACCGCCGAGCTGTCGCACACCGCGACGCACATCGAGCACGACGACGAGATCGTTGCGATCTTCCTCGAAGAAGCCGCGGATATTCTCGAAAGCGCCGGCCAGGCCTTGCAGCGCTGGCTCGGCGACCCGGACAACGCCGCGCCGCTGTCATCCTTGCAGCGCGATTTGCACACGCTCAAGGGTGGCGCGCGGATGGCCGAGATCGAGGCGGTCGGTGACCTCGCGCACGAACTGGAGAACCTTTACGAAGGCCTGGTCGACCGCCGCTACAGCCACAGCGCCGCGCTGGCGCAGTTGCTGCAAACCAGTCATGACCGCTTGGCGCTGCTGCTTGAGCAGTTGCAACAGCAGCAACAGCAGCAACCGTTGGGCGATCCCGACGAAGTGATCGAAGCGATCCGGCAGTTCCGCCAAAGCCATTCGAACAGCGTTGAAACGGCAGAACCGCCCGCCGCGCCCGATTCCCCGGGGCATGATCCGGAGCTGCTGGAGATCTTCCTCGAAGAAGGTTTCGACATCATCGAAAACTCCGGCGCGGCGTTGTTGCGCTGGCAGGCCGAGCCGTCCAATCGCCAGGAAGTGGAAACCCTGCTGC
The DNA here is from genome assembly GCF_900105155.1 of Pseudomonas prosekii. NCBI lineage: Bacteria > Pseudomonadati > Pseudomonadota > Gammaproteobacteria > Pseudomonadales > Pseudomonadaceae > Pseudomonas > Pseudomonas prosekii. The sequence goes on from NZ_LT629762.1 coordinate 3,293,698, forward strand.
GCGATCTGCACACGCTGAAGGGCGGCGCGCGGATGGTAGAAATCGCGCCGATTGGTGACTTGGCGCATGAACTGGAATTCCTCTACGAAGGCTTGTCGGCGGGCATGCTGCAACCGACGGCGGCGCTGTTCACCTTGCTGCAAAGCAGCCAGGACCGCTTGGCGCAGATGCTCGACGCGATCCGCGCCGGGCAAGCGTGTCCGCCCGCGGATCGGTTGATCGAGGCGATCAAGAACTTCAACCATCAGGCTGAGCCGCCAGCGCCGGTTGTTGATGCTGTTGTTGCTCCGGTGGTAGCGCCGATCAGCGTGCCGACAGCTGCGCCGATTGTTGTAAAACCCGAAGCGCCGGCGCCGGATGCGGGCGCCGACATGGTCAAGGTCTCGGCCGAATTGCTCGACGATCTGGTCAATCTGGCCGGCGAAACGTCGATCTTCCGTGGCCGCATCGAGCAACAGGTCAACGATGCGCGCGTAGCGTTGAACGAGATGGAAACCACCATCGAGCGCATGCGCGATCAGTTACGGCGGATCGACACCGAAACCCAGGGGCGGATTCTCAGCCGCCAGCAAGTCGAGGCCGAACGCCTCGGTTACGAAGAATTCGATCCGCTGGAAATGGACCGTCATTCGCAGTTGCAGCAACTGTCGCGCGCGTTGTTCGAATCCGCCTCGGACTTGCTCGACCTCAAGGAAACCCTCGACCGGCGCAATCAGGATGCCGACAACCTGCTGCAACAGCAGGGCCGGATCAACACCGAATTGCAGGAAGGCCTGATGCGCACGCGCATGGTGCCGTTCGAACGAATGCTGCCGCGCTTGAAACGCATCGTTCGTCAGGTCGCCAGCGAGCTCGGTAAAGACGTCGAGTTCGTCGTCGGCAACGCTGAGGGCGAGATGGATCGCAATGTGCTGGAGCGCATGGCCGCGCCGCTCGAACACATGCTGCGCAACGCCGTGGATCACGGTTTGGAGTCCGCCGAAGTGCGGCTCGCGGCGGGCAAACCGGCGCAGGGACGGATCACTCTCGATCTGGCGCGCGAGGGCGGCGACATCATTTTCGACATCCGCGACGACGGCGCCGGTGTGCCGCTGGACGCGGTGCGGCGCAAGGCAATCAAGCGCGGTTTGCTCGCGCCGGACAGCGATATCAGCGACCGCGACGTGCTGCAATTCATCCTGCAACCGGGGTTTTCCACTGCAGAGAAAATCACCCAGATTTCCGGGCGCGGCGTCGGCATGGACGTGGTTCACGAGGAAGTGCGGCAGCTCGGCGGCAGCATGGTCATCGACTCGGTGCCGGGGCAGGGCGTGCACTTCCGCATTCGGCTGCCGTTCACCGTGTCGGTCAACCGCGCGCTGATGGTGCAGTGCGGTGAGGATCAATACGCGATCCCGCTGAACACCATCGACGGCATCGTCCGCGTGCTGCCCAGCGAACTCGAAGGGCATTACCGACTCGATCCGCCGACCTACAAATACGCCGGGCAGGACTACGAACTGTGCTACCTCGGCGAACTGCTGAAAACCAGCACACGCCCGAAACTGTTGGGCCAGAGCCTGCCATTGCCGGTGTTGCTGGTGCAATGCAACGAGCGGCACATCGCCGTGCAAGTGGATTCGATGGCGGGCACGCGGGAGATTGTGGTGAAGAGCCTCGGCGCGCAATTCGCGGCGGTGCAGGGCTTGTCCGGGGCGACGATTCTGGGTGACGGGCGGGTGGTGCTGATCATCGATTTGCTCGCGCCGATCCGCGCCATGCAGACGCGCGTGCCGCAACGGCGGGTGACTCAGGAACCGGAAGCCGAGCCGCATAAACCGTTGCTGGTGTTGGTGGTGGATGACTCGGTGACCGTGCGTAAGGTCACCAGCCGTTTGCTCGAGCGCCACGGCATGAACGTGCTGACCGCCAAGGACGGCGTCGACGCCATGCTCCTGCTCGAAGATCACCTGCCCGACGTGATGCTGCTGGACATCGAAATGCCGCGCATGGATGGCTTCGAAGTTGCCACCCAAGTGCGCGCCGACGAGCGTCTGCAGCACTTGCCGATCATCATGATCACCTCGCGCACCGGCCAGAAACACCGCGACCGCGCGATGGCCATCGGCGTCAACGACTACCTCGGCAAGCCGTATCAGGAAACCGTGCTGCTCGAAAGCATCGCGCTGTGGAGCAAAACCCATGCATGAACATCGTACCAGCAACCTCACCGGGCTGTTGCTGCCATTGGCGGATCGCAATTTGATCCTGCCGAACGTCGCGGTCGCCGAGTTGATCGACTATCAACCGGCGGCATTCGACCTCGACACACCGCCGTGGTATTTGGGCCTGGTGACGTGGCGTAATCGGCAGATTCCGTTGCTGAGTTTCGAGTCAGCGTGCGGCAGCAAAGTGGTGATCGGCGAACGCGTGAGAATCGTCATCCTCAACGCGCTCGGCGGGCGCCCGGAGTTGAAATTCATCGCGCTGCTGGTGCAGGGGATTCCGCGCTCTTACAAGCTCGATAGTCAGTTGAGCTACGTCGATGTGCCGCTGTGCCCGCTGGAACAAGCGGCGGTGCAGATTGGGGAACAAGTGGCGAAGGTGCCGGATTTGTTGGCGCTGGAGGAGTTGCTTGTAAGTGCGGGTCTGGTCTGACCGGATCCCTGTGGCGAGGGGGCTTGCCCCCGTTGGATCGCGACGCGGCCCCAAAACCTGTAACCGAGGTGTATCAGGTACACCCCACGCCATGATTTTACGACTGCTGCGCAGCCGAACGGGGCGATGCGGCGTTCCGACAAGCCCCCTCGCCACAAGGGTTTCTGCGCTAAACCCCGGCCTGAGCGTTCATCTGCAACGCCTCGTTATGATCCAACGCCCGTTCCACCAACAACTGCACCCCATCGGCCATGCGGCTGAGCGCCAAGGCTACCGAGCGGCGTGATCCTTCTACATCGTCCGCCAGATCGGCTGCAATGGCGCTGATGGACAGCAGGTCTTCGGAGGCATTGGCCAGAAGGGCTTCGGTGTCGATATCGGGGGAGACGGTGAAGAGGGAGTGTTTGCGGCGCTTGCCCGGTTTTTCTTGGGCGGGCGGGAAGTAATGGGCGAAGACGCGGTCGGCGGCTTCCTTGAGTTTTTCGGCTTCGAGGGAGGCTTCGGAACTGGTGTCGGTTTCCGGCGGGTTGGGAGTTGGTTTGAACATGGCGAAGATCCTTGTAGTAATGGAGCTGCCATTTTTCGTTTTCCAGACGAAAAGGGTGGCAGCTGTACGCGGACTGGAAAAACCGAGAAAGGATCAAACCCGGCAGACCCGAAGGTCTCCCACGCACAGCCGCCATAACTTAGAGCTACGGGGCAAAAAAAGCGCCGCAGTATGTCATGTGCATTGATCCTGTTCTCGGGTTTCCAGACCCGGTCGCTGAATTGGCAGCGACCCGGAAACGATAACGATCAACGCAAAACCCCACCAGTCAGCGGCTTCCCGCATTGCTGTAGGCAACAACGCCAGACCACGTAGCCGCTCACCCCTCCTGTCGCGCAACTTTTAAACACAAATCCCCATTTGGCGGGGAAGGGTTGAAGAGTCCCAAAAAGGGACTGATCGGTCCTTTTTTGGGACTGGTCGATTGGGATGGGTGTTTGAACATAAAAACCAGGCGTATCCGAAATCCACCCCTCACCCCAGCCCTCTCCCCAGAGGGGAGAGGGGGAAAGGGAGCAGATCTCCACGCTTTTCAAATCCTGAGTTCGACCCGGACATTCAGATCTATACGGCTGCGCCTTTCAACTCCTGAGTTCGACCCGGGCATTCAGATCTATACGGCTGCGCCTTTCAAATCCTGAGTTCGGCTCGGTCTTTCAGGTCGATGTAGCTCCAAGAACAACTCGGTCAGTCCCCTCGCCCCTCTGGGGAGAGGGTTAGGGTGAGGGGGTGGATCTAACAGCCACCCAATATTTCAAACCATTACCCTAACCGTAACAATCCAACACTCTGCTTGATTGATACCCCCCACCCAACGCTCCTAAGGTGGCTCCCACGACAGCGAACCCGTGGAGTGGTCATGACAACAACAATTTCCCCCAACGCGCGATGGACGCGGCGGCGCAGCGAGAAGCAGCGGCGGCTTGAGTTGGTGAAAGGTTTGGCCGACGGCGTGGTGTTGCCGACCGACAAGATTGTCGCGGCGCTGGAGGCGTTGATCTTGCCCGGCGACCGCGTGGTGCTCGAAGGCAATAACCAGAAACAGGCGGATTTCCTCTCGCGCTCGCTGGCCAAGGCCGATCCGGCCAAGCTTCACGACTTGCACATGATCATGCCCAGCGTCGGGCGCTCCGAGCACCTCGACCTGTTCGAACGCGGCATCGCTCGCAAGCTCGATTTCTCCTTCGCCGGCACCCAGAGCCTGCGCATCAGCCAATTGCTTGAAGACGGTTTGCTGGAAATCGGCGCGATCCACACTTACATCGAACTCTATGCGCGACTGGTGGTGGACCTGATCCCCAACGTCGTGCTCTCGGCCGGTTTCATGGCCGACCGCGCCGGCAATATCTACACCGGCCCGAGCACTGAAGACACTCCAGCGCTTATCGAACCAGCCGCCTTCAGCGACGGCATCGTCATCGTCCAGGTCAACCAATTGGTCGACGACGTCAGCGACCTGCCTCGCGTCGACATCCCCGCATCTTGGGTCGACTTCGTGGTGGTGGCCGACAAGCCGTTCTACATCGAGCCACTGTTCACCCGCGATCCACGGCACATCAAGCCTGTGCACGTGTTGATGGCGATGATGGCGATTCGCGGGATTTACGAAAAACACAACGTGCAGTCGCTGAACCACGGCATCGGTTTCAACACCGCCGCCATCGAATTGATCCTGCCGACCTACGGCGAATCCCTCGGCCTCAAAGGCAAAATCTGCCGTAACTGGACGCTCAACCCGCACCCGACGCTGATCCCGGCGATCGAAAGTGGCTGGGTCGAAAGCGTGCATTGCTTCGGCACCGAACTCGGGATGGAAAACTACATCGCCGCGCGGCCGGACGTGTTCTTCACCGGCCGGGACGGCTCGCTGCGTTCCAACCGGATGTTCTGCCAACTCGCCGGGCAATACGCGGTGGACTTGTTCATCGGCGCGACCCTGCAAGTCGATGGCGATGGCCATTCCTCCACCGTCACTCGCGGGCGCCTCGCCGGTTTTGGCGGCGCGCCGAACATGGGCCACGACCCGCGCGGTCGCCGCCACGGCACCCCGGCCTGGCTCGACATGCGCCACGACGATGCGCCGGAAGCCTTGCTCGAACGCGGTAAAAAACTCGTGGTGCAAATGGTCGAGACGTTCCAGGAGGGCGGCAAACCGACCTTTGTCGAAACCCTCGACGCGGTCGAAGTCGCGCGTAAAAGCGGTATGCCGCTAGCACCGATCATGATTTACGGCGACGACGTCACTCACTTGCTGACCGAAGAAGGCATCGCCTATCTGTACAAGGCGCGTTCGCTGGAGGAACGCCAAGCCATGATCGCCGCAGTCGCCGGCGTCACCGCTATTGGTCTGCGCCACAACCCGAAAGACACCGCGCGCATGCGCCGCGAAGGCTTGATCGCCTTGCCCGAAGACCTCGGCATCCGCCGCACCGACGCCACCCGCGAATTGCTCGCGGCGAAAAGTGTGGCCGATCTGGTCGAGTGGTCCGGCGGCCTCTACAACCCGCCCGCCAAGTTCAGGAGTTGGTAAATGCACGCACTTAATCTGCAATCCAAACCGCTGACGCTGGCCGATCGGCTGGCCGATCTGGCGGTCGACGCGCTGATCGACGAAGCGGACCTGTCGCCGAAACCGGCACTGGTTGACCGTCGCGGCAACGGTGCACACAGCGATTTGCACCTCGGTTTGATGCACGCCTCGGCGTTGTCACTGTGGCCGGCGTTCAAGGAAATGGCCGAGGCGGCGATCCAGTTTGGCGCCGTCGGTTTGCCGCTGCGCGAAGCCCTCGGGCGCATTGGCCGCGAAGGCGAGCAAGCCATGCTCACCACCACCAACGGCGTAAATACCCATCGCGGGGCAATTTGGGCGTTGGGCCTGTTGGTCGCCGCCGCCGCACTGGAAAACATCACCACCAATGCCAGCGCCGTCACGTTGTGCGCGGCACGTCTGGCGTTACTCGACGACCGCTTCGCCCCACGCCCACTCAGCCACGGCGCCCAAGTCGCCCAGCGCTACGGCGCGCGCGGTGCCCGCGAAGAAGCGCAGCTAGGTTTTCCGGCAGTGCTGCAACGCGCATTGCCGCAACTCAAGCGCAGCCGCGCCCTCGGTCACGGCGAGCAGAACGCGCGCCTCGACGCCTTGCTCGCAATCATGACCCGACTGGCCGACACCTGTGTGCTCTACCGCGCCGGCGAAACCGGTCTGCAAACCATGCAACTCGGCGCGCAAGCGGTGCTCGACGCGGGCGGCAGTGCCAGCCTCGGCGGGCGTCGGCGTTTGCATGAGCTGGACCAACAATTAATCGCGTTGAACGCCTCGCCCGGCGGCGCTGCTGACTTGCTCGCCGCTTGCCTGTTCATCGACCGTATCGAGTCCGGAGCTTTCTGATGGAAACCTTATCCTTTGAATTCCCCGCCGGGCAGCCGCCGCGCGGGCGGACGCTGGTGGGCTGTGTCGGCTCGGGCGATCTGGAAGTGCTGATCGAACCGGGGCAGGCCGGCAAACTGACGATTCAGGTGCAGACCTCGGTCAACGGTGCCGAACAGCGCTGGCAGCATCTGTTTGCGCGGATGTTCGACGGGCAGACGCCGCCAGCGATGGTCATCGATATCCACGACTTCGGCGCGACCCCGGGCGTGGTGCGTCTGCGTCTGGAGCAAGGCTTTGAGGAGATTGGCCATGACTGATCTCCTCCAGCCATCCCTGCAAAGACGCAGCTTCGTAGAACTCGGCGCCCGGCAACGGGCGAAAGCCTTGCTCGACGCCGGGACCTTTCGCGAATTGCTCGACCCTTTTCAACGAGTCATGTCGCCATGGCTGTCGCGCCAGGGCGTGGTGCCGCAAGCCGACGACGGCGTGGTGATCGCCAAGGGCAGCATCGGTGGATTGCCGGTGGTGATCGCCGCGATTGAAGGCGCGTTTCAGGGCGGCAGCCTCGGCGAAGTCGGCGGCGCGAAGATCGCCGGTGCGCTGGAACTGGCCGCCGAAGACAACCGCAAAGGCATTCCAACCCGCGCCGTGCTGTTGCTGGAAACCGGCGGCGTGCGGTTGCAGGAAGCCAATCTCGGGCTCGCGGCGATTGCCGATATTCACGCAGCGATTGTCGATCTGCGCCAGTACCAACCCGTGATTGGCGTGGTGGCCGGCAGTGTCGGTTGTTTTGGCGGGATGTCGATTGCGGCCGGGTTGTGCAGTTATCTGCTGGTGACCCAAGAAGCGCGGCTTGGCTTGAATGGTCCGCAGGTGATCGAGCAGGAAGCGGGTCTTGAGGAATACGACTCGCGGGATCGTCCGTTTATCTGGAGCCTGACCGGTGGCGAGCAGCGGTTTGCCAGTGGTTTGGCGGATCGTTATGTCGCCGATGATGTGGCGCAGATTCAGCAGCAGGTCAGTGATTTGCTCAAGCAAGGTTTGCCGGCGCAGCAACGTAGCCAGCAATCCGCACTGTTTCTGCAGCGTTTGGCGCGGCTGGATGCTGAACCGCAAATCGAACCTTCAGTGGTTCGCGATCTGTATCAAGGAGAGCGCTCATGAGAGGTTTGAACTGGTTCAATGCTTTGAGCAGCGGCGCCAAACCTGTTGAAGGTTTGCCCGCCTCGCTGAAAGTCGCCGACGGTGTTTTGGGCGACCAAACCGTGCGATTTATCGCTGTGGTGACCGATCCCGACAACCGCTTCGCCCGTGCGCGCAATGGCGAGGTTGGATTGCTTGAAGGTTGGGGTTTGGCCAAAGCCGTGGAGGAAGTTATTGCGGCCGACAGTGACAAATCGCAGAAGCGCGCTTTGATCGCCATCGTCGACGTACCAAGCCAAGCCTACGGTCGCCGCGAAGAAGCCCTCGGTATTCACCAAGCCTTGGCCGGTGCCGCAGACAGTTACGCGCGCGCTCGATTGGCCGGCCATGCCGTGATCGGTCTGCTGGTCGGCAAGGCAATGTCCGGCGCATTTCTCGCCCACGGTTATCAAGCCAACCGGCTGATTGCGCTGCGCGATCCGGGCGTCATGGTCCACGCGATGGGCAAGGCTTCGGCAGCGCGGGTGACCTTGCGCAGTGTCGAGGAACTCGAAGCGCTGGCCGCCAGCGTGCCGCCGATGGCCTATGACATTGAAAGTTACGCCAGCCTCGGTTTGCTCTGGGAAACCTTGTCAGTGGAGCAGATTGAACAGCCGACGGCGCAGGATGTGTCGCGCGTGAGCGAATGCCTCGGTCAAGCGATGGCCGATGTCGCCGCGAAGGGCTGCGACCTCAGCAGCCGCCTCGGCGCCAGCAACCGCGCGGCGTCGAGCCAGGTTCGCGAATTGCTGAGAGCGCAGTGGTGAAGACGTTTCTGGCGCATGACTTGCTCTGGGGCATGACCCCGCAGCAGTTGCCTGCGGACGCGCCGGCGTGGGTGAGCGAAGCGCTCAGTGCCAGTCATCCGGTGGTGGTTCGGCGAGCGTTGAGCGCGCCGGGTCAGATCGCGGTCGGCGTGCGCGGGCCGTTGCGTGAGCAGCGTTTTGCCACGCTGATGGCGGTCGAAGCGATTCAGCGTCGGGTCAAACCGGAAGACCTCTGCCACGTTCTGGTTGATCGGGATTTGCCGGCGTTACGTGCACTGAATCAGCTGCGGCCGATGCTCGATGGCTGTGGTTTTGTCTGGGGCATCAGCGGCAGCGCCGGGTTTGAGTTGGCCAGCGGTGTTCAAGCGCTGCATGAGCGCAGCGATCTCGATCTGATTCTGCGTACGCCGCAACCCTTGAGCCGTGCCCAGGCTCGGGCGCTACTGAAGATTATCGACAACGCAGCCTGCCAGGTTGACCTGCAATTGCAGACACCTTGCGGCGCCGTCGCCCTGCGCGAATGGGCCGGGCCAGCGCGCCGGGTCCTGTTGAAAAACGCTCATCAGGCCTGTCTGGTGATGGATCCGTGGCACCCGCAGGAGCAAGCGGCGTGAGCAGTTTGCTGGTGTTCCCCGGTCAGGGCGCGCAGCAGCCGGGCATGCTCCATCGGTTGCCTCGGGAAACGCTCGACGAGGCGAGTGAAGTGCTCGGCGAAGACGTCTTGCTGCTCGATTCTGCCGACGCGTTGCGATCGACCAGAGCGGTTCAACTGTGCCTGCTGATCGCTGGTGTCGCGGCTTCACGGCAACTGGCGATGGCCGCAGAGTATGTCGCCGGGCTGTCCATCGGCGCCTATCCGGCAGCGGTGGTCGCCGGTGCTTTGCGCTTCAGCGACGCGCTGCATCTGGTCAGCCTGCGCGGCGAGCTGATGCAGCAGGCTTATCCACAGGGCTACGGCATGACCGCGATTATCGGCCTGGATTTATCCACCGTCGAAACGCTGCTGGCGCAGGTTCACAGCAAAGAAACGCCGGTGTATCTGGCCAATATCAACGCCGATAACCAAGTGGTGATTGCCGGCAGCGATGAAGCGATGAACGCCGTGGCGCAGTTGGCCAGACAACGCGGCGCAGGCCTGGCTAAACGCTTGGCCGTCAGCGTGCCGTCGCACTGCCCGCTGCTGGATGCGCCGGCGCAAACCCTTGCCGAAGCCTTCGCCAAGGTACGTTTGCAAACCCCGGCGACAGGCTACCTGAGCGGCAGCCGCGCCCGGCCGATCAGCAATGTTGAAGCCTTGCGCGACGACCTCGCGTTCAACATGTGTCGCGTCGTCGATTGGCGTGGCACGGTGCAAAGCGCTTACGAGCGCGGCGTGCGGCTGCAGATCGAACTGCCGCCCGGCGCCGTGCTGACCGGGCTGGCGCGCCGGGTGTTCGAGCAGGGCAGCGTGATCGCCTTCGACGGTGCGCGGCTCGACACCTTGCAAGCGCTGTTGCGTGAGGAGGGAACCCGCCAACTCTAGATCACCCGACTCAGGCTTCGAACAACAAAAACAACATTCGACGACGCAACTTGAGGAACTACAACAATGATTATTTACGGTGTGGCGCTGTTGGCGATCTGTACGCTGGCAGGGGTGATCATGGGTGACGCGCTGGGCGTGTTGCTGGGCGTGAAGTCCAACGTCGGTGGGGTCGGGATCGCGATGATCCTGTTGATCTGCGCGCGGCTGTGGATGCAGAAGCGCGGCGGCATGACCAAGGATTGCGAGATGGGCGTCGGCTTCTGGGGCGCAATGTACATTCCGGTGGTGGTGGCGATGGCGGCGCAGCAAAACGTCGTCACTGCGCTGCACGGCGGCCCGGTGGCGGTGCTGGCGGCGATCGCTTCGGTGGTGATTTGCGGCGGCACGATTGCGCTGATCAGCCGCACGCACAAGGGCGAACCGTTGCCCGACGAACCGCAGGAAATCTCCCCGGTTGGCACGCCGGTAGGGGGGCGCTGATATGTGGGATCTCATCGAGAAAGGCCTGGAACATAACGGTCTGGTCACGGCGTTCGCGTTTGTCGGCGTGATCATGTGGGTGTCGGTGGTGTTGTCGAAACGCCTGACGTTCGGGCGGATTCACGGCTCGGCGATTGCCATTGTCATCGGCCTGGTGCTGGCGTGGGTCGGCGGCACCATGACCGGCGGGCAAAAAGGCCTGGCGGACCTGACGCTGTTCTCCGGCATCGGTTTGATGGGCGGCGCGATGCTGCGCGACTTTGCGATTGTCGCGACGGCGTTCGAGGTGCAGGCCACCGAGGCGAAGAAGGCTGGAATGATCGGGGTGATTGCGCTGCTGCTGGGCACGATCCTGCCGTTTATTGTCGGCGCGAGCATTGCCTGGGCGTTCGGCTATCGCGATGCGGTGAGCATGACCACCATCGGCGCGGGCGCGGTGACTTACATCGTCGGGCCAGTGACCGGGGCGGCGATTGGCGCGAGTTCGGATGTGGTGGCGTTGTCGATTGCCACCGGGTTGATCAAGGCGATTCTGGTGATGGTCGGCACGCCGATGGCGGCGAAATGGATGGGCTTGGACAACCCGCGCTCGGCGATGGTCTTCGGCGGCTTGGCCGGAACCGTGAGCGGCGTGACGGCGGGGCTGGCGGCGACGGATCGGCGGTTGGTGCCTTATGGGGCGTTGACCGCGACGTTCCATACCGGGCTTGGGTGTTTGTTGGGGCCTTCGTTGTTGTACTTCATTGTTCGCGGGATTGTGGGGTAGGGCTCAAGATCCACCCCTCACCCTAACCC